>JBGAVW010000051.1:0-39437 GCA_044227925.1 Saprospiraceae bacterium | reverse complement strand
ATCAGTGCCGCTTTATTGATGCTTACCAATGTAATTGCCCTTTTTTTTTCCATCCGATCAGTAAAGCCGGAATTTAAAAAGTATGAAACTGCCGATACCATCCTGCACTACAAAAAATGCCATCAACTTCCCTTTGCTACCTATATGCAGGAGATAAAGGACACCATGGAAAATGATGAAAAAAAAATGGAAGCCATCATTAAAGAGATGTACCACTATGGTAACCTGCTCACCATAAAATACCGTTTGTTGCACCTGGCTTACCGCATTTTTTCTGTAGGCATACTGCTGTCCGTAGTTACCTATCTCATTTTTATGCTGCTGGATTAAAAGATCTGGATAAATCTTATTTTGAAATGCCGACATACTAATTTTTCCATCCCTATAACTTCATATACTAGCTTCAGTAGGACCATTTTTTTTGATAAAAACGAAATTATAGAAAAACATACGACCCCATTGGAGTCGAGGTGATCCTTGATGATTTTGTTACTACCATTTGAATCCTTCGGATTCTGAAGCCCATTCGAGTGCTATAAATCAAGAAGGATTAAATATTTATAAATTCAAATACACCATAAATCCGAGCCTGTCTGGGTCGTACATCTTTATTAAGGAAGTGTTTCAAACAGATAGCCATGGTGTGCCAATTCAAATATTCCATCAAAAAAAATTAGACCTGAACTTTTATTTTACATTCGGCACCTCAAAGTAAGATTTAGCCAAAGATCTATTATCAAAGTAACATATCCATTTTAATTCCTATTTTTATTCTGCATGCTAAAATTCCTATTTATTTTTATTGCCTTCGTATCGATAAATACATATGCGCAGGAAATATCCACTTACAAACCCTGGGCATACTGGTGGTGGATGGGATCGGCTGTCACCAAAGATGATATCAAAGATAATTTGTCTGATTATGCTGCAGTTGGCATCGGTGGCTTACATATAATACCGATATACAGTGTGAAAGGATTCGAAAATAAAAATATTCAGTTTAGGTCGAAAGCATGGTATGAAATGCTCGACTTTACCATATCCGAAGCTAAAAGACTGGGGCTCGGGATTGACATCACCTTAGGCACGGGATGGCCATTTGGCGGACCACAGGTTACTGAACAATACGCTGCACAGAAATATAAGATTACAGATAAAAATCAAATAATTTCTATTCCCACAGGCCAAAAAGTAAAGCGTGCTGCACCGGGTGGCGAAGGCTGGGTGATGGATCATTTTAATAAAGATGCGGTGAATCAATACATTCAATCATTTGAGGAAGAATTCCGTAAAAAAAATCATGGCGTGCGTGCATTTTATAATGATTCCTATGAGGTGTATGGAGCCAACTGGACTCCTGATTTCCCAGCGCAATTCCTAAAACGAAAGGGATATTCCATTCTTGATCATCTGCATATCTTTTACAAGGATAGTCTGTCGGAACATAAGGATAAACTGATTATGATCGACTATCATGAAACGCTTTCTGATCTACTTTTAGAATCATTTACTTATCCGGTACAATCCTTTGCAACAAAATACCATAAATACTTTCGCAACGAAGCACACGGTTCGCCTGCCAATATCTTAGATCTATACGCAGCATCCGATATACCCGAGACAGAATATTTTGGCTCCAGGCCTTATGATATTCCATTGGTAAATCAGGATAAAGACTACTCACCTTTGAGATATGGAGTACCGGGCACATTGATGATGAAGCTCGCCTCCTCTCCTGCGCATATCATGGGTAAAAAATTAGTTAGCAGTGAAACCGCTACCTGGCTGGCCAATCATTTTAAAGTATCACTCAGGCAAATCAAACCCATCATAGATGAATCTTTTATTTCAGGGGTAAACCATATTTTTTATCATGGCATCACCTATTCTCCCAAAAGCGAGACCTGGCCTGGATGGTTGTTTTATGCTTCTACTAATTTTAATCAACAAAGTCATTTTTACAATCATCTTCCTTTGCTCAATGCATATATAGAACGATGTCAGTATTATTTGCAAAATAGTACACCGGATCAGGATCTTCTGGTATACTTACCTATTCATGATGAATGGTCCAAGCCCGGCAATGCAGACAAACTCAATCCTATGGATGTACATTCCATGATGAGAACGGGTATATTCAGCAGCAGCCTTGGGAAACTGTGCAACGAAATCACCCATCACAGATTTCAATATGATTTTATATCGGATAAGCAACTGCATGCAGCAGTAGTAAAAAATAAAAAAATATTCACCACGGGCAACCCGTATAAAGCCATCATAATACCAGAGTGTGTGTACCTGCCTCTGAAGACAATAGAAAAGCTAAATCAATTGAAACAGAATGGGGTGACCGTAATTTTTCAGAACAACTTACCCTCCTATGTTACCGGATGGCACAATAATAAAGCCAATCAATCGAGATTTGAATTACTATCCCAAAAAATGTCCGGGGCAAATCCTGATCCTGTACAATCTTTGCATAAAATTATCAGTACTGAAGAGTGGCCCTTGCACAGTCTGAGTTTTATACGAAAGAAATACAATAAAGGATGGATGTATTTTATAGCCAATCAACACAGCTTGTTTTCACAGGATACTGTTTTTTTTAATCAATCGATACACAGTGCTATTTTATTTGATCCTGCTACCAATGAATATACCGATGCAAAAATCATATCAAACAAAAACAAAAGTGGAATACTCCTCGATCTGGAATCAGGCAACTCCATCATGTTGTTTATTAACTGTATTCCGGATAAGATGACGAAAGGTGTTATACAAAAGATACACGCGAGTACGGAAACCTTATCTATCAGCGGAAAGTGGAAAATCAATTTTATCGAAGGTGCCCCTGTTTTACCTGCTTCGTTTGAATCTGACCAATTAATTTCCTGGACACAGGCACCGGATACCATGTCCAGGTATTTTAGTGGCTCCGCTACCTATACTACACAATTTAAACTAACTCCCGATTGGATCTCTGATCTCAAAATTAATCTCGGCGATGTACGTGAATCGGCAGAAGTAAAAATCAATGGCAAATACATTGGCACTGCCTGGTATGCTCCGTATACTTTGAAAATACCTCGAAATATACTTCAGTCTGAAAACACGATTGAAATCAAGGTCACTAATCTTTCCGCCAATAGAATAAAATACCTGGACATGATAAAACTGCCATGGAAAAAATTCTACGATATCAATATTGTAGACATTAACTATAAACCTTTTGATGCCAGTGATTGGGAGATCATGGATGCGGGATTAATAGGAGAGGTCAATTTGAGTAAACAATAACCCCCCCGTAGAACAGGTTTCAACCTGTTCAATATAAAAATTTCTTGTTTTAATATTGAGGATACTAATTCCACAAATTTTACGCTACTTAACCCACGCAAATACATTTTTGATACATTAGCCCTTTATATTATCAATTTCTTATAAATAGACCGATGAAAAACAGCAAAATACTTTCCTCATTTATTGTTTATTCCATTTTTGCTTTACTTATTTTTTCCTGTAAACCTTCTCAAACCTCTGAAGATCCTTCTGAATGGGCCCACTACAACCACGATATACAGAACACCAAATTTTCAGCCCTGGATCAAATAAATACAACAAATGTCAACAGCCTGAAGCAAATCTGGCAATACGAGGACTCGCTTGAAAATGGCTCAAGTTTGTTTTTTAATCCTATCGTAGCCAGAGGTAAAATGATTGTGCTGCTCCCATCAAATAAATTGGCAGCACTGGATCCTGTAACCGGAAACCTGCTTTGGCAATTTTTACCGGATAGTGCTACTACCTATAATTGGTCGAGGTGTATAAATTATTATAAAGCTGAGAATGCAAAAGAAGATGTAATTTATTTTGTATTTGGCTCCACCCTGTATTGCTTAAATGCGGATAATGGCTCCTTGGTTGATGGGTTTGGAACCCGGGGTAAAGTGGATTTTTTTACAGGCTTGGAATACGATAGTACTAAACTGGATCGCTTGTTTGTCACCAGCAATGCACCGGGTGTAATCTACAAAGACTTGCTTATCATCGGATCAAAAGTTCCTGATGAATTGCCTTCCATCTCAGGCGATATAAGGGCATTTAATAGAATCACGGGTAAGCTTGTATGGATATTTCATACGATACCCAAGGCCGGTGAATTTGGAGCGGAAACCTGGGGACCAGAACCACGTAAAAAAAATGGCGGTGCCAATTGCTGGGCTGGACTTGCATTGGATGAAAAAAGAGGGATAGTATACATTCCCACAGGATCACCTTCTTTTGATTTTTATGGTGCAGACAGACCGGGACAAAATCTTTTTGGCAATTGCCTGCTGGCATTAAATGCAAGTACCGGTAAACGGATCTGGCATTATCAAACTACACACCATGATCTATGGGACAGGGATAACGGTTCGCCGCCAAACCTGCTCACTGTAAATCATAATGGGAAAAGAATAGATGCTGTCGGATTATTGACTAAGATGGGTTATGTGTTTTTATTCGACAGGGAAAATGGTACCCCTATATTCCCAATAGAAGAAGTGCCTGTAGATACTATTAGTACCATGCCCGGTGAAAAACCCTGGCCCACACAACCCATTCCCACAAAACCGGCACCCTTTGCACGACAAGGGTATAAACCGGAATACATCAGTGATGCTACTCCTACCTCTGCTCAATATATAAAAGATGAAATTAAAAAACATGGGTACAAAACAGGCATTTATGAACCACCCGGATTAATGGGTACATTATTATTGCCTACAGCCCATGGCGGAGCTAACTGGGGGGGAGGGTCAGTGAACACAAATACCAATGTTTTATTTGTCAACTCCAATGACATGCCCTGGTACTTTGCTCTTACTGAAAATAAAAAACTAATCGAGAATAATAACCTACCTGGTGAAGCCTTGTTTAAAATATATTGCAGCAGCTGTCATGGAATAGATAAAAAAGGCAGTGTAGCAGCGCCGGATATTTCTCAAAAAGTAAAAATATATTCAGAATCCAAGCTGGAAAATATATTGAAAAAGGGGGTGGGTCCTATGCCTGCCTTCAAGCACTTACCCCAACAACAAATAAATAATTTAATTTCATTTCTCAAGGGAAAATCAACCCAGGATTTTCATACAGCAGGTTTATCCGTTGAGAGTGAAGAGCCATACAGTTTTGCGGGATATAATATTTATACTGATACCAGTGGGATATATGCTATCAAACCACCGTTTGGAACGCTTACCGCTATCGATCTGAATAAAGGCGAAAACCTGTGGCAGGTACCGTTAGGTGAAAATGAAAAATTACTTAAACTGGGAATAAAAAACTCTGGTGATTTTAATCGGGGTGGCGGAATCGCTACTGCAGGAGGTTTGATCATCATTGGCACTACAGGCGATAAAAAGCTCAGGGCATTTGATCAGGCAGATGGTAAAGTGATATGGGAATTTAAATTACCGGGAATGGCGACATCTATACCCAGTACCTATAGTATCAATGGAAAACAATACATCACGGTAGCAGTATGTCCGGATAATGAGACTAAATACAAAGGAGGTTATATTACGTTTGGCTTGTAAGAATCACTTCATGCTGATACTAATTTTTCATACCGCACTTAATTCACTTAGACTTAGTTTATAAATAAATATTTTATTGATTGTCAAAACCGTAACAAATAAGAATAGTATAGCGTTTATATGCTTTTTGTGTCCGGGTCTGTCTCCCTGAGATCCCTACTTAACCTCTGGACACTAAATATTGCTTATTTTCATTAAATGAAAATGATTTTATTACTCTGTTTCATCCTGCCTGGAGCTACAGCTTTGGCCCAGGGAGCATACCCCAAAGCAAGTATTCAAAATAAATTGATCAAAGCGGAATCTCCTTTACCAGATGCCAAGGTTGGCTATTATCGGGGAGCCCGGTTTGATTGGTCAGGGCAGATCTCTTCACTTAAATGGAATGGTCATGAATATTTTGGCCAGTGGTTTGAATCGTACAGACCTACATTGCACGATGCCATCATGGGTCCTGTGGAGGCATTTGCACCTATTGGATATGAAACTGCTAAACCGGGCGAGGCCTTCCTGGTAATTGGAATTGGTATGGTAAATAAAGTAGACGAACCAAAGTATTCAATTGCAACGGAATACCCGGTTGTCAATTCGGGCAAGTGGAAAGTAAAAACAAAAAAAGACAGGATTCACTACAATCAAGTATTTTCTGATAAAGGATATGCTTACGTATACGATAAAACGATGGCTTTGACCAAGGACAAACCGGTATTGACCATATCCCATACTTTAAAAAATACAGGTACATTGCCTCTGGAGACTACGGTATACAATCATAATTTTTTTGTAATGGATCAGACTACGATAGGTCCCGCATATGAAGTTAAATTTCCATACCCGGTGTCAGGATCACCCAGAGAAGGCGCAGACCTGGTAACGGTAGAGGGAAATCATATTCAATTTGTAAAAGATATTGTACCTAAAAAATATCTATACTTTACCGATATCGAGAGGCATAGTAAAGGGGCACCGGATTATAATTTTAGTATTGAAAATCATAAGACAGGGGCAGCGGTAAAAATCACCTGCGATCAGCCAATATTCAAATTACCCATGTGGTCAGCAATAAAAACAGTATGTCCCGAACCATTTTTACAATTTAATATCAAGCCCGGTGAGAGTTATAGTTGGAAGATCGATTATGAATTCTACGAATGTGAAAAGAGATAAAATAGATCCTCAACATTTGTTGATTGCAAAACCATGCCCTTCAATAGGCACCTCAATATTAAGAATGGCCAGATAAATTGAATCAGTCAGAGAAGTAAAAAATAGAGTGTGAATATTGTTTTAAAATTATCTGAAATATCGGGGGGATTAATTAAGTAAAATTAACTAAAACCACAGCGTTATCTCTACCTTTGGCGTTCTTATTATTAGAATTTATTTTATCAACTCACTAAATTTTTTAAGAATTGAAAAAGCTTATTTTTTATGTATTGGGCTTTTTGCTGATGTCTAGTGCAGCAATAGCTCAAAGAAAAATTTCAGGATTGATCACTGATTCAAAAGGTGAACTCCTGATAGGGGCCAATATCGTGGCTAAAGAAAATACTGCTGTCGGCACTATATCCGACATCGATGGAAAATTTGAACTTACCGTACCGAATGATGTAAAATCACTACTGGTTTCGTATACCGGATTTTCTTCATTGGAAGTGATCCTATCCACTGAAACCAATTATACTATCACCCTGCAGGAAGGAACCAATATCCAGGAAGTATTGATTACTTCACCCTTTGGGGGTCAGTTTTCAAGAGAAAAGTTTACCGGATCTGCCGCCACCATTGGCAGTACGGCAATTGGAACCCGTGCTATTACTAATGTGGGTCAGGCATTGGTAGGTGCTGCTGCAGGTGTACAAGCTACATTTGGTAGTGGTCAACCCGGCAGTGAACCAAACATAAGAATCAGAGGATTTGGATCTATTAATTCTTCCAATGATCCACTTTATGTGGTAGATGGGGTGCCTTATTCAGGGGCTATTGCTAACTTAAACACGAATGATATTGAAAATGTAACTATACTTAAAGATGCCTCTTCTACAGCATTGTATGGATCAAGAGCGGCCAATGGGGTTGTAATGATTACAACCAAAAAAGGAGTAAAGGGGAAAACTTCTATAAATGTAAAATATACACGAGGATATTCCGATAGAGCAGTACCTGAATATGACCAGGTTGGGCTTACTGATTATTATCCGCTCATGTGGGAAACACATAAGAATACAGTTCAATACCGGGCAACTAATCCACTCACTGCAGATTCTGCAGCCAGAGACGCCACGAGCAGATTAGTATCATTGGTAGGCTACAATGCATATAATGTCCCAAACAACCAGTTGGTTGGCACTGATGGAAAACTGAATCCCAGTGCACAATTGATATACAAACCTGAGGATTTAGACTGGCAAACTCCTTTATTTAGAAACGGAGGCAGGGATGAACTTACCACAGAATTTTCTGGTGGAGATGGTAAGACCAATTATTTTGTTTCCGGTGGCTACCTGGATGATAAGGGATTTTTAATCCGAACCAGTTTTAAAAGATATACCGCCAGGTTAAATGTAAATTCCGAACTCCGATCCTGGATCAAAGTAGGAGCTAACCTTGGCTACACACATTCTGATTCGGAAAATAATGATGCAGGTGGGAATACATCTTTTGTAAATCCATTTTTCTTTTCCAGAGGTATGGGTCCGATATATCCCGTATATGCTTATGATCCTGCAAATCCTGGTCAATATTTGTTGGATGGAAATGGCAACCCACTCTATGATTACGGGAATCTTAGTGCTTTAGGATTGCCTAATAGACCACAATTTGGTGGCCGGCATGTCATAGCGGAAACAATTTTGAATACAAATGATTTCAAAAGAAACGTTTTTTCCGGTAGAGCATTTACAGACTTAAATTTATTAAGAGGATTAAAATTAACTATTAACGGTGGTGTTGACTTCACCAATAGGTATGACAACACATTTCAAAATCCGGAAATCGGGGATGGAGCTCCTGCCGGAAGAGCATCGACCACCCATCTTAATATCACCAGCTTAAATATCAGCCAGGTACTTAATTATACTACTCAGTTTGGTCGCCATGGTTTTAATATAATCGTAGGCCAGGAAACATTTACAAGGACAGACAATACTTTATCCGGTTCCAGGTCTCAATTGGTATCGGGCGGAAATACGAATTTGATCAATTTTACAACAACTACCGGACTTACTGAAAATACAGATAAAAGATCCATTCAGGGTTTCTTCAGTAGAATTTCGTATGATTTTGATGAAAAATATTTTATCAATGTTTCAGGTAGAAGGGATGCGAGCTCCAGGTTTGCTCCCTCAGTCCGATGGGGAAACTTTGGCTCTGTTGGAGCTTCCTGGAGAATTTCCAAAGAACCATTTTTGGCTAACAACTCCATTATAAACAATCTTAAAGTCCGAGCTTCATTTGGAACTACTGGCAATGAAAATATTTTAGATGCAAACAATAATGCCAATCTTTATCCGAGCCAGGTATTGTTTGGCCTGGGATGGAATAATGCAGGTGAGCCGGGTATTCTGCAAAACAGAGCAGTAGGCAATCCAAATCTTAAATGGGAGGTGTCTAAACAAGCCGATATAGCATTGGAATTTGGCTTGTTTAAAGATAGAATTTCCGGTACAGTTGAAGTATTTGATAGGAATTCTTCAAATTTGATTTTCGATGTGCCCCTCCCGGTTTCTACTGGTTTGATAAGTCAAATTCAGAATATTGGTACTATGTATAACAGGGGTTTGGAGGTTGAATTAAATATAGAGCCCATCCGAAAAAAGGATTTTAGCTGGATTATATCGCTAAATGGCTTAAATCTAAAAAACAGAATTACAAAAATGCCGGAATCAAATCAAGAAATTATTTCCGGAACCAAAAAGTTAGCCGTAGGAAAATCTTTATTCGATTATTGGCTAAGGGATTATCGCGGAGTACGACCGCAAACAGGCGAGGCGTTATTCAGTGCGGTGGCTTTTAACGCCGCAAATAGTTTTATCAACGACCTTGGTGATACGTTGACTACAAACATCAATAATGCAAAATTTATTTATCCTAATAAAACCTCCTACAACCCAATTAGCGGAGGAATATCCAATAGTTTTACTTATAAAGGAGTGACTTTGTCTGCTTTGTTTGTTTACCAATTGGGAGGATATGTATTTGATAATGCTTATGCTTCCCTTATGAGTTCAGGTGGGTATGGTGCAGCAAAACACATCGACATTGCAGGAAGATGGAAAAATCCGGGTGATGTAACTGATATTCCGAGATTAGATGAATCCAGAACAGCAGATTTTAATGCAGGAACTTCAACACGGTGGTTGATTTCAGGCAATTCACTTTCAGTCAGAAGTGTCAGATTATCTTATGATCTTTCACCCAATATTGCTAAGAAGTTAAATATTCAAGGCGCTCAAATCTTATTGTCTGGTGAAAACCTCGCCCTATTTTCTAAACGTAAAGGTATGAATCCACAGTCTGCATTTTCCGGTGTGACCTCAAATGAATTTGGTTTTGCCCGTACTTTTGCCGGTGGACTTTCTCTCACATTCTAAAATTTCATAAAAATGAAAAATAAATTTTCAAATTATATAGCTTTATATTCAACAGCAATTCTGCTGATGCTGTCTTCCTGTCAGGATGGCTTATTAGAAACCAAACCAACGGATAGTGTGGCTGCCGCTCAGGCTGTGGAGACTACTACCAGTGCTTCTGCAGTATTAAATGGTATCTATCGTTCTGTAATTGTTCGATACCAAAGTTCTCAGGGACATTCCGGTTATCCGGCAATGATGTTAATTTTAGATGCAATGGGAGAAGATATGGTGCTCACCACCACTTCCAATACCTGGCATTTTGGTGAACAACGATGGATTGCTCATAGGACAGAGACCGGCGTGATGACCAAATTTGGATATGAAATGTATTATAGGGTCATTGCCAATGCCAATGTAATATTGGATGGCATCGATAATGCTTCTGGTTCTGCAACTGAAAAAAACAGAATTAAAGGTGAAGTATTGGCGTTGCGGGCCTGGTCTTACTTTAACCTCGTACAGATGTATGGTAAAAGATGGGTAGCAGGGACTGATAATTCTACATTGGGAGTTTCATTGATTACCACACCTACATTCGAAGGAGTTGAGCGATCCACGGTTAAAGCGGTTTATGATCAGATAAATAAAGATATAAATGAATCTATCACCTTACTTACTGCTGCCCGTACCTTTAAGTCTCATATAAATAAAAATGTAGCACAAGGGATAGCTGCCCGGGTTGCATTGGTCCAGGAGAGATGGGCAGATGCTGCAAAACTGGCTGCTGATGCACGGGCCGGTTTTACTCTCATGTCCAATGCGCAATACCAGGATGGTTTTGCAGATATTACCAATCCGGAATGGATGTGGGGATTCGATCATTTAGAAGACCAATCCGAGTTTTTTGGTGGATATCATTCCTATATTTCATGCAATTATAACTCATCTGTAATCAGAACATGTCCCAGAGCTATGAATAGCATTACATATAAAAAGATACCCTCTACGGATGTTCGGTCAAAAATGTGGGTAGAAAATCCAACAGCGACTAATTCCGTGGTACCTCCGGGAGGTGTCAGAAGACCATTTATGGGGCAAAAATTCAGACTGCCTGGTGTGCCCTCCACCAGTGCCATGGGTGATGTGCCTTATATGCGAGCAGGTGAAATGCTGTTGATTGAAGCCGAAGCCAAAGCAAAACTGGGAGATAATGCAGGCGCACAAACCGCATTACATACACTGGTTTCCAACAGAGACGCTTCAGCGACCAAAACATCCAAGACGGGTACAGATCTCTTAGAGGAAATATATTTCAACAGGAGAATAGAGCTATGGGGTGAAGGTCATCGATTTTTTGACCTGAAAAGACTCAACTTGCCAGTGGACCGAAGAAATTCCAATCATAATTCCGCTATTGCACTCGAAATGTTGATACCGGCAGGTGATGTACGCTGGGAATTTTTAATACCACGTGATGAATTGAATGCGAATAAAAAAGCAGTTCAAAATCCATTGTAATAAAAGTTCTATCTTGAAATTTAAAAGGGGAGCAGTTGTTCCCCTTTTTTATTTAATCTAACACAATTCTTCTTATGCACTTCTTGAATCTTTCCCCATCACTAATGCAATTACCAAACCAACCAATACTAAAGCCAATCCAAGCAATACCCATTTCCCATCGGAAATCATTTTAAGATCATTGGTTATAGCTACGGATTCTAGTTTTTTATACACTGGGACGATCCATTGTATTACATAGGCTTGTAAATAAGTAAGGATGGAAATGATCAATAACATAATAAAGCTATGCTTTACTGTAAATCGAAAAAGATTAGACTCTTTTCCTACCAGGCCTACTGCAGCGGCACCAATGGCAATGGATTGAGGTGAAATCATTTTACCGGTAACTCCGCCTGAAGCATTGGCACTTACGGTGATTACCGGATCGACCCCAATGGCCTCGGCGCTACTGGATTGAAGTTTGCAAAATAATGCATTGGATGAAGTATCTGATCCGGTGAGGAAGACACCCAGCCATCCGAGCATAGGTGAAAAAAATGGGAATAGAGTACCTGTAGCTGCTAATGCGGTGGCCATAATTACTGACATACCTGAATAATTGGCTACAAATGCAAAGCCTACTACAGTAGCTACTGTAATAATAGGATACATTAATTGTTTTAAGGTGGCTAAAAAAAGTACTGCCCCTTGCTTATAGGTCAATCCTATAAGGGGTATGGAAATTAAACTTGCTATCAATACTGCAGTTCCGGGTGCAGATAGATAATTAAATTCGAAAGGTTTAATGATAAGTGGAGTACCATCGGGTTTTAAAATATTATCTGCCAGGCCGGGTATAGCAAATTTTACAAATCCTATGGCATTCAATGCAGATTTCACAGAAGGCATACCCCATGCTACGATGATCAAAGTCATTATAATATAGGGTGCCCATGCCCTGAATATCTCAGACCTGGAGTGATGATTTTCAATAGCTACTGTTTGCTCGGGTTCTTCTTTGAATTTCCAAATAGATTTGGGTTTCCAGTATTTAAGCAGGATCATCAATGAAAGGATAGAAGCTAACCCTGCTAAAACATCGGGCAGCATAGGCCCCATATAATTAGCAGTAAACCATTGAAAAAAGGCAAAAGATAATCCGGAAACCAGTATGGCCGGCATTACCTCAATAGCCTTTTTCCATCCCGACATCAATACCACCAAATACAAAGGCAGTACCAGCGATAATATAGGCAGTGTTCGCCCAACCATCTGTGATATAGCCAGGTCAGGTATATCCGACATACGTGAGGCCATGATAATGGGTGTACCCACGGATCCAAAGGCAACCGGAGCAGTATTCGCAATCAGGCAAATACCTGCTGCATATAATGGATTAAACCCAAGTCCTACTAACAAGGCACCAGAAATGGCTACCGGAGCACCAAAACCGGCTGCCCCTTCCAAGAAAGCACCAAAAGAAAATGCGATCAATAATGCCTGCAACCTTCGGTCAGGTGTGATGGTTGCCATAAACTTTTTTATAATTTCAAAATGCCCGCTCTGTACCGTCAAATTAAATAGGAACACGGCAGTAATAATTATCCAACAGATTGGAAATAAACCATACAATGCTCCTTGCAGTGCGGAGGGCAAGGATAGGGACAGTGGCATTTTATTTACCAGGGTGGTAATGGCCAGGGCTGAAATTAAAGTAAGCAGACTAGCCTGATACCCTTTCATTTTTCTAATCAATAAAATAAAAATGAGCATTACCGGAATCGCTGATACTAATGCGGATAAAATTAAATTATGAAGCGGATCTATGTTTTGAGTCCAGGGCATAGTTTCGATTTAGGAATGAAGAAGTATTATTTATGTAATGTAATATAGAAAATAATTTAAGATTCCTGCTGCAATGCCCTTATCAGCTTTTCCATATTTCACCGTAAAAGGAAATTTGAATAATGCTACGACAGTGATCTTGCATCTTGCTTTAGATACCACACATTCAGAGTTATGTTTTGTTTTTTTAATACCCAATGCTGCCAATTGGATTATTTTACGACACTCTTTAAGAGTTTTAATTCAATTGAGTAACTCTTACAAATTAAAAGGCCAGAATGGTTGAAATCTTCCTTTGCGAAGCATAGTGCTGATAAAAGGAGAAAACCATGGCTCTGTATTCGTGACATTTATTTGCGTTCTTTGAACATAGTAACACTCAACACTCCACGACATTGACTGCTATAGTTGCCAATCCACCTTCTGAAGTTTCCTTATATTTGGTATTCATATCTTTTGCCGTTTCCCACATCGTTTTGATTACATCATCCAGGCTTACCTGGGCCATGTTTGGATCAGATTCTATTGCGAGATTAGCAGCAGTAATTGCTTTGATAGCGCCCATACTGTTTCTTTCAATACAAGGGATTTGCACCAAGCCACCCACCGGATCACAGGTAAGTCCAAGATGGTGTTCCATTGCTATTTCCGCGGCCATCAATACCTGGGCTGGTGTTGCTCCCATTCCCTCAGCTAATCCAGCTGCGGCCATGGCACTACTCACTCCTATTTCTGCCTGGCAACCACCCACTGCAGCACTGATGGTAGCATTCTTTTTAAATAAGGTTCCTATTTCACCGGCGGTAAGTATAAATCGAATGATTTTATCATCATCAAAGGATAAAAAACAATGCGCATACATGAGCACTGCAGGTATTACACCAGCAGCACCATTCGTTGGCGCGGTCACAATTCGGCCAAATGAGGCATTCTCCTCATTCACTGCCAGTGCAAAGCAGGTAATCCATTTATTGACCATAGTAAATTCCTGGCCCTTTGATTTTATCGATTTTATCCATTCATTGATATCGGTATAAGACAGTCCCTGTAAAAGATGATCATTAATTTCACCGGCTCGCCTTTTTACCTGGAGTCCGCCGGGCAACAGACCGTGTGCATGACAACCACGCCATAGGCTTTGTTTCATTTCATGCCAAAGGGATAGGGCTTTTAGATTGATTTCTTCTACGGATCTCCAGGCCTGTTCATTAATATAAATCAGATCGCTCACCGATATTTTAAAATCTGTGCAAAAATCCAGAATAGACCTGGCTATATGGCAAGGATGGGGTGTACGAATAGCCTTATTTTCAATTGAATTGCTTTCATCTGTGGCTACAAATCCTCCTCCCAATGAATAATAGTGTTTTTCGGCAATGGAACCATCATGCAATATGGCTTTTAGCTGCAATGTATTGGGATGATGGACCTTGGTTTCATTTTTATGAAAAATCAAGTGGCGATCGTAATCAAAATGTATTGGGTGAAATTGATCGAGCTTTATTATTTTGGAGTGAAGGATCGATTCTACTTTTGAATTTATAGTGGTAGTATCAATACTCCTGTAGTCCTCTCCACTTAATCCCATTAGCAGGGCTATATCCGTACCATGGCCTTTACCTGTTTTTGCTAATGAGCCATAGAGATGTATTTCTATTTCCTGTATTTGCTGATAGCTGATATTGGATTCACTCAAGTATTCTAAAAACAATTCTGCGGCTATCCATGGCCCCATCGTATGGGAGCTCGATGGTCCTATACCTACCTTGATCATTTCGAATGCACTTATGCTTTCCATGCAGATAAAGATAGCTTAACTTTTTAAAGAACGAAATCACGGATTAACAGGAATTGCCTAAATATTACCCTTTTTATAGACTATTGCTTTCATGCAAACAAAATGGCAAATCCAATGCAAAATACAAGAATTCATGCCTGATTACCCCTTACCCTAAGTACCTTAACATCAGAATAATATATTTAAATATAAGTTTAACATTTACATATTGTTTGATTTTTTGTTTAAAATATATATTATACAAAATAATATACTGTTTTTTAAAAAATGATAGCAAATATTATTTAGATTTATTAGTCTCAGGCATAATTCGTCTATGCAAAGTTTTGATAGACCAAATAGTATTAAACATATATAAAAAATGTACATATAACAAAGCCCATACATTTGCTGTTGTATATCCAATATGCTACGGATGAAAAGTCGTCCATAGCACGATGAAATTAAAAACAGAATCAAAATGAAAAGTGTAGTAGATCCCAATTTGCCTCCGGCTTTAGGAAAGAGAATTGTAGTTGTAGGTGGTGGCTTTGCAGGGATAGAATTTGCAAAAAAAATATCAACTAAATATTACCAGGTAGTACTGCTGGATAAGAATAACTATCACCAGTTTCAACCATTGTTTTACCAGGTAGCAACCGCAGGAATAGAGCCAAGTGCTATTTCTTATCCATTTAGAAAACTATTTCAAAACAGGAAAAACCTGCACTTCAGGATGGCTGAAGTAATGAGTGTGGATACTTCCCGTAAAGCATTGAATACATCTATAGGCGAAATAAAATACGATTACCTGGTCCTGGCGTTAGGAGCTACCACTAATTTTTATGGAAATGAAGAATTGCAAAAGAATGCCTTTAAATTAAAATCCACTTCGGATGCACTCACCTTTAGAAATTCAATTCTTCGAAAATTTGAATTGGCTCTCCTGGCACCTACTAAAGAAAAAAGAAAAGAACTATTGCAATTTGTAATTGTAGGTGGCGGACCCACCGGTGTAGAGGTATGTGGCGCACTATCAGAAATGAAGAAGTTTATACTTCCGAAAGATTACCCTGAAATTGATTTTGATCTCATGAATATTTACCTCATCGAAGGCTCCGATAGGGTGCTTAGTGCTATGAGTCCATCTTCATCGTATACTGCTGAAAAATACCTTGAAAATTTTGGAATTCATGTCATAAAGAACAAAACAGTAAAGTCATACGATGGCACTACGGTGACCCTTTCTGATGAATCTACCTTAAATACTAAAACCTTGGTATGGGCTGCCGGAGTAAAAGCGGTTTCCATACCCGGTATAGACCCGAGTGTGCTGTTACCCAATAAGAGGATAAAAGTAGATGAATACAATAGGGTAAAGGGGTACAACGATGTTTTTGTATTAGGTGACCTGGCTGCAAATGATCAGCCATTGCCTCAGGTTGCCCAGGTGGCAATACAACAAGGCAAAAGGTTAGCTAAAAATCTAAACAAAGCCGGTGATATCAGAAAATGGAAACCATTTACTTATCATGACATGGGCACTATGGCTACCGTGGGCCGAAATAAAGCGGTAGCTGAAATATATGGACTTAAATTTCAGGGTTTTCCAGCCTGGTTTGTATGGATGTTTATCCATCTTATTTCAATTCTGGGAGTCAAAAATCGACTGCAGACTTTTATTAATTGGGCCTGGAATTATTTCTCATACGATCAGTCCCTGAGATTGATGATAAATACGTATAAAGAACATTCAGGTGATATACCTGCTCCTGTTAAAAACAATATACCTGAAAAAAACACCGAAATGGTCTGATCCCGGTATCCACTTAATAATAAGGGAACAGATTCCCATAGTCAGGGTACTTATATTGTTTTAGAATATGTATACGTTGGGGCATGCACAGGTGAGGTTGTGATTTTGTAATAAATCTGGTTTGACGGGATAAATTTTATAGTTTTATCACTTTAAATTCTATTTCATTTGATGTCAAGCCCAACAGCAGTCGCAGGCCAACTGATCGATTTGGTTTCCCGGAAAACGTACGGTGTGGAAATTAATATTCAAAATGGATATATAGCTGCAATACATAAAACAAAATCGAGGAAAGGCCCTTTTATCTTGCCCGGTTTTATAGATGCACATATTCACATTGAATCATCTATGTTAGTGCCCTCTGAATTTGCTAAACTTGCACTTCCCTTCGGTACATTAGCCACGGTGTCTGATCCTCATGAAATAGCAAATGTGCTTGGTTTGGACGGAGTATATTATATGTTAGAAAATGCCGAAGAATTGCCTTTGGAAATAGTTTTCGGCGCTCCATCTTGTGTGCCGGCCAGTAAATTTGAAACAGCCGGGGCACTACTGGATCAATTTGCAGTCTCCAAATTATTGGCCGATCCCAGAATAGGGTATTTATCCGAAGTAATGAATTATCCCGGTGTCATACATCGCGATCCGGAGCTTATGGCTATGATCGCTGCTGCGCAGCGATATAAAAAACCAATCGATGGCCATGCTCCCGGTCTCAGGGGCGATCAATTAAAATTATATCAGTCGGCTGGAATTGAGACCGACCATGAATGTTTTAGCTATGAGGAAGCGTTGGAAAAAATAAACCTTGGGATGAAGGTGATTATCAGAGAAGGAAGTGCAGCTAAAAACTATGCTGCACTGGCTCCTTTGATCCAATCCCATCCGAATCAATTAATGTTTTGCTCAGATGACAAACATCCCGATGACCTTTTGCATGGGCATATAAATCAATTGGTAGCCAGGGCCATCAAAGATGGATACAATCTATATGATGTGTTGAATATCGCCTGCATAAATCCAAGGAAACAGTATTCGATTTCACAGGGGCAGTTGCAATTAAATGACCGCGCTGATTTTATTACCATTTCAGACCTGGAAACATGTACAGTCGAAGATGTTTATGTCAAGGGTAAATTAATGGCACAAAACGGCAAAGCGTTATTTGAAACAAAAAAAGTGGAGATTATAAATAATTTCAGAGCCAAAAAAATTACGGAAGCCGATTTGACAGTAAGAGCATTATCTGAAACCATTGCCGTAATAGAAGCATTGGACGGGCAACTCATCACCAATGCTGTTTTATCTAAGGCAAGAATTTTGGATGGCCATGTGATAGCAGATGCAAAGAACGATATACTCAAAATAGTAGTGATAAATCGTTACCAGCCAGCCGCACCTGCCATTGGTTTTGTAAAAGGATTTGGTCTCAAAGCCGGTGCAATAGCATCTTGTGTTGCCCACGATTCTCATAATATCATAGCTGTAGGTGTAGATGATGCTTCTATATGTACTGTAGTGAATAAAGTAATTGATCAAAAAGGAGGCATCGCCGCAGCATTAAATACATTTGTATTGGGCTTGGAATTGGCTGTAGCCGGAATCATGAGTAATCAGCAGGGCCAGATCGTTGCAAAACAATATAGCCTGTTGGATCATTTTACCAGAACTGATCTCAAATCAACTTTACGGGCACCGTTCATGACCCTATCTTTCATGGCATTACCAGTCATTCCTTCTTTGAAAATGACCGATAAAGGATTGTTTGATGGGCAGAAGTTTGAATGGACTACGTTATTTTGTTAGTGAATTCAGATATGGTTTCTAAAATCACAATTCAGGAAAGCCATTGTGCAATTCATTTTTTGTAATAAAGTAGTATTCACAAGTATTAAGAGGTTAAAATAGTAGTATAGAGAGTCATCATGGCAAAAAATGAACTATCCCTTTTAACCAATATTTAAGATAACTTTGGTAATTCTTTCGTCAAAAAGGCATGAAAATATATTTTCGCTATGCCTTGCTATCTTTATTCGGTATAGTGAGTCAGTTACAGCCCATATTAGCACAAGATAAATTGGATTCCTATCCGGATTCGGTGATTTATTTCGGCCATGGAGGTGGATTTACCGGCTTGGTGAATACTTATGCGCTTTTGCAAAATGGGGATTTGTACAAAAAGAAATTTTTTAGTGACCAGGAGTGGGAATATATTTCCAAAACAGATAGCTCCGAAACTAGAAGTATATTTGCCAATTATTCATTTTTAGGGATACATACCATGCAACTTTCTGAGCCAGGTAATACCTATTCGTTTATTTCAATGATGCATAAAAATGCAGAAGTAAAAAAATTAGTGTGGTCCAGATCAGTACTGCTCCCGGGAAACTTAAGATCTTTTTACGATCAGTTGATGAAATTGATCCATTCAAATAAAAATTAAAAGTAGATATGCGATTTATTCTTGTTTTTGTATTCTTGAGCCAGCTGACTTTTGCCCAACCTAATTTTAAAACCATTCCTTTTGGATCCACTACTATTTCAGGCGCAATACCTCAGGCACCGGCTCCTCTCAAACTGAATATTCAGTATGGCTTAAAACAATCATCTGGTGAAATAAAAAAATTGGAATGGGCTAATGCCTCCACCGGTGCTGTTACACCTTCAACAGTTGACTTTGCCGAAATTAATGACCATTCTTTTTGGGCCCAGAGCAGTCAAAAGCAAAACTTTAATCAACGTGCAGCCAATAGTTCTGTTTATGCTTTTTTAAATCAGTTTAAAGCTACACTTCAAATAAATGAAGTCCCTAAAGAATTTTCTTTTGTTTCAAAAAACACAGATGACCTGGGATTTCAACACATCAAAGTAAAACAAGAATACAAAGGTATACCCATCTATGGTGGTGAGTTAATCATACATGGTAAAGGAGATGCAATGGATCGAATCAACGGGATATCCTTTCCTACACCGAAAGATCTGAATGTCAATGCCACCTTGACGGAGATTAATGCAGAAACCATTGTAATCAATGACCTTAAAAACAAAAATAAATACCGGGAAATTTCACCTGAGCTGATCAAACACACTAAAGGGAATCGGATCAGTTTTGAAAAGAATATATATTACGATGAAACGAATGAGGCCCATCTCGCTTATGTATTTACAGTTCGGGCCAATGGCTTAGAAACCTGGATTTACCTGGTGGATGCTCACGATGGCTCAATACTTAAAAAATACAAAAACACATGTTCATTTTTACCACATGATCACCGTGCGGGGTTTATATCTGCTGATGCTCATCGAAGCAATACATTGAAACTCACTAATACCAAAAGACATAGTAAGGAATTTTTTCCTAAAACTACTTCGGTGGCTACTGATTTATTCGGCAAGTCAATTACGCTAAACACCTATCAGGATGGAAACTTTTACCTGGTAGATGTATCTCGTAAAATGTTTGTTTCCATTGGAGTTGGGGATGAAGAGCCCACTGGGGTCATCTGGACCTGGGATGGAAAAAATTCCAGTCCTGCATTTAATGCTTTTAATCCTACGCTGGTCAATTCGCCGACAAATACAAATTGGATCAGCGCATCAGCCGCATCCGCCCATTATAATGCGGGAATAGCTTATGAATATTTTTTGTCAAAACACAATCGCAATTCAATAAATGGCAGAGGTGGAAATATAATCTCCATTGTAAATATTGTGGATGAAGATGGCAAACAAATGGATAATGCATTCTGGGATGGTGAAGCCATGTTTTACGGAAATGGTGCCCAGGCATTTTCACCGCTCGCAAAAGCCTTGGATGTGGCGGGCCATGAATTATCCCATGGAGTAGTGCAAACTACAGCAAATCTAGACTATGAAAGTGAAAGCGGTGCTTTAAATGAATCATTCGCTGATATTTTTGGCAGACTCATTGACAGGGATGACTGGACCATGGGCGAGGAAGTAGTGAAAAAAGCAGAGTTTCCAACCGGAGCACTCAGAAGTTTCATTGATCCACACAATGGAGGTCTGCAACTGGGTGATGCGGGTTATCAGCCTCGTATTTACTCTGAACGATACAAAGGCACACAGGATAATGGTGGCGTACACATCAATAGCGGGATAGTAAACTGGGCATTCTACCAGTTTGTAACCCGCATAAATAATGATCTCGACAAAGCAGAAAAGATCTACTACCGGGCATTGACACAATATCTTACCCGTAGTTCACGATTTATTGACTGTCGTAAAGCAGTGATACAATCATCTGCTGATTTATTTGGCGCCAACAGTGCTGAAACGAATGCTGCCAAAGCGGCTTACGATGCAGTAGGTATTTTGGATGGTACTTCCACCAATACACAACAGGATGTGCAGGTAAATCCGGGATCTAATTTTATTGTGTATACAGATAATGGGCAAACCGGATTGTGGTTGGCAGACGGCACAGGCAAATTAGTGACTAAACTATCCAGCAAATCACCTTTGAGCAGACCCAGTGTGACAGATGATGGCGACTTAATTGTATTTGTAGGAAACGATAAAAAAATTCACTATATCAGTATTGATTGGACGAAAGGTACTTTCAGTGAATCTGTAGGTCAAAATGAATCCATATGGAGAAATGCCATAATATCCAGACAAGGGACATTATTGGCAGCAAGTAAAGATGTGAAAGAAAATAAAATTCATGTATACGATTACAATGCCCAGAAATGGAATGTTTTTGAGTTATACAATCCTACCTTCTCCAACGGAGTAAAGACAGAATCTGTTCAGTATTCCGATGCTATGGAATTTGATCATACCGGCGAATTGGTCATGTACGATGCCATCAATACTATAAGAAATACGAGCGGTGCCGATATTGAATACTGGGACATATCCTTTCTGCGCGTGTATAATAACCCTAAGTCCACCTTCGGAGATGGTAAAATTTCCAAACTGTTTGGGCAATTACCGGAAAAAACCAGTGTAGGCAATCCGACATTCTCCAAAAATAGTCCTTTCATCATAGCCTTTGATATGGTCGTTGACCAAGGTGGTATCCCTGCTCAGTCAGATTATTATTGCCTGGGAGGTAATACAGAAACAGGCAAAATTGATACTATATTCTTTAATTCTGAACTTAGCTGGCCTAACTATTCCAGCGCTGATGACAGAGTGATCTTTAATGCAGCGACTAACTCCGGCTCGAAAGTGGTAGGACAAGTAAAAGTAACCACCAGTAAAATAGCTGGTACGGGCACAGCCACGGCTTTGATATCCAATGCCAAGCTTGGTGTATGGTTTGCGAACGGCGCAAGAAAATTGCCTACTGCTGTAGAAAACGAGCTGGTGATTAAAAACGGATTAAAAGTATCACCTAATCCGGTTACCGATAATAAGATCACTGTTCAATGGATTCAGCCCAAGGCCAGTGAAGAAACCAGGTTTTATGTCTACGATATTGCCGGAAAATTAAGGTATGCTTATAAGTCAAAATTTGCATCCGGATCTCAATCCGTGGTAGTACCGGTACACGATCTGCCAGGGGGCATTTATTTTTTAAAAATGGAGATAGATGGTAAAATCGGCTCCGTAAAATTTGTAAAATAATTTTCTATAATCAAACCAACTCACTTCTTAATACGTTTAACCTGGTGTACTCTAATTCTGCTTATATGGTCAGGAAGATATTATTAATGGTAGGGTGGTTGGCTTTTACGATGACCACCTGTAATAAAGAAAATACGGAGACGGCCACAGACCCATTGGGGGAATGGATATTGACGGGTATATTCCTGAGCGATGCCAAAGATACTCCCTGTGGCTGGCAGGTAAATGATCACAGAGAGATCAACTTGAAAATGGAAAAAGATGGGAAGGGGAATATTACGATTTCCGGACAATCGGTAGTCAATAGCTACGGAGGGAAAGTGGAATCCATTATCTATAGTGATGCTGATAAAAAAGGGAAAATAAAAATCTCAAACCTGAATACTACTGAAAAAGCAGGTCCCAGGGAGCTGATGCAATGTGAAGAGCGATATTATCAAATGTTGCACTCCGCTGAAGAATACACCATTGAAAATGGAAATTTATTACTGGGTTCATTAAAAAAGCCTAATAGCAATCCCCGCGACGGTGGTACCTATTTAATATATACAAAGAAATAATGTACCACGTACCATATGACCATGTACCATGGACAGTTTGAGAATAAAGCCTGGTTTTTGGTTAAATCTTATTTTTTTTCTTTTTATGTTGATGGAAATTTAAAAGGTATAGGATATGTGGTACATTCTAATTGGTCAAATATTAGAATCCATATACACCATCCACTTCCCTTCCGTATTCTTTTTCCAAACCAAAATATATTTACCTCCATACGATCCACTGCCTTGCCCAATCTCGTAAATCAATGAGTCGGACACAGCTTCTATATGCAAAGGGGTCAATTCTAAATGATAATTTGATGAATTCATATAACCGTATTCCTTAGTGATCTCTGCTGTTCCCTTGATTACAGGTTTGTGATTAAAATACAATGCATCAGGGGTATATAATTCTTTTACCAATAAAGCTGCCTGGTGGGCATTACAGTATTTCATCCATTCATTTCTACGGTTGGTGAGTTCATCCAATGGCGTTTGTGTTGGGCTGGATTTACTTAAAAATACCAATTCGGCTTTGGGATTTGACTGAGCATTATTCATTATAGAGAGAATGATAAATGGTTCATTTAATTTGTTTAGCGCATTACTTATTTTGTATTCTATGACAGAATCCGCCGTAGCGGGTGTAGCATAGATGGTTTTTAAGGTAACCAGATCCAGCGCTTGAGTGCTAAGATGATTTTGAATTAAACCGGTACCTTGAAGGGAAAGGCCTTTTTCATCCATATAAACTGCATGTTCACTGAAGTCCCATGGCACTGGTGATTCCTCTAATTGTACTTTTTTTGTTGGGGAAGAATTACACGACAGCAAGAAGTAAATTGAATAAATCAGCACGAATGATTTCATTTGCCTGGTATATTTTAAATGTCAGTGATTTTGATTTTTGATTTCTGTTTTACCCGACTTGAGGCTGGATTTTCTGATCAGTAAATCGTGATGCAATAATATAGATTTGGTCATTTCAAGCGAATGTGAACCTTTCAAATGATTTATGATTTGATTGGCAGCCAGTTCACCCATTTCATAGCCGGGGTAGTTTATGGTGGTGAGATTGGGTTCCATTACTCTGGAGATCGGATCATTATTAAATCCTACTATGGCTATATCTTGTGGGATCTTTACTCCATGATGTTTTAGATACATCATGCAGCCTACAGCGCTACTGTCATTGGCGCAAAAAACGCCATCAATTTTATTTTTTTGTTTTACTATTTCCTGAGCAATCTCCTGGCCTGATTCTATACTGAGGTTGCCATGAAATATCATTTTTTCATTGAATGGGATTTGATGATCATGCAATGCTCTTTTGAATCCTTGCAGTCGTTGTTTGTAGATTTTTCTTGGCGTATCTGCGGTAATGTGAGCGATTGATTTGCAACCTTGCTGTACCAGGTGGTGGGTGGCATCGTAGGCTGCTTTTTCATTGTCCAGCACTATATTGGTAAATGAAGCATGATCTTCGGCCCGGTCAAAAAAAATAAGCGGAGTCTTTTTTGATAAAAACTGGTTAAAATGATCCAGGTTTTTTGATTCATAGGCCAGGGATACCAATAGTCCATCTACTCTATTTATGAACATCGTATTGGCGCTTTCGATTTCTTTACCCCATTTTTCTGCGGACTGGGATATAATAAGATTGTACCCGGCAGAATTCGCTACGGATTCCATACCGGCAATCACAGTACTCATAAAATAGCTATTGAGCCTGGGTATTATTACTCCAAGCGTATTGGTTTTTTGAGTCCGGAGACTTTTGGCAAATTGATTGGTTCGGTATCCCAGTTTTTCTGCCAGATCGGTAATTTTCTTTTTGGTTTTTTTATTTACCACCGGATCATTTTTCAGCGCCCGGCTTACAGTGGCTATGGAGATATTTAACTCATTGGCTATATCGTGAATGGTGACCTCTCTGTCTTTGATCATAATAATGCAGATATACTACAAAACTAAAAACATTAAAGGTAAATTTATTTGATGAGAAAGACTCTCTGCCAGGGAGCTACGGGATGGTGAGACTACTAACCTTCAAAGCCTACTTAAAAAAACGATGGTGTATAATGTGGAGGAAATAGGTAAGCCAAGGTCCTTATACTGCAAAGCTCTCTCCACAGCCACAAGTCCTGCTTGCATTAGGGTTGCTGAAATGAAAGCCTTTGCCATTTAACCCTCCGGAAAATTCCAGGGTAGTATTAAACAAATAGAGAAAACTTTTGAGATCGGTGACTACTTTGATACCGTTGTCATGAAACACCTGGTCTTTAGGCCTTTCTTCATTGTCGAAATCCATATTATACGAAAGACCGGAGCATCCGCCACTGGTGACAGATACACGCACAAAATAATCTTCACCAAGATGTTCTTTGGTTTTGATTTCTGCTATTTGTTTTTTGGCATCTTCAGATACGAAAACCATAGGATGTAGAAATTACAATTTACAAATTACAATGTTATGCATGTGCTGATTCAGCCACAGCAATTCCATTTTTCATTTGATAGTCCTTGATGGCTGCTTTGATAGCATCTTCGGCCAATACGGAGCAGTGAATTTTTACCGGGGGCAAAGCAAGCTCTTCCACTATATCCATATTATCTATCTTAAGGGCATCATCTACTGATTTGCCTTTGAGCCATTCAGTTGCTAATGAAGAAGAAGCTATTGCCGATCCGCAACCAAATGTTTTAAATTTTGCATCGGTGATGGTATTGGTGGCCTCGTCTACCTCTATCTGTAATCTCATTACATCTCCGCATTCAGGAGCCCCTACCAGGCCGGTACCTACATTTTTTTTGCTCTTGTCAAGGGTACCTACATTTTTAGGATGTTGAAAATGATCGAGTACTTTTTCTGAATAAGCCATGATATGTATTATTTATTTGATTTAAAAAACAATGATTTCAATTAAAAAGTTTAATGTGCACTCCAGCTCACTTGTGTAAGATCCACCCCTTCTTTGTACATTTCCCAGATTGGACTCAGATCGCGCATATGATTTACTCCATCGCGAATGGATTGAATGGCAATATCGATATCTTCATCCGTGGTAAATCTGCCCAAACTAAATCTTAAAGACGAATGTGCCAGATCATCACCCAGGCCCAATGCTACCAATACATAGGATGGTTCCAGTGAAGCAGATGTACAAGCCGATCCGGAGGATAAGGATATTTTTTGGTTAAATGTCATCATCAGTCCTTCTCCCTCTACATGCTTAAACGACATATTGGTTACATGTGGCATCCGGTGTGCCGGGTCACCATTGATGTATACTTCTTCAAGCGTATTCTTTAGTGTGCTTTCTAATCTGTCACGCAATTTTGATATCCTCTCCATATCCGATTTCATTTCCAGTCTGGCTAATTCAGCCGCCTTACCAAAACCTACAATACCAGGGACATTTAAAGTGCCGGATCGCATGCCCCGCTCGTGTCCGCCACCATCCATTTGTGCAGTGACTTTTACTCTTGGATTTTTGCGGCTTACATACAGGGCTCCCACTCCCTTGGGGCCATACATTTTATGAGCAGTGAAAGTCATCAGGTGTACACCCATTTCACGCGGATTCACATCTATTTTTCCTACTGCCTGAGTAGCATCGGACATGAATAATACACCATGTTTTGCACAGATATCACCAATCTCTTTTACTGGTTGTATTACACCGGTTTCATTATTGGCCCACATGATGGATACCAATATCGTGGTGGGTTTTATAGCTGACTCAAGTGCAGCCAGGTCTATGAGCCCCTTGTCATTTACTTCCAGATAAGTGATTTCAGCGCCTTGTTCTGACAAATGCTTACAGGTGTCTAATACGGCTTTATGTTCGGTGGTTACTGTAATGATATGATTGCCTTTTTTGCGATACATATCAAATACACCTTTGATAGCCAGGTTATCCGCCTCAGTGGCACCTGAAGTAAAAATGATTTCTTTAGGATCAGCATGGATCAGGGTAGCAATTTGCTCTCGGGCATAGTCTACAGCCTCTTCCGCTTCCCATCCATAAGGGTGACTTCTACTGGCGGCATTGCCGAATTTTTCGAAGAAGTATGGCACCATAGTATCTACCACTCGTGGATCACAAGGGGTAGTAGCATTATTATCCAGATATACGCGCTTCATTATTAGCTTTTTATAAATTAGTAAAACCTATAGTTATTTGGATTTTGTCTAATTAAGAACAAATTTACAGCCAAAAGGATTAATAGTGTGATAAACTTTTGAATAAATTATTGATTTTTAAGGAAAAGGGTAAAAATCAACCTGAAGGGCATCAGATTCCCGAATAATTCGTCTGATAGGGTTCGGCTCTATTTCCTTGCTTTGATACAGAAATAAGGATGTATTTTAAATCCAATCGTATGCTTTTCTGTATTTCCTGTCCAACAAAAGATTTGCTTCTTTATCTTTTTTAAATTTTTCTTTCTTTTCATTCCATTCAAGAGGCCTTGATAGTCTCCAGGATATGAGGCCAAGGTGCATGGGTAATGTCATTTTGCGCACGTATTCCAGGTTTGACTCAGGTTGTTTACGGGATTTTACCGAATCAATAAAATTTTGTTGATGACCAGGGGATCTGGGTATAGTACCAATTGGGACAGAATCGATGTCTTTCATCACCTGACCATGGATGGATATAATTCGATCAGTATAATTACAACAAAGGGTACCATTAGCACCTTCGAAATAGGCACCGATATGACCATCCAGTACATTAGGTAATTCCGGTTGTTTTGATGTCCAATAAAGTTTAAGATCATTGAATTGATAGTCAATGTCTATCCATCCGGGAGTATCACCCTGGCCTTCTACTTTTTCTCCCCTTGAAGATATATTGGTCAGTCCTTGTGGGTTTATTGACCACCAGACTATATCCGCTATATGGCACCAAAAATCCTGGAAGACTCCACCGCTATAATCAAGAAAATACCGGTAAGTCAAATGGGTTCTCTCTTTAGTATATTCCCTGGCCGGAGCAGGGCCTTGCCAAAAATCCCAATTCAGAGTTGATGGCACTGTATGGTCGGTAGTAAAAGGTAATACAGGTGGATTGCTGGTTTTCCACAGGCGTACGGAATGTATTTTACCCAATGCTCCTGACTTAATGATTTCTACTACCCGGTGATAATTATCTCCGGCATGTATTTGAGTTCCAAGCTGAAATATCCGCTGGTGCTTTTGCTGGGATTTAAGCATTCGTTTTCCTTCACGTGCCGAAAAAGATAGTGGTTTTTCACCATATACATCTTTACCTGCTTCAAAAGCCATAATTGCTATTTGCGCGTGCCAGTGATCAGGGGTAGCACAGGTAATAGCATCTATATCTTTTCTTTCCAGTATTTTTCTAAAATCCGAATAGGTTTTGGCGTTGGCCTGTGGATTGGCTTTCATCAGGGCCTCCATACCCATCCCAAGGTTTACACTATCCACATCACATAATGCTGCAGTTTGTACAGATGGTAATTCAGCGAACCAATCAATATGGTTTTGGCCCATACCATTTACGCCAATATGAGCCACACTTACCCTGTCACTGGGAGCAAGTCTTGATCGGTAATTAGGAATGATATAAAATCCTGCAATAGCAGTAGAACCGCTTTTAATAAACGCGCGGCGGTGGATTACTGATTTCATTTTTTCTTCAGATTATTCCATTAATATAGGTAGAATAACCCGAAATTATAAATCAGGATTTTATGGAAAATATTTCTTCATTAGGATATAATCTATATTGCCGCCCTGGGAGTGACAACTTTTGCAGCCTGATCCTTTTTGGGCAGCAGCTGCCGCCACTGTTCCATCGGCATTAATATAACCCCAAACCCATCCTTTTTCATCTGCATCTGGATGACCTGGTTTTTTATACAGGATGGCATATCGGTTAAGAGTATTTTCATTTTTATACAATTCTTTTACTACCAATGAACCATCCGGAAAGGAGGTACCATCGATGGGCCTTCCACCGGCATCCAACTTAGCGGAAGCTATGGCATTAAATCTCGTTTTTAAAAAAGGTTCACTATGGCCACTGGCATTACTTTTGGCAAGTAACGTATTGGCATTTTTATACCATGTAAATCCTGAAGTAGCTTGGGCGAAGTCTAATAATTCTTTATCCGTACCTACAGCATCCTCTTTTTTACAGGATGGCAATACTGCATTGATCACACAGATCAGAAATAATATCAGAATGGGAATTGATTTTTTCATATATCTTAAACGCTTCTATCTTCAGATTGTTTTGAGATTAATTTCATTTCTTATGATTCCAAGTTTTACCTTAACTTCAGGCTTGAAAAACAACTAAAAAATGAAGAATAAAATCAATCAAAAGAGAAGAACATTTGTAAAAAATACGGGCATAGCAGCAGCCTCATTTTTTATAGTTCCCCGGTATGTACTGGGCAGAGGGTATACCGCTCCAAGTGATAAATTAAATCTTGCTGCGATAGGGGCAGGAGGTAAAGGCCAATCCGATATAGCCAATGCCTGGAATAACGGCGCAAATAATGTGGTAGCCCTGGCAGATGTGGATCATGCCAGATGCAAAAATTCTATTGATAAATTTCCTACAGCCAAATTATACAAGGATTTCAGGAAAATGTTTGATGAAATGTCCAAGGACATTGACGCAGTGACCATCTCTACTCCGGATCACGTACATGGTATAGCTGCTATGACTGCAATGCAAAATGGAAAACATGTATATGTTCAAAAACCCCTTACGCACAATATATATGAAGCCAGGCAACTTACAGAAGCTGCACGTAAATATAAATCGGTAAGCCAGATGGGTAATCAGGGTGCTTCTAATCCCGGCCAACAACAAATGGTACAGTGGTTTAATCAGGGTCTCATAGGCCCGGTGAATAAAGTGTATGTATGGACCAATAGACCGGTTTGGCCACAGGGGATTCCGGTACCTACAGATAAACCAGCTCTGCCGGCCAGCATGTCGGCCAGCGACTGGGATCTGTTTATAGGTCCTGCGGAAATGGTAGACTATCATCCGTTATATCACCCATTCAAATGGAGAGGTTGGTGGAACTTTGGTACAGGTGCCCTTGGTGATATGGGATGCCATTTGATTGATTCTCCATTTAGAACTTTAGGTTTGGGCTATCCAACTGAAGTAGAATGCAGCGTGGGCCAGGTTTTCAAACAAGATTGGAATCCGGAATATATACCTGAGGGCTGTCCACCTTCTTCTCATGTACAATTATCATTTCCGGCAACTGCCAAAAACAAGACCCCTCTTACACTCACCTGGTATGACGGTGGATTGAGACCATTTCATCCGGAGTGGATACCTGCAAACGAAGATATCGGAGATGTAGGCAGTGCAAATGGAGTGATGATGGTAGGTACCAAAGGTGTTATGACCTGTGGCACCTATGGATTGGTACCAAGGATTTATTTTAAAAACGGTAAAAAACTGGAGATGGATCCCAATTTCAAATCAGGTAATAAAAATGAAAAATTACCTGAAGCGGGTCACCAGGTTTCCTGGACTGAAGCATGTAAAGCCGGCTTTGGTAGTCCTGAGCATAAAAAACTGACTTCATCATTTGATTATTCCGGTCCATTGACGGAGACTGTGATCATGGGCAATCTGGCCATACGATCGTATGGTTTGGGAGTAAAAGGTGAAAATAACAGGATGACCTTCCCCGGCCGTAAAAAGCTTTTATGGGATGGAAAGAATATGAAGATCACCAACTGGGATGAAGCAAACCAATTTGTAGCCAGGAAATACCGGGATGGCTGGAAGCTGATATAAATACGGATATAATTTTTAAAATAACTATGCCACAAAGGTCTACTGCATTTTTGTGGCATTTTTTTTTGATTAAATGAAAAGCAAATCTCCTCATATCATTCTCAGGGCCTTTACTCAAGATGATATCCCTCAGGTAGCATTACTTTGTAATAATAAAAAACTGTGGGATAATTTGAGGGATACAATGCCTCATCCATACCATGAAAAAGATGCAGCGTTTTTTATAAATCAGGTCTGCGCCAAAGAAAACCCGCAACTAACTTTTGCTATTGAATATAAAGACAAACTAGTCGGTTGTATAGGATTGATAAAACAAACGGATGTATATCGCCTGAATGCTGAAATCGGCTACTGGGTAGGGGAACCCTATTGGAATATTGGCATTGCTACAGAAGCTATAAAATTAGCGAGTCACTATGCTTTTGAATACCTCGATCTGATCCGGGTATATGCAGCTGTTTTCGATTTTAATACCGCTTCCAAAAAAGCATTAGAAAAAGCAGGATTTACATTAGAGGCTGTATTTGAAAAAGCGGTGATTAAAAATGGGACCATATACGATGAACACCGATATGCCCTTTTGAAATAATATGGGTCTATCTTGATCAATAAAAGCTGATGTAAGAATACTTACTTATGCTGCCAGTATCTCTTCCAGTATATGTGGTGAATCCAATCCTTTGAAATGATCCAGGTGAATTTTATAGTAATCCAGCAAACCATACAATAGTTGTTTTCGATATGCCTGTGGAATGATAAGATGTATCAGATCTGCATATTCCTCATGGTACAGAATTTGGTGTAAATACCGGGCACAATCCCGGTCGAGGTATTCCCGGTGAAATGGAACATTTCCAGTAAAACATCCCTCGCGCAGGTCAAATATCAAATTGTCATCGGTGAAATTATTTAGTGGGCAAAAACCAAGATGCTTCGATAGCCCAACCAAAAAATACAAAGGCATAAAAGAAAGTTTTGTGTTTACTCCATCACACAAATTGAGACAGGATTGTATCCAGTCGTACAAGGCCATATCCGTTTCTTTATTATTAAGGCTTTTCCGGATGAGCTCCAGCATGAATATACCTACGGCCGAACGTTGTATTTCAAATGGTAATGTCTGATATATTTTGGCATATCGTGCTTCTTTGATTCGGTGCATAGTCTTGTGATCCTGATGATAGAATACCAAATCCAATTGGCTCATGATCTGAAACATGCCCTTCTTTGCATTATTTGCCACTCCGCCCATAATTAAGGAGATAAGACCGTGGTCCCTGGTAAGAATCTGAGAGATGATACTGGTTTCACCATATTTCATGGTTTTTAATACGATGCCTTCAGTTTGTATCAGGGTAGACATAGGCCAAAATTAGATTATTTAAGTATAACTTTTTTTTTAAGCCTTTCAAGCGCATTCGGTTCTAGAAAAATAGATTAATGCAACCAGATCTTTACCTTTGCATTTATGTTTAGAGTTAATATAACGATTTTGATTGGTTTTGTGCTCTTAATCGCCTGTAAACAGGGAGGTAATGATGAAAAAACAATAGTTAAAGACCCCGAGCCTTTATCTATAGTTTGGTCTAAAGATGTGCCTGCCAAACACGACATAATCAATGGGGCGGCTGTGACATTTAATGATGAAATATATGTTTTGGCAGGTTTGGAAGGAAGGCTTATGAAATACAATCCAACGACTTACCAATGGGTCGATCTGGCAGGAATGCCGACCCCTCGTACTGAAGCCGGAGTGACTCTGTGGAATGATAAACTGGTTGTAGCCGGAGGTGTGGATGATTCTGCAAAAATTTTAAGTAGGGTGGACTATTATGACCTTACTAACCAGGTGTGGAAAATAATGACTCCACTCCCAAGTCCCAGGGCCAGATTATCCCTTACCGTCTACAATAACAGAATATATGCTAATGGCGGGGTTTGCGGAGAAGTGGAACAGTTTAATACCAACTGTGAGGAAATTTTATACTATAATGAAGAATCCAGAAACTGGAACTTACAGAACAAACTAAAAATGGGCAGATCAGGTCATGTATCGGTAACTATAGGTGATGGTATGTATATGATCGGTGGTTATGGTGTTGACCCCAAAGCAGGCACGGTGTATTTAAATCATGCCAAAAGAGAATTTGGTTTTATGAATGATGTTCCCACACCCAGGGGAAATTTTGGAGCTATCCCGGTAGGGGACTTCATTTTGACTTTTGGTGGCAGGGCAAGATCTTCATTTTCTCCTGCTGAAAAATTTAATACTAAAACCCAAAAATGGGATGTAATGAATGATTGTGGATTTTGGACAGATAGGTTTGCCTATACTCGGTGGAAAAATAGAATATATGTCTTCGGAGGGTCCCAGGCACCTACACAGGTTTGGAAAGGGGATATCGTATTTGCTAAGCAATAGGGTAAACATTCGTACCTATTTAGAAGATATCATTTTATAAAATTTAGAATTCCGGTATGGTAAATAAAATCATAGTACTTTTTTTTTCATTCTTGACATGGACAGGGCACAGCCAGTCTGTGCAGACTTTGATGAATGAGCCTCTTGATTTATCTAAAGATTTTAAAGATTATACCAATACCTATTTCCTGGCAGATAGCCTCGTAGATTTTGATCCGGCTACTTCCACAGGCCAGGTACTTTGGCGAAGGGCCGAATATTTTCCTGCCCATGCTTTTAATTATACCCAACATGGTCTAAAACGAACAGTACAAAATGAATTCCCAGCACGGGAGTATGCGCAGGATCCTAAATGGAAGTTTAGCCTCGAATTTATTGATTCCCGGACGGTAAGAATGCAAATGCATACCGGGATTTCAAATTCCCGATCATCAGAACATCTTATGATTCCGGACGAGATCCCCCATAGCAAAGAATGGCAATACAGGGCAATCAACGGAGGCCATGAATATAAGAGTGTACACGGAAGCATTCGAATATCCACTTATCCCTGGAGCGTGCAGGTATTGGATATAAATGGTAAGATACTTACTTCGACAAAACATCCAAATGATAATGCCGGTTTCTGTCAAAATCTGCCCTTTTGTTATGTCAGGAGGGCTTCCGATTATTCACGTAGTGTAGGAGCGGTTTTTTCCCTATTACCGGATGAAAAAATTTACGGATTTGGTGAATCCTTTAGCAAGCTTAATAAAATGGGTCAAAAAGTACAGTTGTACACCTGTGATCCAAATGGTGTGGAAACCAATTTTATGTATAAACCCATTCCTTTTTTCATGAGCAATAAAGGGTATGGTATGTTTATGCATACTTCCAGTCCTATTACCTGTGATATAGGTCAGTCTTACGGAGCCAGCAATGCATTACTCATAGGTGATGAAACTTTGGATTTATTTATTTTCATTGGAAAACCAAAAGAAATACTGGAAGAATATACCAACCTGACCGGTAAAGCCCCAATGCCGCCTCTTTGGAGCTTTGGGCTATGGATGAGTCGCATCACGTACTTCTCAGAAAAGGATGGCCGGGATGTCGCCGCAAAACTCAGACAACATAAAATTCCAGCCGATGTATTGCATTTTGATACGGGATGGTTTGAAACCGATTGGCAATGTGATTATGAATTTTCCAAAAACAGGTTTCCGGATGCACCAGGCATGATTAAAGACCTGGCATCAAATGGATTTAAAACCTGCCTTTGGCAATTGCCCTATTTTGTGCCTAAGAACAAATTATTCAACGAAATAATAGAAAAAGATTTGTATGTAAAAAATGACAAAGGGAATATCCCTTTCGAGGATGCGGTATTGGATTTTACCAACCCCAAAACTATAGAATGGTATACAAATAAGCTAAAAGGATTATTGGATATGGGGGTATCGGCTATAAAAGTAGATTTTGGTGAAGCCGCTCCTTTTGATGGCATTTATTCCAATGGTCGTACCGGCTTTTATGAGCACAATCTATACCCCTTGCGATACAATAAAATAGTGTCAGACCTGACTAAATTAACCAGAGGCGAAAGAATTATTTGGGCCAGAAGCACCTGGGCCGGTAGTCAGCGATACCCTATCCATTGGGGAGGTGATGCTGAGTCGTCTGATATGGGCATGGAAGCCCAACTCCGGGGTGGATTATCATTGGGATTGAGTGGATTTACATTTTGGAGCCATGATATAGGTGGATTTACAAAACGCACTCCAGAGGATTTGTATCGAAGGTGGTTGCCATTTGGTATCTTTTCATCTCATACCCGATGTCATGGTCAACCTCCTAAAGAACCATGGGATTACAGTCCTGCATTTGAAGAATATTTTCGATCTACTGTTGAATTAAAATACCAGTTGATGCCCTATGTGTATACGCAATCTCTGATATCATCTCAAAAAGGATGGCCGGTAATACGCTCATTGTTTTTCGAATTCCCCGATGATCAGGGTACCTGGGATATCGATAATGAATATATGTTTGGAGAAAATATACTGGTAGCGCCAATTTTTGAAACAGGAAGTACATCGCGATCTGTCTATCTGCCCAAAGGCAATTGGATTGATTTTCAAACCAAAAAAAGTTTTTCAAGCGGTTGGCATACCATGCAGACGGATAAACTGAATTGTATCATACTGGTCAAGGAAGGCACTGTTTTACCGGTATTAAAATCAGCTCAGCATACCGGCGAATTGGATTGGGATTCCATCACATTAAACACCTATGGCAATAATGGGAATTGGTTTGGTCACCTGGCGTATCCGGATCATATGGAAATACACGATATTAAATTATCACAAAAACCCAAAAAAGCCATCGTGCCTGCTTCCACATTGCCTTCCCGATCCAAGTTTTTGATACAGGAAAATAAATAATATACTATCTTGGATCAGCATTACAAATTTTCAGTTTTGCATCATTTATATTATTAATTATGAATAAAAGAACATTTATTAAAACCAGCCTGTTGAGTACGATGGCAAGTCCATTTATTTCATTTGATCATCTGGCAGACGATGGTAAGTCAACAATTTTATTTCAGGGAGATTCCATTACAGATGCCGGTCGGGACAAAGCTCAATATTATGCAAATAATGCCTCCGGATTGGGTACCGGATATGTGCATATGGCCAGCTCCACTATCCTGGAAAAATATCCTGAAAAACAATTGCGCATTTACAACAGGGGTATCTCAGGCCATAAAGTATTTCAGTTGGCTGGCAGATGGGATGATGATGCGTTGAATCTAAAACCGGATGTACTGAGTATCCTCATAGGTGTGAATGATTTTTGGCATACCTTGTCAGGTGGATATAATGGTACTACGGAAACGTATGAAAATGATCTGAGAGCATTACTCAAACGTACTAAAGAGGCTTTGCCCCAGGTAAGACTTATACTGGGTGAGCCCTTTGTAGTACGTGGTGGTACAGCAGTAGGGGATACCAGGTGGAATTCAATATTTCCTTCATACCAGGCATCATGTAAAAAATTAGCTTCAGAATTTAAAGCGTCCTTTATTCCCTATCAAAGTATATTCGATGCAGTGATGCACAAAGGCGGCGCAGCGTATTGGTGTCCTGATGGTGTACATCCATCTTTGGCAGGGGCGAGACTGATGGCCAATGCCTGGATAAAGGCTTATGAGCAATAATGCATGGAAGCTATTGACTATAAACTATATTTTCCATCGATCAGTACTGTTCAACTGGATCAACTCAATAAACTGGATGCATTCTACAATGAATGGAACGAAAAGATAAATCTGATCTCCAGAAAAGACATGGATGCATTCAGGATACACCATGTATTGCATAGCCTTACTCTTACAAAATTTATGAAATTCCGTCCGGGTACAGAAATACTCGACCTCGGTACCGGTGGTGGATTTCCCGGGATACCTTTAGCCATATTTTATCCCGAAGTAAAATTTCACCTGATAGACGGGACAGGTAAAAAAATAGTGGTGGTGAATGAGGCAATAAAACATCTTGGTCTTGAAAACGCCAGTGCCCATCATATCCGAATAGAACAAGTGGAATCTAAATACGATTTTATCACGGCCCGCGCAGTAACCGAGATGAGTGAACTGTTGCGCCTGACAAGGAAGCACATCAAACCAAAACAAATCAATGCTCGCCCAAATGGTTTAATAGCTTACAAAGGGTATCCCCTTAAGGAGGAAGCTAAAATTTTAAAGACCAGGGCTCATGAGATCTTTATGCTTTCAGATTATTTTAAGGAAGATTATTTTAAGGAGAAGTGTATCGTGTATATACCAATGTATTGAAGTTGCATTATCCAAACGAGCAGAACAAAGTGTGCCCGGTTAATATGGCTTTAGTTAGTACAATCGATGACATTTATTGGAAGAATTACACCTAAGTATATAACTTTAAGTCCTATGGCAACTACGCATCATATCTATTGGTGGAACCTGGAAAATTTATTTGATGTATTAAATTCTCCCCGCAGGCCGGAATGGTTTCAAAAGGTAATCAAAGGAGAACTAAAAGGGTGGACAGAAGATGTACTGGATCAAAAGATACATAATCTGTGCAGTATCATAAAACAAATGAACGGGGGCCTGGGGCCGGATATCCTGGGTGTATGCGAAATCGAAAATGAATTTGTGGTAAAAAAGCTAATGGATAAGGTCGGAGCTGAAATAGGCAGAAACTATACTGTATTGCACAAAGACACCAAAGATCAACGGGGTATAGATATAGCGATTATCTACGATGCCGATCTTTATACAGATGATGGCCATATGTTTTCATTGGAAATAATGAAGCGATCGGCCACCAGGGATTTGTTTCAGGTAAATCTGACTACCAGGGCCGGTAGAAATGAACTCATCCTGATAGGCAATCACTGGCCATCCAGACTGGGGGGCAAATTTGAATCCGAGCCCTATCGTATCATGGTCGCAGAAACCCTTTCTTACTGGATCACTCGCATACACGAGATAAAAAAGGAGGAACGCAATGATGATAATCCACCTATTGTATTGCTGGGTGATTTTAATGATTTGCCTTATGACCGCTCTATGACCGATTATTTAAATTCCACTTCCAATATCGAAAAAGTAAAAAATGCCCGTTCTACTCCTGTTTTATTCAATACAATGTTCCCATTTTTGGATGGAAAGCTGGGCACTCATGTATATGGAAGTGAAATCAACATATTTGATCAGTTCATTGTATCCAAATCTCTTACTGTGGAGTCAGCACCTTATCCTTTTAAATTTCTTTCCAGTAAAATTATCCAGTTAGCAGGTATGACCAAAGGTGATTACAATACTCCGATTAGATTTTCAAGACCTTCGGAGGAGTCCTCATTTAACCCAAATGGTTTTAGTGATCATTTGCCGGTAGAAATGTTGATCGTTGAAAAATAAAGAATATTCCTTCCTCAATAAGATAAATCAATTTTGAACGGAGGCCCATTCTCTTGATTCTATTTCAATTTCTTTGAATTCGGTCATGGGGGTTTCACAAACAGAACAAGCATATTCCTGCCCCAAAGATGACAATAAGTATTCATCTGCCCAAGTCAGGCAGTGAGGACATTGATGTACTATTTCAGTAGCAATGTCAGTATGGTGCACAAGGGTGTTCACGTTGGCGTTATCTTTCTCTTCCTGGTTTTCTGGTTTTAGCCTATTACGGTAATGAGCGTTTACACATTGTTCCAGGGTTTCCGGCAGAAGATATTTAAAAAGGTTTTGGCTATACACAAATCCCGTTCTTTCATTTGGATTAAAATCCTTAGCTACAAGGATGTCATATACCGGAAAAAGTTTGACCCAACCGACCCTTATCAAATGACTTTTTCTGATCAGAATATTACTAAAAATTTCAGTTTTTGGTGTGGTCTTTATTCCAAAGCATATGCCCTGGGTACGAATATCATCAGTCTGTAAATGCTGATACAAATATAATTTCAGCGCGAGGGCCTCATCACTATTATCTTCCACCTGAAAATTCAATTCATTAGCGGCATGCCGAATATTGATATGGTGAAAATTTAATAATTGGTTCCATTTACCTTTCGTATTATCGGTAATGCCCTTAATAATGATCGATTTCCAGGGGGTTATACATACCTGTCCTATATGACAATCTCTGCAAAGACTGCACAGATCGGCCAGGAAGGCAATATCAAACCATTCATGGCGACTGTAAATGCCCAGCCAATATCGATCACCTACTTTATTAAGCCCTTCATAATATGGCAATTGATAAGCAGGCCAGTTGATTTGTTCCTGGTTAAGAATGGAAATCCATTTATCCGGCCTGATCAACAAATTTAATTTTGAATTAATGGATTCCTGGTCTGCCCCTGGAGGGAAATCTGCAAGCAGGAATTCCATTTCCTTTGCAAATGCACTGATCTCATTGCTGTAGACCATATACTTACATTTTACAATCGTAT
>JBGAVW010000050.1:0-39440 GCA_044227925.1 Saprospiraceae bacterium | reverse complement strand
AAATCACTATAGCATCAATCAGTGGATGTTCAATCACTTCATCTGCATCGGAAGTCACCAAAGGTATATTATACTTCCTGGCTATGATCTGACCCTCTTTGGACGGATTCATTGCAGCCAGTACGTGTACTCCTTCCCACTGGGTACAAAGGTTTTGAAGATGAATTTTTCCAATGCGACCGAGTCCTAAAATCCCTATATTAATTTGTTTCATTAGTATTTAATGTCAAGCCTTATTTAAAAATAATTATTTTAAAAGTAGAGCGAACTGAATATAAAATTAACTATTTGAAACCATGTGAAACATCACGACTGCCAAAAAAAACAAAAACCAATAAGGGTGTGTAATTGGAATTATATTATCTTCAAGAAAATAAATTAGGTATTGGTGAATGATTAAATATATTTTCTTAGTGAAAAATTTGAATCATGTAATAAAAGCGATTGTACCACTTGTGTTCGCGGTATGTATTCTGGGCTGTGGTCGGGATACAAAAAATTCTATTCCGGATTCTGTCGACTATAATTTTGATGTAAAACCAATATTAGTACAAAAATGTTATCTATGCCATGGCCCTGATTCTATGTCTCGCAAAGGAGGGGTGCGCCTCGATACTTATGAAGGTGCAACTGCTGCTTTAAAGGATGGAGGTAGAGCAATTGTTCCGGGACATATTGATTCCAGTATGTTAATTGAACGAATACACCATACTGATCCTGACATGGTAATGCCACCCACAGACTCCAGGCTAAAGTTGAACGAAAGAGAAATTGCAATCCTCACCAAATGGATCAAACAAGGTGCTGCGTGGAAACCGCATTGGGCTTTCATACCACCCGGTAAATCTGATCTATCAAAATTGCCAAAAGGTAAAAATGCTATAGACTATTTTATTGATCAAAAAATAAAAAAAACAGGCTTAAGCATAGCGAAAGAGGCAAATAAAAACAGCTTGATTCGGAGAGTCTCCTATGTGCTTACGGGCCTGCCTCCGTCCGTGGAATCCATCAATCGATACCTTGCAGATGAGTCACCGAATGCCTATGAAACTATGGTGGACCATTACCTGTCATCTAATCACTTTGGCGAAAAATGGGCAAGGCATTGGATGGATGTAGTGCGATATGCTGAAACAAAGGGTCATGAATTTGATTATGTAATAGCAGGAGCTTGGCGATACAGAGACTATCTGATCAGGGTATTTAATCAGGATATTCCATACAATCAATTTGTAAAAGAACAGTTGGCAGGAGATTTATTGCCGGTTATAAGAAGAGACCCTAAAAGTGGTACTAATGAATCCCATTTGGGTACGATGTTTTATACCATGTATGAGGGTACACATAGCCCGGTAGATGTGCGTAAGGACGAGGCTGACCGGATAGATAATATGATAGATGTGACTACCAAATCTTTCCAGGGTCTTACTGTAGCCTGTGCCCGATGCCATGACCATAAATTCGATCCTATATTGACAAAAGATTATTACGCATTATATGGAATAATGGAAAGTACCAGATTCTCACCTGTGTCCGCATCATACTCATACAAAGAAGAACAAAGCGTAGAAAAAATAAATGAAATTCATACTTATGTGAGGAAAAGGATTGCACTTAAATGGATACAGGAACTAAATACAAAGACGGAGAGGGCTATACCATTAACAAAAAAATCCAATCCAGAAAAATATATAGACTCCGAATATACCGTAATTGGTGATTTTAGAGTAAATAATAAAATGGATTGGAAGTGCGACGGAGTCGGATTCGGGCAGCGAACTACATTAGGCGATGTATTGCCAGATTCAATATACAATATAATCGGACTGGATGAGGGTAAAGCTTCAAGTCGTATTCTGGGAGCTCGAATCTTTGGTGCATTGCGTTCTCCCAACTTTATGATTGATAAAGATTTCATAGGAGTGCGGGCTAAAGGCGTCAAATCATCTATCAGAATCATTGTAGACAATTTTCAATTGATCTCTTATCCTATTTTTGGTGACCTTGATCAAAAAGTGGATACATCCCAATGGAAAAATTACAAATTCGATGTTTCATTATGGAAAGGGCATAAGGCCTATATTGAGATTTTACCGGGCTCATATAATAGACATGTTTACTTCCTGCCTAAGGATGCATTTGTAGAGGTTCAATTTGCTACTGCTTACAATGGATCATGGATTACCCCTCCTTTACCATCAGGTCAGACTTCAATAACTGCGAAATCAGCCATTGAAAATTGGTCAAATTTTAAAGCATCGCATGAAGAGGTTGTATTATTGAATCGAATGTTGGAAACAAAATGGCTGAGCAAAAGTATTGAAGGTGTAAATGAATTAATTTCCGAAAAGAGTCGACTTTCCAATAGTATTTCAGATACTACCTATTTCAATGGCATATATGATGGATTTGCGGTTGAAAGCCGCGTATTCCATAGAGGTAACCATATGGATCCGACAGATCAAGCACCCAGGAAATTTCTTACAGCTATTGAACAATCAGCTGATCCTTATCCATCAACCGGTAGTGGTAGAATTGAATTGGCAGAATCAATTCTTAATCCCCAAAATCCGCTTACCGCGCGTGTAATGGTCAATAGATTGTGGCATTATTTATTTGGGAGGGGCATTGTGGAAACTACCGATAATTTTGGATTACAAGGAAAATTGCCTTCCCACCCGGAGTTACTTGATTACCTGGCTATAAAATTTCAACAAGAGGGTTGGTCAAATAAGAAAATGATCAGGTATATTATGCTTTCGAACACATTCAAACGGTCCACCTTGGCTGATCCAAAAAGTAATGAATTAGACCCAGAAAATCTATTATTATCTCAATATCCCATACGAAGATTGGAGGCTGAAGAGATCAGGGATGGTCTACTGGCAGTGTCAGGTAGACTAGATACTTCGATGTACGGGGCACCGGTCCCATGTTATATCACATCCTTTATGCAGGGTCGCGGCAAACCTTCTAAAAGTGGACCATTGGATGGAAATGGGCGACGCACTGTATACCAGGAAGTAAGAAGGAATTTTCTTGATCCCATGATGACAACCTTTGACCGGCCCATACCATTTTCGACTTTCGGAAAACGGGATTTATCCAATGTGCCCGCCCAATCACTAATAATGATGAATAACCCATTTGTAATCCAACAGGCAGAAGAGATGGCATGTCGGATCACTGCTACTAGTTTGGAAATTGATAAAAGGATAGAATTAATATTTACAAAAGCCTTTTCGAGATTACCAACTGTAAAAGAAAAAGCCGAGGCGGATGCATTTTTACGAATTTTAGCTTCTAAATATAAAATAGATGGAAGCGATGTAAAAGCAGTATCACAAAACGTGGATATATGGAGGGACTATTGTCATATCCTATTTAACGCAAAAGAATTTATTTATTTAAGTTGAGCTATGTCCAAAAATCGATTCATTCCTAATAATTTATCCCGACGAGAGATGCTCTGTGTTTGTAAGACAGGCTTTGGCTCATTAGCGATGATGAGTTTGTTCGGTTCATGTGTAAACAAATCGAATAGCTACGATTTACTTGACCGATTAGGTCAGGCACCTCAATATATACCAAAAGTGAAAAACATAATTTTCCTTTATATGGATGGCGGAGTTTCGCAGGTAGATTCATTTGACCCAAAACCCAGATTGGCAAAAGAAAACGGAGAAGACCCAGCAAAAAAATTTAAAGTAGATGCCACCCAATTTAATAATGTTGGTAAGATACTGAAAAGCCCATGGCAATTTAAGCAATATGGCGAATGCGGAATGATGGTAAGTGATTTATTTCCCAATATTGCTACATGTGTAGATGATATAGCATTGATTCGTTCTATGGTTTCTGAATTTCCTGAACATACAAATGCAAATTATTTTCTGCATACTGGCAATGGACAACAAGGCAGACCCAGTATGGGATCATGGATCACATATGGTCTTGGTAGTGAAAACAATAATCTTCCTGGTTATATAGTCTTGGATGGAGGTCTTATACCACCTGGTGGGGTGGACAATTTTAAAAATGGATTTTTGCCTGCCAGTTACCAGGCTTCAATATTGCGTACAGGTCAAGAGCCCATTGCAAATATCAAACCACAAGAAACTCCGGAGCTACAAAAAGAAAAATTGAAATTCATAAAACATATGGATCAAAGTCTGCTCGGTAGCCTGGGCCATGCAGATGAAATAGAAACTGCTATATCCAACTATGAGTTAGCATTCAAAATGCAATCGTCAGTACCTGAACTCACCCAGTTTGCAAGCGAATCGATGGCCACTAAAGCGATGTATGGTTTAAATTCTGACGATCCTTTTACCCGCAGCTATGGCCAACAATGTCTTATGGCCAGAAGACTGGTAGAGCGAGGGGTACGATTTATTGAGCTGACCTGTCCTGAGGTGGGAAATGGGGCAGATCGATGGGATCAACATGCTAATTTGAAAGAAGGTCATGAACGAAATGCCCATGCTGTGGACTTGCCTATTGCGGGCCTATTAAAAGATTTAAAATTACGTGGATTATTAAATCACACACTGGTGGTATGGAGTGGTGAATTCGGAAGGACACCTTTTGCCCAGGGAGATAATGGCAGAGATCACAATCCATCTGCATTTAGTATGTGGATGGCCGGTGCTGGAATTAAAGGTGGCACCATTTACGGTCAGACCGATGAATATGGATATAGGGTAGTCGATAAAAAGACTACCATACATGATTTGCATGCTACTATGCTCCATTTGCTGGGTGTAGATCATACTACGTTGACTTATCCATTTAGTGGTCGCAATTTCAGGTTGACCGATGTATCTGGCAATATAATTCATGACATTCTTACTTAATTTAAATTTATGTTGAAAAGATGCAGTCTATTGTAGTTTCAATGCTAATGATGGTATGGTTGCCATTATACAGTCAGAGTGATATCAGGCATTCCTTCTTTATAGCCGGGCCAAAATTCACCGGTATTATTGGTGAAAATGGAGCTGAAGTATGGAATGCAGGTAAGCCGGGTGCACGGGATGGATATGTATTACCCAATGGTCATATTATTATTTGTTGGGCTGACGAAGTCAAAGAGTATAATCGAAAGAAAAAAATCGTGTTCCATTATATGCGTGCTGCACCGGATATGGAATTGGGCACTGCTGTACGGTTAAAGAATGGAAATACCCTGATCTCAGAATCCGGAAAAAAACCAAGATTGGTAGAAGTAGATAAAAAGGCTGTGATTAAAATATCTATACCATTGGATCCTGAAACAGATAATACGCATATGCAAACCCGTATGGCTCGTAAATTGCCTGGTGGAAATTACCTGGTACCGCATTTACTTGCATTTGCTGTAAAAGAATACACACCGAATGGTAAAGTGGTAAAAGTTTTTAAAACTGACTCACCTGAAATTGGACCAAGAGATGCAAAAAATTGGCCATTTACAGCAATTCGACTATCCAATGGCAATACTTTGGTAAGTCTTACTAATGGTAATAAAGTGGTAGAATTTAATGATGCTGGCAATGTTGAATGGAAAGTTAACAATGAAGATCTAAAAGAAGACCTCTTGCAGGATCCTTGCGGTATACAACGACTACCTAATGGCAATACAGTCATCGCAAGCTACGGTGCTAAATCAGGAGTAAAATTGTTTGAAATTACCCGAGATTACCAGGTGGTTTGGAGATATTCAAATTACAATGTGCATGAGTTTCAAATATTGACCACGAATGGCGCACCAATTAATGGAGCTTTACTTAAATGAAGATCAATTTGTAAATAACGACAATTAAAATGGAGCAGATCTCAGATATTTCCACATTCCTCGGAAGGTTTCATCCTATGCTCGTCCATTTGCCAATCGGTTTTATCACTCTTGCACTTTTATTTCAATTACTTTCAAGTCGGCCTTCTCAATCTAAATTGAAACCCGCTTTACCTTTTATATGGTTTTGCGGATGTATAAGTTCTTTTGTTTCCGTGATCTTGGGTTTATTGCTGTCATCATCCGGAGAGTATGATTCGAATATCATTAACTGGCACAAATGGTCCGGTTTTGCTTTAACCTTGGCCACATTCGTATATTATTTAATTAGTATTATTAAATCGGAATGGATCAACGTTGTATATACTGACTTTTTAAAACCATTTTTATTATTTATCATTTTTGCAATGCTTATTCTTTCCGGGCATAATGGTGGTTCCCTGACACATGGTAAAGGATATTTAATCGAATATGCACCAAGATTTATTCAAAACGCCATTTCTGGACCGGAAAGTAAAATTGAACGAAACAAATTCGAATTGATAGACTCTGCAGATATCTTCAATGATGCTATATTGCCCATTTTTCAAAGCAAATGCATTAGTTGTCATAATCAAACTAAAAGAAAAGGCCAATTGATACTTGCCACATATCAAGATATTATAAAAGGCGGCAAACATGGAATAGATATTGTACCTGGGAGTAGCATTACAAGTGAATTGTATAGAAGAATTACACTTCCCGCTGAGGACAAGGAGGCCATGCCAGGAGATGGCAAAAAGCCTTTGAGCGATGATCAGATTGCCATCATTGAGTGGTGGATAGATAGATATGCGCCCCAAAAGGGGGTCATTGCAGAGCTTTCTCCGGATAGTAGTATGATGAAAATATTGGAACGATTCTTTGGAGTTCATGATGTAAATCAAAGAATGCCTAATGTAGAACCACCTGATAATTTGGTGATCGAGCGCCTGCTTCAAAAAGGTTATTCTATCCGAAAAATTTCACAGGGAAATTATTTGTTAGAAATAAAAGCAATGGATACCATTATTCATTCTGAAGATTTAAATCAGCTTAATCTGATTGCCGATAATGTGATTTGGCTTGATCTGAGTGATACTAAACTTACTGACGAAGACCTGTCTGTAATCAGTAAATTCAAAAACCTTCGTAAATTAAATCTAAGTAAAAATCCGGTTACTGATTATGGAGTGAGGCATCTGATCAATCTCCCACAGCTCGAATATCTCAATCTATATGAAACTTCGGTAGCGGATAGTACAGCCATCTTGTTATCTCAAATGCTTAGTTTACGAGAATTGTATTTATGGAATACTAACGTGACAGATACGTTATTGGATCAATTAATATCACGCAAGAAACCACACTTGGAGATTATATATCAATGATCCAATGCATTCTATACATTAAATAAAAAATTGGCCAATGCATTTTTCATTTCAGTTTAAATAATTTTCCGATTTTGCCCATGTCTAAGCGTTACTGAATTGTTTGTTTAGTCACCTCGGTCTTCATACAGAAAACCGTATTCTGCATTTTCCAATAACATGGCTGTTTATTAATTGTGGCAAAAAGAAAAAATACTTTTAAGTTGAGTTTCAATATCGGATAATAAATAAATATATTTGAACATAATACCAAATAGATGTATTTATTAATAATTATAATAGGTAAGCTTTGTTGCTTCGTTATTTAATCGCTATATTATTTATTTTTAATTGACAGTAAATTGTATATATTTTATTTTTTTTCTATTCCAGGTATAACTAAGATGTATACTGCCATCAGCCGCCTGTATCATAGAAGGATACGAAAATTCTCCAGGTTCGGTTTCAAGGCTTTTTATCATTTTAAAATCAAGGCCATTGATACTCCATGCCAGATTAAGTGGCGAACGCCCTTCCGTGGTATGGTTGTATACCAATAAAATCTTTTTATTTTTCAGATTTAAAGCGTCGATACCTGAATTTGGATTTGGTACATCAATGGGTTTGGCTGTTGACCAGGAAAGTCCGTTGTCATACGAGTCTGCAATACTGATGCGTCCGATATGCAATGTTGATCTGCAATACATGCGCAAATGGCTCCCCCCTAATGAAATAATAGAGGGTTGAATGATTCCCTCCGGATAGTGCCAGGTATCCTTTATATCTGTACCCTTAGGTATAATTTGCTCCGGTGATTTACTATAGTGTTTGGGGTCTACTACGATAGGACCAATTTTTTTCCAGGACTTGCCATGATCCGTGCTTCTTTCAACCCACACAGTCCATGTCTTAAAGCTTTCTACTGAAGTACCACTCACAATAGTACCATCAGGCAATACGAATGGTTTTGCCCTGATCGGTCCATAAAGACCTGCTGGTAAATGAATCGGATCAGACCAGGTCCTTCCATTATCGGTACTATACATTTTGCCGGCAGACCAGGTCATGGGAGATTTGCCATATTTGTAATAAAGCCATAACACAGCATCCCGCGTATAAAATAGAACGGGGTTGTACATAGAAGCTCCGGGTTCTTTGATCAATACCCGCGGTACAGACCAACCCGTTACTTTAGATTTAACAGATGACCAGATGGCAACATCATCATTTCCTTCAGCTGTACCGCCAAACCAGGCCGTGAGGATATCGCCATTTTTCAACTCAACTATGGTCGATGCATGGCAAGAGGGAAAAGATGCAGTATCAAAAATAAATTGCTCATCAATTATCTTTATCTGCGAAACGGAGTTATCAGGGTAAAACAAAATGTATATAACTATAATGATCCATGATTTACTACTAAATGATTTCATTGCCAATGTTGATTAATTTTATTTTTTAAAAATTGTACCGACCTTTCGAGTTGATCAAATCCATCTACACCATCTTCCACACTGATCCAGCCCTGAAATCCTACCCGTTTTAATTCGCTAAAGATGGCATCATAATTATTTAGTCCTTTACCGATCTCGCCATGGCGCAGATTCTGCACATACCCTTGAATTCCACTTTCTGCATGTCTTAAATTTTCCAGGGTGCCTGATATCAAATACCGGTCAGACGCATGCATGGTGATTACTTTATATGATATTTTATGTAATAATTCTATGGGGTCATCACCAGCCAGGTAGGCATTGCTTGGATCATAATTCACTCCAAAATGCAAATGGTCAATAGAGTTCACAATGGCGCAGAAAATATCCATTTTCTGAGCAAATTCAGGATATAACCAAAAGTCATCCTTATAATGATTTTCAATATTCAATTTTATCCCAAGTGACTGAGCATAAGTCAAACATTCGGAGATGCATTCCACAGTAAATTGTATTCCCTGCTCAATACTCAATCCAGGTCTTCGTTGTCCACTGAGCACTCTGCAATAGGATCCACCCAATGCATGTATCATAGATATCCATATTTTTTGTTTTTGTACTTCATTCTGACGAAATCCCGGATCAGGGTGGGTAAAATCAGGAGAGCAACATAACATTGGAATTTTCATACCGTGAGACTCTACTGCCTTTCGTAAGGGTATCCAGTTTTTCTCATCTCTCATTTCAGTAAAACCGGCATACCATTCCAGGCCATCTACTTTTAATGGGGCAGCAAGTTCTATCCACTCATATAGACTCATGCTTCCATCTCTGCACAGAGCCTGCATATATGCTTTTGGGAACACTGCGAGTAATGGTTTCATAGTCGGTTAATTATCTTACTCATTTACTTTATTGATAGAGTAGTATAATCCTTAGGTGGATTGCGGCCAATAAATGGATGTTGTTCTAAATCGATAACCTGACCACTTATAGGTCCTGAAGCATCCTCTAGCCAATACACCACCGCATTGGCAATTTCTTCTGGTTTTAAAATTCTGCCTGCGGGAGCAAATACATTGGGGAGGCTTTTGTACCAATCATCTGCTAGCCCTTGATCTTTTTTCCTATTAATTTCAGTTTCGGTTAATACCCATCCCGGATTAATCTGATTTACTCTGATGCCATATTCTCTAAATAAGGTATCGCCCAGATTGCGGGTCATCGTCATCAGGGCACCTTTGGAGATACTATAGGGTAATAAATTTGGTTCGCCGCTATATGCATTTACCGATCCAATATTCATTACAGTGCCCCTCGTTTTTATTAAATAGGGTAGGGCAGCTTTGATCATGGAAAAAGGGATCACTGTATTGACCTCCAATACTTCTCTTAATAGGCTTTCATCTGTTGTGAGAATATTGGATGATACCTGTTTGGCAGCATTATTTACCAAAGCATCTATTTTGCCAAATCGCTTGATAGCAAACTCAATGATCCGATGAGCAACCCCTTCATTATTTAAGTTCTCAATATAATAAGCAGCTTTTTCATTGGATAATTGATCTACAAGTTCTGTTGCCCAACTTTCTTCCAGACCATGAATCAAAACTTCAGCACCTTCCTGCACACATCGGATGGCTGTTGCTTTGCCGATGCCGGTCGTGCTTCCCGTAATTACGATCACTTTATCTTTCAGCCTCATACCCAATGCTTTAAACTGGTTTTAATACACTTTTGATTATTTCTCTGCTATGCATTTTTTCGAAAGCAGTATGCCATTCATTTATGTTCCAGATACCGCCAATAATAGGTTTTACATTCAATGTTCCAGATGACATCAAGCTAATCACTCTTTCCCAAATCGGCCAATTATGACTAAAGCTTCCCTGTAGGGTCACATTTTTTTGTATAAGGGGATCAAGTGAAAAGTGTTGAGGTGTAGGTCCCCAACCTACTTTAGTGATCTGGCCTTTGGGCCGTACCAGTTGCAATGCTATTTTTAATGTTTCACTTACACCGGCGGCATCAATAATCACATCTGCTCCCAATCCATCCCGTTGATTAGCCCAATGGGTTGCGTCTCCTACTATGGTGTGGAGACCATAGGATGTGTGTGCGATTGTCAATCGTTTTGCATCGGACTCCAATCCTATGATTGCCACTTCTGCCCCGCATAGTTTTGAGATGGCTGCACACAATATTCCAATGGTACCGGGCCCAATGACGATCACTCTGTCTCCGGGTTTTATCCTGGTATTTTCTATGACTGCATTGAAAGCCACACAACATGGCTCTGTAAGGCATGCTTGTTCAAATGATAGTGTATCAGGTACAGTATGTAGGCAGCGTGCCGGGACTTTTACAAATCGTGTCATGGCTCCATCGACACCATAGCCAAATCCTTTACGAGTGGGATCAAGATTATAATATCCCTGTTTACTCAATGGATTATTTTGATCAATAATGGCTGCGGTTTCACTCACCACCCGATCACCTTCTTTCCAGCTTTTTACTTCTTTACCAACTTCTACTATATGACCTCCAAATTCATGACCCAATATAATCGGGTAGTTTACGGGCCACGAATGATCCGATGTCCACTGATGAAGGTCAGAACCACATACTCCAATATTTTCGACTGCAAGTAATACATCGGTGGATTCTATCATGGGTCGTGCTACTTCCCTCAATTCAACCGATCCGGGGATGGGTGAATAGTTTACTACTGCCGTGGATTTCATAATATTTTTTATAGATGAACGTATAATAATAAGAATAAAAAGAATTTTATGAAAGAGGATTCCATTAAATGTTTATAATTTGGAAAATGAATATAAAATTTAGAAATACTATTCTTTGAATAGCAGAAGGTGGCAATGATTAGAATATAAATATCAGAGTCTTTTGGTTAAGAATCAGTAATGAGCATAGGATGTTAAATCTAGAGATAAACACCTGATCACATATCTATACCTTCCATCAGGTCCTCATTGCCACCTTCAGTGATCAACAGATCATTTTCTAACCGAATTCCAATACCTTCTTCATTAATGTAAATTCCAGGCTCACAAGTTATAACCATTCCGGGGACCAATACAGTATGTTTATCGCCGTAATCGTGGACATCCATTCCAAGGAAATGAGATACGCCGTGAGGCATGTATTTTCTTACGCTATTTTTTTTATCATTTGCATTTGTACCTAAACCAAGCTCCAGTATGGATTGCCAGATTACTTCCAACAGGTTGTCATTAATATCCTGGATAGTAATGCCAGGTTTAATTATTTTCTTGGCTTCTGTAAAAATGGATAACACCTGATCATACACAGCAAATTGCCTCTTACTCATTATCCCATCTGCAGCCTTACACCTGGTCATATCAGCAGCATATCCATTTAATTCGGCTCCAAAATCTACCAGTACCAAGTCGTCTTTTAATATTAGGTTAGAATTCTGTTTGTAATGCAAAGTACAGGCAGATTTACCGGATGCAACAATCGGTTGAAATGCATGTATGGCCCCTTTCCGTTCGAATAAATAACTAATTTCCGCTGCTATTTCATATTCGTAAACGCCCTGCTTTATCAAGGGTAATAAATGATGCCATGTTTCTCCGGTTAATTTTATCGCTTTGCGAATTTGATTTATTTCATCAGCAGTTTTAATGAGCGAATGCTCACGGAGTATAGGTTGTAAGCGTTTTATATCATGAAAAGGAAATTGAGTTATCAGTTTTTTGCCTAGGCGTTCATTTCGGCCTTCTACTTCTACCGGGAAATACCCTTTTTCGTTACTATTGACATAAATGTGTTCAGCCCTCGGAATCAGTGAATAGGCAATATTTACAAAATCTTCAAACCATTGAATGTTTTTGATACCGCTTATTTCTTCAGCCTTTTTTTTATCTAAAAGTTCACCATCCCATGTCTTATGATAATCATCTGCTTTTTTTATAAACAGGATTTCGCGGTTAGATTCAATCGGATGATCAGGATAAAGTAGTAAAGTGGTTTCTTCCTGATAAATTCCGCACAGCCTAAGTAAATCCTTATTTTGTCTGAATGGAAAAAACTGGTCGGCAGACAGCGGCATCCTGTCATTACTATGCAAGATCGCAATGGAGTCCTGGTGTAATGATTCAGCTAATCGTTTTCTATGGCTGATATACGATTCTCTGCTTAATGGTTTAAATTGCATACTTAGGATTTCTTCACTGAACCGGGTTGTACTATGGTCTCACCAGTATCATTTTTTACCTTAGTTACCATATTTTTTACATCATTTAATAATTTCTTGGCATCATAAATTATTCCGTCTTTTATAGTATATTTTACACCTCCGACTCTTTTGGCTTGATTGTTTTCATCCAACACAAGCGCTCCGGTACCATACAAAACCTGAAAGTTTTTAAGTGGATTTTGGTCTATTAAGACGATATCCGCAAGTTTGCCTGGTTCAATTGTACCCAGTTCTTTTTCAAGCCCCAAAGCCTGAGCCCCGTTTAATGTGGCACTTTTTATAATTTCTAATGGGTGAAATCCTGCTTCTCTCAATAATTCCAATTCTCTTGGATAAGAAAAACCATACAACTGATAGATAAATCCGGAATCCGTACCCACGGTAACTCTTCCTCCTCGATTTTTATATTCATTTACAAACATCATCCATATGCGGTAGTTTTCTTTCCATTCTACTTCTTGTTCTGTACCCCAGCTATGCCAATAAGATCCATGGGATATTCTGCTGGGTGCATAAAATCGCCAAAGGCTGGGCATGGTATAATCCTGGTGCCATTCCTGCAATCTGGCCCTGGCCAAGTCCCTGTTCGCCTCATATATATTAAATGTGGGATCGAGAGTGAAATCCAATTTTAGTAAGGTATCCATGACAGCATTCCATTTTTCTGATCCTGGTTTTGCAGCTTGTTTCCACAATTTGCCGGCCTGGCTAAAACGGTCTTGTTCATTTGCATAATTATAGTCAGCGGGATAGTCTTGTACTGTTCTTGTATCAAAAAGCGCTTCTGGTAATCCGTACCAATGTTCCATACTGGTGAGTCCTGCCCGTGCAGAGTTGACAACATTCCATCTGGCCACATCCATCTGAGCATGGTGACAGGCTGATCTGAGTCCAAGCCTTTTGTTTTCTTCCAGGGCTGCCTGCATTATTTCCGGATTAGCACCAAAAAATTTTATTCCATCTGCTCCTTTTGCTGCATTTTCCTGGACCCACTTCTTAGCCTGATCGGCTGTAGTAATGGGTTCTTTTGATCCTGAACCAAAAGCAGTATAAGCAAGAATTCTGGGTGCCGTAATGGTATTGGCTTTAGATTTATTTTTTTGATCTAATGTCCAGGCCAATCCATTTCCGGCGCTGGGATCCCTGATTGTAGTGATTCCATGAGCTAACCATAATTTAAATACATATTCAGCATCGGCTCCCTGAGATTTACCTCCTATATGGCCATGCATGTCTATAAACCCCGGCATGGCATACATCCCGTTTGCATTTATCTCTTTACCTCCAGGGGCAAGTTTGGGTCTGGAATTACTGTCTATTTGTACTCCAGGATATCCTACATTGGCAACTCGTTTGATTATATTATTTTCAATCACAATATCCATTGGACCTATCGGAGGTGCTCCATTGCCGTTTATTAAAGTAACCCCACGAATAATCAACTGAGTATATGGCCCATCACCTTCCTTTACCTCAGGGGCCTTTGAAACCTGTCCAATAATATATGAGGTGAAGAACAGTATGAATAAAACCGGCTCAAATCTGGATTTCATTTTCATTTATTTATCGTTTAGTAATAATAATAAGGCCTAATATAGGTTTTCTCTATAGGATCTAAAAATTCGTTTAATAAATAAATAAAAATAAGTAATTTGAAACGTGGTATTAACACAGTTATGACGACATGGATCAAAAAAAGGGTTTGTATTAGTGCTTTATTAATTTTTTGTTTAAGTGATTTAATTTTAGGTCAAAATTTTGCTGGTGGGGGATTCACCTTGAGTACTTATTTTGGGGATATTTCACCATTTAGTATCAGGCAAAGTTGGGCTTCCCTCCATCCTGGAGCTGGTTTTTATTTTTCTAAGCAAATCAGAAAGCCGTTTTATCTTGATTTCGATATAGAACATAGCACTTTGTCGGGTAAGGATGCTTCTTCCAATGACCTTCCCAGAAAAATGAGAAATCTAAGTTTTACAACACCCATTACCTCGTTTGCGGTATCTATTGGTGCTAGAATACCACTTTCTAAAAATGAAAACGTTGGTATATCAGGTGGGTTGGGAGGTTCGCTTTTTAAATTTAATCCTAAAGCCCTTTTTAATGGAAAATGGTATAAGTTACAACCATTAAGTACAGAAGGGCAAGGCTTAGTAGGTGGGCCAAAAACTTACAGTTTATTTCAGTGGGCTATACCCGTTCATGGTGGAATTTTCATTAAAATTAACCACAGACTTAAAGCAGAATTAGTGATAAGTCAATATTTTACCAAAACAGACTACCTCGATGATGTAAGCGGTAATTATTTTGATCCGGTACTTTTAACTTCAGCGAAAGGAGAAATTGCCTACCACTTGTCTTACAGGACTAAAGAAGTGAATCCAGATGCTCCGGAAGTGACAGCCGGATCTGTGAGGGGTAACCCAAAAAGAAATGACCAATTTGTATTTGCTAAAATTGGCGTGTCGTATAAATTGGAAAATAAATCTAACAGAAAGGGGAGTAGTAAACCGGTAAAATGCCCGGTATTTAAATAAATTTTTGTCTTTATGACTGATTAATAGATGGTAATTAATTACATTTAAAATTATTTATAAAACACAGTATAATAATATAATTATATAGTAAATAATAATTTGTATTTTTTATCTAAAATTATATTCAAAGCATTAAATAACAGAATATAATTTGTTAACTTTGCATATCTATACATTATAACCAAACTTAATAACTTAAATGCAGATAAAACCATATTATGGTTTGCTGATATTAGTATTTACTTTAGTTTCTCTATTTCAGGACAAAATATATTGTCAGGATCTCATAATTGGGGGAGGAACTACTCTGAGTACTTATTTCGGTGATTTAGCTCCCTATAATTTGAAACAAAGTTGGGCTGAAGTGCACCCTGGCATTGGCATTTATGCCTCAAAAAGAATTTTTAAAAAGATCTATTTTGAAGTAGATGCAGAACAAAGCACTATATCTGCTCATGATAAAAATGGTGCTTCGGACGACCGGAAAGGAAGAAATCTAAGCTTTAGATCACCGATTTCGAGTTTATCTGCTTCCCTCTGTATGAGATTGGGTTTGCTGAAATACAATAGGCTTGGCGTATTTGCTGGGGCAGGTGCAAGTTTTTTCAAGTTTGATCCCCAGGCTAAATTAGATGGAAAATGGTATAGATTACGACCTTTAGGTACTGAGGGGCAAGGATTACCTGGTGGCTCAAAAAAGTATTCATTGCTGCAAACTGCAATTCCTCTTCAATTTGGCATATATTATAGATTGAAGCCGAGATTATTTATTGAATTAGAAGTGACTCAATATTTTACTAATACAGATTATCTGGATGATGTAAGTGGTGTAAATAGACTTGGAGATTATTTTGATCCGGAGCGATTGCGGAAAGAAAAAGGGGATTTGACTTTTAGATTTGCTGACAGGTCACTCGAAGTTAATCCAGGCGGTATTCCTTATTCGATTCAGGGTATAAAAAGAGGGAATCCGCTGAAAAACGACCAATTTTCATTTTTTAAAGTCGGAATTGCATATTCTATAAAAAGTAAAATGCATAAACAAGTTTACAGGCGTGCAATTCGGATAAAATGTCCGGAACTGAGTAAAGATTGGTTTGTAAACACTTCCGGTCATGGTAGGAATTGGCAGTAGCAATAGCTCTCAAATGAATGAATCAAATAATCATTCGGGCTACAGCTGCGGTCAGTAAGCAAGCGATAGTACCTCCGATCATCGCCCTGAAACCATATTTTATAAGATTAGGTCTTTGACTTGGAGCAATGGAACCTACTCCTCCTATTTGTATTCCTATAGACGCAAAATTTGAAAAACCACAAAGAGCATAGGTGGCAATTACTACAGAAGCCGGCGCAAGTGTATCCTTCATGCTTGCAAGAGAAGTATAAGCTACAAATTCATTCAATGCTGTTTTTTCTCCAATCAATTGTCCAACTGCTACCATATCCTGACCCGGAACCCCGATAATCCAGGCTATTGGAGCACATATCATGCCTAACAGATACTGTATACTCAAAGTGGAATACCTGCCGCCGGTAGAGCTATTAATTATTTCATTTAAAGAAGTAAATCCTCCTACCCAGGTGAGAAAGTGATTAAATAAATATATAAACGCCATAAATGCAAGAAGCATAGCCCCAACATTTACTGCCAATTTTAGTCCATCAGTAGTTCCTCGTGATATTGCATCCAGTGCATTGGCTCCGGCTTCGTCTCTTGTGATGGTGACTTTAGAACTAATTTTATCCGGCTCCATTTCCGGTAAGATAATCTTAGCAGCTACTATAGCCGCAGGAGCAGATATGATGGAGGCAGTGAGAAGATGTAATCCAAAATATCGCTGAGATTCAAGGCTGTCACCTCCCAGCATAGCTACATAGGCCCCAAAAACTCCACCGGCAATGGTTGCAAAGCCACCAGTCATGAGGCACATAATTTCTGATTTGGTCATTTTGTCTAGATATGGTTTTACAACAAGTGGAGCTTCCGTTTGACCTATAAATACATTAGCCGCAGCAGCCAGACTTTCGGCACCGGATAATCGCATGGTACGTTGCATAAGCCAGGCAAAACCATATACGATTTTTTGCAATATTCCGTAATAATAAAGTAATGATGACAACGCAGAAAAAAATATAATGGTAGGCAGTACAAGGAAAGCAAATCCAAATGGAGTCCCTTTGGCCAGGTCTCCAAATAAAAATTTTGCAGACTCACCTGCACTATTTATCATCAACACAAAGAAATTAGCTACTCCCTCGAAGAGTGCCCTGAGAAACCCTATTTTAATCATGGCTAAGGCAATGGCCAATTGCATTAGTAGCCCAATCCCTACCAATCTCCAATCTATATTTTTTTTGTGTAGACTAAGACTGTAGCATATTCCAATTAATACTGCGATGCCCAGCACCCCTCTTAAAACCGACATGAAAATATCCATAAGTTAATTTATTCTGAGTAAGATAAGCAATGATTTTGACCACAAAATAGTAAATCATAGAATATAAAAGTAATACATTAGCAGGGTGAAAAAGAAGCCATATATAATTGGAATCACAGGAGGGAGTGGTTCAGGTAAAACCTCTTTTATCAAACAATTAAGAGCCAGATATACACACGACCAGGTCTGCATTATCTCCCAGGATGATTTTTATTTCCCTTTGGAAAAACAAAAAAAAGACACTAAAGGAATTGTAAATTTTGATTTGCCTAATTCCATAGATCAAAAAAAACTGCTTGCCGTATTGCAAGCCCTGATCAAAGGAAAAGCAGTCAAGCTCAAGGAGTATACTTTTAATACTTCAAATAAAAAAGCCAATACCCAAATCGTAAAGCCAGCACCGGTCATATTGGTAGAAGGATTGTTTGTCTTTAATAATAGAACCCTCAATTCATTATTGGATTTAAAAATATTTATTGAAGCCAAAGAAAACCTCAAAGTTATTCGGAGGATAAAACGGGATCAGATTGAAAGGGAATTGCCTTTAGAAAGGGTATTGTATCAGTATGAAAAACACGTTTTGCCGGCTTTCGAAAAATTTATTTTACCGTATAAAGATGAAGTGGATATTGTGATCAACAACAATCATCATTTTGAAAATGGAATAAAAGTAATCGAGGGTTTTATAGACTCCATTATTAAATAAAAAATTAAATTATCAAAACCAAAATTGCAGTTATAGGAGGTGGAGCGGCAGGGTATTTTGCTGCCCTCAGGCATATCGAATTGTATCCAGATCACGAAGTAGTGATTTATGAAAAAACATCCAAAGTATTGGGGAAAGTAAAAATATCCGGTGGTGGCAGGTGTAATGTGACCCACGCTTTGTTCAATCCAAAAGATCTCGTAAAAAATTATCCACGTGGCGAAAAAGAGCTACTGGGTCCGTTCTCAACTTTCCAGCCAGGTGATACTATTGCCTGGTTTGAGAAAAGGGGTGTGGAGTTAAAAGTCGAAGAGGATGGCAGAATGTTTCCCCTTTCAGATAAATCTCAAACGATAATTGATTGTTTTGAGAATGAAAGGCAAAAATGGGGTGTTGATCTGAAATTAAATTTCAATCTGATTTCAATTATGATTAAAGCAAATCGATTTGACCTTGTATTTGAAAATGGGAACTCCATTGTTGCAGATCGATTGATTATTACTGTAGGATCCAGTGAAAAAATTTGGAATCTGGTTCAAAGTCTAGGACATACTATCATTGCCCCCGTGCCTTCTTTATTCACATTTAACATAACTGATCAGCGGCTTATAGGTTATGCAGGCGTGTCCTGGCCCAATGCAGAAGTTAAACTTCAGGGCACTTCATTTAAATCCACTGGTCCGCTATTAATAACCCACTGGGGTTTAAGTGGCCCGGCCATTTTAAGATTATCCGCATTTGCCGCCAGAGAATTATTTAATCTTAATTATCAGACTGAGATAGTTATCAATTTTATGTACCCTAATACCACAAACGAAATGATCGAACTATTCAGTGATTATAAGATAAAAAATCCAAATAAATCAGTGTCAAATTACCTACCTGCGGGATTTACTCAACGCATTTGGGCGGACTGGTTAGCATTATTGGGTTTTGGTAATAAAAAATGGCAGGAAATGTCAGGCAAATCCATAACCGCACTAGCTGAAGCTCTTACGAAAAGCATTTTTTATCTTAACGGCAAAAGTACTTTTAAAGAGGAATTCGTAACCAGTGGGGGAGTTTCACTAAAAGAAATAGATATGAAGACCATGCAAAGTAAATTGATTCCCAATCTTTTTTTTGCCGGAGAAGTATTGGATATTGATGCAGTTACCGGTGGCTTTAATTTTCAGGCTGCCTGGACTACCGGATGGATTGCCGGAAGCAATGAATGACGGGAATCATATGGATTCCATTCTGTTTTTAGATGAAAGGTTCCCGATTACCTGACTTTAATTCTATTAACCGATATTTGTTGGCGTTTTATGACATCCCTCAGGCTCAAGACAAATTATATACACATCATTCGCTTTGCTATACCGATTTCTGTGGCAATGATTATCCCTCAGATCAACTATATAGTAAACAATATTTTTCTGAGCAGGCTGGGGGAAACTGAACTGGGCACTGCGGGTATCACGGGAGTTTATTATTTGATTTTTTCAGTAATCGGTTCTGGTTTTAATAGTGGTTTACAATCTTTATTGTCCAGAGGGGCAGGCCAGGAAAATAAGCAAATAATGGGAAAATTGCTGGCTCAAGCTTTAAGGGTTGCCCTGATGTTGAGTGTAATTGGAATTGTATTCACATTACTATTTTCCCCGCGAATTTTGGATTCACAGATTCACAATAGTGCAGTTCATGACTTGGCTATTTCATTTATTCAAATTAGAATAGTAGGGTTACCTTTTCTTTATTTGTTTCAGGTAGGGAGTTCGTTTTTAATTAGCAGCAATAATACGCGGTATTTATTTTTTGGCACCGTGGCCGAAGCCATCAGCAATATCATATTGGATTATCTATTGATTTTTGGAAAATTTGGATTTCCCGAAGTTGGTTTTATGGGCGCTGCATATGCCAGTGTCATAGCTGAGTTTATCGGAATGGTGGTGGTTTTTAGTCTGTTGTGGTATAAAAAATTACCTCAGGAATTTCGTGTTTTTGACCATCCAAAATGGAGTACTGAAATTTCGGTAAAGATTTTTAATCGTTCACTCCCTTTGATCATTCAATTATTGTTTAGCATTGTTAGTTGGTTGTTATTCTATTTGTGGATAGAACATTTAGGCGAACGATCTCTTGCTATTTCCAACACCATGCGCAATGCATTTGGGATTTGTGGTATTACCATATGGGCAATGGCTGCTACCAGCAATAATATGGTGAGCAATGTGATTGGCCAAAACCAGTTGAACGAAGTGATTCCATTGATTAAAAGGATTTGTTTATTGAATTTTCTTTTTGTATTGCCGCAAGTGCTGTTTCTAAATTTATTTCCTCAGCTATTTTTTTCAATTTTTGATCCATCTTCGGAATTTATCCACGAGGCCATCCCGGTGTTGCGCATAGTGACAGTTGCTGTTTTACTAATGTCACAGGGCTCTGTATGGTTAAATGCAATAAGTGGTACCGGTCTTACCAGGATAAATCTATCTATTGAAATTCTGACAGTGGTAATCTACGTGGTGTATGTATATTATGCCGTTCAAATAAATACCAATACCCTAATTTGGACCTGGGCATCTGAGTTTTTCTATTGGGGCGTAATTATTATTTGTTCATTACTGTTTTTTTATAAATACCCCTGGAAGGAAAAATACATCAGGGAATAAAAAAAGCCGTTGAACTAATCAGCGGCTTTGTAACAAATGAGAATAAAATTCGGAGAAAAGTCAACTGGCTTTTTTAAACAAACCACCTATTAACGATCCTGCTCCGCCACCGATTAATGAAGTCAGGATAGTAGCTAAGCTGGGCATTCCGCCACCTCCATCCGCACTGTTTTGAAATAAGCCAAGAGCAGCAGTAATAAGAGGTAAAACATTACCACCTACAGCACCAGACAGCAAATTTCCAAGCAGTCCCAATCCATTTTTTTTGATCAGACTTCCTAGAAACCCACCACCTCCACCAAGAACGGTTTTGATTAAAATTGGTAAAATAGATTCCATAACATTTAAGGTTTTAATTAAAGAAAAAATATTTCGCAGCCTAAAGTATAATAAATATCCAGAAACGCAAAACTTTCTTTGTATTATTTATTTAAATCCCTTTCAATTACCTTGCCTGAACTCTTTTCTTTTAATATTAATTTGTGCCTGCCATCATGAGTCATTTCCTCCTTAATAAAATAATGTTGGTCATCATAGTCCGTATATCCTGATATTTTTTGCAGGCCAGAAGATCCTCTCCATTCTTTCAAATCAATGTTTTCCCATTTTCCCGACGCAGCTGATGCATAGCAAGCATCTATAATTGCATTTACGATATAACCGTCATAAAATGTCTCTGAAGGGGATTTCCCGTGTTCGACAGATTCAAACATGTCAGTAAACATATGGTTGTAGCCTAATTCATTTACCTCATCACCTACAGGAAACAACCACCCGGAGTTGGTCTCGGACTTTTCTGCAACATAATCTGCTCCCTTGCCGGAAGTAAATGCCTCGAATCCGGTGCGTAAGAAACTATTGATCCATATCGTACCTTCTGTTCCCATCACTTCATCCCTCAGGTCCATGCCACCACGAAAAGACCAGGATGTTTCCAATTGTCCAATGGCACCGTTTTCATATTCTATAAGCGCAATGGCGTGATCTTCTGCATCTATGGGTTTAGCCTGTGTGGCTGCCCAACAAAATGCACGAATGGGCTTGATTTCTTTTCCAATATAATTCCTTGCGATTTCTATACAATGACAACCAAGATCAAGCATGCATCCACCTCCTGCTTTTTCTTTGTCCCAGAACCAATCAGAATGTGGTCCGGGATGTGTCTCCCTTGACTTAGCCCATAATACTTTACCAAGAGAGCCGCTTTTGACCATCGCGAGTGCTTTGATAAATTTAGGGGTATAACAAAGATCTTCAAGATAACCACTGAAAATTCCAGCATTTTCTACCGCCCGCATCATTCGATAGGCCTCTTCAGCATTTCTGCCCAATGGTTTGGTACATATTACATTTTTTTTATGCTTTACACATAAGTTTACAGCTTCTTCGTGGACATTATTTGGTAATGCAATGCATACCATATTGACCTCCGGATGGCTGATTACAGTTTCCATATCAGAAGACCAGATCGGGCAGTTATAATCAGATGCAAATTTGCTTGCACTATCTTCATTACGGGCATAGATAGCTATTACTTTGTCTTTACTTCTCTGTCCATGTAGTGCTTCGGCATAGAATCTTCCTATGAAACCCGACCCCAACATTGCAATTCGTTGCATATATTTTAAGATTACTAAAATTTAAATCTTGAAATCGTAAAGGGTATTTAGTTACAGTTCTTTAATCTTGATTTCTTTGAAGTACACCCTGTCATTATGCCCCTGTAGTGCAATTTTGCCGGAAGCATGGGACTGAGCATAAGGCCATTTTGCAAATTTACTTTTTGCCACATCTGCCTGCCATTTTGCATCACCATATATATAGGTTACCACTTTTTTGCCATTTACAGAATGGGTGATTTTATTCTTTTTGACTTTGATGGTACCGTGATTCCATTGTCCCGGAGCATTCGAAGGAAAAGACGAAGGGGCCAGGATATCGTAATTGGCACCGGTAAGTTGCACATTATTTAATTTGGCAGGATAGCCCTTATCATCTATGATCTGAAACTCAGGGCCTGAAGCATAGGTGGCAAAGTGGGCATCATCCATATTTTCTATCACTTTATAGATTACACCACTGTTCCCTTTCGGCTCTATTTTAAAATCAAACTCCAACTGGAAATCAGTGTAGATCTTATTCGATACCAGATCTCCACCTTTTCCATCTGTGGTTAGCACTCCATTTTCGATAACCCATCCCATTACTTCTGATTTTTTAAAAGTATGCCATTGATTTAAATTGGATCCATCAAATAAACTTACCCATCCTTTCTGAGCAAAACCTTGGATAAATAAAATTGAAAATAAAAACAAGAATATTTTTTTCATTTAGTATAGATTTTATAGCTGAAACTTACGACTATTTTATTACTAACAAAAGAATGTAAGCATATTTTATTTTCACAAGAGTTGTGAATAGGCCTGAGAAAGTGTAATGATAGATGGGCTCAGATTGGATTTGGCGGTAGGGTACTTTTTTATTCCCAGTGAAAAATATTATTATTTCTACGAATATATTTTTGAATATTAAGCCAAAAGGCCACAATAAAATAAATAACTACAGATGAGCCCAATGTGAAAAAGGATAAATAAATGAAATACAATCTGATTTTACCTTTGGCTATTCCAAGGTAATCCCCGATATACGCACAAACTCCAAAAACAGACCGTTCTATAAAAGATTTCAACATATCACTCGTGGTTAAATGCTAAATTTGTGGCTTAAGGTATACAATATATGGCAAAAGAACAAGAAGTACAACAAGAAATTAATATCGAGATGAGTGAAGAGATCGCAGAAGGCATTTACTCCAACCTGGCCATCATCTCACATTCCAATAGCGAATTTGTAATCGATTTTATCCGACTTATGCCTAATGTGCCAAAAGCGAAAGTAAAATCGCGTATAGTACTGACTCCAGGCCATGCCAAACGATTGATGGCTGCTCTATCGGATAATATAAAAAAGTATGAGGCTCAGTTTGGATCGGTGCATGAGGACAACGACCTGCCCGGATTTCCTCCAATGAATTTTAATACTCCTACCGCAAAAGCCTGATCTATGGCTGCCAATCCTGTAAAAAATTGGATGGAACTATTAGATTACGAAATTTCATTGGATCCGGAGGATTGGGGTGTATCCGAATCAAAGGGGCATGAACTTATAACGGAGATGGTAGCCTATCTTAAATCTATTGGTGAAAAGCCCGTCTGGACAAAGCCACCCCCCGGATTAATGGATTCCATAAAAGAAAATTGGAATGAGGCACCAAAAGATCTGAATCAAATCTATTCCTTATTTAGGGATTTTATTCTGCCATATCCATCCGGTAATATTCATCCGAGATTCTGGTCATGGGTTCAGGGTACTGGCTCCATCACTGCTGCTTATGCAGATTTTTTGGCCTCAGTGATGAATTCTAATGTGACCATTGGAGATCATGCTGCTATGTACATTGATCAACAGGTAATTCGATGGTTCAATGAACTCATGGGTTTTGACCCTGCACAGGCAAGCGGAATATTGTTGAGTGGAGGATCTATGGCCAATATTACAGGATTGCTGATAGCACGCAATAGTTTTGATCCCTCCATAAGAGCAGAGGGTATCCAAAACAGAGTAAAACCTTTGGTATTCTATGCTTCCGATGAGACACACAGTTGCCAACAGAAAGCAGCTGAAATTTTAGGACTTGGCGTAAAATCCCTGCACAGAGTATCCGTGAATGCAGAATATGAGATGGATACAGACGCATTAATTGAAGCCATCGAATCGGATATACAGGATGGTAAAGATCCATTTTGCATAGTCGCTAATGTGGGAACAGTCAATACTGGAGCAATAGATCCGATAAAAAAGATCTCGGATATATGTAAAAAGTACAAATTGTGGCTGCATATTGATGGCGCATTCGGAGCCTTGGTTAAATTACTCCCTGAATATCATGACCGGGTAAACGACATGGCATTAGCTGATAGCATTGCCTTTGATCTCCATAAATGGATGTACCTGCCTTATGAAGCCGGATGTTTACTGGTCAAAGACAAAACCAAACACAGGAATGCGTTTGCACAGCAACCCAATTATTTAATCATGCATGACAGGGGACTGTCTTCCGGCCCTGAGCCAATTGGGAATTTCGGAATGGAGCTTTCCAGGGGGTTTAAGGCATTGAAAATTTGGTTTTGTCTTCAGGAGCATGGTCGGAAAAAATATACTGATCTTATAAGACAAAACATCGCTCAATGCCTGTACCTCGCTGATAAGATTAAACTGCATTCAGCATTGGAACTTATGGCTCCCGTTTCGATGAATATAGTATGCTTTAGATATGTCAGAGAAGGTTTAAACCTTACTCAGTTAAATGCAATAAACAAAGAAATCCTGATGCAATTACATGAAAGGGCAATAGCAACTCCATCCTATACTATCTTAGATGGCCAATATGTGATTAGAGTGGCTCATGTAAATCACAGAACAAAAAAGACAGATTTTGATGCTTTGATAGCCGGCGTGGTTGAAATAGGTGAGGGGTTGTAATTAAGATTTTGTATTGACCATATCTGAAGGTCAATCGGATTTAATCCATACATTTTTATCAACCATTCATTAAATCTTTTCTTAGACTAATTCATTTACTCATTTCGTTTAATTTTGTAAATAGTAATGCAAAAATTTAAAAACTCTATTCGCAGACTCTTTATTGTAAGCTGCTTATTTTTCAGTTTTGTTTTCCTTTTCTCTCAATCTTTTAAGTCATTAGACCTTCCGGTAACTGTAAATAATAAGCAGCTGAAATATCCCTGGATAGGTGGGCTCAATACCCCGCAAATAATGAATAGTGATGTTTTTTTTGCTGAAACCAAAGCTGGAGTTACTCTTTTTGACCGTACAGGTAGTGTCTGGCTCCCTTTCGAAGTTAAAGATGGAAAATTGATTTACAGACCTTCATTAAAGCCCTATTATCCCAAAGTAAAAGATTGGGTGGCTATGTACGACTATAACGAGGACAAGACGATAGATATTTTCTCTTACTCCACTACTCCAGGTGTGGCAGGCATTGATGTCTACAGGCAGGTAGTAGGTACTAAGTCTTCATTATTTGAGAAGATTACATTTCCCAATGACAGGAACGATATTCTTTATTATCAATCCGGTAACAGCAGGTTTAATATTTACGTGAGTAATATAGATTACCCCGGAATTGCGGATATAGATCGGGATGGTGATGTAGATATTCTATCTTATGATGTAGGTGGTTCCCAGGTAATCTGGTATAAGAATCAGGCAGTTGAAAAGAAACTTGGAAAGAATGCGTTGGATTTTGTGATTGCTGACGCATGTTATGGAAAAATAGTAGAAGACGGGTTTTCTGAAAAAATCACATTGAGTCTGGATAGAAATAAATGTGCCAGCGGATTAGTGTCACCCCTTGAAGTGAGACACTCAGGCTCTACTATTCTGACTTTTGATAGAGATGGAGACAGGGATTATGACCTGATGATCGGGGATATTTCTTCATCCGGTCTGATATATCTGAGAAATGGGGGAGATACACTCAAAGCATGGATGGACCAGGAAGAAATTAAATTTCCGGTCAACTCTAAATCAGTGGACATTCCCTATTTCGTAACCCCATTTATAGCTGATGTGAATGGAGATGGAAAGCAAGAGTTTTTTGCAGCATCTAATTTTAATTTCGGATCTGATAATTATAATTGTCTTTGGAGATACGATCAGGATCAGACTACAAAAGCAAATTTTAATTTTATTTCTAACTCCTTTATAGTAGATGAATGTATTGACTTTGGAGAGAATACGTATCCAGCCTTAGCAGATGTGGATGCTGATGGTTTGCTTGATATAGTAGTGGGGAGCGGAGGTTATTTTGACCGCACAGGGATACATGATGCGGGGATATTTTTATTTAAGAATGTGGGTACAGAAAAAAATCCGGCATTTAAATTAGTAGATTCCAATTGGCTAAATATTAAATCATTCAATTCAGAGACCAATAGTTTTGCTCCTGCTTTTGGAGATATTGATAACGATGGAGACCTGGATTTAATGGTCGGAGAACTACTGGGAAGATTGTTTTTTGCAGAAAATATGGCAGGGAAAAACAAACCCATGACATTCAATGGCATAAAAACAAATTATTTTAATATCGATGTAGGCCAATATTCTACTCCCCAGATTTTTGATCTAGATAGAGATGGTAAACAAGACCTGATCATAGGGGAAAGAGATGGTACTGTAAATTTTTTTAAAAATAAAGGTTCTTCATCAGTACCCCTATTTTCATCCATACCTGATCTAAATTACCTGGGTAAAATAGACACCAGAGTCACCGGGTTTGCGACAGGAAATGCTGCACCTTATTTATTTCAGGGTAAAAACAAAACATATCTTGCAGTAGGTACGAGCGGAAAAGATATCATTTTATACCAGGATCCAAAGGCTAGTGCAGATAGTTTTAGCCAAATTATTTCAGGTTGGGGAAAAATTCATGAGGGAGATGAATCCCATCCTGCACTTGCGGATATTGATGGTGATGGATTTTTAGATATCCTGATTGGTAATCAGCGCGGTGGCCTGGCCTGGTATTCTACCGATATCGAAAGTGACATCAAGGTAAATTTGCAAGATAAAAACGACCCGAATATGATTGTATTTCCCAACCCCGCAGGTAATTCGATTACTATTTTTAATTCAAAGAGGTTACTTCGCGGAGATATCAGGATTTACTCTTTAAATGGTCAACTTATACTCAAGCAAAAAGTAACTGGCAATAGGTACAGCTTGCCTACTAATACTATTGATAATGGTATCTATTTTATTGAAATAAGTAGCACGGATGGGGTATATAGGCAAAAGCTCATAATCCACCGTTAATCTAAACTCCCTCAGGACAGTTTTTTCAACAAAAAAAATAAAGCTCTTTTACCTTCTTCACCCATGGTAAGGCTATATTTATTGACATACAATTTTATATGTTGGTCTACTACTTCCTTGCTCATTTCCTGTGCGTGCGCCTTCACGTAATCTTTCGAATCATCCGGGTGGTCAAAAGCAAATTGAATGCTTTGATGTATCAATGCATTGATTTTATATTTTAATTTTTCGGGCATTGATTTCCTGACCACAAAAACCCCCAGTGGGATGGGTAATTGATATGAATCCTCCCACTTGGATCCAAGGTCCTCCAATAATCGTAATCCTTTAGATTTATATGTAAATCGGCCTTCGTGTATCAATACCCCGGCATCAATTTCATTATTTAGTATAGCATTTTCAATATTTGAAAATAAAATAAATTTTGTCTCATGTGGTTGATAAAAATGATGAAACAGTTGATTGGCCGTTGTGTTTTTTCCGGGAATGCCCACAATACTTTCTGCAATATCTTGTAACTGCATTTCCTTTTTAGAAACCAATATTGGACCCACCCCAAATCCCATGGCCGATCCTGCATCCAGGAGTTCATATTGATCAGCAATCAGGGGTAAATGGGCAGCACTTATTTTAGTGACATCGAATAAATGATTTATTGCTGAATTATTTAATTCCTGAATATCCAAAAGATGAGGTTCGAACTCAAAAGGATTTCTGATTTTTCCATGAATCAGCGCATCCATCATAAAGGTGTCATTAGGACAAGGTGAAAAGGCGATACTTATTTTAGTACCTTCATGGTCACTATCATGAATTGGACTCCACATATATTATACGAAGATAACCACTATATCGCCATATCAAAACCTGCCGGTCTTGCGGTGCAAGCCGATGAACCCGGTGAAAGCGAAGCAATCATTCCTATTCTGCAGGAATTTATTGGCAAAAGAGATAAAAAACCCGGGAAAGCATTTATTGGAGTCTTACACAGACTGGATAAGCCGGTCACCGGAGTTTTAGTCTTGGCCAAAACATCAAAAGGACAAGAACGATTTAATGAACTGCTTAAAAACAAAAAAGTATCAAAATATTATCTGGCAATCACAGAAAAGAAGAAAATATCTATGGATGGTGTACTCCGGAATTTTTTTTCCCGTAAGGATGAAGAATACCGAATGTCGGTGACGGATGTGAAAAAATCAGCATCAGACCAGGAGGCTATTCTGCGATATCATATTATCGGGATGTCGGATACAGAAGCTTGCTGGGCAATAGAATTAATTACTGGTAGGAGGCACCAAATCCGAGCTCAATTGGCTCATGTCGGATGTCCGATTATTGGAGATAAAAGATATGGAAGCAAAGTGGACGAAAATGGACTTGCTCTTCACTGTGCTTGCATGCGATTTATTCACCCTATCAAGAATATTCCTATAGTCATTAAGGATAACCCTGAATCTCGTGAAAGCATTTGGAAAAATTTTAAATCAAAGACGCAGGAATGGTTGTCAGGTTTTTAACAATGCATTGATATTCAATTTGTTGATATTATATTTTTTAATAATATATTTACCTTAGTTTAGGATTAAAAACACAAAGAAAGTGACTATTTTTGCCGTTCAAATTATCATTATTAAAATTAATCATTTACAGATATGCAGCGAATAAAGGTGACCAATCCCGTAGTGGAAATGGACGGCGATGAAATGACCCGTATCATTTGGAAATTTATTAAAGAAAAACTCATATTACCTTATGTCGATGTTCCAATTCAATATTACGATCTTGGAGTGGAATATCGTGATCAAACCAATGATCAGGTGACTATTGACGCGGCTAATGCGATAAAAGCATGTGGTGTGGGTATCAAATGCGCAACCATTACACCAGACGAGGCCCGGGTAGAAGAGTTTAAACTCAAGCAAATGTGGAAAAGCCCTAATGGTACCATCAGAAATATTTTGGATGGTACAGTATTCCGTGAACCCATCGTCATTCAAAATGTACCCAGGATAGTTTCAAATTGGACGGCTCCGATTGTGGTAGGCCGGCATGCTTTTGGCGATCAATACCGGGCCACCGATATACTTACAAAAGGCAAAGGCAAACTTACCTTGACTTTTACACCTGAAGATGGCTCTGCACCACAAACTTTCGAAGTTTTTAATTTTAAAGGGGATGGGGTAGCTCTGGCAATGTACAATACTGATGAAAGTATTAGGGGATTTGCCAAATCATGCTTTAATATGTCTTTGCAGAAAAAATGGCCTTTATATCTGTCCACCAAAAATACCATTCTTAAGAAATACGATGGTAGATTTAAAGATATTTTCCAGGAAGTATATGAAGGAGAGTTCAAAGCCAGAATGGATGCTGAAAATCTGGTATATGAGCATAGATTAATAGATGATATGGTAGCTTCAGCCTTAAAATGGAACGGCAACTTTGTATGGGCATGTAAAAACTATGATGGAGATGTTCAGTCTGATCAGGTAGCCCAGGGTTTTGGATCATTAGGATTAATGACATCGGTATTGGTGACTCCGGATGGTCAGACTATGGAAGCAGAAGCTGCTCACGGTACCGTAACGCGACATTATAGGGATCATCAGGCGGGCAAGCCTACCAGTACCAATCCGATAGCTTCTATATTTGCCTGGACCAGGGGACTTGAATTTAGAGGAAAAAAGGATAATAACCAGCCTTTGATTGATTTTTGTCATGCTTTGGAAAAGGTTTGTATAGAAACTGTAGAGCAGGGTAAAATGACCAAAGATCTTGCAGTTTGTATTCATGGTAATAAAGTAAAGCATGGTGAGCATTATTTGTATACGGAAGAATTCCTGGATGCATTGGATGCCGGATTAAAAGAAAAACTGAATAAATAAATGAAATCAGTACTCTATCTCTTACTGTCTTTTTTTATATCAAGTTGTTCTACTTCCAAAGTAGTTAATGCGCCATTACTTTCAGGATGCACTACTGAAGCAAAAGTATTGGACTATACAGGACTGGATGGTTGCCGTTTTTTATTGGAATTGAAAGACGGTACACGATTATTGCCTATAGCGCTCAGTGATCCTGAGTTTCTTTTTTCCGAAGGTCAGGTAGTAAAGATCGATTATAAAGTAGAGAAAGAAGTGGTATCCGCTTGTCTTACTGCTGCTTTGCCTTCACATATCAATTGTATCCAGGAAATAAAAGCCGGTGAGAAAGCAGGACAATTATTTACTAAAAGAGAATGTATAGATACTGATGCCCCTCTTGCCCATGCATGGGTAAAGAAAATGGTCATGAGAAATAAAGTGACGGAAATAAAACGGGCTTACAAAGAAGCACAGGCAGTGTATATCATGTATGGTAATGTAAATGTGCATGTATTTAATTGTTATGGTGAAATGATATGTGAGTATCCTAAAAATGACAATAAATCAAGCTGTGAAGCAAAGTCAACACAATACAGTAATATAGAGTCTGTCTGGGCTCAAAAATAAACTATGGCAGAAAGACCACTGGAAATCGCTAATGTTGCATTGACACCGGAAGACAAGGTCATAGATAAAACATTACGACCTGCGGCATTGCAGGAATTCAGTGGTCAGGAGAAAATAGTTGCTAACCTCAAAGTGTTTATTCAAGCTGCTAAAATGCGTGGCGAGGCTTTAGATCATGTTTTATTGCATGGTCCTCCAGGCTTGGGTAAAACTACATTGGCCAATATCATTGCAACTGAGTTGGGATCAAATCTTAAGATGACTTCGGGCCCTGTAATTGAAAGACCTGGTGATCTGGCAGGCTTGCTTACTAATCTCAATACCGGTGATGTCCTGTTTATTGATGAAATCCATCGCCTCAATAATGTAGTGGAAGAATATTTATATAGTGCCATGGAAGATTACCGGATAGACATCATGATAGATTCAGGTCCTAATGCCCGTAGTGTTCAGATCAGTCTAAATCCATTTACACTCATTGGAGCCACTACCCGTATGGGATTGCTTACTTCGCCACTGCGAGCAAGGTTTGGGATAAATTGCCATTTGGATTATTATGATCTCAATACATTAATAGGTATTGTAAAAAGATCGGCGTCCATCTTAGGAATTTCCATTACAGACGATGGCGCGCATGAAATCGCCAGAAGGAGCAGGGGGACACCTCGCATTGCCAATGCCTTGTTACGCAGAGTTCGGGATTTTGCTATGGTACAGGGAAATGGGGTGATTTCCATTGAAATTGCCAAAATTGCCTTACATGCTTTGAATATTGATGATTACGGTCTCGATGAAATGGATAAAAGAATATTAAATACAATCATTACTAAGTTTAAAGGTGGACCGGTCGGGTTGAATACACTGGCTACAGCTACCGGAGAGGAGTCTGGTACTATCGAAGAAGTATATGAGCCATTTCTGATCATGGAGGGATTTTTACAACGTACTCCAAGGGGAAGGGAGGCCACTACTAAAGCGTACAAACATTTGGGGATAACACCTCCACATGCAAGTGGGACTTTATTCGAGTATTAACCCAATTAAGGATTATATTGATATTTTTTAATGTTTAAGAATCGGGAATATGCAACCCATTATGGTATTTAAACAAAAGGATTTCAATTTTGTCCAATATTCAATTAATCTATTAACTGCTTAATGATTTATTTGACAATGGGCATAGGATTAATTATGAGTTCCCAATTTTTTTTAATTTAAAAAAGATTGTACTGAATAATTTACTTACTTGTAATTTTGGGGTTATACAAAAATCATCTTTTGGAAGAAAAGGAAAATTTCATTAACCCAGTCAATAAAGATCTGGTAGCTTCAAACCCGGGTACGTTGCCATATGCTCATCATGCAGGTTCAGCTGTCATAAAACCCGATGACCTTGGAAAAGTGCGGGGCCTGGCTATGAAGGCGATGTATCAACAGACCGATGTACAGCTCAATCAAATCAAGGAACAAATAGAGATACTATTAAAACAAAGCAAAAATCTGCATGAGCGAATACAGGTATCAGAACAAATCTATCAGGCAGCCGTGGGCTTTGATCCCGTGATAAATCATATCTATCATCTTTATTCAAAAAAATCGGATGGAAGTTGGGTGCTTTCAATGGTAGCTCCGCAGGAATGGGGTAGAAAACAACCCTATGATTATATGGCCACCGTAAGATTAATGGCTGACCATACCTGGGAAGTGATGAAAACAAGGGAGGTGTGATTTTTTTTTCATAAAATGCCGGTATTCCAGCACTTTAGATCATTTTCTACTGTTTCCTGGTTTAAATTAAATTTCTCTAAATAACCTTTACCTTTGCCAATCCAAATTTATGAGCAAACACGGTAGAATTTTAGTGGCTATGTCCGGAGGTATAGACAGTACAGTGACAGCGATGCTCCTACATGAACAGGGCTATGAAGTGGTCGGTGTTACGATGAAGACCTGGGACTATGCCAATAGTGGTGGAGCCAAAAAGGAAACGGGCTGTTGTTCATTAGATTCCATTAATGATGCACGGGCTGTTGCGGTTAAAATGGGCTTTCACCACTTTATTGTTGACATTAGATCAGAGTTTGGTGATTATGTGATTGACAATTTTGTAGATGAATATTTGGCAGGCCGTACACCTAATCCCTGTGTGCTGTGTAACACACATATTAAATGGGAATCACTACTAAAAAGAGCTGACTCTTTGGATTGTCAATTTATTGCAACCGGGCATTACGCCAGGATCAATCAGGTGAATGACCGGTATTATATTTCACGCGCCGAAGATCGAAGTAAAGATCAATCTTACGTATTATGGGGGCTGTCACAACAATGTATGTCACGGACATTATTTCCACTGGCTGAGTTTACAAAGCCTGAGGTACGCCAGATGGCTGATGAAAGAGGCTATTCAGAACTTGCAAAGAAGGCTGAGAGCTATGAAATCTGTTTTGTGCCGGACAATGATTATCGTGGATTTTTAAAACGAAAAAGACCGGACTTAGAAACAAATCTCAAAGGCGGTAAATATATCGATATACATGGTAAAGAGATTGGTACTCATGAAGGATATCCGTTTTACACCATTGGGCAAAGGAAAGGATTAGGGGTCCATTTTGGTGAGCCTATGTTTGTTACTGAAATTATTCCGGATCAAAATGTGGTGATCTTAGGCAGAGAGGAAGACCTGCAACGTAACGAAATGAACGTATATAAAACCAATTGGCAAAAATACACTGAAGTCCAGAATATGGAATGTATAATTAAAATCAGATACCGGGATGCAGGAACTGTGGGTATTTTGAATAAATCAGCTGATAGTGAAGCAAATGTGATTTTTCACACCGCAGCTAAATCTATTGCTCCAGGTCAATCCGCTGTCTTTTACGAAGGTGATGACATCATAGGGGGAGGAATTATACAAAAAGGCAGGTTAATAAATTTTAATTGATATGAACTGCAGGATTCGGTTGTCAATTTTGGTCCTGTCTCCCTTAATTATGCTCTCTTGTTTAAAAAATGAGACCGAAAAAGTTAACCTAAATAGTGATGAGAAATTTTTTCCACTTAAAGTTGGTCAGGTAAGAGTATATCAGGTAGATTCCATTTTATTCAGACAAGGAAAACTTTTGGACTCTACAGTGTCCTATGTGAAAGAAGAAATAACCAAATTGGTCAAGGATACATTGGGAGAAGAATTCATTGTTTTAAAATCATACCGGAAAAATCATACTGATGCCTGGCAGCCACTGGCTAGCTATACTGCACGGGTATATCAAAATAAAGCCATCCGGAATGAAGGAAATATTAATATTATACCTTTGGTTTTTCCAATTACCTCTCAACTCACCTGGAATGGTCTGGCATTTTTAAAAGAGGATCAGGAGTTTACTGTGGCAGGTGAGTCCGTACAGGTCTATCAAGGCTGGGAATCTTTTAAAATTAATGATTTACCTAAACCTGAAAAAATAGGGACTTTTAATTTTGATCAGGTACTGACTGTCTTGCAATCAGATGAAGAAGACATAATAAATAAGAGGTATTCATTGGAAAAATATGTAAGTGGGGTAGGATTAGCATTTAAAAACATGATTATATTAGATTGCAACAGCAATATCAATAATTGCCTTCCATCGATCCCATGGGAAAAAAGGGCTACCAAAGGTTTTATTCTAAAACAAACTTTATTAGAATTTAAATAGATGACAGTCACAGGTGATGATTTGGTTCCCATTGGTCAGGTGATAAAGACCATCGGTTATAAGGGGAATATTCTGGTCCGGCCTTTTGAAGGATTTAATAAGACATGGGAAAATTTAAAAAAATGCGTGATCAGGGTGAATGGAATTTTAGCTCCTTTTTTTATTGAGAAATCAGAACTCCATAATGATGAATTGGAATTAAAGTTTGATGTTTATCACGATGATAAGTCGGCACATGAAATTTTGCATCAGGAAATATATGTGATAAAGGATCAACTCTCCGTTGAAGCCGGAGAAGAAATGGCAGAGGATGACCTGGGGAGTTGGATCGGTTTTAAAGTGATGGATGCATCTGTTGGTGAACTGGGTTTGATTGAAGATATTGAAGAATTGCCCGGACAATTTTTAATACACCTTACCTATAATAGCAAGGAGATCGTAATTCCTTTTGCAGAAGAATTAGTGCTTGATGTAGATTTGGATAATAAAATATTGACCATGGAATTGCCAGAAGGAATATTGGATTTGTAGGAGTTTAAATTATTTTCTCCACTGCTTTTATTTCACTATCCACTATACGATTACCTAACAGCCGCAATAATCTGTTTTTTGCTTTAGTGCGTACTTCGTCATTTACATAAGCAGCTATGAGTACCAACGCATAGGATAATATTCCTAAATCATCAGTATATCCAACGATCGGAGTTATATCGGGTATGGAGTCAAAAGGACTTATTAAATATCCAATTACCCCAATGACAATACTGCGAGCCCATGCCGGCAGATCCTTTCTTTTAAAAGCATAATACAGCAACAAAGCAGAATAAATTAACCTGATCCCTCCCTTCTTTAATATTCTCACAATCAACTGTTTTTTATTCATGTATACAAAGGTAAATGCATATCGAAGTAAATGCTCAGATATGAATAAGTATTGAGGTTGATTTTGATATTGTTGATAGATGATTTTGGTCAGCTCGTCGCAAAGCACTGAGGGGCAGCACCCAAATACAAAAAGATTAAACTGTCGGAGGTATTTGTTCCTCTACATGATCTAATAATTTTTGCAAAATCGACTTTAGCTGTTTTAAAGACTTTAATCCATCTCTGCCTAAAATTAAACTTTCATTACTTTGTTTCAGGTGCCAGTCTTTTTTATAATCATAGGTGGCCAATACTTTTAGCAATGACTGGAAGAAAGGAGTTTCATAGAAAGAAGATTTAGCATTCCCTAAAAAGTAACCACGCAATTTCCCGTTTTTAAACAATATTCTTTCGAGGCCAAGCCTTTTTCCAATCCATCGTATTCTTAGCCCTTCGAATAAGTCAATCACCTGGGCAGGGATAGGTCCAAAACGGTCTTTTAGGTTTTCTTTAAACTTTTCTATTGCAGGTTCATCTATCAATCCATCCAGTTCTGTATACATGGCCAAGCGTTCTTGTATGTTTTGAATATATACATCCGGTATCAGGAGTTCTACATCAGTGTCTATAGTGCAATCTCTTACAAAATCCTTCTTTTTTGCTAATTCGTCTTTGAATACATCCTTAAAATCATCTTCTTTCAATTCCTGAATGGCCTCATCCAGAATTTTCTGATACGTTTCAAATCCAATATCCGATATAAATCCAGATTGTTCTGCACCAAGCATATTGCCAGCGCCTCGGATATCCAGGTCACGCATGGATACCATAAATCCGGATCCCAGGTCACTAAATTCTTCTATTGTTTTCAGTCGCAATCGCGCCTCGGTGGTGAGGGTTGAAACTGGCGGTGCTATGAGGTAGCAATATGCTTTTTTATTTGACCGGCCCACACGGCCCCTGAGTTGATGTATGTCGCTCAAACCAAACTGATGTGCATTGTGTATAAACATGGTATTGGCATTCGGTATATCCAATCCCATTTCGATGATATTTGTGCACACCAATACATCGTACTTGCGATCTATAAAATCCAATAGAGTTTGTTCTAATTGTTTTGGTTCCAACTGACCATGAGCTATAGCAAATTCCACAGTTGGGCAAAGTTCTTTCATCATTTCAGTGAGTTCCGGAAGAGAGGCAATTCGATTGTGAACAAAAAATACCTGGCCTCCTCGATGTACTTCATAGAAAATAGCATCCTTGATGGCCATTTCATCAAAGGTGATTCGTTCGGTATGCACTGGTTGTCGGTTTGAAGGAGGTGTTCTCATTACCGACATGTCCCTTGCATTGAGTAATGAAAACTGCATGGTTCTGGGAATTGGAGTGGCTGTGAGGGTAAGTGTATCGACATTGACTTTTCTTTTGCGCAATTTCTCCTTGGCTGCCACACCAAACTTTTGCTCCTCGTCTATGATCAAAAGCCCCAGGTCTTTAAATTGAATTTCTTCACTCAAAAGGGCATGTGTACCGATTAGGATTTCTACCTTTCCTTCTTTTGTCCTTTCAATGATTTCATTTTTTTCTTTTGTACTCCTGAATCTATTGATATAATCCACTTTGACATCAAATTCTTTTAATCTGTCATTAAAAGTTTTATAATGTTGTAATGCCAGTATAGTAGTGGGTACCATCAGGGCTACTTGTTTGCCATCCAATATTGCTTTGAAGGCGGCTCGTATTGCTATTTCCGTTTTTCCAAATCCCACATCGCCACATACCATTCTATCCATAGGGTAGTCTTTTTCCATGTCGTATTTTACTTCCATGGTAGCTTTGATCTGATCCGGTGTATCTTCATAAATAAAGGAGGCTTCCAATTCATGCTGCATATAGTTATCCGGTGCAAATGCATGACCTTTACTTGCTTTCCGTACTGCATATAATTTTATGAGTTCCTGAGCAATATCCTTTACCTGCCTCTTTGCTTTTCGCTTCAGGTTAGCCCAGGTATCGGATCCGATCTTATTCAAACTTGGTTCAGATCCATCCTTGCCAATATATTTACTGATTTTATGCAGCGAATGAATACTTACATAGAGTAAATCATTATTTTTAAATATAAGCCGTACTACTTCCTGAGTCTTTCCATTTATTTCAATTTTTTCGAGTCCGGAAAACCTTCCAATACCATGATCTATATGAGTGACAAAATCTCCTGTTTGCAGTTCTTTAAGTACACGAAGCGTAAGTGCTGCATCTTTTTGAAAACCTTCCTTAAGTCTGTACCTGTGAAACCGTTCAAATATCTGATGATCAGAATAACAGAGTATTTTATGATCATGATCTACAAACCCTTTATGTATTGCAATATCGTTTGGTTGCAGGCTGATCCCGGCTTTGAGGTCCTTTAAAATAGTTTCTAGCCTGACGAGTTGTTTTGCATTATCTGAGAATATATTACATTCATATCCATTGGCTTGTTTACTTCGAAGTTCCTGGATTAATAAATCAAAATTTCGATTAAAGCTGGGTTGCTCATTTCCATTGAAAGTGTATTCTATTAATTCGGAAATAGGCCCTAAAGGCTTTTCTTTGTAAAAAACGATATTATACGGTAATATGGCTTCAGTGATTTCTCTTGGATACAAAAAAGCTTTTTCCCTGAATATTTTTGCAAATGAAGTTTGCTGATCATCTTCTTTTTCAAATACCTTTACTGATTGACTTGCTTCAAAACAGGATTGTACTTTATCTAATAGAAATTGCATATCAGCTACCCATATGGTGGAGCTGGGTGGCAATATTTTCAAGAGCGGTACTTTCTCACTTGTTGAAAACTCGGTATGAATATTGGGCAGAATACTTACAATAGATAAATTCCTGACAGAGAGCTGGTTTTCAGGATTAAAAATTCGGATGCTCTCTACTTCTTCATCCAATAGTTCGATGCGGTACGGATTATCATTTGCATAGGAAAAGATGTCAACTATTCCTCCTCGCATGGAGAATTCTCCCGGCTGAGATACAAAATCTACCCTTTTAAAACCATATTCGGTGAGCATTTCCATTACAAAATTCAGGTCAAGGGTATTTCCTTTTTCTATAACTATCCTGCTTTTGTTTAAAGCCCCTGGATCAACTACTTTTTCAAATAAAGCTTCAGGATAGCTGACTATACAGACCGTTTTAAAAGTGGGATTGGCAATTTGATTTATGCATTCTGTTCGTTCGATTACCTGATTTTGCCGTATTTCCTCAAACTTACCTGGCATCTTAAAAGAATCGGGTAAAAAATAAACAGGA
>JBGAVW010000004.1:0-144142 GCA_044227925.1 Saprospiraceae bacterium | reverse complement strand
GTAATTCTTTCCTTGGTAATTTCTGATCCCGCATAGCTGCATAATATTTAATCGATGACACGATAGTAGCTGATTGTTTGAGATCATCCGCACCCAAATGATCGTGGCTAAGTATGTAGCTATCCATATTGCTGTGCTGGAATCTTAATCTATCTTGAATGAATTGAAAACCGGGTAAGCCTATTGCATCAAAATAAGAATTAGCCGAAGAACTTATTATAGGTATTGAAGAACCAAAATGGCTTAATTTTAAGCCTTCTTCACAAAAATTAAGTCTCCTCATAAAATGAGCTAATTTTTCATTTCTGGATTGTGGATTAGGATCAACAAATCGCATTGTGCTCATAATTGGTTTTCCTGGATTAATAACTTCAACTCTATCATCAAAGATTTCAATCATTGGCCCAGCTCCTCTTTCTGTAAAATCTTGATGAATAAGAGCATTGGCAACTAATTCTCTAATTGCTAATTCAGGAAACATTTTGACATCTTTTCTAAAAGCCATTCCAATTTCTTCATTCATTGGAAGTTGATCATTTATGTAATTTATTAGTTCATTAAAACCTGAAGCATATCTTTTCTTTCCTAATTGTTCTCTATTGGTTTTTAAACACCCTACATTTTACCTAAAAATAATTACCTCACTGCTTACTAAACCCCGATGTCGGATCTATCGAATTCACCTTTGGTAAATCTTTCCTTGGTAATTTCTGATCCCGCATGGCAGCATTGAATACAAATGCAGCCACAATAGTAGCTGATTGTTTGAGATCATCAGCACTCAAATGATCGTAGCTGTCCATATTGCTGTGCTGGAATCTTAATCTATCCTGGATAAATTGAAACCCGGGTAATCCAATTGCATCAAAGGATACATGATCTGTACTCCCTAATTTTTGAATGGTAACCGTTTTGGCCCGAAGATCATGGAACGGGACAAACCATTCTTCAAAAATGGTTCGGGCTGCTTCATTACCTTGCAAGCTGATTCCAAGTACTTTTCCGGTGCCATAATCTAAATTAAAATAAACTGACAGTTTATAGTAGGCCGGCAATAATTTCATGGTGGCGAAATCACCAAACGTTTTCTTTACATAACCTCTGGATCCCAATAGTCCCTGTTCTTCTCCGCTCCACAGGGCAATACGAATAGTCCTTCTGGGTTGTATACCGATGGCTTTTAATATGCGTATTGCTTCCATCATGGCACTGACCCCAGCTGCATTATCTGTAGCACCATTGGCTGCAGGCCATGAATCAAGATGTGCACCGAGCATCACTACTTCGTCTTTTAAATCAGGGTCCACACCGGGAATTTCAGCTATCACATTATATCCTTGTGCATCTTTTGTCTGGAATGCCGTTTTTACATCTACTTCCATTTTCACGGGAGTATTATTTCTCAATAAACGAACCATCATATTATAATCTTCGAGGCCGATGGCAATGTCTAAAAAATTGGCCGGGTCAGATATTTTATAAGGACCTGCCTGCAATACAAACACGGTCCCACCATTATTATCCGCAGCTGAGCTCAATAAAGCTATAGCACCTTCTTTTATAGCCATTTTTTTTAGAGCGGTAATCACTTCTCTTGAAATACCATTTTGAGCTCTGTTTCTTTCCATCCTTCTGCGCAAAGTAGCCATATCTTCTGCCTCTTTCACTTCACTCAGTTTTTTCAACTCTTCATCGTTACGACGCTCAGGATTGGGTTTAAATTCGGGTTCATAATGAATCAGATCATCGACTATCAACACCTTCCCTTTAAGTTTTCCACGATATGCATTCAGTTCGCTTGAATCTTTCGCTGAGATTAAGAGCACTCCACCTGTTTGAGGCCCATTAGTGCCGGATGACCAGGCTTTCGGATAGGCTATAAGTGACCTGTACCAGGGTGATATGATCGCTACATAGGATTTTTTTAAGTCCCATCCCTTTCCAAATTCTCCCCATGGATCCAATCTGGAATTAATCAATCCCCATTGCGTTAATTGGTTTTTAGCATATTGGGCAGCACACCTATATCCTTGCGAATTGGTAACCCTTGGTCCACATACTTCAGTAACCTGAAATGCAATATCCATTACTTTTGAATTTTGCAATCCTTCGTTTCTGATTTTTGTCATCACTTCCAGGTCGATATTTTCTGTTTGGGTAAATAGGATAACCGGAAAAACAATCAAGAGAACTAAACTGAAAGCATTAAAAAATTTCACTGGAGTATAAAATTTAATGATAAGATTAAAATTGTTTCAGAAAAGGTGTTTAAAGTCAATGCATTTCAGTCAATGCCTTTACAAACACATCCAATTCATCAGTAGAGGTATACACATTTGGCGTAATCCTGCAACCCTGTACTCCATGACCATCAATGGGTACCGTAAATATTTTATATTTTTTAAATAATGTATCCGCCAATTCAGATGGTTTCATTCCTTTGATTCCTACATTGGCTATTCCACAGGCACGGGCAGGATCTGCCGGCGTGTTTACTTGAATATGAGGAAGGTCTCTAACCTTTGATGTCCAGTAATTTTGCAGAAATCTTAGTCGTGCCTCCTTTCTCTCTGCACCCAATAGATTATAAAATTCAATTGCAGCGTCGATGGCTAGATCTGTATGTGCAGGATGAGTGCCCACATGTCCCAATCTGTTGATATCGTCCGGGCTGCTATCACCTCCTGCCAATAAAGGCCAAATAGAACTTATATTTTCCTTCTTTACATAAAGTATTCCGCATCCGAGTGGCACCGACATCCATTTATGCAGGCTGCTACCAAAATAATCGCAATTCAGATCTTGTATAGAGAATTTAAAATGACCAAATGAATGTGCGCCATCAACCAATACTTTTACTCCATGCTTATGTGCCATGTCACAAATTTTCCGGATAGGTAATATTTGCCCGGTAATATTAACCATATGCGATACCATGAGCAGTTTGGTTTTCCGTGTAATGGCTGATTCATACAGTTTCACTATCTCCTCATCTGACTGGGGCAGATTAGGGACAGACACTACCCTATTGATGACTCCATATCTTTTTGCAACCTGGTTAAACATAAATCGCATAGTACCATAATCTTGCTCAGCCATGATGGCTTCATTGCCTTTTTTCCATGGAAATCCACTTATAACCAAATCAAGGGATTCTGTAGTATTTCGGGTAAGTATCAATTCGTCTGCAGGGCAACCGGCAATTTCTGCAAGTTTGGCGGCCATTGCCTTTCTGGTTTTTACGCGAAAATTTCTCATGTAATAGGACCCATGGTAATTAACCTCTCTGATATGTCCAATATATTTTTCCAACGTTTGCTCCGGAATAAAATTGTAATACCCGTTTTCCAGATTTATATAATCGGGTTTTAATTTGTACGCGTTACGAATGGTTGCCCAAAAATTTTCATCTCCGGACAATACTGCCACTGGCACATCAGCACTATTTTTAATAGTTTTAACCAATATGTCATAGCTCAGCATTCCCCCAAGCCCTGTAAAAACCGAATTCTTAATAAAGTTTCTTTTATTCATTGCATTTGATTATAAAATAAAAAAACAAAGCCTGTAAGAAAAATAAACACAGGCTTTGTTTTATGCTTAACAATGTAATACTACATTTTTACTTTTTACCAACCCGGGTTTTGTTTCAACGCCGTATTTAAGGTCAATTCATTTGTTGGAATCGGCATCAAATAATTTTTTGCAGGATTAAAGCCCCATCCACCATTTGGCCCACTGAGAGCAGTTTTATATGGATCAAGAAAATTATTCGCATCCACCACTAAATTAGGGAATGCTGCTTTTAATTCTGCAGAATAATAAGCTCCTTTAGGCCGCTTGCCAGCAAATAATTTATGAGCAGCCCAACGCATTAAATCATCTAACCGGAATCCCTCAGTCATTAATTCTGCTGCCCGCTCTCTTCTGATTTCCTGTAACACATTTGATAAAGAATAGCCATAATCAGGCCAGTTGGGATCCACAGGAATAGACGCTAATGTCATTGGTGGCATACCTACCCTGCTCCTTAGTTTATTAATAGTCAGATCAAGATCCCCCTGGGTCAACAAGCCTAATTCTGCTCTGGCTTCTGCATAAATCATCAACGCTTCTGCATATCTGAAAATAATATAAGCAAGTTCTCCACTCGGGTTTCCGGTACTTGGATCTAACTGAGTGCGTCGGAATTTCTGTGATTCATAACCTGTTGGATTGTTTTGTGCTCCCCCTAAAGTAGGCAAACTGTATTTCGTCGTATCATTTTTTAAATTAATCAATATGGGATCACCTGGATTCATAATGCTTTGCACTAACCTTGGGTCCCTGTTGCTAATTACATCCCGTATGTCATTTTCCCCTTTGTAAAGTGGACTTAGCGCGATGGGTAAGCCATCCTTACATAAATATGAACGCACCATATCCTGAGTATATCCTGAGCCATGAGGCCAATTCCACAATTGATTGGTAAATGCATCTCCCTGTGCAGCGCTATAACTCCTCCACAGTAATATTTCCGGATTCGTACTTAAATTAATTTGATTAAAAAGGTCATGATAAACCTGGTTTGGGTTTCCGGTAGCAAGGGAATAAATGCCACCGTCCATCACTGCTTTTGCGGCCTGTGCTGCTTTGGTAAGAAAAGCGGTACCGTCTGTGGTACCTTTAAACACATCGTTTTTATGATACTTTTCCCAGGTACCTTCGTACAAAGCGACCCTGGCTAAAAACAAATTGGCAATATCCCTGCTTATCCGCTGAGCTGGTACTTCCGATTTTTTCTTTAACTTGGTAACGGCGAGATCCAGATCACTGATTATGAAATTGGCTACTTCTGTTCTGGAACTCCGCGGTCCATATAAAGCATCTTTATTATCAGTTGAGAGTGGTTTGGTTATAATTGGCAAATCACCAAATTGTTTGAGCAGGGTAAAATAATTCCAGGCCCTGAAAAAATAAGCTTCACCGGTATAATGATCCTTGAGTCCACCGTCCGGTACCCGATTGGCGTTTTCCAAAAAATAATTCACATTGCGCACATCAGCCCAACTCCATCCACCACCACTTGCAGGTAAATTTATTGTACCGTCCAGTCGATTTTTAGTCGGCAACCATAAGCCAACAGCAACAGCCATTTCTGTGCCTGCATCGAGTAAAGGATTACCACCAGATCCACTTCCCAACCAACCTGGAAGTACAGAATATAAACCGTTCACATAGAGTTCCATGTCCTGAGTTGATTTCCAGAATTCAGGATCAGAAATCTGATCAGCAGGAGTTAAATCCAGGAAATCCTTTTTACAGGAAGAGGTAACAAATAAAATAGCTAATGTCAATATTGAGATGTTAAATATCTTTTTCATTTTCGGTACATTTAAAAGTTAAGATTTAATCCTAATGAATATGCTTTTGATAGCGGGTAAGTACGACCATCACCATTTCTTCCTCCTGTTTGTTCAGGATCCAGTAAATCCATGTTTTTAAATATAAACAGGTTTTCACCTGAAAAATAGATATTTGCCTTTTTGATCAATGCCTTATTGGTAAGTTTGCCGGGAATCTCATATCCAAGCCTGATGTTTTTCATCCGCATATAGGCACCGTTCTGTAAATACCGGTCTGTAGGTCTGCCATGTGCTTTACTATTATCACCATCAAATACAGAATAGGGTTTTGCATAATAAGCGTTGGGATTAGCACCTAATGGACTTGAGGCATCTCTCCAATAATCCAAATGTTCAGGATATACCATCATATGGAATGGTCCATTAGCAGGTCCTCTGAAGATATTTCCATTAAAGATTTCTGATATATATAAATCTTGTTTTCCAACCCCCTGAAAGAAAACCGAAAAATCAAGACCTTTCCATCTGGCACTTCCATTGATTCCGAATAAATATTGTGGGTTTTGGTTGCCAATGACCAACATATCCCCATGATCATCAGCAGTGTTTTTACCATTATTGATCGCACCGCTTTTATCGAGATCTACGTATTTCAAATCTCCTGCATTCCATTTTCCGGCCCATATAAAAGATTGCGATGGCCAGTTGGCTGATTCGTCATTTGTTTGGAATAATCCTGCCGTATTATAACCCCATATCTCTCCTATTTGTTGACCTGGGTAAAAAGTACTTAAAATTTTAGTCGGGTTGTTATATGACATTACTACACTTCTATTATTCGCTAGATTACCGCCAATCTGATAATAAAAGTCGCCTATATTATCTTTCCAGCTGAGCTCAAGTTCAAATCCCCTGGTTCTGATTTCTCCTGAATTTTCCCTTGGTACAGCTGTGCCCAATACTGCAGGAACGGCGGGGCCAGGACCCACTAAATTGGTAGTATGTGATTCATACCAGTCAAAACTAGTGGTGAATTTATTCCCTAAAAAAGCTAAATCTGTCCCAAAATCCAATGTCTTTACTTTCTCCCAGGTCAAATTGACACTGGAAATATTAGGGGCAGTCACTGTCCAAAGCCGTTGGCCACTGAATAAAAATGAGCTTTGATTGATACCTAATGTGGGGATATAGAGATAGTTCGCTACATTCTGATTTCCCAATTCACCAAAAGATCCTCTGAGCTTGAAAAAATTGATGACATTTTTAAGTGGGAAGAATTTTTCTTTTGATGGTACCCATCCGGCCGAAACCGATGGAAATTTGCCCCACTGTTTACCTGGTTCAAATCTGGAAGAACCGTCTGCCCGGAAATTCGCTTCTATCAAATACTTTTCATCAAAATTATAACTCAATCTGCCGAAACCACTTTGGGTAGCCCAATATCCTTGCGCGTCGCTGACTGTTTTTGTACCCACGGCGGTATTTATTGATGGAACATTATCGCTGAGTAAGTATAGCGCATCGGCATTCAAGCCAAAATAATCGTATCTCTCTTGCTGATATCCAACTAATGCAGAAATGTTATGTTTTCCAAAGCTTTTGGTATAGGTAGAATATAGATTGGGTGATAAATAGGTGTCCGTGTATAATCTTGGTCGGTATGAAGTGGCTGGTTTAGCTACTCCATTTGCCAATTCACCATTCGGGCGAAGCCAAAACCACTGTTTAGATGAAAGTACCTGGCGATTATTACTGGTAGTATAATTAAACTCGAGATTGGTGACCCAGCCTTTGATGGGTTCCAGTACGATTCTAGGGGCAAGCACCATCTGGGTATTTGTAGTATTATCTCTTTGTGCTTGCCACTCTGCTATCCTGCTCTCATCAGTCCAAATATCTGTGCCTGGATATTTGGCTGGCATGGTTGGTTTTAATTTGGACATCATATCATAGATGCGTCCGCGACCCAAATCCTGCTGCCATGGAAATTCCTGTGCACCATAATTGTATTTAAAGAGAACACCTAGTTTTGCCCATGAAGTAGCCTGAGCATTTATTTTTCCATCGAAATTATAACGATTATACGATTCATTACCATGTCTGAGCAATCCTTGCTCACCATACCAACCGGTAGATAAATAATAATCCATCTTTTCTGTAGAGCCGGAAATATTCAAATCGTGTTTTTGTCTTGAGGAATAATCTTTATAAAGTATATCATACCAATCGGTATTGGCGGCGGCTCCAAGGCCCATAGATCCTATATTCCAGGTCAAACCATCAGCTCGTCCAAACATTACCGGTGCGCTTCCGGGATTGGCAATGTTTTTAGCCAGGCGGTCAAGTGCGTCTGCATTATACCAGGGCGCGCTTCCAATGTTCTTAGCAGCATCATTTGCAACATGGGCAAAGGTCATCGCATCAACCAATTTAGGAACTTGTACAGGTCGCGACAGAGCCATATTAGTCGAATAGGAAACATTAGCACGGCCTTTGCTTCCTTTACCTGATTTTGTAGTAATTAAGATCACCCCATAGGCAGCCCTGGCACCATAAATGGCTGAAGAGGCAGCATCTTTCAATACTGTAATGGATTCAATATCGTTTGGATTTACATTATTTATATCCATTACTATATTATCTACCAGCACAAACGGTGCATTGCTGCCACCAAAAGATTGTAAGCCCCGTATACTCATATCCAAAGCAGCACCGGGTTCTCCTCCTGCATTAGATACAGAAATATTCAGATTAGGAATGAGCCCCTGCAATGATTGTTGCGTACTGGCCACGGGCCGGGCCGCTATATCTTTTGATGAAATACTCGATATCGCACCAGTCAAATTGATTTTTTTCTGGGTTCCATATCCTACTATTACTATATCCTCAATACTCCTGGCATTGGATTCCATTTTTACATCAATGACCGATAATGATCCCACACCTACCTCATGGCTTTCATAGCCCAGGTATGAAAAAACCAGGATGCTATTTTGGTCTTTTACTTTGATAGTGTATTTCCCATCATTATCTGAAACAGTACCGTTATCAGTACCTTTTTCCAAAATGGTTGCAGCAGGCAAACCTATCCCATTTTCATCTGTTATAGTACCTGTAATCATGATATCATCAAGACTGCGAGATTGAGATCTGTTAATACCAGCAGGATCCCTTTCATTTTCCAAAGATGTATTCGTTTCCTTTGCCCACAATGTTGAACAAAAAAAACAAGGCAGAAAAAAACCAAACAAAGTGAATTTGGTAATATACCTTAAGTGAAGTAGCAATGTAAATTTCATATACTTGACAATTTATTGGTTTATAAATATTATATTTTCAGGCTCTTATAAATTCAGGGTTAGGTAAATTCAATTATGATTACTTGAATCGATGATTAAGCATTGCCAATGCTAACCATCCGAAGTACTTATAATCACAATTACCGTATATTTTTCTTCCTCACTTTGTTTTTTGTTTCCAAAAGCCTTTTAACTTGTCCATCTGAAAAACGATTTGCATTTCGGATTCTTTATTCCTGTATAACCATCATTATCGCTTTTCAATACTTTCCATTGACTTGCCTTTCTTCAATATCGTTCCCTTTTCCTCTTAATTAGGACATTTTAAACTATAGCTACTTTTGCTATTTTAGCCAATCGAATACCATTTTACAATGGAATGTTAATAAAGATATGACCCATAAAATAACCTGAACTCATTAATTTGATTCAATCACTTTGTTTTTTGACACAACCGCATATATGTGTTAAGACCAGACACTATAATTTTATACACCAAAAATGCAGCTGACTATTTTGTGTATATTTAAGGAGAATTCGAGGTTTACGTATATCTCGGACCTGTACTATTTAGAATGAATTAGTTCATGCTTTAATTACAAAATGGTGATATGAGTCGAAACTTATTAGAAAGCTTAAAGTACTTAACAATAAGTGAACTCGATGAATCCTGGGGGCTGTCGGTATCTACAGTTGGCTTTCAAATAGTAAAACCATTTGATACTTTTCCTCCATCGGGTCATCCGCCAGGGTATTTATATGACCCTAAAAAAGGAAGGGTAATGCCGGAATATGGATTAATATACTTTATTGATGGCAAGGGATTATTTAGCAGCAAATATGAAAAAAATATAATTGTTGGACCAGGTTCCCTGGCACTGGTATTTCCAGGGGAGTGGCATACCTATGAGCCTATAGCAGACATTGGCTGGCAATGTTACTGGATCCATTTTAGAGGGGAGTTTGCTGACCGTTTGATCAAAAATAATTTTTTAAGAAAACAAGAATCTGTACTAAAAATCGGGTTGAATGAGAATTTAATTGAACTCTATAATCAGGCCATTCAATTTGCAAATCAGGAGCAAATATCCTATCAGCAGGTAATTTCAGGAATTACGATCAATATGCTGGGATTAATTTATTACCTCAAACAGAATAATTATTTTGCTGACAAGGAAATAAGCAACAAAATGAACAAAGCAAAATTTCTGATGAGGGAAAGGTTTGCTAAAGCAATTAATATTGAAGAAATTGCAGACGAACTCAATGTAAGTTATTCCTGGTTTCGCCGAATGTTCAAAATTTATACCGGCCTTACACCAGCCCAGTATATTATTCAATTAAAATTACACAGAGCAAAAACGTATTTATCATCAACCCGGTTGAGCATAAAGGAAATTGCCTATGAACTGACCTTTGAAAACCCAAATCATTTTTATGTTTTTTTTAAACAAAGAACGGGTTTGACCCCGGAACAATTCCGAAACCAGGCAATGTTGACCAATGAAGAAAAGTAAGAACTTGAGGATGTGATCATCAGCGGCAGGATAAAGACATAAAAAACGAAACCGGTAAAATAAAGGATATTTTAAATAGTAATAAAATTTTCAGCATGGCTAAAATAATTATTTATACTCTACTCATCAGTTTTATTTCTTTGTCTCCGATTTCGATTAAAGAGCAAAAGAAACCAAATATCATATTCATCCTTACTGATGATCAGCGGTGGGATGCACTTGGGTACGCCGGAAATGCTATAATAAAAACACCCCATATGGATGACCTTGCACGTAATGGTTTATATTTTAATAATGCATTCGCATCCACCCCGATCTGTGCAGCCAGCCGTGCTTCATTGCTTACAGGTTTATACGAGCGAACTCATAATTACACTTTTGGAAGGCCAAATCTGAAAAACGAATATTTATTTGATAGCTATCCCTATTTATTGAGAAAAGATGGTTATAGAACCGGTTTTGTTGGCAAATTTGGGGTAAAAGTAAATGAAGGCATGCTGGATACTTTATTTGATTGGCATAGACTTACTTATTTACCTTATTGGAAAGAATCAAATGGAAAACGAAAACATTTGGTGGATGTAAATGGGGATCATGCGATCGATTTTATAAAATCAAATAAGAATCAACCTTTTTGCCTTTCATTATCATTCTGGTCTCCTCACGCTGATGATGATAAGAAAGAACAATATTTCTGGCCATCGTATGTAGATAGTTTATATATACATGATAGGATTCCACTGCCCATCACCGGTGATTCCGCATTCTTTAATAGTCTGCCGGATTTTTTAAAAACTACTATGAACCGGGAACGATGGTATTGGCGCTTTGATACACCCGATAAATACCAGGAAATGGTGAAAGGATATTACCGGATGATCAGTGCTGTGGATCATGTGATTGGAAGGCTTAGAAATGCTTTGAGGGAGGAGGGAGTAGATAAAAATACAGTGATTATTTTCGCCGGGGACAATGGATATTTTCTTGGCGAGCGGGGATATGCCGATAAATGGCTGATGCATGAAACATCCATCAGAACTCCAATGATTCTATTTGATCCAAGATTGCCAAAATCAAAACAACATAAAACGATAAGTGAAATGGTTTTGAATCTGGATATTACTTCAACCATACTCGATTTGGCAGATGTTGATATGCCGGAAAATTATCATGGGACCAGTTTGCTAACTTTTTATAAATCAAAACCAATATCATGGCGTAAATCCGTATTTCTTGAGCACCGTCTGGAAGGCAATCCACTTCTCCTTAAGACAGATGCTTATCGTAATGATACCTGGAAATTTATAAGATACGATGACCATCCTGATTTTATAGAATTGTATAATCATAAAAATGACCCTTATGAAAAAAATAATCTTGCGACAGATATAAAGTATGCTGATCAAATCAAACAATACAGGCACAGCTGTGATTCTATGGTCGGGATTTTAATGAAAGCCAGGGTGAATTGATGTGAAGGTCTACTTAGTCAAATCACCAGAACCTACTTTGCATTTCTAAATCGGTTCTGTTTTGTATCGTGGCATTCCAAGGAGTCAGGCAAGACCACTATTGCCAGAACCTTCACATCTGACATTGAGCTATTCATTTACTGTATTATAATTTAGAAAATGCTCAATCTTATTTTGAGGTGCTAACATAATAATTTTTCCAAGCCTATAACTTCTTATACTACCTTCATTAGGCCCATTTTTTTTTAATAAAAACGAAAATTATAGCAAAACATACGACCCCATTGGAGTCGATCGATTACGAAGTAATCGTACTACATTAAAAAACGGTTTTACTCAAAATTTGGCAAACAATGAGATGAATTACTTCCATTATATGATTTTAATTCATCTCATTGTTTGCCAGTGTTGATAATTGAATTTTTAATTAATATAATCTGACCACGCTGTGGTCGCGATTCAGTTGAAATCAAAAATTGCCAAACTCGAGACTATTACTCTTTAATCGACATACGACCCCATTGGGGTCGAGATGATCATTGATGATTTTATTAGAACCATTTGAATCCTTCGGATTCTGAAGAACATTCAGGGCTATAAATCCCACGGGGTTTAAATATTTATAAATTCAAAATAAATCCGACTCTACCAGGGTCACACATTTTTATTGATGAAGTGTTTTAAACAGATATCCTTTGTGAGCTAATTCAAATTTTCCGTCAAAAAAATAAGACCTGAACTTTTATTTTATATTCGGAACTTCAAATTAAGATTTAGCCTTTAGAAAATGGGTATTCAACCTAAATTTTTCTTTTTATATCTTTAGTGATTAGAATCATTAATATGAGTATAAAATATCGTGGCTTTATTTTGAGTTTATTATTCTTTTGGGTTCAGATCACTGGATGGACACAGAGTAAGATTTTAGGAATAGGTGATTTTCAAGAGCCCCTCGGTGCCTGGGGCGAAGCAGAATCAGCAGTATTAAATCCTGATGATGAAAAAAAACTGAAAGGAATGCAAGGGAAGGGCATTTTCATCAGTGAAAACGGAAAAACATCAAACTTATTGACTAAACAAACTCATGGCGACATTGTATTGGAATTGGATTTTATGATTTCGAAGGGATCTAACTCCGGAGTATATTTACAAGGAAGGTATGAGATTCAAATATTAGATAGCTGGGGCAAGCCCAATCCAGGATCTGGTGACTGTGGAGGAGTGTATGCACGATATGATGGAAAAAAAACATTCGAAGGTGTACCACCTTTAATAAATGCAGCCAAAAAACCTGGCGAGTGGCAACATCTGTCTATTGATTTTAGAGCCCCCCGATTTAATGCTAAAGGCGAGAAGATAAAAAATGCGGTATTCAGAAAAGTAAAACTAAATGGAATGATGGTACAAAAAAAGACAGAAGTCACCGGCCCTACAGCTTCTTCACATGATAATGAGGAAGCCCCTCAGGGAAGATTAATGCTTCAGGGTGATCACGGACCAATTGCCTATCGCGCCATCAAACTGAAACATCGTTAGCGCATTTCATTTAAAAGGAATTTAAAATAATCCAACCAAATAAATCATAATGAATATGAAATCAAGAAGGGAATTCACTAAAATCATGTCTGTAGGCGCCTCGGGGACTTTATTTCTAAGCAATAAAATATATCCAGATAGTAATAAGATTGAGAATACTAAGAATATAAAATGGCCGTCAGACAAAGTAAACCTGGCATTTGTCGGTATAGCAGGTAAAGGAGCCAATAATATTAAAAATTTAAGTGACCAGAATATAGTGGCTTTATGCGATGTAGACTGGGGTGAAAGAACCAAGCCGATTTTTGATGCCCATCCCAATGCAAAAAAATACCGGGATTTCAGAGAGATGCTCGACAAACAAAAAGACATTGATGCCGTGGTGATTTCCACTCCCGATCATACTCATGGAGTAATTGCACTTATGGCCATTAAATTGGGTAAACATGTTTATTGTGAAAAGCCATTGGCTCACTCCGTATTCGAAACCCGTGAAATTACCAAAGCAGCAAAAGAATATGGAGTGCAAACCCAGATGGGTAATCAAGGACATTCTTATAAAGAAATTCGTGAATTTTATGAACATATTAAGGCAGGTACTATTGGCACCGTCACCGAAGTACATGCATGGTGTGATAGACCAGCAGGAGGAGGCACCGTGGCATTTCCTCACGGCGAAGGTCGTCCCACAGGGGATTTTATTACTCCTGATTATCTCAATTGGGATCTATGGTTAGGCCCAGCAATGCAAAGGCCTTACCATCCCGCATATCATCCAGCTAAATGGAGAGGTTATATAGACTTTGGCTGCGGAGCTATGGGAGATTTTGGCTGCCATACATTAGACCCAGCTTTTTGGGCTTTGAACTTAGGAAGTCCCGAGTCCGTGATAGCAAGTACTACCAACCTTATTCCTAATTTTAAATATGATGCATATCCTACCTCCTCCATCATTACTTATAAGTTTCCCAAAAGAAATAATGCTTCGGCAATTAAACTTACGTGGTATGACGGCGGTATATTGCCTTTACATGATGACAGATTAAAAGATTTAAAATATCCTGCCTGTGGTGCACTCCTGATTGGGGATAAAGGGATCATCATGCATGGCTCTCATGGTGCAGGTGGATATAAAGTATATCCTTTTGACAAAAACCGAGTGATTGAAACTCCACCTGTTTTAGTAGAGCGAAGCAAAGGACATTACGCTGATTGGATCGAGGCTATAAAAACAGGTAAACCGGCCAGTTCTAATTTTAGCTACGGTGGACCACTTACTGAAACCGTTTTGATAGGTACCGCAGCTACATTATTTCGAAATCAGGAATTGATATGGGATAACGATGCTATGAAAGTAACCAATTTTGAATCTGCTAATGCTGTGATAAAACCAGAGTTTAGATCAGGATGGGCCATTTGAAAGTACAGTAATTAAACCAAATTGTTCACTTAAAATACCCGGGTGCATTAGAAAATGAAAATTAAAGTACTCCACATCATTATTCTTTTTGGATTGATTGGTTTCAATTATTCATTCCTTAGTTTCGAAAGATTATCGGTAAGACATGTAAATCAGGAATTAAAACCCTCTTCTACTCACTTCCCATTGATGGGCAACCGGTTTTTTACTTTCGCTACAATAGTCAGAGTAAACCAAATTGAAACCGGACGCAACGAAACTCACGGTGTGGACGAATCCACCGTACACAATCCGGAGTCCGCACGCTTGTTTAGAGAGTCAGTAGAGAAAAGCTGGCCTGGTGCGAAAATGACCTGGGCATTTAGTTGGCTTGCATTGCATGATCAACGGCAGAATTATATAGATTTACGAAAATTGATTGTTTCGTATCATCATACCTATGGAGATGAAATCACTTTCATTCCCGGAGGCTTTTTTGCAAACATGTACAATACCCGAAAGCAGGTAAACCAGGATATACACGATGGACTCAAAAAAGTATCTGAAATGGTAGGTGGTGGCTACAGGCCCAACGCTATCATTGCAGGATTTTTAGCAGCAGAAAATTTAGACTACCTGGCAAAAGAAGAAAATATACATGTAGCTCAGGGAAATATCTGGAGCCAATATGCGGTAGATAACGGGGACGGTGAGGGATCTGTTTCGTATCCATATTACCCTTCAAGAGAGCATTTTTGCAAACCCGCACAAAACAAAAAAGATAAGATCGATTGTGTAAATCTCGATGGATGGACAGTAGACTTTATGAATGCCCGGTATCCCGGAGCTCGATTTATTGACGGTATTCGTTGCGGTAGCAGGCAAGGAGTAGGGCCTATCGAAACTGCCATTCGCCAGGGGACAGAATTAGGAGCCAAAGAAATGATCGCCACTACCACCGCTCATTTTGATAAAGGGTTTGAGCTAAATGGTTTTGCATGGGTCACGTGTATATGGGAATTGAGCCTGGTTGAGGCACATAAAATTCATGCCGGATACAAAGGCCGCAATGGTATGGAAGCAATGGATATTTGGTTTAGTGAAATGCGACGCCGCTGGCCTGATGCTAAAGGCATTACCCATGGTGAATTTGGATTGATATGGCGAAACCATTTTAAAAATAACGATAAAATTGATTATCGTTTTGTGCACAGAGGATCCGGCATTTGCGGATCAGAAACAGAAAATGAAATCCGATGGTATATGAATAAAGAATTCCGATTAGCCACACTCAGAGATTGGAAAGCGAACACTTCCGAAAAATTAATTGACTTTACCCGATATGATCTCAAAGCACAAGAACCAAAAGATCCTATCCCTAATCAACCTACCCGAAATTGGAGCCTCATGAATCGCCTCAATCAAAAAGGTGCCCGACCAGAAGATAAACCGATAGAGGTAAAAGAATTAAATGCAGAAGAGAAAAAAATAATAAAAAAGAAGTTACCGGAATTGATCATGAATTAATAACGATTTCCTTTGTCTGATTGGAACATTGAAGGTAAATATCCTTACTGGCTTGCCTGTATCATTTTTTGGTTACTGAAATTGCTGTCTAACATGACTAAAAATTCTTCTTTATCTTACAAGCACAAGTCTGAAATCTGTATGAATAAATACAAACTAATCTTACCCATTCTGCTCATTCTATCTTTTTCTTGTAATCGGCATTTAACAAAATCCGATTCCAATGAGATAAACAGTATGGATAATGCCATGTGGATTACCGATAGGCGCCCTTTGCCTTCCAGCGATTCATTATTTTATCTCGATATGCCGGCGCCGATTTTTAGAAAAATATTCTCAGCGAAAAATAAAATCGAAAAAGCAAGTTTGTTCATCACTGCTGCAGGATATTATAAAGCAACCATTAATGGTGCACCGGTCGGAAATAGTGTATTGGATCCTGCATGGACCACCTATAGTAAACGAATATATTACACTGAATATGATGTTACTTCATTGATCGGTTCCGGTAATAATTGTTTGGCTGTTAGTTTAGGAAATGGGTTTTACAATCCTTTGCCGTTGCGTAAATGGGGCCGAAGAAACTTAAGGACGGATTTAAAAGTGGGTAAACCTGCTTTTATAGCTCAGCTCCGGATCAAATATGAAGATGGTAACACAAAGTCGGTCATGACCGACAATACCTGGAAATATTCTTATGGTCCGGTGATGAAAAATGATGTCTATCTCGGTGTTACTTATGATGCCCGCAAAGAGCAGAAGGGATGGAATACTGCAGACTATAACGATAATCAATGGAGTATGGCTATTAAAGGTGTAGACCCCGGAGGAGAATTACAAAAGACTTTTTTCCCCTCAGTGCAGATTACAAAAGAAATTGCACCCGTGGATATTTATTCGCCTGAAGCCGGTGTGTATATTGTAGATATGGGTGTAAATTTTACGGGTACCTATAAAATTAAATTATACGGTAAGCCAGGTGATTCCATAGTGTTCAGATTTGGAGAAAGGGTTTATAAAGATAGTACAGTAAACCCTATGACGACTGTGGCAGGCCAGATCAAACGAAAAGGAGTTGGTGGACCCGGTGCGCCTGATATTGCCTGGCAAACCGACACCTATATCTTCGGAGATAAGAATGGAGTATGGTTTACTCCCGATTTTACGTACCATACCTATAGATATATGGAAATAAAAGGATTGAAATACAAACCTTCGACTGATGACATCAAAGGTCTGTTTATTCATACCAATATCGAAAATAAAAACAGTTTTGTCAGCTCATCATCCTTACTCAATGCTATACAAGATGCTACCAAAAGAACCTTCCAGGCTAATGTGATCAGTGTGCAGTCTGACTGTGCAGCCAGGGAAAAATTTGGATATGGTGGAGATTTAAACTCTACCAATGAAGCATTTATATACAATTACGATATGCAGTCTTTTTATCGGAAAACTATTTATGATTGGGTAGATGCCATGAAAGATTCCTCGTTTATAGATACGGCACCATTTGCCGGGGTGGAATATTGTGGTATCAGCTGGGAATCGGCATTCATTACAACGCAGTATTTTCTCTATTTGTATTATAATGATACTTCACTTATTAAGGAACTGTATGCATTGGATAAAAAATGGATGGACAAAGCAGCACTACTTCATCCCAATTTGGTTGTAGATAAAGGACTTGCGGACCATGAATCTTTGGTACCTGTTCCTGTGGAGCTGACCGGTACAGCACATTATCTGCAATGTGCCCAAATCATGCAAAAATTTGCTATGATGATGAAAGATGCTGAATATGAAAAAAAATATTCCCAATTGGCTGAAAAGTTAAAAGATGTATTACTCAACGAATTTTGGCGCAAGCAGGTGGCTAAACCGATTAATAAACAAACCTTGTTTTCTACTTTATTATATCATCAAGTGATCCCTCCTGCAGAACTGGAAGCAGCAAAAGATTCACTAATTAAAGCTGTAAAAGATGGACCTTCCGGACATTTTAATACGGGTATATTTGGAACCAAATACATTCTGGAAACACTTTCTGAATATATTGGAGCTGACCAGGTCTTCCCTATTGTAAACAGCATCACTTATCCCGGTTGGGGTTTTATGATTGATAATGGAGCCACTACCCTATGGGAAACCTGGAAAGAAAGTGATAATACGTATTCTAATTGTCATCCTATGTTTGGATCTGTTACAGAATGGTTTTATCGTTGGCTAGCAGGTATTCGGCCCGACCCTGAAAACCCGGGATTTAGAAAGTTTATTTTAAATCCTTCCATACCCGATGGCCTTGAATTTGTAAACTCATCATATACTTCACCCTATGGAAAAATCGTTTCAAACTGGAAAAAACGGCAAGAAGGAACAACGGCTTATGAAATGGCTATTCCGTCAGGTTGCATTGCAATAGTCACTTTGCCGCTTCCTGCATCTCAAAAATCTACTTTCCAGATTCAAGATAGGAGTACAAATAAAACAGCAAGCTTAAATTCCAATCATTTCGAACTTAGCGAAGGGGATTATTTAATCACGGTTACATCAAATGAATAAAAAATGAAATTCAAAATTGTCTTTTCTATCATTATTTTCTTTGTTCTATTTTCTGCTTTTTCGTCTTACAAGAGGAACGACCGATCAAAGCATGCCGGCCGACCCAATATCCTATTTATCATGTCTGATGATCATGCATACCAGGCCATGAGTTGTTATAGCGGTAAGCTAAATCAAACTCCTAATATTGATCGAATTGCAAAAGAAGGAGTTATTTTCACCAATAGCTTTGTCACAAATTCCATTTGTGCTCCGAGCCGTGCTGTAATGCTTACCGGAAAATTTTCTCATGCCAATGGTCATTTGGATAATACACTGGCATTTAATGGCAGCCAGGTAACATTTCCAAAATTGTTGAGAGCCTCCGGATATGAAACCGCCATGATTGGTAAATGGCATCTGGAGAGTGATCCCACAGGCTTTGATTATTGGAATATACTCCCGGGCCAGGGAGATTATTACAATCCTGATTTTATAGAAATGGGAAAGAGAAATAAAATAGAAGGATATGTTACCAATTTGATTACTGATTTCAGTATAAAGTGGTTGGACAAAAGAGATAAGAAAAAACCATTTTGTCTTTTATTGCATCATAAAGCACCACATCGATGCTGGATGCCGGACACATCTTATTTAACCAAGTATAATGATTTCAAATTTCCATTACCTGCAAACTTCTATGATAATTACGAAGGTAGAACTGCTGCAGCTGACCAGCAGATGCATATGAAAGACTTTTGCCCGGTAAATGATTTGAAAATGTTGGATAAAGAAGGCGAAGTGCAAGGCCCTTTGCGAAAAGCTTTTGAAGGTCAGCTAAAACGAATGAATCCTGCACAACGTGCTGCCTGGGACAAAGCCTACCTTCCGGAAATAGAATATTATAAAAAAGCAAATCTATCGGGTAAGGAGCTATTAGAGTGGAGCTTTCAGCGGTATATGGAAGACTATATGAGATGTATCGCTTCAGTTGATGATAATATTGGCCGTATACTTAATTATTTAAAAGAAAATAATCTTGATGAAAATACATTAGTTGTATATACTTCAGATCAGGGTTTCTATCTGGGTGAGCATGGTTGGTTTGACAAACGATTTATGTATGAAGAATCATTCCGTACCCCTTTGGTCATGAAACTTCCAAATAAAATAAATAAAGGTAAAATTGAAAAATTGGTTCAAAACATTGACTATGCACCCACTTTCCTTGACCTTGCCGGTATAGCTGTGCCTGATGATGTACATGGCAAATCACTCGTGCCGTTAATTACCGGAAAAAAAACAAAGGATTGGCGAAAATCGGTGTATTACCATTATTATGAATATCCGGGACCGCATGATGTAAAAAGACACTACGGGATTCGCACTGATCGGTACAAATTAATCCATTTTTACAACGACATCGATCAATGGGAATTATATGATTTAAAACTGGACCCTAATGAAGTAACTAATTTGTATGGCAGGAAGGGGTATGAAGATCTTACAAAATCACTTTTTGATCAGTTGGTAAAAACACAAGCACTCTATAAAGATAATACGGTGGTGGATATGCAGCTAAATTGATTGAAGGTTAATCTGATTTAGATTGCATGCAGGGGCTAAATCTCCTTTTGTAGTGCTGGCCAAAATTTCAAAATATCTTTTTGAATAATTCTTTTGTTTTTTGCCAAAAAAACATACTTTTGCAGTCCTTCTGAAAAGAATAGGAGGATCGGTAGTTCAGTTGGTTAGAATGCCGCCCTGTCACGGCGGAGGTCGCGGGTTCGAGTCCCGTCCGGTCCGCAAATAATTTTATAAAGCCTTGTAAGTGAATAATTTATGAGGCTTTTTTATTTCTGGGGTAAGGATAGGAGGGAAATTGTGGATTAAACCTCCTCGCTACTCAATACTATTTTGTATCTTATTTTTACTCAAGGAATACCGCAAATATCATTGCCAAAAAAATAGAAACCCGAAAAAACGACCAAAACGCAAAACTACATCAAGGCATCCACCAACTTCTCTACATCTTCCAAGCCATTAAATATAGACGGAGATACCCTGATCCGGTTTTTATACACTGAAATATTTATTCCAGCCTGTATGAGTTTTGAATTAAACTTATCAAATGCGTTTTTATATGCAAAAGATACTATCGGAGATATTGAATCAATAGGTGTCAATGGCAAAAATCCGAGTCCCGGCAACTTCTGTTGTAATAATGAGATCATGGACTGCCTGTGATTTTGTATCTTTTCAGTCCCGGTATTCAAAATATACTCTAATGAAAACCTCAACGCCGGTATAGCACCATTAGCCAAAGTACCCACTTCAAAATTTCCACCTGCATCTTTTTTACTTTCAGATTCAAACGGCATCTGTCCAGGTTCATCAAATGGGAAAATATGAGTGGTAAATTTTTCTTCTTGCCTGTAACCATATTGAGTTTTATTCAATAAATCCATTTTATCCTTTCTCACATATAGAAATCCTGCACCAAAGTCACCCATCAGCCATTTGTATGAGGCGCATGCACAAAAATCCACACCAGATTCTTTTACGTTAATGGGCACTGCACCGGCTGCCTGTATGATATCGGCATAAACTAAAATGTTTCTGGCGTGTGCCATGTCACATAGTTTTTTCAAATCGTGTTGAAATCCATTAAAAGCAGAAACCAAGGATACGGCGATAAGTTTAGTACCAGGTATCAAGGCCTTTTCGATATCATCGTAATTAATTCTATTTTCCTTTGGTTGAATAATTTGGACATCTACTCCTTTTTTGGCCAGCTCAGTATACATAAAAAGGGATCCGCTAAAATGGTAAGCATCCGTCACCAACCGTGATTTTGTCTCTTTTATAGATAGACCGTTTAAAATTAAATTTTCTCCTGCCATAGTACTTGGAATCCAGGCTATTTCATCTTCGTCTGCTTGTATCAATTCTGCAAAAAGCATTTTAGCTAGTTTCCGGTTTTCATCCATTATATAAAGTGGCTTTTTTCCATTTTCCATTCTTGAATTCAAATATGCTCCAACCAGTTGCTTTGATCCAATGCTCATCGGATGGGTATATGCAGAATTTAGATAGGTCCCTTTTATATCAAATAACTTTTGTGCCGGAAGTTTACTTTCCCGATTTATTTTATCGGTATGGTCAGGAGATATGATTCCTGATATAGAATTGAATATTGGAAATCCCAGCAATGAACCGATTGCTTTCCGTCTAGATGATACCATGATGTAAGATATTTAAAATAGCAAATACTATATCGTCCCGAAACCAAAATTGAAATTCCTTTATCCGTGCATTAAAAATTCATCCCTCAGTCAAAAAATAGTCAATGGCCAAAGATCTGGTCGATTTTGATACAATTTTAAACCAGTGTCAATGTATTAAATGGTTGATTATCTTGATATTATGAAATTGGCATAGATGCTGATCAAAATATCTTATGTGGTCAAATTATTTAAAAATAGCCTGGAGGAGTTTATTTAAACATAAATTATTTTCATTCATCAATATTCTTGGATTGGGACTGGCACTGCCATTTGCCTTGATCGCTCTAATGCAAATTCAAAGCACATATGAAAGTGATAATTTTCATCCCTATGTAGATCAAACCTACCGGATTCTTTCCAATGTAAAGCCCCACCAAGGGCAGGAGGCAATGTATGCTTCTACGCCCTTTATGCTTGCTGAAAGATTAAAAAGCGATTTTCCATTTATCGAAAATGCTACCAAAGTAATCAGGCAATTTGATTGGGAGCTTACCAATAAAATAAAAACACTCAAAGTCAATCCCATTTTTATTCAACCGGCTTTTTTCAGCATTTTTGGATTCTCTATAGAGCAAGGAAGCATTCCGGTTGAACCAAACACGCTGGCCATCACCAAAGAAAAAGCCATAGCCTTTTTTGGGACCAGTGATCCTATAGGCATGATTATATCCCACCCTACTTACGGTGACCTCAAAATCGTAGGATTATTAAAGCCTTTTAAGCGTAATACTCATTTCAGATCAGATGTAATGGTATCTATGTCTACTCTCGAAAAAACCGGATTACAGCATCCGACTTTTGCCGAATGGTCAAACTATAATACTGCATTTACATACATACAAATAAATAAACTATCAGGTCCTCTGGCTTTGAATACAGCACTAAAAACGGTTGCAGAAAAAATATATCCTACCCAGGATGCCAGCCTCGATAAAATTACTTTCTCCTATCAATCACTCAATATGATCTCACCGGACACCAAAGACCTTCGAAATAATCCCTATGTTGAAGACCCATTAGATCTAATGGTAAATTTTTCTTTTGCGATCATGTTACTTGCCCTGGCAAGCTTTAATTATATAAACCTCACTTTAGCCAAATCTCTTGCCAGAGCAAAGGAAGTGGGCGTAAGAAAGGTTACAGGAGCATTGCGGCATCAATTAATTGGTCAATTTCTGAGTGAATCCATAATAGTTGCACTCTTGTCACTGTTGGTTGGGTATTTAATTCTCGAATGGATGAAAGCATATGTACATGTGACCTGGTTTACCTGGGAAGTGGATAGACCATGGCTTCTAACTATTTTTTTTATTTGCTTTACCATAATCACGGGTGCTGTAGCAGGAGCCTTGCCAGCGTGGCTATTATCCGGCTTCCAACCTGTATCCGTATTAAAAGGGTCAATCAATCCTATGTCTTTTGGAAAGATAGGCTTTAGAAAAGGATTAGTGGTATTGCAATTTGTGGTGACGGCCTGTTTTATCTATATGATAGGACATATGTATCACCAGTTTCATTTTATGGCTACGGACAATATAAATTACAATCGTAAAAATATAGTCAATATATCACTACCTGATAAAAATTACCAAAACCTGATTAATGATATTAAATCAAATAAATATATAGAAAAAGTGGGCCTTACCTCAACCCCATTTGGGTATAATGCCCTGACAGGAGGAATCAGAAAAGATTTGCAATCGGAATTTTTACCTACTAATTATTATGCTGCCAATGCAGAATTTATAGAGAATATGAAGCTAACTTTTTTAGCAGGAACCAACCTTCCAAAATCCAGTTCAGATTCTGCCGACCATAGAGTATTGATCAATGAACAAACCGCATATGCCTTGGGGTGGATGAATCCGGGGTCAGCCGTTGGTCAATCCTTCTATTATAATAACAGTGATCCATTAGTTGTCGCTGGTGTAGTCAAAGATTTCTGTTATGCAGATTATCAATTTGGCCGGCAACCTTTGATTATTCAACACCAACCATCCTTATTTAAAGTAGCTTCCCTAAAAGTACAGGATGGGTTTACAAAAGAAATATTGACGACAGATTTAACTTCCATTTGGAAAATTCATCATCCGTATCATGATTTTGCTTACTCCTGGTATGAACAAGAATTGTACGATCAGTATTACCCTGGGGCTGATATGAATTTCCTTGGTTTCATTTCTTTTATTGTTATGGTGATTGCCGTATTGGGTTTATTGGGAATTGTAATGTATACCACCGAAAAAAGAGTAAAAGAAATTGGAATACGCAAAGTATTGGGAGCTGAGTTAAAAGATATAGTACAGGTATTATCTCTGAGTTTTATAAAATTACTGACTATCGCTTTCCTTATTGCCATTCCGATAGGGTATATCTCGGGAAGAATCCTATTAAGCGTTTTTACATTCCATGATGGCATCAGTTATGCTATGATGGTAACGGTTTCTGCAGTACTGTTTTTTATTGCTTTACTTACAATCCTTACCAATGCCTTGCGCTCCACCTTTACCAACCCCGTAAAATCGCTTCGTACTGAATAGACAATAAAGTTCAAGATCCATTTTTAAATAGTAAAAAAATGATTACCAATTACTTTAAAATTGCCTGGAGAAATCTACTGAAAAATAAAACTTTTTCAGCCATCAATATTTTAGGCTTGTCTTTGGGTATAGCGGCCTTTCTCATGATTATTAATTATTTGCGATTCGAATATAGCTATGATAAAATGCATGAAAAGAAAGACCGAATATTCAGAGTACCTATGGTAGTGACAGAAAAAGACGGCAAGGAACAAACTTTTGCATTTACCTACCCTGCCCTTGCACCGGCCATGAAAAAAGATTTTCCTGAAGTTGAGAAAGCAGCGAGGTTTCGAAGACGCGGAGGTATGATATCCAATGGTGAAATAAAAATTATTGAAGGTGGAAATATATATTATGCAGATAAAGATGCTTTTGATATTTTTTCATTTAAGTTTTTACAAGGTACCCCGGAAAGTGTTTTTACTGAATTAAATGAGGCCGTAATCACAGAGGAAACCGCAAAAAAATATTTTGGCAACAAAAATCCAATGGGCCAACCCCTGAGATACAATGATGAAGATTATATTGTGACGGGAGTATTGGAAAATTTACCGGCGAATTCCCATATCACCTTTACAATTTTATTGAATTATGAAAAATACATACAACTGACTGAAGGAGACGCAAATACCAGCTGGGGCTGGTCTGATTTTTATACGTATATCCTATTAAGGTCCGGCACCAAACCAGAAATCCTGGAAGCCAAATTGCCGTTATTTGCTCAGAGGTATACCGGTGATGATATGAAACGTGCCAACTATAATCAAAAATTTGTACTCCAGCCATTAACTGATATACATACAAAATCAAAGTACGATTATGAATTCCCCGGTAATGGGGATATGACTTATTTAAAATATTTAGCTATCGCAGCGCTATTTATCCTCCTGATTGCATGGATTAATTATATCAACCTTTCTACATCGAGGTCCTTAGACCGGGCCAGAGAGGTGGGTGTTCGCAAAGTGGCTGGTGCCGGCCAGCTACAACTCATCAGACAATTTCTGACCGAATCTTTTTTAATTAATCTTTTGGCCGTATTCATTGGTGTGGCTGTATTTATAATCGCATTACCTTGGTTTTCACGATTAGTTGGTAAAAGCATCACCAGTTTAAATGGGGCATCCTGGCAATTTTGGCTGGGTACTGTACTTCTTTTTATCACGGGTACTTTTTTATCTGGCTTTTACCCGGCATTTGTGCTTTCGTCATTTCACCCGATCCAGGCAATAAAAGGGGAACAAACCAATCAACATTCAAATAACGGCAAAATAGTATTAAGAAAAGGACTGGTAATACTTCAATTTGTAGCAGCCATTATTTTGATCGCCGGAGCCATTGGATTCTACAGACAGCTTCATTTTATGCAATCGAAAGAACTTGGAGTTGATATAAATCAAACATTAGTGGTCAATCAAACTGCCAGGTTGGATAGCAGCTTATTACCGAGTTATACTAGTTTTATCAATCAAATCAAATCACATTCTGCCGTAACTTCGGTTACAGCATCTACTTCAGTACCCGGATCGGAAGTTGGTGGTTCTTCCGGTTTTGCTCTTAAAAATGAAACCAACTCAAAACGATGCAGAATCCTGGGAGTGGATAAAGAATTTATTTCAGCCTATGGCCTTCAAATCCTGGCAGGAACCAATTTTACCACTGAAAGGCCTCTATTAGATACAAATGCCATAAACAATATTTTAGTGAATGAAACTGCTGCAAAGTTATTTGGATTTTCAGCTCCCGAAAAAATGCTCAGCAAAGAAATAAATGGCGCAGGCTTTAAATGTAAGGTGGTAGGGATCGTAAAAGATTTTCATCAGGAATCATTGGCCCATGGCATTGATCCAATAGTATTTTATCTCAGCGATGAAGCAAATATGGAAATGTTTTCATTCAAGTTTAATTCACAAGACCCGGGCTCTTTAATCGATCATGTAAAACAAAAATGGAATGCTTCTTTTCCCCAGAGCCCATTTAGTTATTTTTTCCTGGATGAAAGATTCAATGCCCAATACAATAATGACAAACTATTTTCATCTGTACTTTTACTATTTACACTGATTGCCATTTTTATCGCCAGTCTGGGATTATTAGGTTTATCGATTTATACTATTGCAAAACGAAAAAAAGAAATCAGCATCCGCAAGACGCTGGGAGCAAGTCTGGTGCAGATTACAAGCATGATTACCAAAGATTATCTCAACCTGGTTTGGCTGGCATCGGCAATTGCTCTTCCGATAGCATTTCTACTTGTAAATCATTGGTTAAAACAATATGCATTTCATATCCGTTTGGATTGGTTGTTTTTTGTGATCCCGGTTTCTATCATCATATGTATCGCATTGTCTACTGTATTAGTTCAATCTCTAAAGGCCGCAATGGCGAATCCGGTTGCCAATTTAAGATCAGAATGAGATAGAGGCTATAATTCACATTTAGAAATACATCGGACCGGCTAGTTTTCTGCTTTTACCATTCTTTGCTTTTTGGTAATAGAATTAAAGATCCTGAGTGTAGAACCGGGAGGTAAACCAACCACATTACTCCGTTGTGATTTATACGCATCACCAGGATAGAATTCTAACTTTCTGCTTTTGCTATCAGCAAATTCCAGGATTCCATATGTTTCATCCTTATCCGTTTTTATAATTCTCTCAGATGGTCCCCTGGACTTAAATAGGTAAAGTGAATCCAGATTTACCATCTGTAAAATCATATACTTGTCTCCAACATATATACCCGACATGGTTCGATTTTCACCATTTGTAAAAAAACCACTTTCATTTATAGAAACGGGTGAGAACCAACCTTTTTTATTATTTAACAACACTACCCCACTCATGGCATCTGCCCTGCCCTGAATTAATTCCATTCCATAATCGTTGCCATTAACCACCAGGTCCAGGTAACCATCTTTATTTGCATCCAACGTTTGCATTCCAAATATTGGCGCTACCTGCGCCTGGTTAGGTAAAGGGACAGTACTGAATTTATCGTTTCCAAGATTTTGAATATATACCGATGAAAAAGTATTTGCCTTCAGTATGAGCGCACTATCTAATTCCCGACCGGGAAACACTTCTTTCACAGTAGCCAAACCAAAAGGTGCATACTTTTGAAATTTACGGCGAATCAACAGCAGCTGTTTTATCATTTCATCCCTGCCATGGAAAAAATATTCCTTTTTTTGTCCTGCAGTATCCCTCCAGTAACATGAAATAAATGGATCCAGGCTACCGTTGGAATCAAAGTCTTTTGCATAGATGGTGATGGGTTCCTTTTCATTACATTTAAAATAGGTGTTTTCCCCATAGTTACCGGCTATATAATCCATATCACCATCACAATCAAAATCTCCGGCAGTAAGGCTCGTCCACCATCCAAGTTGCTTACTTAATGGTTCTGACAATACTTTTTCAAAGCTTGAGTTTGTATTTCGCAAGATTGTTACCGGTCCCCATTCGGTAGCCAGCAACAAATCCGGTTTGCCATCATTATTGTAGTCGGAAAAAATGGCATCATTTAGTAAACCCAACTCATCTGAAATCCATCGATCTGTGGCATCAGAAAATTTTATTTTATTTTCCGTAGATTCATTAATTAATATATAGGATCGATCATGTTTTGGATAATATCCCGGCAAAACATGACCTGCAATAAACAAATCAAGATCCCCATCGGAATCTATGTCAGCGCTTCGAATGGTTGACGAACAGGTCCAAATCTTTGAATCTATTGCTGTCGAATCACGGGTAAAATTCCCTCTTCCATCGTTGACGAAAAGTCTAACTCCGTATACTGCCTTATTGGCCATAAGATTTTCATAGGAACCTCCCGAAATTACCATATCCAGATCATCATCGCTATCCACATCCAGTAAAAGCATTCCTGCATCTTCTGCTTCTGTCTCATTGCTGGCTTTAAAAGCAAATTGTTTTTTTGAAAATGAGCCCTTTTGATCTTGTAAATAAATGAATTCAAGTTCATTGGCTGAGGCCCCAATGATCATATCTTCAGTACCATTACCATCAATATCGCCTGCACATACGGGCACTCCGTATTGGGACATTTTATGCGGAATGGTTTTTTGAATATTAAAATCGATAAAATCTTTTTCATGATGTAAATAGTCTATACCCAGTGAGCTGCTACTCACTTTTTCCAATAATGTGGAATCCAATATTTTTGCAAAGTCCGGAATAATAGTATTATTTTTTGTGAGTACAATTTTTTGATTTGCCTTGTACTTACCAAATTTTTGAAGACTTCCATCCGCCCATTTTACTTTGATGGAATCAATTTCCTGAATAGTATCTAAACCAAATGAACAGAGATATGAAGATTGGGAAAGATATCCCCTGCCAGACAAAACAAACCTGGTCTGAATCTTACCTTGATCGTAAAATACATCGACGCTGGATCCTATAGCTTCCGGATTAGTTCCTGATCCTTTGAGAAGAATATTCAGGTAATTTTTATTACTTACTTTCTCGGGAGAGAGTGTATTGTTTCTAAATACAAAAGGGGCATCATCGATATTATGCACCACCATATCCATATCACCGTCATTATCCAGATCCCCGTATACCACACCATTAGAGAAAGATTTGATATACATGCCCCACTCTTTAGTCACATCAGTAAATGAAAGATCTTTCCTGTTGGAATACATAAAATTGGAGACCTTTACTACAGGAATCAGGTTTTGTAAATCCATATCGCTTATGTACCCCCTGGTTTCATTTCTGTATTCACCAAAATCGTGATCCGTTACATCTTTTGGAAACCCATTAGTAATATACAAATCCTGGTATGAGTCGAGATCTATATCCACAAATACCGGAGCCCAGGACCATTCGGTTTCATGCACTCCACTTAAAAAACTAATATCCCCGTATACCGGGTATCCATTTTTCATACCCTGATTGAGCTGCAAGGTATTCCGCGTGTATTGATATTGATATCCATATTGTTTTACATAGATATACGAAGAATAATTTGCAGGACCAATCAAAGTCTTTTTTCTAAGATTAGTAAAGGGCAGCATCTCCACAGTCATTACTTCTGCTTTGCCATCATTATTAATATCCCCCAGGTCACTACCCATGGCGGCTGATGACTGGTGTCGAAACATAGCGGATACTTTATTTGTAAAACTGCCATTGGCATTATTAATATAAATAAGGTCATCGCTTTGATAATCGTTGGCAATATAAATGTCCGGCCATCCATCTTCATTAAAATCATGAATCAAGGTACTGTGGCTATAACCGTGCAATGTCATGCCTGCTGCAGCCGACACATCTCTAAAATAAGGATGATTTTTAAGACTGTCCCAATCGTTTCTATAAAGTTTATCACAGTTTTCATTACAACCTTCATTTACATCTTTTACGTATTGCCCCATTACAGGTCTATCAATGAAATTAGTGCCGATAAAAAGATCCAGATCACCATCCCTGTCATAGTCAAAAAACTGGGCATGCGATGCATAACTTGTATCGTCCAATCCGTATTCTGAAGCCATTTCTTTAAATTGCGGAATACCTTCAGGGTTATTGCCTGTATTAAGATAAAATAGATTTTTCCTTTTTGATGCATTTTTAATCAAGGTATTGGTAATGTAGATGTCTTTTTTTCCATCTGCATTAAGATCCAGTATAGTTACTCCGGACGACCACATACCGCCATCGGGCTTATGAAGATTTGCCATTTGAGTTATATCTCTAAACTTAAAGTTACCGGTATTCAAATAACAAACATTACCTACCTGGTTACCAGCGAAAAACAAGTCTTCTAATCCATCTTCATTTAAATCGCCGATGCCAATTCCGGCTCCATTATAAATGAATTCGGTATTGAGAATATTGAATGAATCATACTCTACTATTTCATTGACAAAATCGATTCCCGAATGTTTTGCAGGTATAGCTGTAAATACGGTCTCACTCTTTTTGCAGGCAGATAAAATAAGAAGAGCCCAAATAGTCAAACGCAAAAGTTTCATAATCTGACTGCAAAACTAACAGAAGTCGGCTTCATACAAAATTTATTAATATGCTTGCAGGTTTTCCTGGTGACCACGAAATTATACTTCTGTAAGCTGTTGATTACGTTCTCTACTAAATAAAGTAAGGAAACCGCGGGTTCTGTTAAATACAACTATTTGCCTTAAATGCCTGCCAGAGCTACCTTTGGCAGCCAACCCTCATCATTATTTTCCAGATTCACCTTATACCAAGCACTGAGACTGTCCAATATCTGCACTTTTGTACCTGCACCGAGTGGTAAAGCCACCTGGCTATTTGGGTCAGGGGCCACATGCATGTTTTGATTTAAAATAAGAATACTTTCCTTTTTATTCTCGTAATGACTTCTTGAAAGGTAAAACATACCAATCAATAGGGGAAATAATAAAAATATATACGGTTTTCTGAGCATGGTAGTAAGGTTTCCGGTTAAATTCAAAATACCAACTGCAGAAAGTAAGATGATTGAAAATAATAATAGCCAGCCCCAACCCGATGCGGAAAGCAAATTTCGGACCCCCAAAAACCATTTGTACAATATGAAAGGAGGCAAGGCTTCGATGTCCGGCTCTATACTGGCTTTCGATTTAACTATTCCTTGTTTAATCGCAGATGAGGAAGGATTGAGTCTCAGGGCTTTTTCAAAATACAATCTGGCCTGGCTGATATTATTCTGTTTTAGGTATACACATCCCAGGTTATAATATAAATCAGCCGAATGGAAACCCTCCTCCACCAATTTGGTGTATTTGAGCAACGCATCGTCTGTCCTGCCTGCCGCGTAGTCTGAATACGCAGAAGCGAACAGCTCACTTTGGGATAATCCTGAATTTGAAATGAATACAACGGCCAGAAATAAAAAAACTCTCCACATAAAATGTCAATGTAAATTTACTACTTCTATTCCAAGCATTTTCAACCGGTCTGGCTTGTCTTGATATTCCCATCGAAAGCCTTTTAATTTTAGTTTTTCATGATCAGCCAGTCTCATCGGCTGCATGGAGCCATCCGGTTTTTTATAAAAATATATCCTGTCTATCTGGTTTGAGCCGAATTTGATTTTGATATTACTGCATATGATTTTATTCACCCCGATATACGCTTTGGCATCGTCCTTTATGTAATATACCGCTTCAGCATTACCATCTACATCTACCAACGCCAGGTTGGTAGAGTCAAAATGGGCTGTGACCAATCTACCTTTAATCTGATTAAAAAACTTCAGGTCTTCACTATTTACAATCATTGCATTTTGAATCAAATATATTTTGTCCATGTGATTCTCCTTTTGTTTGATCCTTATCGTATCTGCAAAAAACTGCGAGGTATCTGACCAAATCATAGGGTTTTTATATAAAGTAAAAATAGAATCCGAGTTGGAATAAGTAAGAGAATCACAAACTGCCTGAATATCTGATCGGTAGACCTGCACTTTATAATAAGCCTGCACATTTTTAGCTTTGGAAATGGAATCGGATTCAGACACGATCAAGGTATCCGCTTTTAAATACAATGTGTCGTTTGAATTGGTAAATGATTTAAACAGCGGCTGCCTGCCTGTACCACTAGCCACTACCCTGTTTTCTTTTTTGTTAAATTTCATTGAATCACAACTGATAGAGGCATCATTGGTCGTATCTATCCAATACACATTTCCAACCGCTGTGAGGTCACCCGAATTGCCATCGCGAATGATTACATCAGCCTCCAATGAATTGGTACTATCCTGCAGGCTTGATCTTCCTATGGTATTGAACACACCTGTATTTTCATTGTAAATCAATTTTTGAGTAGAACTCACATTTCCATCCTTTGTATAGATCTCGCCTTTGCCCAATATGGTCATGATTTTGGTCTTTTCATTATACAATAATGTGTCGCCCTGAAGTTTATTATCTGCGCTGATATATTTTACATTATTGTATAAATTGATTTCATTAGCATTGCCATTATACTTCATTACATCAGATGATGCTTTTTTATCTTTTTCTTCAAATTGAGGATTTCCTGTAAACTCAGCAAGTTTATCGTCCACATCATAGAAACCACTTTCACAATAAATCTTTCGTTCATTTTTTTCCATCAGTGTGGGTGCGACAAAAAAAGCGGTGTGTGTCTCCGTATTAAATTGCAACGAATCAGATCGCAATTGTATTTCAGGGTCTGTCATTTGAACCTGACCTGAAAAATAGGCCATATTTTCGTTCACGTGAAAATATCCTCTTTTACTTTTAAGTGTGGTGCTGGCTGATTTGAGTGTGGCCGGAGTAGAATAGGAAGCTATAGATGTATTGAGGTCGTAATGCAATTTTTTAGTATAAAGAGATTGTCCCCCATTTACCAATATCACCTCCCCATACAAATCTGCAGTTTTCTTTGCACCATCGTACCGTAAGGAATCAGCAAAAATTTGAACTGTGTCATTATGCCTGATCACCACATTTCCATAAGCCATCACCATCAGATTTACCAGTCGGGCCGAATCACAGTACAGGAAAGTACTATCATGGAACAGTTGTACATCGCCCTGGAGTATTTTAAGTTCATTTGCAGGATTTGCCTCTATATAGGTGAATTCCGAATGGATTATTTTTATCTCCTCTCCCTTTTTACCCTGATCCGGTGCAATGACAGCCTTTGATTGGCCACTAAGCATCCAACTGGCACATATGAAAAAAAATAAAAATATGGATCGGTTCATCAAATTGGCGATATCACAGACAAAAATAACGGATTGCCCTCGTATATCTTACTTATTAACTGTTTCTTATATTTTCATGTCTGGTACAATCACGGTTAAGTAAAAAATAACCAACGGGGAACTGAGATTACCCTATATAACAAATTATTACCCAATCGATGAATTAATAATGGTTTACCCTGATTTGACTGTTCAATTTATAAGTAGATGCGGATAAAGTGCCTTTTATGATCCTTTAGTTTTAAATTTTAAAAAGATAAAGACATGTAGAAAGTACTATTTTTTCAGCAAAAAAGCCCCCATTGATATCCCCAGAAATACGTGTAATAACACAGGAATCCAACCCAAGGAATTCATGGTGTCGTTAAATACAGCCAACAATACGATTGGAGTATCAATAACATTATATAAACAACTGGCTAATAATAAATTATACCAAGATTTTTCATTGATGGATATGTTTTTATTTATCCAAAACGCTACAGCATAAGCAGCCAATGCAGAACCTAAAATTCTGGCTATCAACTGACCACTGGTATCCAGTTCTACTCCGTAAGTGGACATAAATAATTTAGGTACTGTCAATAATCCCAGGCCAAATGTCAGATATAAGAAAGCCCATATTTTACTAAAAAAAGATAATTTCATTGAATACATGTTTAGTTACCATGAATTACGAGATGGATTATATCGTGGATTTCAAAAATTACTTTTTTGGTATATTTTATTTTACTTCACTTTTTAATATTATGCCATTGACAAAGAGGACCTTCTAATACTTGATATTCTAATTATTTCACTTTTAATAAAAATTCGATTTCCATAAAGAAGTTTAGAAAATCTTAAATTGATTCTGAAGCTGTTATTATGCACTGGGAAATGATCTTTATCTTGATAGCCGCAGCATTGATCCATGGTGATAAATTGCCTATATTGTCAAAGAAAAAGCATTATTTTTTCTATGATTGGTTCAAAAATATCAATCGATGTAAATCAGGTTAAAGATGAAATTCTTTCCTTGAGATCTCAGGATAAGACCGATCAGGACATATATGATATTCTAAAATTAAAGTATTATGATAAACAGACTCTCGCATATCTTATAAAATCAAAATCCAATAAAGCGGAATTAACAAAATATACCTATTTCTTTTATGGTTTGGCGGCTATTGTTGTGATTACTTTGGTTTATTTAACGGTGACTATTTTTACACTGCCACTCAACATACTTGAAGTTATATTATTTATTCTGTTGACTTTTTATGTTATTAATTTAGTTTACCGTTTAGTACAATTCAATGATAGCCCGCTTAATGCAAGCATAAATCTTGGTTTAATATTGTCTGGTTATTGGCTGATCCGATTTTTTAATTCAGGGGGTTCATGGTTCACCATATTGGCTTCGATATTTCTGTTTGTTTTTATCTTATTGACTAAATTCTTTATTTACCGAAGAATTTATTTAGTTAAGAAAAAAATATCTAAAGACAATGCCGGAGACTATATTTTAACCTGATTTATATAAAGAGTTCATCCTGTTTGTTCTTTCAGAATACACTATGGCAAACCTAATTAATTGATAACAAGCACTTTAGCCGATATCTGGATTAAAAACAGGATGATAAAAAACATTTGGCTATTCCAAATATTTTCACTATATTTGCGCTCTCAAAATTTAAAAAATAAGCAATATGTATGCAATTGTGACTATTGCCGGTCAACAAATGAAAGTGACAGAAGGCCAAAAGCTATTTGTCCACCGGCTGGATGCAAAAGCAGGAGATACGGTCAGTTTTGATCAAATACTCCTGGTGAGCAACGAAGGAAATACTCAAGTCGGCACTCCTACCCTTAGTGGCAGTGTGTCAGCTACTGTACTGGCAGATGTGGTGAAAGGTGATAAAGTGGTGATTTTCAAGAAAAAAAGAAGAAAAGGCTACAAAGTAAAAAGAGGTCACCGTCAGCAATTTTCACAAATTCAAATAAATTCGATCACAGCTTAAATTTATAAACCATGGCACATAAAAAAGGTGAAGGTAAAGTATTGAACGGCCGGGATTCTAATCCTAAATACTTGGGTGTGAAAAAATTCGGAGGTCAGTCTGTAACAGCTGGCACTGTAATCGTAAGACAAAGAGGTACTAAATTCCATCCTGGAAATAAAGTTGGTGTAGGTAGAGATTTTACACTGTACGCTTTATCCGATGGCTTAGTACAATTTAAAAAAGGTCGCCTTGATCGCACTTTTGTGCATATCGTAGGGGCAGAGGCTTAATAGAATTTACTTAAATTATATAAGGGGGGCAAGTCAAATGACTTGCCTTTTTTGTTTTTCGGCATTACAAATATCATCTCCCTCACACTTCCTCAATTTGAAACTACCACATTTTGTCCCTACTACAGTTTCTCAATTGCACAATTAACCAATTAACTGCTATCTCCCTTTCACGCCATAATCCTTACACACAGGACATTCAGCGGCCACATGACCTCTTGCAGGGCAATATTTCCTTGCAAACAAAATGATCTGAAGATGTGCTTTTATCCATCTTTCTTCTGGTATCAATGTTTTTAAATCTTGTTCAGTTTTCTTTACACTGGATCCATCGCTCAGCCCCCACCGGTAGGCTAATCTGTGTATGTGGGTATCCACTGGGAATGCCGGTACATTAAAAGCCTGACACATGACCACCGAGGCTGTTTTATGTCCTACTCCAGGAAGCTCTTCCAATAAATGCATCTCACTTGGTACTTTGCCATTGTATTTTTCTACCAGGATTTGTGATGTACTTACAATTGCTTTTGATTTTGCCGGAGATAATCCACAAGGTCTGATGATCTCAGCTACCTTTGCTATAGAAAGCTTAGACATTTCAAAAGGGTCATCAGCCAATGCGAATAATTTTGGGGTTACTTGATTCACCCGTTCATCAGTACATTGGGCTGATAATAAAACGGCTATTAATAATGTAAATGGATCATGATGATTCAATGGCACCTCTACTGACGGAATGTATTTTTCCAATACATCCAATATCGCCTTTGCTTTTTCCTTTTTTGTCATAATGCGGTAAGAAATTGCATAGTATCCACACCATCTGCATAATCAAACAATCCAGGACATTGTGCCCTACCGGGTGAAAGGATATTCAAACCCTCTACAGGCTGGTGACAGACGATCACCTGCAATTGATCCCCTTTAGCCATGATTTGCTCTACCAGAGTATGAGCATCATCATAATATTGATAATTTATGGTAGCCAATCTTGAAACCAGGTTTTCATTTTCTACAAAGAGTATTACATCATTGGAAAGATGCGGAACAGCATTCATGATGTACAAGGCATAGTTGTAGTCGAAATTATTATTGTAGGCATGATTATCTCTTACTTCACTAAATGCTTCCCACAGTTTAAGCAACCTGCTAAAATTATAATTTCTTGGCACCCTCAGGCTGGAAACATTGCGGCAACCTAATCCAAAATATTGAAATACATCTTGTCCCAGAGCCATTAGTTCATCATCTGATTCTTCTCCGGTGATAATACCCAGTCCAATCCTGGTCTTTCGGATGATATTGGGGTATTTGTCGAAATAATAATGAAAGTACCGTGAAGAATTATCGCTACCCGTTGCGATCACTGCATCTACTTCTTTGATTCGTTCTACAATCTCAAAGTAAGAAGCCACTCGCTTATCGATAGCAATAAGCTCATCAATCAGCGCTGGAAGTAAAAATTCATCTTTTTGAGAAAGTTTAATCTTACTTTGATGGCCTGCGATAAAAGATGATAAAACATCATGGAATACCACAAGTGGAATATTTCCGGCAGCGACGATACCGATTTTTTTAGCAGTTGTATCATGAATTGAATAATGTGATGCCCAATCTTGAAGTTTATTCTGATCGAGGTAATCTGAGGCAATATTTTTGACCATGGATTTAATATTTGCTTCTGAAAACCAAATATTAGCTTGTCTTGCCTTTTCGCAAGCTTCTAAGAACTTTTCTGATGGGTTTGTTAATATATTACCTAGCCTGGAAGCAGCTGCTATCCTTTCGAGTAGTCTCATGATATTAATTGCTTTTGATGAGAAACATAGTTTCTCCATTTAGTAAGGATATTTTCGAATTCTACCGGCAATGGGGAATCAAACTCCAATTTTTCACCTGTAGTTGGGTGCACAATCCCAAGAGTCTTTGCATGTAACGCATGCCGGGGAAAACTGTCAAACAAATTTTCAACAAATTGTTTATACTTAGTATATACAGTACCTTTCATTATTCTATCACCTCCATATCGTTCATCATTAAAAACAGGATGACCAAGCGATTGCATATGCACACGTATCTGGTGCGTACGCCCGGTCTCCAGTTTACATTTGATCAGGCTTACATAATAAAGTCTTTCCAGGACTTCCCAGTGGGTCGTTGCATTTTTGCCCTGATCACCTTCAGGAAACACGGTATAGACTTCTCTTTTTCGCGGATGCCTTCCTATGTTCATACTTATCGTGCCGGCATCATGCTCCATTTCTCCCCAGATCAATGCTAAATACTCCCGTGTAGAGCTATGGTCATAAAACTGCTTCGAAAGATGGCTCAGAGCAAATTCGGTTTTAGCAATCACCAGTAGCCCCGATGTTTCTTTATCGATTCGATGCACTAATCCAAGTCGGCTAAAATTAAATTTATCGAAATCAGCTTTGGATGGATCTATTTTCAGGTGAAATGCAAGTGCATTGAGTAAAGTACCTGTTTTATTGCCTATTCCCGGATGTACCACCATGCCGGCGGGCTTATTCACAATAAGCAATTCTTCATCTTCATATACAATATTCAGGGGTATGTTTTCAGGAATAATCTCCAGCGGTTCATGATGAGGTACGATGACTTTTATAATTTCTAATGGGGATATCTTATAATTCGGTTTTACTGATTTGCCGTCAACGGTAATTGCACCTGCTTTTATACCTTGCTGAATACGTGTTCGTGAAACATTTTTTATTTTATCGTTAAGGAAACTGTCTATGCGCAATGGGGATTGATTTCGATCCACTTTAATAATGAGCTCATCCTGAAGATCATCGCTATTTTCATCTTCATCCAATATCAAATTATTATTTTCTTCCATCCTGTGTTGTTGTATGCTGCTGCTTAAAATTATCTGTTGTATTCGAGCCTTTGCCCTGCTTTAAACGAGGTAAATCGTCCATGATCATAGATTGGATATCCGTTTACAAATGTGGAATGAACCCAACCCCTGAGCTGAAACTCTTCCAATGGAGACCAGCCACATTTATACAAAAGATCTTCTTTCTGCAGCAAAGTAAGTTCATTAGGATCAAACAGCACCAGGTCGGCAAAATATCCTTCCCTGATATATCCTCTTTCTTTCACTTTGAAACAATCCGCAGGAGCATGACACATTTTGCGCACTATATTTTCCAGGCTGATGATATCCTCATGATAAAAACCCAGCATAATCTGAAGCGATTGCTGTACCAGCGGCAAGCCACTGGCGGCAGTAAGATAACTTCCTATTTTTTCAACTAACAAATGTGGTGCGTGATCAGTTGCTACCACATCCAGTTTATCCTCCAATAGAGCTTTCATAAGCGCTTTTCTGTTTTCAGGTGCTTTGATGGAAGGATTGCATTTTATTTTATTTCCAAGTTCCGCATAGTCTTCACTATCAAAATACAGGTGATGCACACAAACCTCAGCTGTGATCTTTTTATCTGATAAAGGGATATCATTTCTAAACAAAGCAATTTCATCCAGGGTACTGATATGCAAAATGTGTAATCTCGAATCAAACCGGGTAGCGAGGTTTGCAGCCTTAGTCGACGACAACAGGCAACCTTCTGCACTGCGAATGTATTCGTGACAGTATGCAGGTATTTCGTCGCAAAATTTAACCTTATATTCTTCTAATCTTTTTCTATACAACGCTTCGTCTTCGCAGTGTGTCGCAATAAGACAAGGGGATTCGGCAAAAATTTTTTCGAGTGCCCTATCATCATCTACCAGTAAGTCACCAGTACTCGAACCCATAAAAATTTTCACCCCGGCATTTGAATTAGGGTCCAGTTTTTTTATCTCATCGATATTATTTTCTGTTGCACCCAGGTAAAATGAATAATTAGCATAAGAGCATCGGTGGGCGATACCGTATTTTTCTTCTAATAGTTCAATAGTAGAAGCAACCGGTTTTGTATTAGGCATTTCCATATAACTGGTCACACCTCCGGCCGCTGCGGCTTTGGATTCACTTGCAATGTCCGCTTTATGTATCAAACCGGGTTCTCTAAAATGCACCTGGTCATCGATGATACCGGGCATCAGGAAAAGCCCTTCTGCATTTATTTCGCGTACCCGCTCCGCAGGTAATACTGACCCAATTTTTTCAATTCTACCCTTCTTTATATATAAATCCTTTTCCTGAATATTGCCCTCATTAATAATTTTGGCTCCCTTTATGACTATATTATCCATACCACAATAAATAAAGACGAAAATTATCTACTTTTGACCATATTCAGATGAACTCTTCAGATATTTCGTTGTCCATTGGCATTTTAGGTGGAGGACAATTAGGTAAAATGCTCGCTCAGGCCGGTGCCGATTGGAATCTTGATCTATCTGTGCTGGAACCTGCCGAAGACGCTCCCGCCTCCTGTTGTGCAAGGCAAATAATTGGAAATTTCAGAGCCTACGATGATGTGATGAATTTTGGTTCAGATAAAGACCTGATCACGGTAGAAATAGAAGATGTCAATCTCGATGCTTTAAAAAAACTGCAATCTCTTGGCAAAAAGGTCTATCCTGATCCGGATAGTCTTGCTTTGATTCAGGATAAGGGTTTACAAAAATTGTTTTACAGGGAAAATAATTTTTCCACTGCTGAATTTATATTGGTAGATCATAAAGATGAAATCATTTATTTACTTGCAGAAAATAAAATTAAATACCCTTTCGTACAAAAATTGAGAAAAGCAGGATATGATGGAAGAGGCGTTCAATTAATTTGGAGTGAAGCGGATCTCGAAAAACTATTTTCAGAGCCTTCTGTGGTTGAAAATAAAATAGATATAAAAAAAGAACTTGCGGTAATTGCCGCACGTAATCCCGCCGGGCAGGTAGTCACCTATGATCCTGTTGAAATGGTATTCCATCCAACTGCAAACCTTCTATTATACCAGGAGTGCCCTTCCAGCCTTAGTACTCTTCAGGTCGAAATAGCAAAAAAGCTCGCAGCTCAACTGATCAGTAAAATGAACATAGTAGGATTACTTGCGGTAGAAATGTTTTTGGATCAGGGAGATAACTTTGTAATAAATGAGGTAGCACCCAGGCCACATAATAGTGGTCATCATACTATAGAAGCTAGCATTACATCGCAATATCATCAACATTGGAGATCCGTATTGAACCTACCTTTGGGTGATACCGATATCCATCTTCATTCCGTTTTGTTGAATATTCTGGGTGAGAGCGGATACGTAGGAAAAGCTATTTTTAAAGGATTAAATGAATGCCTTCAAATCCCGGGAATATATATTCATCTCTATGGCAAGAAAGAAACAAGACCATTTAGAAAAATGGGACATGTTACGATTACCGGTAATGATATGAATGAAATCAGAAGCAAAGCAGAAAAAGTAACCAAGACTCTAAAAGTAATCGCGTAAAACTATGGCAAAGCAGAAAAAAATAACGGTGGCAGTAATCATGGGATCTGACTCTGACCTCCAAATCATGAAAGACGCTTGTACTGTATTGGATGCTTTCAATATAGGGTATGAAGTAGATATCGTATCTGCCCACCGGACTCCAACATACATGATGAATTATGCTAATCTTGCGCATACCAGGGGAATAAAAGTAATTATAGCCGGAGCCGGCGGAGCAGCTCATTTACCTGGAATGGTTGCTTCTATTTCCCCTTTGCCCGTAATAGGTGTGCCGATTAAATCTTCAAATTCCATCGACGGCTGGGATTCGATACTATCTATTTTGCAGATGCCGGGTGGCGTCCCTGTTGCAACAGTAGCTTTAAATGGTGCAAAAAATGCAGGGATATTAGCAGCCCAAATCCTCGGATCCAGCGATGCAAAAATATTGGAGAAAATAAAAAACTATAAAGAAAATCTGGCTTTAGAAGTAGCTGAGAAACGAAAGAAGGTGAAATAAAATTCTATTTTTATGTTATGAAAAAATCAATCGCAGTGTTGCCTGGTGATGGCATAGGTCCTGAAGTCATAAAGCAAGCTGTAAAAGTATTGAAGGCTGTAGGAGATAAATTTGGACACGAATTTACTACTCAGGAATACCTCATTGGAGCTGCGGCGATGGATCAAAATCAAGAACCACTACCTGATGAAACCTACCAGGGCTGCCTGGATGCAAATGTAATTCTGGTTGGTGCCGTTGGTGATCCACGATACGATACCAATATGAATGCCACTGTAAGGCCGGAGCAGGGTTTGCTCAGCCTCCGGCGTAAACTCGAACTTCATACCAATGTTAGACCCATCAAATCCTACAGAAAATTATATTCTCTCTCACCACTAAAGGAAGAGCAGGTTCAAAATGTAGACCTGATTATTTTCAGGGAGCTTACCGGTGGATTGTATTTTGGAAAAAAACAAAAAGATGAACTTGGTAAATGGGCTTGGGATGAATGCTTTTATCATGTAGATGAAATCACCCGTACCTCCCGATTTGCATTTGATGAAGCCATGCAGCGCAGGAAAAAACTAACATTAGTAGACAAATCCAATTTACTGGAAACAGGAAGGCTGTGGCGCAGCACCGTAACCAAAATACAACAAGAAGAATTTCCAGAAGTAGAACTGGATTATCTCTATATCGATAATGCGGCCATGCAATTGATACTCAATCCACGTAGATTCGATGTACTATTAACTTCAAATATGTTTGGTGATATACTCAGTGACGAAGCGAGTGTCATAGTAGGCTCTATAGGGCTTTTGCCTTCAGGATCATACGGTGAGGGAGACAAAGCACTTTTTGAACCTGTCCACGGTTCTTATCCTCAGGCTGCCGGTAAAAATATTGCCAATCCCCTTGCAAGTATATTATCCGTCGCCATGATGATGGAGCATTTTGAACTCCATGATGAAGAAAAGCATATAAGCGAGTGTGTAGAATTTGCCATACAGGAAGGACTAGGTACTATGGATATGGTACCCAGGCAAATGATTTCTTGTTCCGCATTGGGAGATTTTATTACCAGCCTGATTTTAGAGCCAAAAAATAAATGGGCTGAATTGAGAAAAAATGTAGCTGTGAATTGATCTCTGGGCTAATTTTCCAATTAGGCAAGATTATGAAATACTTTCTGTACATCATCGTCTTCCTCGATTCTGGCCACCATTTTCATGACTTCATCCGCTCTTTCATCCTCCAATGAGGTGGTATTCAAAGGTATCCACTCACTTTCTGCAGATATGGTAGCAATTTTTTTATCTTCCAGGGCTTTTTGCATGGTACCGAATTCATTGAAAGGGACCCGAATAATCAATATGGGTTCATCATTTTCTCCAGTACCTTCACCTATCTCTTCCAATCCAAAATCAATGAGTTCAAATTCCAGGTCGTCTACATTCAATCCTTCCGGATGCAATTTGAATACACCCATTTTTTTAAACATAAAACTTACTGAACCACTGGTACCCAGACTGCCGTCGTGTTTATTAAAATAGCTACGTATGTTTGCCACCGTTCTGGTATTGTTATTGGTAGCAGCTTCTACCAGGACAGCTATTCCGCCAGGTCCATATCCTTCATATAAAATTTCATCATAGCTTTCCTGATCCTTACCTGCCGCCCTCTTTATCGCCGCCTCTACCCTATCCTTTGGCATGTTGACAGATTTGGCATTAGCCATCACACGCCTTAGTTGAGAATTTGAATTGGGATCCGGACCACCTGCTTTAACTGCTATTATTATCTCTTTACCAATACGAGTAAATTGTTTTGCCATACGGTCATACCTGGCAAACATTTTGGATTTTCGTACTTCAAATATTCGACCCATTACTATTTAAATTTGAGTCGCAAAAATACATAAAAACAAGCTAGGTAAAAAACATACGGAGAGTACCTGGTTTTAAAAAGTATACCTTGCTCCCAGGCTGAAAGAAACCGTATTTACAGACGAGGTTTGTATGGGAGTTTGATTAATACCATTTTGAGGTACCGCATTTTGAAAATCAATTAAAATACCTTGATTAGACTTAAAAGAAGATGACATGACCTTTCCAATTAGACTCCAGCGCCTGGTAAGATTATAACTCATCAGACCTGATATAGCAAACTGAGCAGCATAATCTGATTGCGGCAACTGATAATTTGTGATTTTATATTGATTTATGGAGTTAACCTGGTTGGAGCCGGAGGATACAGCTATCAAGACCGGGTTATTCTCGAATTCATCACGGATATCCAATCCTGCTTCAACCAAGGTTCTTTTGCTGAAATAATATCCAAGTGAAAATTTAAAATTATACTGTATACTCCTGTTGTTATTAATTCTTGCCTGGTCCGAATTGGATAGGTACAATGTTCCATTATTTATTCCGGTAATGGATCTTGTACTCTCGAGTACTACTCCCGTGATAGGAATGACGGGGTCTGCGGTGGACCCGCTTGCTTTACTCGCATCAAATGCGGTATTATTGCCAGGACTAAGATTTAACAAACCCTGGTTGTCAAGAAACAATTTGGAATTTGAATACGGATACACGATACCCGCCTGAGTTGTAACAAAAAACGAATTCGATATCTTCTTCCTAAATCCGATATTTACGCTGGAAGCAAAATAATCCGGATTCTTCACCGTATTGGGTAAAAAATAATCTATTGAAGTCTCAGCAAAAAATCCGGATCGTTTGTTGCTCACCTTATCATTTGATACCACTATTGGTGATATGGAAGTAGTGGATTGATTCAATTTCAATTCTTCAAATGTTTTTGAATACCGAAAATCAGAATAACTAATCAATGCAATGCCATTATATAGAGAAGAAATGGCATTAATCAATCTATCCGGACGATAGGCCATATTATTACTTAATTCCGGTGAAGGGGTTAGATGCTGAACTGTATTTGTCTTTTCATCTGTATTGATGTATTTGGAATCCTGCTTTTTGGTTCCCAAATCTGAAAATTCGACCTTTGCCACCTTTTTACTGGTCTGGTCAAAAGGTATAATGTTTGAAGTTTTGTTTCCACTCGTAGTCGGATCCGTTTTGAAAGTACTATGAATACTCTCTTTTGCCTTGTATTTTTCAGTCGTCGCCAAAACCGCAGGTTGGTCCCTATTTAATTTATTAACAAGTGAAGTGGAGGATTTAGAGCCCGCATTTAATAAATCAACATCTGAGGGTATATTTGTAATATTAGCAACACCATTATCGGTAGGTGTTTCCATATAATTTTCTTTTGCTTTTTCCTCCTCTAATGTTGGTGATATTCGGGATTCAATTTCTTGCTGTATGTCATTACCATTGTGTTTGATGGTATCTTGCGGTCCTTTCAAAGAAATATATTGATACCCGGTCACCAATGCTAATCCGAAAAACAAAAACCAAATCAAGCCTCTGTTTTTCTTCCTCTTTTGAGGCAGTTCAATATCCAGTTGCTGGCGAATTTTAGACCAACCGGAATCTTCCAATTCTCTGTATAGGTTATCATCCGTATTACTTTGCATAGGATTCAGATATTTTTTTTTGACTAATTTTTTCTTTTAAAATATTTCGGGCCTGGTTTAAATACCATTTTGAAGTACCCTCCGACATATTTAGTTTTTGTCCAATCTCCTGGTGTGCGTATCCCTCTATGGCATACATATAAAAGACAGATTTATGTGTATCCGGCAAATTATTTATATGGTCAAATAATTCTTCTGTATCCCATTGGGGTGCACTGGACTCTTCCAAAATGGTCCGTACATCATCCAGTTCGATAAACCGGGGTGATTTTTTAGCTCTGAAGTGATCAACAATGCAATGAAACATTATTTTTTTTATCCACCCTTCAAATGATCCTGTAAATTGATATTTGGCAATATTTTTAAATACTTTAATAAATGCATCGTGTGTTATTTCCTGAATTAATTCTTTGTCTGAAGTATATCTCAATCCCATTCTAAAAAGAGTGGCAAAATATTTACGATAAAGCTTCTCCTGGTGTACCCTGTTATTGGCTACACAACCTTCAACCAGGCTTTTATCATCAAGTACCTTAGGAGAAAATATACCCATGTAAAATAAACTAATGAAAAGCTATACCTATTTTGAATTCAGTCCGTCGAAAAACGATATCCTCATCTGCAAAGGTAGTACCTTCCTGGTATTCATAATACGCTTTTTGGAATACTACGCCCAGGCCTAAGCTCCATGATATTTTATTTTTCACTCCAAATTCGTATCCAAGGAATGGATTATAAAATGAACCTCCTTTTTTATCTATCAGTCCATTAATAAAATTGTTAGACGCCAGGGCATATCCCGCCTTTAATTGAATAAACGGAGTAGAAAAATTTTTGACAAATCTCCATTTTATATCGCCATGAACCGGAATCAATTGCCTGCGGGAATCCAGATCGTAATTAAAAACACCCGTACCAAAACCCAACGCCAAATGATAATTTATATATCGATGGGCGGCTACTGTAAGTCCTGTGGAAATCCCGGGGGAACCAATATTAAACCTGGTATTGGACAAACCAGAAGCTTCTGCACTGAATCCCCATTTATAATTGGGCTGTTCAAATGGAACAGATAGTGCAGCTACAGTACTTGTCGACAAAGGTTTCATTCTGTAAATTTCCTGCTCGCGTATTTCAATAATCACACCATTATCGAGTAGTATTTTATATGGCTTTCCATCCAGTTTTTCGATTATCTCGCCTATGATTACGCTGTTGTTTTTTTTAATGAATTTATACTTTGTATATTGCTCAGATTGCTGTGAATACAAAGAGCCGAAGATCAGGAATACAGGCAATATAAGAATCAGGTATCTTTTCATATTGATTAGCTTTTAACTACAGGAATTACGCTGATGGATTTAATATTTTTTGGATCAGTTGCATCCAGTTGCCTTATACCATCATCGCCGGTCACTATTATTTGGGATTTGTCCAGCACAATTACATCATAAGCATGGAAAGAGGTCAGATGGCTTAATAAGTTTTTATCAATTGTATTAATGTCTTTAGTATCAAATATTTTAAGGCCATAACTGCTTTCACATAGGTATAGTATATTATCCAGTATAGATAATCCGGCTGGATTAGACATAGGGTAACGTTTTATCAATCGAGGAGAGGTAATATTTTTGATATCCACCACATCCAGTTCATTCGTGGTATTCTGACATCCTGTTCCTTGCCTTAATGTAATATAGGCAATATCTCCATCGACAAATACCGGATCACAGGCACGGGCATGGGTAAAACTACTTAACAAATAAGGAGACTCAGGGTTTTTATTCTCCATGATAAACATTCCAGTCTGGGCTCCTATAAATAATTTATCTTTATAAGGAAACAAAGTCTCAATATTCCAGGATACCGAAATGGACTTTCCCTGTCGTGGATTTTTTGGATCATCTATATATATTACATGCAGATCACTTTGGTCTATTCCGTATAAATATTTATCCACGATCCCAAATCTGCTCATAGAGCCACCTACTCCCGTTGCTGCAGTTGCTCCGCCGGCTTTAGAAGGTGCTGACTGAGCCTGGCCAGCATTGAGTGAGTTAGCATCAAACCATATACCCCCTCCTCTATTAAAAAAACCAAGATTAAAATTGGGATCTGTACAATCCAGTACCTGGGTTTCGGTAGTCTGATTATAGCCCACCAATATAGGATTATTTGCAAATTGCGAGTTCCAGCCAAAAGACCTGCCGAATACTGCATCCAATCTTTTTAATACTTTTGGTGCAGACAAGTCAGAAATATCTATGGCAAGCAGATCAATAGCATTATCTGCGTACAGTACGTTTTCTTTTATAGCCATATCCCTGTTACCCGGTATATTAATAAATGTGATGTTTTTAGGATTGGCGGGATTCGAATTATCGTAAATGTGAATTCCCTCATTTACTTCATTTATAAGCAAATAATCATTATAAACATAAATCTTAGCTGGATTTTTAAGCTCCCTCCCGATGGTCACTTTAACCTCTGCCCGTAAGGCTTCTACCGTTTTATATATCGGATCTAGTCTTACAAAAGTGCGATGACTGGTACATTCATCCCTAAAACAGGATGAAAATGTAAATGAAATACAAACAATACTGAGAATGAAGAGTTTTTTCATGACTAATGGATTTTGAAATAGTAGACGAATTCCAAAGTCAAAAGGTTGGGAATTCCTTAAAATCTCATTTGGAAGGAGAAAAAACCTAATCAAAATCAGGTAAAATGAATCCAGATATAATTTATCCTCAATTCTTCTTATTTTGATTCCACTTACAAACCTTAAATAGTATAAATATGGATAGACCCGATGGCTGGTTTAAAGATGCTGTTATATATCAAGTACATGTAAAAACATTTAAAGACAGCAATGCGGATGGGATAGGTGATTTTGCTGGCCTTATCGGTAAACTCGATTATATAAAAGACCTGGGTGTTAACACAATATGGATAATGCCGTTTTACCCAAGCCCCTTAAAAGATGATGGTTATGATATTGCAGACTACTACCATGTAAATCCCACATACGGCAGTGCAGAAGAATTAAAAACATTGATTTCGGAGGCTCATGTACGGGATTTGCGCATCATTACCGAATTGGTAATCAACCATACCAGTGACCAACATGAATGGTTTAAAAGGGCCAAAGCTTCCCCCCCCGATTCTTCTTACCGAAACTATTATGTATGGTCTGATAATCCATCTAAATACAAGGGAGTCAGGATCATTTTTACAGATTCAGAACCATCAAACTGGTCCAAAGATGAAGAAACAGGACTTTATTATTGGCACCGTTTTTTTTATCATCAACCAGATCTCAATTTTGATAATCCGGATGTACAGGAAGAAATTTTCAAACTCATGGATTTCTGGGCCGCCCTTGGAGTTGACGGATTCAGACTTGATGCAATACCATATTTATTTGAACGGGAAGGAACCTCCTGTGAAAATCTTCCGGAGACTCATGCATTCCTGAAAAAACTCAGATCACATTTAGACCAAAAACATAAAGGATTGTTATTCTTATCCGAATCGAACATGTGGCCTGAAGATACTGTGCAGTATTTTGGAGATGGAGATGAATGTCATATGAATTATCATTTTCCTGTGATGCCGCGACTCTACTTAGCATTAAAAAAAGCTGACCGCACACCCATCGAATACATAATGAATCGTACTCCTAAAATTCCGGATGAATGCCAATGGGCAGTATTCCTCAGATGCCACGATGAATTAACACTCGAAATGGTTACGCCCGAAGATCGCCAATATATGTGGGATCACTATGCGGCTGACCAACGAGCCAGGATAAATCTGGGTATCAGAAAAAGACTTGCTACACTGATGGATAATGATATCCAGAAAATCAAGCTTATGAATGCTATATTATTTTCACTTCCGGGTACGCCTATTGTTTATTATGGGGATGAAATTGGCATGGGCGACAACATCTGGCTAAACGATCGCGATGGAGTGCGAACACCTATGCAATGGGATGATAGTGAAAATGGAGGCTTTTCAAATGCACCGAGAGAAAAATTATATTTACCATGTGTAGAAACCCCTGAATTCCACTATTCTAATCTCAATGTGACAAGCTCAGAAAATGATCCGCATTCATTATTGCATTGGATGAGAAATATAATACGGCTTAGAAAAGAATTAAAAGTAATGGGAAGAGGTACCTTTTTATTTGCCAATGCAGATCACCCTTCTATACTATCCTATTGGCGTGAGTACTACATGGAACGGGTTTTAGTAGTGATCAATTTAAGCGGGTTACCTCAAAAGACTAAAATAGATCTGGGCAAACCTGGATTTGGCAATGATATGATCGATTTATTGTCTCACAGGAGTACCGTGGCTTCAGAAGGTTACCTGTATCTTCAAGTGCAGCCTTATGACTACCTTTGGTTGAAAGAAACAGAATCGGACAGGTTGGAATTAGTAGAAAAAAAAATGGTGATGAGCCAGCATTAATTGAAACATGAAAATATGAATAAAAGGAATTTTGTAAAAACCACAGCCGCCCTCACTGCCGGAGTGATTTTCCCCGCTGTACCGGGGTGCAAAGAGGAAAATAAAGAGCCCATATCCAATTGGGCAGGTAATTTAACCTATCATACTAAAAACATCCATTTTCCTGAAAATTTGGATGAATTAACTTCAATTATAAAAAAACAAAAAAAAGTAAAAATATTGGGCACTCAACACTGTTTCAGTGATATAGCCGATTCATCGTTTCTCTTAATTTCCACAAAAAATCTCAATAGAGTATTATCCATAGACAAAATAAAAAATACAGTCACTGTAGAGGCCGGCATCAAATATGGTACATTGGCAGAATATCTATATAAAGAAGGATATGCGCTCAATAATTTGGCATCACTACCCCATATATCCGTCGCCGGGGCATGTGCTACAGCCACTCATGGATCCGGAATCAATAATGGCAATCTGGCGACCCAGGTGGTGGGATTGGAGTTAATATTGGCTGATGGATCTGTCAAATCCTTGTCCAGGGAAAAAGATGGAGATATATTCAATGCTGTAGTGGTCAATCTCGGTGCATTGGGTGCTGTGAGCAAAATGACACTCTCTATTGAACCCCATTTTAATATCAGGCAAGATGTATTTGAAAATTTAGCGGTAGATGAATTGGAAAAAAATTTTGAATCCATCCTGGGAGCAGGATACAGTGTCAGCCTGTTTACCGATTGGATGAATAATAATGTAAGTGAAGTATGGGTAAAATCAAAAGTAGCTGAAGAAATTGAATTTATTCCGCGCCTTGATTTATTTGGAGCAAAACCCGCCACCAGAAATATGCATCCGATAGTAGAATTGGATGCAATAAATTGTACGGATCAGATGGGTGTACCAGGACCATGGCATGAGCGTCTCCCACATTTTAAAATGAATTTCACTCCCAGTTCTGGAAAAGAATTGCAGTCGGAGTATTTTATGCCTCTCGAAAATGGAATAGCAGCTTTTAAGGCCATTAATGCGTATGGCTCTGAATTGAAAAATGATTTATTTATATCAGAAGTGCGGACTGCAGTCGCAGATGAACTATGGATGAGCACGGCATATCAACGAGCATCGTTTATCATCCATTTCACCTGGAAACAACAGGACAATGTCTATAATCTAATACCTTTGGTAGAAACACTTCTAAAACCCTTTGGAGCAAGACCACATTGGGGTAAATTATTCAAATATGATAAGTCTTATTTACAATCCATGTATCCACGTTTCCAGGATTTTGTAACGCTAACAAAGGAATTTGATCCGAATGGAAAGTTTAGAAACAGCTATTTAGAAAGAATATTAAGCTAAAAATTTTCGAAGAAAAATCAATAACACATTCAGCCTGTTTTAAAAGCGGTTTACAGTGTACCGCTTATTCCTCCTCCTCCTCTGGAGTTTCTATTGGAGTAAGCATTGGAAGATTTACCCATTTTGATTCTTCCGAATTTACTGCCATAAAACCTAAAAAGCCACCGGAAGCCTTAGCAATTTCTTTGGCGAAACGCACAAATCCATGATAAAGAATGGCCCCGGGTTTGGGGTCTAATTCAGCTAAAATCGGATTTAACTTAGCCAACCGCTCGGCAATGATCAATCCTCTTGTTTTGGCATCTTCGGGTAACTCTTTAAGAAACATCTCTATATTATCATCAAATTCCTTCTCAACTTGTTCGTAAAAAGGAATCAGGTAATCAGGAGAATTAAAAGTACGTATATGGGCAATTTTTTTTGCAAGTTCCAATTCTTTTACATCCAGATTATTATCTGCTTTACCTATCAGGATGGCAATCAAAGGCAATGCCTCTCTGAGTGCTTGTTGACTTGCTTCACTGGTTTTTTCAAATACTTCTATCATAGCTACTTTTTATTACAAAATTACAAATGGAATAGGATACTAAATTAAATTAATTGGTTGACTCTAAAATAGACATGTGTTCAAATTCTCTAAAATCTACCGGGCTCACATTACTTACACCGGGTTCCTCCATAAAGACGCCGTAGATCACATCGACTGCTGCCATGGTTTGTTTGTTATGAGTTACTATAATAAACTGGGATTCACTGGCAAAATCCCGAATGATATTATTGAATTTTTCAATATTGCTATCATCCAGCGGAGCATCTACCTCATCGAAAATACAAAACGGAGCCGGTTTGAGTAAGTACAATGAAAACAATAATGCTGTTGCGGTCAGTGTTTTTTCCCCTCCGGACAATTGGCTCAGTGATTTGGGAAGTTTACCTTTTGGTTTGGCTATTATATCGATATCTGATTCTAAGGGTTGATCAGGATTTAATAGTATCAGGTCACAACTGTCTTCAGCAGTAAATAAACTTCTGAATACCCTTATAAAATGTTCACGAACTTTTGTAAATGCTTCCAGGAATTTAGTTGTGGCACTTTCGTCAATTTCTTTTATAGTGTTTAAAAGTGATTCCTTAGCATTGATAATATCCATTTTCTGGGTATTGATATTATCGTATCGTTCCTTCATTTCCCGATAAGCCTCGACAGCCATTGGATTTATTTCTCCGTAATTTTCTATCCTGTCTCTCAGTCTGCGTACCTTTTCTTTTAATGCATCAAATTTGGATACCGTAGTAGTATTGGAAAGCCCTTCCGATTCGACATCAAGGGTATCCGAATTTAATTCCTCCTCCGGTATTTCGTGAGTGGGCAACTCCTCGATATTAAATTCAATTCGCAGTCTTTCCTTGAGGGTATCCAATCTATAATCAAGATCGCGCAACTGATCTTTGTAGCCATTAATAAGAGTCTGAAGGTTACTGGATTGCCTCTGAAATTCACGTAATTTTTGCTCTTGTTCGTGTATTGAATTTCTCTTACGAAAATATTCCTGCTCAAATGTGTTTAGCCCTGATTCTTTTTCTTTTTTCTCCAAATACATCTGCTCCAGGCGGTGGGTCAGCGTTTCCAGCTCAGCTCCAATGTTTAATTTTTGCTGATCTTCTTCCGTTTGAATATCAACTAATTTATCTATTTGCAATTCCGCTTCGGACAGTCGGCCGGCTTGAAAGTCAATATCCTGTACCAAATTGTCTATCCTGCTCTGATGCCGGATGGATTCAATTTGTTTTTGATTGAAAGATTCATTGGCTAATGAGAGTGTGCGTGCCACTACCTGGTAATCGCTGTCGATATTGCTTATGCGGGAAAGTAAAGCATCCAGATCCATTCTTCGCTGTGCAATAAGATTGGAAATCTCATCACTTTGACTCACCAGATCAGTCATGGCCGATTCTATTTCAGTCGAAGAAGCAAGAGAAGAGGCTTTGAGTTCATTTAAATTTTCAAAACGGGTATGAAGTTGAATTTCATCTTTACGCTTTTGTTCCAGTGCTGTTTTGTGCTTACCGATAGCAAAGCTAAATTCGGAATGATCCAGCCGTCTCACTTCATTTTCAACATCGTTTAATTCCCCGAGAATGAGCTGCATATCATTTTCCAGAGCCAGAATCTCTTCTTCCAGTATTTCAAGGTTTTTTCTTCTTCCCAGTTTTTTGCCTTCAAACAAGCCTACACTACCCCCGGACAAGGCAAACTGTTTTTTGACCATACTACCATTTGAAGATAACACAGTGATGTCCTGCTGATCGTAATCGGTAAACTTACCATAGTCTAACGCATTTGGGTCGATATAAACATTGGTAAATAATCGTTTGAAAAGGCTGGTATATACGGAATCAAACCTCAATACATCAAGTGCCGGAATCAGACCTTCGATAGGCGACTGATGTTGTTCGTTGACCGGAGGTATTGCATTCAATATAAAAAAGTTAGCTTTCCCCTTTTGAGCATCCGTAAGCATCTGAATAGCATACCCGGCCTCATCGTAACTGTGTACTATATAATGGCTAAGGTAAGGCTCAAGGTATTGCTCAATCGTGGCTCTGAATTCTTCGGGCGCATAAATGAGGTCAGCAAGAATGGGAAGATCTTCTTTCCAGTTTTTATGCAAGAACCGGATAGAATCAGGATACCCTTCCAGGCTTTCCACCATGCTCTTCAGCAGCTGATGTTCATTCTGTTTTGCGTCTAATTTTCTTTCCAGGTTTGCTTTGTTGTTTCGGATGCTCTCGGCTTTCTTAGATATTTCGTTTAACTCTTCAAGCCGCTGGTTTTCATTTTGTTCATTTAATGTAAGTTCGTGTCCCAATTGTTCTATAAGGGTACGTATAGTGTTCAGTTCCGCAGAAATAATTTCAATTTGTTTATCTCTGGATTGATTTTCATCCAACAATCGGCTTAGCGTTTGTTGCAGATGCTCCGATTTATTTTGATTTACTGCCAGCAGCTTCTCTTTTTCAAAAAGATCTTTTTCTATTTCCTGTTGATCTTTTTGCAGGACTTCGAAAGATGATTTTACCTGGCCATGCTGATCTTCTATTTGATACCGCTCGGCTTCCATCTGGCTAAGTTCGGCAGCGAGCTTTTCTGCAGAAGAGGTAAGCTGTGTCAACAATTCATTTTTGGATACAATATCTTTTTCGAGACTGGCGAGCCGGTTTACCCATTCCTGCTTTTGCTGCCCTAATTTTATTTTATTATTGGATAAGAATTCCAGTTTCTGATCATTTATCCTCTTACCATTTTCCAATTCCTGCAACTGGTGAATCAAGACATTCAATTCTTTTTGGAATGCACTCAGAGAATGCTCTTCATCTAAAATTGCTTTTTTACTAATTTCCAGGTCTGCCTCTGCGGTTGTATGATTTGTTTCCAGTTCTCTCAATCTATCCATCTCTTGACTGAGATTTTTTTGAATTGAGGCATTTTTGTTATAAATATCCTGTGTTTCAAGGTAAGTCAGCTCGAGCGATAGCTTTTTGTATTGTTCTTTCAGGTCATGGTATTTTTCTGCCCGGGTGGCTTGTTTTTCAAGGGCTTTGAGGTTAGCTTCGATCTCAAATAAAATATCCTCTACTCTGGCCAGGTCTTCTTCTGTGGCTTTCAGCTTGAGCATAGTCTCGTGCTTTCGCTGCTTATATTTGGTCACCCCTGCAGCTTGCTCAAACATTTTCCTTCGGCTATGATCCTTATCCTGCAAGATTTCATCTACCATACCCAAGGCAATAATTGCATATGAATTAGATCCAATTCCGGTATCCATAAACAATGAATGGATATCGCGTAGCCTGCAAGGGGTACCATTAATCTGATATTCACTCTCTCCGCTGCGATATAACAATCGGGTAATGGTCACTTGTTGATATTCAGTCCCCAGTAGGTTTTTAGTATTATCAAATGAAAGAGCTACGGAAGCCAAACCACCCGGTTTTCGTTTTTTTGAGCCATTGAAAATCACATCCGACATGCGTTCCAATCTAAGTTCTGTGGGCTTTTGTTCTCCCAATACCCAGCGTATGGCATCTACCACATTTGATTTACCGGAGCCATTGGGCCCTACCACTCCGGTTACTTTTTCGTTAAAATGAATGACGGTATTATCAGCAAAGCTTTTAAAGCCCTTTATCTCAATAGAATTCAATTGCATAAAGGCAAAAATAGATAAATAATTAATACGAAATAGTCAAATATGTTAATGAAAAAAATATTCTATCTGTCTCTTAATCAGTATTCTACAAATATTTTTTCGCCTTATTTATGGGTAATATAAGGAAGAATTATAAGCACAGGAAATTTTACACCTGGATTTTTTAAAAACAAAGGCCAGAAAAAACCAATCATTGATATACAAGAAATCCATTTTTTCTGAATTCAACACAAAAATGAAAAATATATGTTTATTCACGCTAAATTATTTTTAATTTGTGAAGTAAACCCGTAAACATGCCCAATCAGGAAATAGAATTTATTTTAGCCCGACAATTGTCTGAATACCTGAGCTCACCAATTGCGATAGTGGATCATGATGGAAGGATGATCTACTATAATGAATCTGCAGAATTTATACTTGGTAAAAAATTTAATGAAAGTGGTGAAATAGAATCGCGTGAATGGGACGAACGATTTCATGATGAAACTAAGTCAAACATCATTAAAATGCTGGATTTACCCTTCCTGAAAGTATTGAGTGGTCGAACCATTATTGAAGGAGAGTTTTGGATGCGAAGTTTTGAAGAGATCGAACAAAAAGTCAGATTCATATGCATTCCATTAGTGGGAATGGCTCAACGGGAATTAGGAGCCATAGTATTCTTAAACTTATTGCAAAGATAAAAAAGACATGACCATACGATTTTGGGGTACCAGGGGATCCATTCCCTCATTTGATGAAAACACCCAGACATTTGGGGGCAATACTTCGTGTGTTTCCATCGTAGATGAAGGAAATATCATTATTCTCGATGGGGGGACAGGTATTAAAAGGTTAGCAGATAGTAATTATCTCAAGTTCTTTAATCGTTTTCACATATTTCTCACTCATTTTCACTTTGACCATGTGCAGGGATTGGGTTTTTTTGGCCCTTTTTTTAATCCGAAAAACACCATCACCATATATGGTCCTGCAGCCAATGCAGATGATTTATTAAAGACTTTAATCAGGTATTTATCTCCGCCCCTTTTCCCCGTGAGGATAAAAGATTTTAAAGCCAATTTGGATTTTGTGGCAATGCCCCGGAAAGATATTAAAATAGGTACGATGGAAGTGTCGTCTGCGTTTATATGTCATCCCGGTCCCACGCTGGGGTATCGTATTTCAAATTCAAAAAATACTGTAGCCTATATACCCGACCATGAAGTAGCTTTAGGAGTCCATAGTGAAAAACCTGATGATTGGACATCTGGCTTCTCCATTGCCCAAAATGCAGATATTCTAATTCACGATTCCCAGTATGATGATGATGAATATGAATCCAAAACCGGTTGGGGACACAGTACATTCGCCCAATCCATCCAATTTGCCAAAAGGACCAATTCAAAGAAACTCTTCTTTTTTCATCACGATCCAGGGCATACTGATCAAAGATTACAGGAATTACACAAGATTCATACCATGGAGCCGCTTCCATTTGAAGCTGAACTTGCCAAAGAGACCGATATTATAGAGTTGGGTTGACTTACGTAATTATTAGATCTGGTCCACAGGTTCTTTAGGCTACACCTTACATGAAATCAACATATCTTATTCAAATTTATTGATCCTCAGAGGCATTAGTTTTAGTATTTTTGCGGTCCAAAATTTATTATCACCTTAAATAAGAAAAATTATGAATTCAGTAAAAGTAGCAATCAATGGATTTGGTCGTATAGGCCGTTTAGTGTTCCGCCAGATCTATGATATGAAGGGCATAGATGTAGTAGCTGTAAACGACTTGACCAGCCCCACTGTATTAGCACATCTTTTAAAATACGATTCCGCTCAGGGTAGGTTTCATGCTGATGTCAAAGCAGGCGAAGGTTCTATAATTGTAAATGGCGATACCATAAAAGTATATACTCAGAAAGATCCGGCATTAATACCATGGAAAGACCATGGAGTGGATGTTGTATTGGAGTGTACAGGTTTTTTCACTGATAAAGACAAAGCGGCAGCACATATTACTGCCGGTGCGCGCAAAGTGGTCATCTCAGCTCCCGCCACCGGCGATCTCAAAACCATTGTATTTAATGTAAATCATAATGAATTGGATGGTTCTGAGACAATTATATCATGTGCTTCTTGCACAACCAACTGCCTTGCTCCGATGGCACAGGTGCTGGAAGAAAAATTCGGAATAGTAAATGGTTTAATGACCACAGTACATGCCTATACTAATGATCAAAATACTCAGGATGCTCCACACCCCAAAGGTGATTTACGGAGAGCTCGTGCTGCCGCTCAAAATATTGTTCCCAATTCTACAGGCGCAGCCAAAGCCATCGGGCTTGTACTACCAAGTTTAAAAGGGAAACTGGACGGCTCTGCCCAGCGGGTACCTACTCTAACCGGTTCTTTGACCGAGGTTACAGCTATACTCCAAAAAAAGGTCACTGCAGATGAAATCAATGCTGCAATGAAAGCCGCTGCCAATGAATCATTTGGCTACACTGAAGATCAAATAGTAAGCTCAGATGTTATAGGAATGTCCTTTGGCTCTTTATTTGACGCCACTCAAACCAAAGTACAAAATGTAGGAGATACTCAACTCGTACGTACTGTGGCATGGTATGATAATGAAATGAGCTATGTAAGCCAGCTGGTTAGAACCTTGCATTATTTCGCCGATAAAATCTAGTGAATTGCGATTTAGGATTTACAATTTTACGAAGTAAAATGACTATATAATCGTAATTCATAAATCGCAAATCGTAATTCGTAATTCGTAAATCCTAATTCGTAAATCCTAATTTGTGTAATTGTAAATTGTAAAAAAGTAAATTCTCTTTCATGAGATCTCTTGATTTTAAAAATAAAAAAGTATTGATCAGAGTAGACTTTAATGTGCCACTCGACAAGACCTTCACTATCACGGATGATACTCGTATCAAAGCTGCCCTTCCCACTATAAATCATGTGTTGGATCATGGGGGCGCAGTCATATTGTTCTCTCATCTTGGCCGACCTGAAGCGAAATTATTGCCTGACGGATCCATCGATAAAGCAAAGTTTACGATCAACCACCTGACCAATCATCTGGCAGCCAGCCTTAAAAGACCAGTTCAATTTTGTGATGAGCTCAGGGGTGAAAAATTAAGAAAAGCAGCAGCCGATTTAAAACCTGGTGAAGTATTATTAATGGAAAATACCCGTTTTGAACCTGGTGAAGAAAAATGCGATCCTGTACTATCGCAGGAATGGGCCTCCCTGGCAGATTTATATATCAATGATGCATTTGGTACTGCTCACCGGGCTCATGCAAGTAATGTAGGGGTCTCTAATTGTTTCCCCTCAGATAAAAAATCTTTTGGTTTTTTGATGGATAGTGAGGTAACCAATGCACGTAAAGTTATGGACAATCCTCAACGTCCCTTCACTGCTATAATTGGTGGGGCCAAAGTATCAGACAAAATAATGCTGATCGAACGCTTTATCGATATTGCCGATCAAATCTTGATTGGCGGGGGTATGGCATATACATTTATAAAAGCCATGGGAGGCGAAATAGGAAAGTCGTTGGTGGAATTAGACAAATTAGAATTAGCCCAGTCATTAATTGAAAAAGCAAAATCAAAGGGAAAACTTTTATTGTTGCCTATAGATTCGGTCATTGCAGATGCATTCGCAGATGCTGCGAATCAGCAAATTTGCAACAGTAATGATATTCCAGAAGGCTGGATGGGACTTGATATTGGCCCAATTGCGAGAGAACAATATAAAGAAGTCCTTTCAAAATCAAAGACCATCCTTTGGAATGGCCCAATGGGGGTTTTTGAAATGCCCTCTTTTGCAAAAGGTACCTTGGCTGTAGCCAATGCTGTAGCCGATTCTACTAAAAATGGAGCTTATTCACTGATAGGCGGTGGGGATTCTGTGGCAGCAATAAATCAAGCTGGACTAGATGATGAGGTAAGCTATGTATCCACCGGAGGTGGTGCCATGCTGGAAATGTTGGAGGGCAAAAGCTTACCCGGCATCAAGGCTATCGAAGGATAAATAAACAGCAATAAAAGTCCCGCACATCATACTTTTAAAAGAAACACTTTAAATGTATTAGCGTTAATTTTCACTTTATTATTCAATGAGGCCCAATTCATATTTTTGGTGACCGGCTTGATCAATTCCGGTTTATCGATCGTATTATAAGTATTCAATGATGATGAAGTCAGTTCTATTTCAGATGCAGATTTGACTGGCTTCAGTCCGGTTATATCCAGATCAATATGCTGATCTTCGTTTGATGTATTCACAAGTTTTATAATTACCTGACGATCCACAGTATCTATTGAGGCACTACCATAAATTCCATTTTGTCCGATTAGATTCTCCTTACCAGACCGAATAAGCAATGTATAATGACCTCTATAATTTGAAAATAATTTTTGAACGTAATAGTTGGCAGTTCCGAATGAATTTAGATTGTCATACCAAATCAGATCGGGTGTCCACTGCCACCTGGTTGTATGCGCAAATAGTGGAGCATACGATGACATATAAACTACATCCGCATTTCGTTCAAGGCCTGTCATGAATGCAGCCTCGGCCAGGGCACATTCCCAGGTATTCTTATTATCCGGACTGGTGGTTGCTACACTTTGGGCTGCATATTCACCTGCGAATATTTTATATCTATTTCTGTCATACTTATCATATCTGTTGGCATTATCCTTAAACCAGGATGGGTTCTTGTAATAATGTTCATCTACAATCTCCGGTTTTAAAGCAGTCAAGGCTTTTTCAGCATCTTCAAACAGTTCGCCCTCAGCAAATGGACCGGTCCCCGAAATAATGTTCATTGCAGGGTATTTTGATTTGATAGTATTGGCAAATACTACGTATCGTTCAAAATATTCATTGCCCCATTGTTCGTTTCCAACCCCTATGTATTTAAGATTAAACGGAGTACTGTGGCCCATAGCAGCCCGCACACTACCCCATTTAGTGTGTTCATCACCGTTGGCAAATTCGATCAAATCCATTGCATCCTGTACATAAGGATCCAGATCTTCCAGGGCAGCCATTTCACTGGAATTAAATTGACATGCTAGTCCACATGAAATGATGGGTACAGGTTCTGCTCCAATATCTTCAGCTAATAAGAAGTATTCAAAAAATCCCAATCCAAATGACTGAAAATAATCAGGTGAGGGTCTGTGTTTAAATTCCATATTCCACCTATTGATCATTGGTTTTCGTTCTTCCACAGCACCTACGGTCTTCTTCCATTGATATCTTTCATTTAAAGTTCGGCCTTCAACAATACATCCGCCTGGAAATCTCATAAATCCGGGTTTTAAGTCTGCGAGCAGTTGTACCAGATCTTTTCGCAATCCACCTTTTCGCCCTTTCCATGTGTCTTGAGGAAAAAGTGAGATATGATCTATATCACATTGCCCTTTGCCGATAAAATAAATATGCAAGCGGCCATTTGCTACCGTACCGGAAGTTTTTATTGTTGATTCGTGTTTTGACCATCCTCCCCCTTTCACTTCAATTTCTGTATGACCGTATAGATTACCGGAAGTATCTCTTAGTTCAGCGCGTAATTTTATCAAGCCCTGATTTGATTTGGCCCAAAAGCTAAAATCGTAAGATGCGTCCTTTTTAAACCCAATTCCGTCAAATCCTTCATTAGACATACCAAAATCATTGCTTTCATCTCTCTTATCTATACGCACGTATTTCAGGTTGTTTTCACTGTTTTTGGCATTATTCATTATAGTAAGCTCATTCCCTGTATTGAAGCGGGTTTCTGCAACAGGCAAATGTTGCCAACCCATCCATGGATATTCAAATTCAAATGATCTGTTTTTGATCAACTCAGCATAAAGCCCACCGTCCGCCCCTGAATTGATATCTTCAAAAAATATTCCATACATAGTAGGTTGTATCGGAACCAATGGTTTGCCAGCTTCGATTTGTATTGAATTAAATTTTACGGGTTGGGATGATTTATTTTGGGAACAGGCCAATAACACCAGGATTCCAATAAAAGTATAAAAGTAATTTTTAGATAACATAATGGGAAGTACCTTTTTCTTCCAAATGTATGAAATTGCAATTATCCAATCAAAAATTCATACTTATTCCAGTGCATTTTGATTTAAATGGTTTCACCTCGTGACCTTAAGCCGGTAAATTTTTGAATGATAACCACCCCAATTACCGAGTCCTCCCTTGATATTGGAGTTGATGGTAGTATAAGTAGAAAAGGGCCCCTGATTGCCTTTATTGAATTCAAGTGTGTTCCAGAAATTAAAATGACTTTCATCTATGGCAGACCATTTTATTGCCACCGAATCACCTATTTTAAATAACCCAAATGTACTTTGATCAAAATCCTGGCCTCTTTCGTTGGGTTTTATTAATCTGAATTCAAATTTTTTTCCGTCGATCAATGCATCATCATTTACCGAATTGAATGGTGTATTAAATTCCCCACCATTGATGCTGCAAAAATACCTGTAAAAATTTTTTATTCCTGCAGGGTCATTGACCCGGGTCATCAGCTGCAGAAGAGTATCCGATGGTTTGCCTGGTGCTTCTTTCCACCACAGTGAATCCAGTGGTACGTGCACCGGAATGGTGGTGATCGCATTTACAGAATGAGTACCTGCTTTTACAGACAAGCTATAGGATTGCCCTTCCTTGAGAATTATTTGAGCCTGAATATCAATGTATGCACAAATATTGGTATTAAGGCTATCCGGATTAAGCCCCAGCTGATCTGCAACTTGCTTTCTCACCAGCAAAGGCAAATCGTTTAGACAAAACTCTGTGAGTTTCACGGACTGGCCATTGTTTGATACTATCACTTCAGCTCCTCTTACAAATATATTGTTCAATTGATTAGAATCTATAGTATTAAAAAATGGTCTGGACCTGGTAAGTATTACGTATGGTGGCAAAGCGTCTTCTCCCAGTTCAATATACCCTTCCACTACTAATTCGGGTTCGGAATTGATGTTTTCGGGTATAAACTCAGTTTCACAAGCGCTATAGAAAGTAATTAACAAGAAAAGAGCCAGTGTAGAGAACAGGCCTGAAATGTTTAATTTAATGCTCATAATTTTAATTCCATTTGAAATTCCAAGTGATGGAAGGGATGATCGGGAATAAGGAAACTTTATAAGCAGATGCTTTCACCTTACCTGATGCTAAATCAGCATCAAAATCATAATTGATAAAAAAAGGATTTTTACGATTGTATACGTTGTACACCGAAAATGCCCAGGTACTCTTAAATTTTTTTGTACTGTTTGGCCTGGGAGTATAATTTGCATTAATATCTATCCTATGATAGTCCGGGTACCGGCTACTATTTCGATTAGCATACCGCGTCACCAGTTCATTGTCGTAAAAATATACACTGCGCAAAGGGGTAAACGGCCTTCCGGTACTGTATACCATAGTGGTGCTCAAAGACCATTTCTTTGAGAAATCATAGTTGGTGATCAGTTCTAAATCATGCGGTTTTTCAAAAGAGGCCGGGTACCGACGACCATTTTCAATTAAATCATACTTGCGCCAGGTACGTAAGTAAGTATATCCAAACCAGCCAGTAAGTTTGCCTTTGTTTTTTTGAATAAACAATTCAGCGCCGTAGGCAGCACCCTTACCAAATACGAATGCATCTTCAATTTCAATATTTTGATTGTTGGTATACGATTCTTTATAATCAATTTGATTCAGTAATATTTTATAAAATCCTTCTGCTGAAAAGTTCCATGATCCACTATTCAGGCTTCTGAAATAGCCCAGTGCCCATTGATGTCCAATTTGTGGGTTTACCATGGTAGAACTAGGAACCCACACATCGGTAGGCAATGTACTGGCACTATTTGAGACCAGGTGGGAATATTGGGCATTTTTGCTATAACCAAACTTGATGGAAGTTGAAGGCGTTAGCAATAAGGTAGATAATAGCCTGGGCTCTAGAGCCGCAAAAGAGGTGATGGTTTCAAAATCAGAATAAACTTTAGCACCTGATTTGTATGGACCAGTCTGATTAAATTTACTTATTCTAAGGCCGGCATTTACAGTCAAAGTCCTGCTTAATTTTATTTCATCTTGTACGTAGATTGCTGATTCTATACCGTATTTGGGTTGATAATCATTGGTAAATTGCACTTCTCCACTTCTGCCATTGATTACATTTGGTGTAAAACGGTGATGAATGATATTTGCACCAAATCGAATAAAATGGTTAGGACTTGGATAATAGTCAAAATCTAATTTAGCCTGCACATCGCGTACCCCGTTAAATATTTTAAAAGAAAAAATATCCTGCTCACCGGTGAGACTAAAATCATAGCCGTTGTATAATCCGGTTACATTCATAAACAATTTATCGTTGATAAGGTGGTTCCATCGGAAGGTAGCCGTATTATTACCATATGGCATATTGAGGCTAAATCCACGTTCGTTGGATTTGTATTTTAATATATCTCTGCCAAAATACCCGCTGAAATATATTCGATCTTTATTTGAAAATCGGTGATTAAATTTTGCGTTCAGGTCATAGAAATAATAATTGGTACCGGCAAATTCAGATTTTTTTATAGCCGGTTGGGCAATATCCAGGGCATATGTACGGCGCCCTGATATGATAAACGACGATTTTTCTTTTACGACCGGGCCTTGTACAGTGAGTCGGGAAGCAATCAATCCAATACCGCCTTCTGCTGCAAAATGTTTATCATTCCCTTCTTTCATTTGAATATCTATCACAGATGAAAGTCTGCCGCCATAAAATGCAGGCATATTCCCTTTGATCAGCGTAGTATTTTTGATAGCATCACTGTTAAACACACTGAAAAATCCCAGCAGGTGACCTGAATTATATACCGGTGCTTCGTCCAAAAGCAACAGGTTTTGATCAGCCCCCCCTCCCCTCACATAAAAGCCCGCACTTCCTTCATCCGAAGCAGATACTCCTGGTAATAATTGAAGTGCTTTTAACACATCTACCTCACCTAAAAGAGCGGGCAATTTTTTGATGTCCTCTGTTTTCATCTCTACCCTTCCCATAGATGTATTCTGCACCTGGTCAATAGAGCTATTCTCTTCCACCACCAGTTCTTTTAATACTACCCCGGCGCTTAAATTGATATCCAATTTTATATTCCCGTTTAGGTCAATTTGCTTTTCCTGATCCTGGAACCCGAGATAAGAAAAAACAAGCAGGTATTGTCCTTTGGGTAATGTCAGGGAATAAAATCCATAATTATTTGTAGCAGTTCCGGTTTCCGGCTTTGTCTTTAAATATACATTAGCACCTATCAATGTCTCACCGTTTTCTATGTCTTTTATATAGCCGCTTATGGTATAAGTCTGACTGCTAAGGGAGAAAGCAATTAGTGTAAATAAAAAACCGAGATAAAATCTACTTAAAATGAAACGCAAAGATAAAGGAGACAGCATTAGTATACTTAAATTCATTAAACGATATTAAACTCAAAAAGTTTATATTCTAATCACAATTCAATTAATATGTAATCACAATGGTATAGGTTCTACCCTTATACCTTCGCTTTTGAGGTATTTTAAAACCCCTTTATTTCCGGGCAAATGTGCAGCTCCTATAGCCACAAAATTAGGCTCATGATTGTTAAGAATTTGTGATATTCTTTTTGCCATTACTTTATTTCGATTATACAATAGGATTCTTCTTACATCACCCAGAGAATTTTTCGACAAACGGAACAAGGAGTTGAGGTCATTTTTTTTATATGCTTCTGCTAAAATCATTAATTTTTTTCTTGAACGTGTTAGGTTTACCAGAAATTTTTTCAATTGTTTTAGCTGAAAAGTCAAGGGTATTTGTGAGTAAATTTCGAATTGTTCCCGCGCTGATTCTATACCGTCAATGGTGAGCCCGAGATGATGTGCATAGCGCCAGAGTTCCTGATCCAGGATTTTATCATTTGAATTGGAATGGCACATCATCACCTCGCTGATTAATGAAGTAATCATTAAAGGCGGTAAAGAATCCAATCTTTCTATTTGCAAAGAATAATTTTTATTTAGCAGTCGGTCTATTTTTTCATACCGATTTTTTCCCACTAAATACCGGACACCCTTCCACTGTTCAGGTAAAGCCAATAAAGATGGATGCTGGTGTAGTCCTTCTTCATTTGTTTCCCCATAAAAATGGTTACAGGTAAGAATATAAGGTTTGATTGCATCCAGGTGCGCCCAGGCTTGTAAAGAAGCGCTATGCATTGTGCCAAACAGATAGGAACTGATCCAGGTTTCGGGGAAGTCTTTTTTAATTGAAATTTTCCAAAGCAATGAAACTTTCCCTTTATTCATAAATTGAATTTTGACAAAAAAAACCCTTGCAGAACACAAGACTGGTTCTGCAAAGATGTGGTTTATAGCGATAAAGAATACCTAATCGTACTGCAAAGGAAGGACTTCTGATTCTTTTGCTGTACTCAGGGTAACCATACTTTTAAGCCTCTCTATTTCTTCTATCTGGGATAGTTTTTTGAATAAAATATGCTCATAGGTAGGGATGTCTTTACAGATGATTTTTATCAATGCATCTGCCTCACCCGTGATGATGTACACTTCAATTACTTCATCGATTTTTTTAATTTTCTCCAAAAACCGATCCATTGTATCTTGATTTTTCCAGTTCAATGATACAAGTACAAAAGTCTTTACTTGAAGTCCCATAGCCTTTACATCCAGTTTTGCATGATATGAAGCTATGATTCCTGCTTGCTCTAACTTTTTTACTCTTTCCAGGGTAGGAGCTGGAGAGAGACCGATGGTTTTTGATAAATCTAAATTGGTAATTTTAGAGTTTTCCTGTAAGATTCGAAGGATTTTGTAATCCGTCTTATCTAGTCTGTAATCAGTCATAAAAAATAGTTTATAAATTTAAATTAATTCCATAGTAATTATGGGAATACACCCATACTTTCATAATCGTTCGAAATTTTGTTTAATGCACACACGAATGCGGCTGTCCGTAACGATTTGATTTTTTTATTTTGGTTCTTTATTTCTATTATTTGATTTAATGAGTCTACCATGGTTTCTTCAAGACCCGATCTCACTAAATCTATTTCGTCGGCACCGTGAACTATTAAGTTTCTTTCTTTTGCTCCAATGCGTTTACCTGTCATATCTTCAATGGTATCTACCAATTTGCCATACAATTGCTGGTCAAATCTTTTTTCAATACGACCAAATCTCATATGGGAAAGGTTCTTTAACCACTCAAAATACGATACCGTCACGCCACCTGCATTTAGATACATATCCGGTATAATACTTACTCCTTTTTTAATCAAAATATCCTCGGCATCTGAAGTCACTGGGCCATTAGCCGCTTCTGCAATTATTTTTGCTTTTATTCTGGAGGCATTTATTGAAGTGATTTGATTTTCAAGTGCGGCCGGAATCAGTATGTCGCATTCTACCTCCAGTGCCGAAAGTCTGTTTCGTAAAGTTTTGCTGCCAGGAAAACCAAGGATGGTCCTATTTTCTTTCCTGTATTTAAGCAGTTCATTAATATCTATCCCATTTGGGTTATAAATTGATCCTTCGTATTCGGATACTGCGACCACTATTGCTCCACCCTCTTCCTGACATATGGTGCCACTATAGCTGCCGACATTGCCTAAGCCTTGAATTACCATAGTCTTACCCTGGAGTCCGGGTGTTAGTTTCAATGCTTTCATAGCGTCTGAATTTTCACAAAATTCCCGCACTCCATAAAATACCCCTCTGCCAGTGGCTTCGGTCCTACCTCTGATTCCAAACTGACTCACTGGCTTTCCGGTAACACAAGCTATAGCATCTGGCTCGCCTCCTTTAAAGGCCATGTAGGTATCATAGATCCAGGCCATTTCTCTGCTGCCTGTACCCATATCCGGAGCCGGTACATCTATGCCAGGGCCAATAAAATTTTTCTTTATTAACTCCATAGTGTATCGCCTGGTGATTCGCTCGTTTTCTTCCGGCGTAAGTTTTGTAGGATCTATTTTAACACCACCTTTAGCTCCCCCAAAAGGGACATCCACTATCGCGCATTTATATGTCATAAGAGACGCCAGGGCCATCACCTCCTCTTGATTGACATGCATGCTATATCGAATTCCTCCTTTGGTAGGCATACGATGGTGGCTGTGTTGTACTCTATACGCTTCGATTACCTGGTATTCACCCCCTATTTTAGCAGGAAAGGTCATATGATACACAGAATTACAAGCTTTGATCTGAGCCAATAAACCCTTATGGAATAGAGTATGTTCTGCCGCCTTATCAAAGTTCCTGTTTACTGAATCATAAAAACTAATTTGTTTTTCAATCTTCATATTTAGATTATTTCATTTGGTCTTCTAATTTTTTGATTTTACGGTCAAGTTTTAATAAGTACCATGCTATACCTAACCATACAGTGAGGCACACTGCTGTGACTACATATATTTTACCAATAGATCGCATAAAATCTGCTTCAATCAGCGTGATGTAAAGAATCGTACTGATAGTAGAAAAAATGTTAAGCATGGTCATCGATTTTAGATTTTAATATCTTGTATCTGTAATAAAGTTCGCTTAGCCAAAAACCAAGACATATGTAGGCTATCACTGCTGGATAAAATACGACCCGCATGGTATTATCAAGATCTTCCCCACCCATAGCAGGATTTCCGCCATTTCCAGGATGTAACGAATCATAACGCCTGGGTATGATAAAAATCAGTGGAATAAGCATACAAAAAGCAAAAATATTGTAAATATTGCCTATTCTGCCTTTTGAATCAGGGTCAGCGATGGTTTTACGCAATAAAAAAAATCCAGCGTAAATCAGTAATGCTATGGCAGTCATATTCTGTTTCACATCAAAACTCCAGTAAGAACCCCATGTAAACTTGGCCCAAAACATGCCTGTAATCGTACCTAAAATCCCAAATAATACACCTGTGCCAACCAAAGCTACCACCTTATTATCGTCGCTGGCGTTTGATTTTCGCAAATGTCGGATACTATAAAAAACTGAAGCCATAAAAAGGAATGTCATGGCAAACCATAAAGGAACATGAAAAAAAGTATGTCTTATGGTCTCAGCCATAAGGTTCCTATAGGGATAGTTAAAATTAGATTCTGCTTTGAAAACTGGCGCTTCTCTTGTCCACCCATTCTGAATGGCAGTATTACTGTCATTTTCATTTTTAAATGAAAAAGCAGATGGCAACACCAAAGGACCTTGTTCTGTATTGACTATAAGACTCAGGTCAATATATTCGGATTTTACCTCACTATTATAGGGTATATAAAATTGAAATTCAGCAACTTGATCCGATATTGATAAAGTATTAGTTGAACCAACTAATTGATCATTTACACGCAGCCATGCGGTAGTATTCTTACTTTTTAAAAATTGGGTGTTATAACCTGTGACTGTAATGGTATTGGCCTGGTTTGCTCTCAAAGTAGCGGGTGTAACTTTAATAATACCTTGACCCAAAGGAACTAAAAATCCCATGAGAATCACATATGGGACGATCAGAAGCACAAGCCACTTCCACCATTTTAAACCAGTAAACATATCTTTTAATCTCGCCACAAGATAGGAAATAAAATTATGGATAATCCGATGGAAACTATATTAATTGCAAGTACACTTACGATGTCAGACATGTATTCAGAATCCGTGATCAATCCAAATGAAGACATCATCAATCTGCTTCCTGACATTAAAATTGGAAATACAAGAGGTATGGCTAAGATGGATAATAAAGCACTTTGATCATTTGTTTTACCCGAAATCAATGCTACAAAAGTAAATATGGAAGCAATACCTAAAGTGCACAAAATCAATGTATTAAAAAACAAGAACCAATCAAAATGAGGAAGTCCAAAAAATAACTCCAATAAAAATATACTGATTACATTTAAGATAAACAGAGATAAAAAATTGAAAATCAGCTTACTAAAATAAATCGAGAGCGGATGAACCAATGAATAATAATACCAATGCCTGTACTTTATTTCTTTAATAAATGAGCTGCTGACCGTATTAATAGACAGAAAGATGATCAAAATCCAAATTATACCTACCCAATGAAATCTATCAATCTTAACAAGAGAGTAAAAGAGTACAAGGACAGTGGCAAAAATGTATAATAAAACACCAGCAATTCTTTCCTGACTTTTTAATTCTGAAATGAAATCTTTTCTGACCAATGATACGATTTCCTTTACCATATAATATTCTGAGATGCAAAATTAACACAAATTAATTTGAGTAAAGGTTAAATTAAGAAATATTGGCATTTTTATTGAATTACATATTACGGTAAAAGGATATTTGTTTACATTTGCAAATCAACAGTTTAATATTATGAAATTGTTAAATTCAATAAAAGCCGCCAGATGGAATATAATAATTCTACTGATGACCATGGTTTTACCCAAAATCAATGCTACTAATTATGTCCAGATAAAGGCAAAAAATGGTGATGGGATGTACAACATTTTTAAGAAATTTAGTATCACTCCCACTCAATGCAATATCAATCAATTCAAAGAGTTAAATAAGCTAAAATCAATTAATAAACTTTTGATTGGCAAACAATACCAGCTTCCGATTTTAAAGTTGAATTATAATGGAAAAAGCATCCTCAGCTCAGTACCCAATATCAATAAATCCCTTGCTTCAAGGATATCTGAATATAATAAAAGCGTTCACCAAAGCGGAGTTAGAAAATCAAGTTATACTCAAAGCAAGGTATTATGGGTGGTCTATGGAGATGTATATTGTGGTTCCTCTGCAAACACTAAGACAATAGCTGTAAATACTGTAAGCAGAACCACCTCAAGTTCAAAAAGTAGTTTATCAAAGGTTAGTGTAAAAACTGAAATTAAGCCTGCCAATTCTGCTCCATCATTGGCCACGAAACAAAAAACAGTTCTTCAAAATAAAGCTGAAGAAATCACCACCCCTGTTTTTAGAGAAAATAATGAAGCTAATACCTCGGAAATCACATCCTCTGTATTAAAAACCCGTACTGTTCCCATCTTTGGTCCTGACTTTGAGGAAATAAGGATCGAAACAAATCGGTTGCAGGGCAAAGTATTTTATTTAGTAAGTGGTCATGGAGGCCCGGATCCCGGCACCATATTTCATGGAGAAGAATCAAATATCTCGGAAGATGAGTATGCCTATGATATTACATTACGACTCGCCCGCAAACTTATGGAACAAGGAGCAAATGTGCATTTAATTGTGCAAGATCCGGATGACGGTATTAGAAATGAAACCTACCTAAAACTGGATACAGATGAAAAATGCATTACCGGTTATCCTCTTGTACTCAATCAACGACTTAGACTCACTCAGACCACCGATGCTGTAAATGATCTATATAGAAAATACAGAAACAAAGGAGTTGCAGATAAAGATCAAATTGCCGCTCATATTCATATTGACTCCAGGCATGAAGATATGCGTAAAGATGTCTATTTCTACTACCAGGAAGAAAATAAATACAGCCTGGCCATTGCAAAACGCTTAAGAAAAACACTGGATCAGAAATACCAAGAATTCAGTGACCGCGATTATACCGGGACTGTATCCTCGAGAAATTTATTTGTTATGAGAAACACCATTCCTGCCACTGTGTATATGGAACTTGGAAATATGCAAAATGCTGCAGATCAGAAAAGATTCATTTATCCGACTAACAGGCAAGCTCTGGCAGAATGGTTATTTGATGGTATCGTTGGTATGGAATAGGAAAAATTGTATGGTGTGAGTTTCCAAAAATATGAAGCATGGTGTTTTCAATACATTTTTATGAAATTTAATTTGCATAAAATAATGTCAACATTGTACTCAATGTAGAATTCAATCTTAGAAAAATTTTATAAGTTAACAGCTATATCTGACCACCCCCCCTATCTATGTAAAAAGCATATACCTCAAGTGAATAAATTGATTTCAGTATAAAACGGATTAGCTTCTTTATTAGTTTATAGTACAATAAGAGCCACAACTTACTTTCATACCCTGATTTCTGCCCGTAAATGTGAGCTAACCTGTTTAAATTGGTTTGCCCGGAGAAATTATGTATACTTATCAATATCTCTATTAACCTGCTTTCTCTCCATTGATTGAAAAAAGAAGGGTTATGAAATTTGGCATTTCATAACCCTTTCACTATCAGTCGGGAAGACAGGATTCGAACCTGCGGCCTCCTGCTCCCAAAGCAGGCATTCTACCGGGCTGAACTACTTCCCGAGCCCTTTATAAGACCAAGATTTTCAGCTAATTCTTGATCAAAGCGGCTGCAAATATATGTTTTTTTTGTAATTATTTAAATTTTGGTTGGTTTAGTTATTGTTTTAGACAATTTAAAGGAATTAATTACCCTGGATTGACAAAGAATCATAATTATGCGGGAATAAAAAAGATATTCTTAAAAAAGAATCTGTTACATAAAAAAAGCCTTGTGAAATCATAATCACAAGGCTTTTGTATAATTCATTTTAACTTTTAGCTTTCTTACTAGGTCTTGGCTTTTTCCATTGCTTTTTGCATAGGGTTAATATTCGTTGCTTTGGTTGGATTTTGTTTTTGTTTAAACACTTTAAACCGGCTTGGCTCGGGAATGGGCTTAGTATCCCCGTAACTGTTATTGGTCTCATCAATATCAACTGTCTCCTTATAAGGATCGAGTTTTACACTGGCTACTTCCTTGTTTTTTATAAAACTCTTGGTGATTTTTACTTCATTTTTCCTCCAGATCTGGGCCGGTATGCGTTCTATTTCGGTGCTGCCGTCTTTGTATTTCCATTCCAGTATCAATGGCATTACGAGTCCCCCCTTATTACTGAAAGTCAGTTCGTACATATGTTTATTTTCATACTTTTTCTTGTCTTCATCAGACAATGGTTCCTGAAAAGAAGGTAGTACTACCCTATATTTTGTAGTATCGAATTTTTCGATTTCCCGATCGTATTTCCAATAAAAATCTCTAAGTGTAGTATCCTGATCTGTCACAAATTTTATTTTAGGGTCCTGCCTGTTTCTGATTTTTGATAAATCTTCGTAAGCATTTACCAATGGTTTAGCCAGTGATCGGTATTCAAATGTATCCCTGGGTCTGGAAGGCATACTATTTACATCGGCCTTAGCGTATTTAATAGTATCAATAGAAATGTCGCAAGCATCTATGCTATAAAACCATCCTCTCCAAAACCAATCCAGGTCTTCACCACTGGCATCTTCCATGGTGCGGAAAAAATCAGCCGGAGTGGGATGTTTAAAAGCCCACCTCCGTGCATATTCTTTGAATGCTGCATCAAATAGTTCACGCCCCATTATAGTCTCACGCAGGATATTTAATCCCGTGGCTACTTTTGTATAGGCATTAAATCCAAAGGCAATTATATTTTCAGAATTGGTCATGATTGGCTCCAATCTGTCTTTAGGCCAGGCCATATAATCTTTAATGGCTAGTGGTGTGCCATCATCAGAAGGGAATTTATTATCCCATAGTTCCTGAGTGATATACTGCATGTATGAATTCAATCCTTCATCAAGCCAGGTCCATTGTCTTTCATCACTATTTATGATCATTGGAAAAAAATTATGGCCTACTTCGTGAATGATGACCAATAATGCTGCCTTCTTGGCGCCTTCTGAATAACTTCCGTCAGGTTCTGCACGACCAGGATTAAAACAAATCATTGGGTATTCCATACCATTGGCAGCTTCTACGGATTGCGCTACAGGATACGGGTATGGAATTGTAAAATCGGAATAAGTCTTTATGGTATGGGCCACCGCTTTTGTAGAATATTTGTTATAAATCGGGTACGCTTCTTTGCCATAAAATGACATACACATTACTTTCTTACCATTAATGTCAATTGGCATAGCATCCCAGGAAAACCGACGGGAAGAAGTCCAGGCAAAATCACGTACATTATCTGCTTTAAATATCCAGGTCTTTTTTGCTTTTGATTTAGAAGCAGATGCTTTCAGTGCTTCTTCTAATGTTACCATCATTACCGGCTCTTTCGAGGTCTGAGCTTTCTGCCATCTCAGCTTTTGTTCAGCAGTTAAGTTAGTTGCATAGTTTTGACATTCTCCGGTAGAGCCTACCACGTGGTCCGCAGGTACAGTCATTTGCACTTTGAAATTTCCAAAAGATAAAGTAAACTCGCCCGTCCCGGTAAATTGATGGTTTTGCCAACCTATTTCATCACCATATTTACACAAACGTGGATACCACTGAGCCATAGTAAAAAGATAATTGCCATCATCTTTAAAATATTCGTATCCACCTCGACCTCCGCCAAATTTAAAACTAACCCGATCAACAATTTTGTAACTCCAGTCAATCTTAAATACAAAAGAAGTGTTAGGTTTTATTGGAGTAGGAAGATCTACTCTCATCATCGTTTTGTTTAAAGTATACTTGAGTGGCTTGCCCAAAGCATCTGTAATTTTTGATATTTTATGCCCATAGCCATTATCCGATTTTCTTTCTTCTACCATATCCAATACCTGATCTGTAAGCACCGGTTGGATGGTACTTGCATTTTGGTAATTGGCATTGTCTACTGATGAATGTTGATTTTCATCTAATTGTAGCCACAAATAGGATAGCACATCAGGAGAATTATTGAAATAGGTAATGGTTTCAGAACCAGTCAGCTTTTGATTATCTTCATCCAGTTCACACTTGATATCGTAGTCTACACGTTGCTGCCAATATTTGGTCCCAGGGGCTCCACTTGCAGTTCTGTATTCATTTGGTGTGGGTAGTAAACTACCTAGTTGTTCGAATTTGTTACCATGATTTGAAGTTGATTGTGAATAAATACTATTAATACTTAAAACACAAACCAGGAAATAGAAAATTAATTTGATTTTGGTTAAATAAAACATTTGAATAAATTTTTAATGAGTCAAATATCGTTGAAATAAATAATATGAAAGACTTGCTTTTTCAATACAAATAAACGATAAATTGTCAAGCAGGATCTACCCTCAATTGGGGGATAATTAGAAGGGTGCAAACTGATGTACCTTACGATTCCTCTTATAGCTTGAATGATATATCGGATACTTCACTGGAAGTCAATGCCCCTACCCCTTCAGCATCTATCTGTTAATCCTTTGAATAAAAATATCTATTTTTTTGAATTTTAGCCACTTGTACAATTCGATACCCGAACCTATTTGCCAGATTTTTACTGTAAACTGGTGAATGAATTTTTCCTAAAAACTACCTCATTAGCTGATGTCTTTGCATACCCATCCGGGTGTGAAGCAATGGAAATTTGTGTGAGAATTCAGTACACAACTGATTTATTATTCTTCTTCGTCGCCAATCATGCCTTTTACCTTGGCTTCAATATTTCGGAGTTTTGATTGGCAAAAACTAATTAATTCCTGGGCTTGCTTAATTTTTTCAGCTAACAGATCGATCGAAGTATTTTCATTTTGAATTTCCCTCACTATTTTATCCAATGCCGATTTAGCTGTTTCATATGTCATTTCCGGGATCTCAGCTTGTTTTTTGCCCATAAAACTAAAAATAGGTAATAAAATATAAAAGATTGAAAATGAAGCGGTGAGGGAGGGATTCGAACCCTCGGTACAGGTTTAAGCCCGTACGACGGTTTAGCAAACCGTTGATTTCAGCCACTCATCCACCCCACCGGCTTAATAGCTGAATTTTTAAGAAGTGCAAAGGTAAGATTTTTAATTTATATGGCATCTGGTTTTTCACCTTTATACAGACTAATTATTTTTCCTATTGTCCTTGACCATATTGAACAGGGTAACCCCGTTGTGCCCATATCAGAATACCCTCATCCAAAACGGCTGTATTTTTATATCCAAATCGTCGTAATGAATTTACTACACTTGTAGATACTGCATGCGGACAGGCGCAATAAGCCACTATCCAAGTACTATCGTTTGGGATGACTTTAATAAAAGTATCAGGATCCTGGTAATAAGGAATCGGGATGGAACCTGGGATATGAGTCTGGTGCCAGGCTGCTTTCGATCTCGTATCGAGTATGATGAGACGCGCACTGCCCTTTAAAGCTTTGTTCAATTCTTCTGCGGACACATATATTCCTTCGCGCAAATTAAATTTTGGTCCTTTGTTTTTTGGGTTTAAAATATAATTTTCTTGGCGTGGTTCTTTAATTCTTACCGGTTCAGGTGCATTCCATCCGGAAGCCCGCGATCTGAGAAATGAAGTGAGGGCATCTATTTCAATATTGCTTATACTGTCTTTAAACGAAGGCATGGGTGTACCATCCCTACCCTCGGCGATAGTATGTCGTATAAAAGCATCACTGGCTGTAGCTAAGAACAAAGGATTTGCCAATGCAGGGGCACTGATACCTTCACCTTTGGCACCATGGCATGTTGTGCAATGCCGGATGTATAAGACTTTTCCGAGTCTCGCATCACCTGTAACCGGATCGACCGACATCGCTATTGGCTTATTCACTCCGCTTTTCTCTCGAAGCCATTGTATGAGTATTTCGATGTCTGTTTCATCCAGGGGCCCTCCCTGGCTTTTTGAATAAGGTGCCATAGCAGTACCGGATCGTCCATAGGAAATGGTATGCACGAGAAAATTATGACTTGATTTGGGTATCTGGGTAGTAGCCATTAATGTTTGCGATCGTAAAGATGGTGCATTGTCAGCATCATATCCTTCCCGATCTTTGCCGTGACACACGGCACAATATTTTTTATATAAGCCTTCTGCATAATCAGCCGAAGTACTGTCGGATTTCGATTTTTTTTCACCCCTATCTGGATATAATAGAACTGTTGAAGTAAGGTCCAATAAAAACACTTCCGTCTTATACCCTTGTGCAATAAGCAAAACAGCAAAAAGTGAAATTAAAATTTTCATATGCGTATATTTTGGCTTTTTGAGATAATTATTTTTTTATGGGATGCACTGTTTTTCCATTCTTAGCCGATAAATAAATTATTTTTAATACAATTAAAGTTTCCTTTTTTAAAATTCCTTATTCAAAACAATCAAATGTAAATAAAATTGAAAAAATATTTCATAAGATTACCGGCCACATCTTCCAGCATCGTATATATACTGATTCATAAACCTTGCGCTTAACCACAGGTGTAGTATGAAGGGTACTATGCTACAGTCTGAATGATTGAGATGTAAACTTTTTTCAAACTTTTTGAGATATTCTCATGTACATGCATCGGCGAGGAAGTCATACATTACTATAAATTAACTTAAGGGAACTGACATCAGAACCCGCATTTCATTTCACATTTACCTCAATATTGAATTACCGCGGAACCTCAATCGTATATACTTTATTTGGCTTATGGGTCAAAGCTGTAGTACGCAGCCATGGATTTAATGCTTTCAACATTCTGTATGATGTACCCTTACTTCTTGCCCAATCTCCCAGGCTGGGAATGGTAGAGTTAACTTCAATTTTCTTTGTGCTGATTGGATTGTATTTCTCAGAGGGATCTATAAAAAAACCAAAATCATTTTGATTTTCAATGATTTCCTTCATGGCAAGCAACCTGAAAATATATCGTGAAGTCTCATCATTAATATTCAGGTCATAATAATTATTTTCACCCTGACGGGTAAGTTCTTTGTTCAAATTGCCCTCACCGGCGTTAAAAGCAGCTGCAGCTAAGGTCCAGGTTCCAAATCGCTGCTTGTATCTTAATATATGACGGCATGCGGCTTCGGTTGCTTTTTCGAAATGATAGCGTTCATCCACTTCATCGCTAACTTCGAGCTGGTAAGATTCAGCAACGGGTTTCATAAACTGCCATATGCCTTTTGCCCCGGCAGGAGATGTTTCGTTTCGCAGAGAAGTCTCTACAACGGGGATATATTTAAAATCTTCAGGTATCCTGTATTCTTTCAATACTTTCTCAATTATTGGAAAATAACGCTGGGCAGCTTTGATACAGAGTATTGTATTGGAATGCCAATAGGTATTTACGAGCAACTCCCGTTCCAACCTTTCTTTTACATCAAAAATCTGAATCGGAACATTCTCACCAGCAAAGGAATATTTCTCTTTTAATATTATCGATCTGATATTTTGTGGCACTATGGCAGAGGGTTTCTCTATTTCATCTTTTTTGGTATAAGAAATAAATAACAACATGCAAAGTAATCCTGCAATAAAAAATGAAAAACGATTCATCCAAACGATCATGATAGAAGATTAAATTTAAATACTTTGAAAAATTGTGCCAAAGTTACAATCATACAACCTGATGCAAAAAGAATTAACTATTTGAGTTAAACCTACGTTCAAATATATAATCAAGCTGAATACTTTGGCCTAGTAAAAAATGATGGTCTCCCACTTTTTTAAATCCTTGTTTCTCATAAAACCGAATTGCATCCGGATTGTGTTCCCATACACCCAGCCAAATGGAAGAGAGGTGCACTGATTTAGCGAAGTTTACTATATAATCCATCATATATTTTCCAGCCCCTTTTGATTGATTATTTTTAAAAACATAAATGCGCTGCAATTCGAGCTGATCGGATGCAGCCTGCCCAAAACGATTGATGCCCAGGTTTAATTTAAAATAACCTATACGCTTTCCATCATCATATAAAAAATAAAATTCAGATTTAGGATCATTCAATTCATTTAACAACACTTTGGTAGAAAGTGATTTATCTACATATTCTTTAAAATCCGACGGATCGTTTTGATGAAAAAAGGCTTCAGTAAATGTTGTTAAAGATATATCTGCCAGTTGGTCAACCTCATGCAGATCAACTTTTTTAATCTCGAACGTACCCATTACATTAACCCATGATCTTACTAATAAATTTTTTTACTTTTAAATCAATACTGCCCTCTCCTTCCAATGCATTTATAAAAGCACTACCGATGATTGCACCACTCGAACTCGCACAGGCTGTGATAAAAGTTTCCTTATTCGATATACCAAATCCAATGAGTCGTGGATTTCGTAGTTTCATATCATCTATGCGCTTAAAATAATCTTTCTGGTCTGCTTCTATACCCGCCTTGGCCCCGGTGATTGCATTGGATGAAACCATATAGATAAAGCTATTGGATACGGCATCAATGTGCCTGATCCTGGAATCCGGAGTACGTGGAGTGATCAAAAAAGCAATGTCCATATCGTGTTTTCTAAACATCGGGTGAAAATGTTTTTCATATTCCTCCACAGGCAAATCAGGCAGGATCAAACAATCTACTCCGACGCTCTTTGCTTTTTGTACAAATTTTTCTTCACCATATTGCATGACCTGATTAAAATACCCCATTAAAATAAATGGCATGCCCGACAAAGATCTTGCGTTTGCAATTTGATTAAACAATAATTCTAAATTCATCCCATTCTTCAATGCTGCTGAGCTACTGGCCTGAATAGTGGGACCATCAGCCAATGGATCACTGTATGGCATCCCTATTTCAACCATATCTGCCTTAGCATCATCCAGTGCTTTGATGATATCCGCAGTGTCATGCAGGGATGGATATCCTGCAGTAAAATAAATATTAAGAATATTGTTTTTTTTATTCTTGAACAATTCCTGAAGTCGATTCATACTTTTATTTGATGTATTTCATATATGTAGCAAGGTCTTTATCTCCCCTGCCTGATAAACAAATAACTATAGTCTCACCTGGTTTGTACTGCATATAATCCAATGCTGCAAATGCATGTGCTGATTCTAAAGCAGGAATAATGCCTTCTGTTTGAGTAAGCATAAAAGCAGCTTTTATTGCCTCATCGTCAGTGATAGAAATAGCCTGAGCTCTTCCTGATGAAATTAAATGCGCATGCAGTGGCCCGATTCCGGGATAGTCTAGTCCTGCCGATATGGAATGGGGTTCTACTATCTGGCCATCCGGTGTTTGCATTAAGAGTGTTTTACTCCCATGAATAATACCTATACTGCCCAATACGGATGTAGCAGCACTTTTACCACTATGAATGCCCTCACCGGCTGCTTCAACTGCAATCAATCGAACTTTATCATTGTCCAGAAAATGATAGTAGGTACCTGCTGCATTGGATCCACCACCTACACAAGCAATCAAAGTATCCGGGTTTTCGTTTCCGGTTTGTTCCTTTAACTGCCATTTGATCTCCTCCGAAATTACAGACTGAAACCGGGCTACCATATCCGGGTATGGATGTGGCCCTACCACCGATCCAATGATATAATGAGTATCGATCGGGTTTTGAATCCAATCCCTGATGGCTTCATTTGTAGCATCTTTCAAAGTCTGGGAACCGGAAGTGGCAGCTATCACCTTAGCTCCCAACATTTTCATCCGTGCCACATTAGGAGCCTGGCGTTCGATATCTACAGATCCCATATATACGATGCATTCTATGTTCTTGAGTGCACATACTGTTGCGGTGGCTACCCCGTGCTGGCCTGCCCCGGTTTCTGCAATAATTCGTTTTTTACCTAACCGTTGCGCCAACAGGATCTGGCCGATAGTATTATTTATTTTATGAGCACCGGTATGATTTAAGTCTTCGCGTTTTAGAAATATGCGGGCACCATATTTATCAGATAATCGTTTGGCTTCGTATAATGGACTAGGTCTGCCTACGTAATTTTTAAGCAAATCATCAAATTCTGCTTTAAACGCTTCTTCCTGCATGATAGCCAGGTATTTTTCTCTTAACTCTTCTACATTAAATTGAAGCATTTCAGGGATATAGGCTCCCCCAAACCGGCCATAAAATCCTTGCGCGTCAGGCAACTCTTTTTTAATATCAACTGCGTAGCTCATGTACAAATTTTTTAATAGTGATCAAATCTTTATTTCCAGGAGAATACTCAAACTTAGAATTAATGTCAATGCCGATGCATGCAGGATGTTTAAAATATTTTATTTCATCAATATGTTCATAACTAATACCTCCGCTTAATAAAAATGAAGTAGCACCTTCATATTCATTTAGTTTGTTCCAATCAAATCGTATACCATTTCCTCCGGCTGCTTCTCCTTTTGCGTCAAATAAAAACAAATCTGCATACCCATCAAACTCATAGGTTTTTTCAAAATCAAAATTTTTATCTACTGAAAACGCTTTAACTACTTCAATGCCTCTGTTTTGAATTTCTGCACAAAAGTCCGGACTTTCCTGACCATGGAGTTGCACTGCATCCAGCTGGTATCTGCTTACAGTGTATAATACCTGTTCAATTGGTGAATTAACAAATACTCCGATGCTCTTTTTATTGCCTGCCAATTTACGATCAAGACTGTGATCAATAAACCTAGGTGATGTAGGTACGAATATCAATCCTATATACTGGATGTCTAGTAAAGCCAATGCTGAAATTTGAGCTGGTTCTTTCATCCCACAAACTTTTATTATCAAGTCGGTATTCATATTGGTCACTATTATGAGTTAAGGCAATCTACAAATTCTTTACATAACGCACCGGGGTCATCGGAACGCATGAAAGTCTCTCCTATTAAGAAACCATTATAACCAGCCTGCATTAATGATTTTAATTCATCTTTGCCTTTCAGCCCACTTTCGGAGATCCAGATTGATTCCTTTGGCAATTTGTCAGCCAACTGGAGAGAGCGATCGATGCCAGTTTCAAAGTTTTTGAGATTTCGGTTATTAACTCCGATCAGGTCAATATTCTCATTCCATTTATTTAATTCATCATCAAAATGCAGTTCCATTAATACTTCCATGCCAAGATCATGGGCAATGGCCGCAAAATGGGTTATCTCTTCCTTTGACAAACACTCGGCAATAAGCAATATCAGGTCTGCTCCAAGAATTTTGGCTTCTACTATCTGATATGGATCAATTATAAAATCTTTACGCAGAATAGGTATTGACAAGGTTGGTCGTGCATCGATAATGTCCTGGTCTTTGCCTTTAAAATAAGGTTCATCTGTCAAAATAGAACAAGCACTGGCTCCTGCTTTTTCATACCCTATAGTGGTATCGATAACACTTGCCTTTTCATTGATTATACCCTTAGAAGGCGATTTTCGCTTGAATTCTGCAATGATACCTGCCCGGGTACTTAGTTTTTGTTTTAAAGAGATAGTTTGCCTTTCCAATTTTGGTAAATGTCTGATCTGATCGAAGGAAATAATGGATTTCCTTCTTTCTACTTCTATTCTTTTATCTGTAATAATTTGATCCAAAATACTCATACAGCCAATTGTATTAGTTTATTTAATGATTGAAAAGCATTACCTGACAATACACTTTCTTTAGCTTTTAACACTCCTTCTGTTATGGTTAATCCAGGGTCGATGGTACTGATAGCGACTCCTGCGTTGGCATATACAGCATCCTGTTGTGCCTGAGTACCTGCACCTTTTATCACTTTCATAAAAATGGAAGCAGCTTCATCTTTGGTATCACCACCATGAATTTCCTCAGCTCTTACCCTGTTTAGCCCCAGATCTATAGGAGAATAATTGGCATCAGAGTGCCTGGTTTTGATTTTAACTTCTCCCGTCAACGAAATTTCATCGTACCCGTCCATTGAGTGTACCACTGAAAAGCGTTTCTCTTTTTCTTGCTGAAAAATATAGGTATACAACCGAGCTAATTCAAGATTGAAGACTCCTGCCATTTGGGCGATCGGTTTAGCCGGATTTACTAATGGACCAAGCATATTAAAAAAAGTTTTTATGCCCAATTGTTTACGTATTGGCCCTACTGACTTCAAGGCAGGATGAAATAAAGGTGCATGGAGAAAACAGATATTGGCTTTGTCTAATTGATTTTTTAATTTGTCCACATCATTAGTAAAAGTATATCCCAGTGCCTCCAGCACATCCGAGGATCCACATTTCGAGCTCACCCCATAATTGCCATGTTTTGTAACTTTATATCCGGCACCAGCTACCACAAATGAAGATAACGTGGATATATTAAATGTATTCTTACCATCTCCTCCCGTGCCACACAAATCTATAGTCTCCATACCATCGAGATGGACAGGAACACAGAGATCCAACAAAGCATCCTTGAAGCCTAATAATTCGTGTTCTGAGATACTCCGCATGAGATACACTGTAATGAATGCAGCTATCTGCGCTTCGTTATACACCCCTTTAGAGATATGGATCAGTGCTTCTTTGGCTTGATCTCGGCTGAGTTTTTTGTGCTCAAATAATTGATTAAGTATGGATTTCATAATCAAAACGTATTTTCTGCTAATTGTTTTCTATAAAGTGATTCACTCTCCTTTAAAAAATTTTGAAGGATTTGCTTTCCATCGGGAGTCAATACAGACTCAGGATGAAATTGTACGCCTTTAATATGGAAAGATTTGTGTCTGGCTGCCATGATCATTCCATTATCATCTTCCGCAGTGATTTGCAACTGAGCCGGCAATGTTTTTTTATCTACTACCCATGAATGATATCTTCCGGCTAAAAATGGAGATGGCAAACCTGCAAAGATTGATTCACCAGGATCTGTAATGGTCACGGGCGTGTTTACCCCATGATATACATTTTCCAGGTTGATCAAACTTCCACCAAATGCCTCCCCAATAGCTTGCAGTCCAAGACAAACACCAAATATGGATTTCTTACCTGCATATGTTTGAATAGCTTCTATAATTATTCCGGAATCTTTAGGAACACCAGGGCCTGGTGATATAAATATACAATCATACTCGTTTAAATAGGATACCGGTACTTCATCATTTCTTACCACCTTTATATTTTCACCTGTCAATTCTCTAAGGTATTGTACTAAATTGTAAGTGAATGAATCGTAATTATCAATCATTATTATCTTCATACTAACTTCTGTTTTAAATAGATTCAGCCCGAAGCATAGCCGTACGCAATGCTCCTAATTTATTATTTACTTCCTGCAATTCAGATTCTTCCACACTGGAAGCTACGATGCCAGCACCGGCCTGATAGTGTAGTGTATTGTCTTTGCTTAAAAAGGATCTGATAGTAATAGCATGAACCAGTGATCCGTCGAATCCTGCAAAGCCAATGGAACCACCATAATAATTTCTTGCTTCAGGTTCGTAAGTCTTGATCAGCTCAATCGCTTTGTATTTTGGAGCCCCTGATAAGGTACCGGCCGGAAAGGTATCACCGAATACTTTGAACATATTAAAGCCCTTGCTCAATTTACCTTCTACATTAGATACCAGGTGGATTACATGGCTAAAGTATTGTATCTCTTTTAAAATTTTAACCTCTACTTTATCGGAATGGATACCCAGATCATTTCGTGCCAAATCCACTAACATGATGTGCTCCGCATTTTCTTTAGGGTCGAGAGCAAGTTCTTTAGCTTTTACCTGATCCAATTCATCGTTGCCCGTACGTTTGTATGTGCCTGCGATGGGATTTACAGTTGCTATTCCGTTGTGAATTACCAATTGGGATTCGGGCGAAGAACCAAAAATTCTATAACTGCCCATATCAAAATAAAAAAGGTAAGGGGATGGATTGACACTGCGCAACGCCCGGTATACATTAAAATCATCACCGGTAAAACGTTGCTTAAATCTTCTGGCAAAAACCACCTGGAATACATCACCGATTTTACAGTGATATTTACCCTTGGTCACCAGGTCACGAAAATCCTGATCTGTGAGCGAACTGGTTTCAGATCCATGCCGTACAAATTTAAAAGATTGGATACCTGCTGTATTTTGAATCCATGATTCAATTTTATCAATCGTTTTGACATGTGGATCCAGATGATTCTCAAGTAAATACATTTCATCCTTAAAATGGTCTATCGCCAGGATGTATCGATATAATATAAATTTAGCATCCGGTATATCTACTGTTCTTTTCTCAGGATCAAAACTTAGTGAATCAAAATATTGAATGGATTCAAAATTAAAATGCCCAAAGATGCCGTTAGTAAGTTTGTATGATCCATCCATAATGAGCTCAAATGAATCCATGAATGATTGCAAATACCCCGATAACTGGTGACGGTCCCTACAACTATGTTTTGTGACTTCCATTCCAGGCAGTTGGATAGTAACTATGCCATTTTGGGCTTCTATCCCCGCCAGTTTACCTAGCCCAATGTATGAATTGCAATTTTCTACAGATCGAAAATCGGTACTCTCCAGTAACATTGATTCATCAAAATGGTCACGCAATTTGAGATATAAATGTACCGGGGTCACCGTATCTGCCAATTGTTTCTTGCTGGTGCTGTATAATTTTATTTTATTCATCTCACTATTTCATTCAAAAAATTACTCAAATTAAAAACGGCCTGTCGAAGTGAACCGACAAGCCGTTTAATATATCATGAATCAGAATACAGGCTAGCTCAGATCACTCCGTTTTATCCAATGCCACCACCACCATGTATTTTGATTATTTTTCATTCGTCTTAATTAATGGCAAATATAATGCCGTTTTTTATATTTCAAAATAATATGCCATTTTTTTAAATGCTTAGATTAAATCTTAAGCTGATACAGTACCGATGATATCTGTCGGATGCAGGTCTTAAATCTTAAAGTAAATTTTACCCTTACACTTTTTTTACCATTTTATAATGTTTAATGCCTACCTCTTCAAAGGGAACACCTGCTCTTTTATAATTCAGTTTTTCATAAAATGCCACAGCCGAATCTCTCGCATGCAGGATCATCTCGCTGAATCCATGTCTTTTAATAAAATCCTCACTAAATGTCACTAACCCTCTTCCTATACCTTTGTGCTGATGCTTCGGTTCGACGGCCACTTGCCTCATTTGAATGACTTTGTCCCCTTTAGGTGATAATAATAAATAACCAATTAAAATACCCATTTCATTGTATGCTCCCAAATGAAAATGATTAAATTCCTGAGCCAAATCCTCTGCACTAAAATCAAGTCCCAGTGGCTCGCGAAGCACGTTATACCTTAGCTTTATAGCCTCATCATATTCCGGAGTCCCAAATTCAATTTGGTAGTACTGCATGTTTTATTAATTTTAACCTCGATAAAAATAACCTTCAAAATGAGATTTACTAAAACTATTTTAATTTTATTGATTACTACTGGTGGGATTTTTGCTCAATCCAAATCCAAAAAAGGGGTCATGCCACCTGCTCCTGACCTAAGAATGATCGTGGATAAAATGGCAAATGAGATTGATGCCCAGGTCGTTGAAAACAGACATTGGCTACATCAAAATGCTGAACTCAGCAACAGAGAATTTAAAACGAGTGAATATATTGCTAAATATCTCAGGTCTATCGGTATAGAACCGCAGACTGGAATTGCCAAGACCGGAGTGGTAGGTTTGATCAAAGGGGGCAAACCAGGTCCAACTATTTTATTGAGAGCAGATATAGACGGCTTGCCGGTGACCGAACGGGTTGATTTGCCATGGAAGTCGACCAACAGAGATGTATTTAATGGGATGAATGTAGGCGTAATGCATGCCTGTGGTCACGATACCCATACTTCGATGCTCATGGGGGCTGCTAAAATATTGTATTCTATGAAAGATCAATTAAAAGGCAATGTAAAGCTGGTATTTCAACCCGCTGAAGAAGGTGCTCCCATCGGTGAAGAAGGTGGCGCCGAACTCATGATGAAAGAAGGGGTAATGGAAAACCCTACCGTAGATGTCGCTTTTGGACTCCACATAAATAGCCTGACTCCAGTGGGCCATATAAACTATAAACCGGAAGGAATCATGGCAGCTGTAAATGGATTTAGCATCAAAATCAAAGGAAAACAAGTCCATGGCTCTACCCCATGGGATGGTATCGATCCAGTAGTGGTAGGTGCTCAAATCGTAATGGGCTTACAAACCATCGTGAGCCGACAAACCGAACTTACTAAAGAAGCAGCAGTAGTCACTGTGGCCATGTTTCATGGAGGCGTCCGAAATAATATTATCCCTGAAGAGGTAGAACTGGGCGGTACGATCAGAACATTAGACAAAGAAATGCAGGCCAAAATTCATGAGAAAATAAAGCTCACCGCCACTAAAATAGCAGAAAGTATGGGAGCCACCGCGACATTGACTATACATCCTGGCTATCCATTGACTTATAATGACCCTGCACTCACAGAGCAAATGCTGCCAACACTTAAAAAAGTGGTAGGAGACAAAAATGTTCATCTTATAAAAGCCGTTACAGGTGCGGAGGACTTTTCTTTCTTTGGTTTAAAAGTACCTTCTCTTTTCTTATTTCTTGGAGGCATGCCTGCCGGAACCGAAAGATCAAAAGCACCATCTCATCATACCCCTGATTTTTATGTTGACGATACCGCTATGAAACATGGGGTCAAAACATTATGCAACCTGGTTCTGGATTATGCAGATAGTTGGAAAGGAGCTCCGGTAATGAGTAGTGCTCCGAGCAAGTGATGGGGCAATAGTTGGTCAATGTCACCAGATTGTTGGTCGATTACAATATAATGCCTCTTTCATTTAGCTGTAATCTTAGTATGTGTGGATCAGTAAAATGTATAGCATCCAATCCTACTTCTTTTGCTGCTGTTACATTTTTTATATTATCATCAATAAATATCGTTTGAGCAGGATCGAGTGAATATCTTTTTATTAATAAATTAAAAATGGCAGGATCGGGCTTGATTAGCTTTTCTTTTCCTGAGACCAATACATCATCAAACCAATGAAGGAAATCAAATAATCCCAAAGCGATTGGAAAAGTCTCGGCACTCCAATTGGTCAATGCCAGGATTCTGTACTCCTTGTTTTTTAATGTTTTCAAAATATCCACAGTACCATCGATAGGACCATTGAGCATTTTTTGCCATTCTCCGTAAAACATTCTGATATAGAATTCATATTCAGGGAAATGGCCCACCAATACTTCTGTTGCTTCCTGGATGCTTCTCCCTGCATCCTGTAATTCATTCCAGTTTCCAGTGCAAATATTTGCCAGGAAGTGATTCATTTTCGCATCATCATTAAATACAGACCTATATAAATATCTGGGGTTCCAATCTACCAGTACTCCCCCCAGGTCAAATACTATTGTTTTCTCCATGAGCGAAAAATATGGAATTTAACTGTATCTGCATGAAATTCAATTTTTTAAAAACTATTTTTTTCTTTAATATAAATTCACAATGCAATGACTGTCAATAAGTTAAAACTTGAATTGGTGTTTTTTGAGAATTTAAGTCAAATTAAAGTTAATTTTTTGATAGACTTTTTTTAACCAATTCCGTTAATAGATATATAAAATTCCAGTTTCATGAAATCATTAATCACAACCATTATTGGTATATGTATTGTCCTTAGCCTTGGTGCTACAAATATAACAGTCAGGGGTACTACCTCACTTACTTTCAATCCCAGTACCGTGGAGGCCAAATTAGGCGACACGATCACATTCATTACATTTAATTCTCATGATGCCGTAGAGGTTTCTAAATCAACCTGGGACAATAATGATACAATGGGTCTTGCAGGAGGCTTTCGTATACCATTAGCGGGTGGTTCTGTCGTCATGACCAAACTTGGTACTTTATATTTCGTATGTACACCACATGTAAAATCAAATGGAATGAAAGGGACTATAACGGTAACTGCTCCCGCAGTGAAGACCTATAATTCTTTCATAGTCAAGAGTGATTCAGGGAATGTATTCAATCCAGCTGTTTTGAATGTACGGTTGGGAGATACTGTTAATTTTCAATTGGCAGCAGATATAAATGCAGTAGAGGTCTCCAAAACGCAATACGACAATGGTGGATCTAATTCAAATGGAGGATTTCTTACCCCAAATGGTGGTGGAAAAGTCATTATGAACCGGTTAGGTACTCTATATTATGTAAGCGAAAAGTATTCTGCCTTTGGAATGAAAGGAATTATAAACGTAAGAGAAAGAGGTGATTTTTATATTGCTAAAATGACAGGTACACAGGAAGAATTTCCGGTACTTACTATGGCTTCAGGCCAGGTAAGAGCCAGAATAGATGGTGATACATTGTATTTAAGTGGTACTTTCAAAAATTTAGGTGGCGATTATACTAATTCCCATTTTCATAGAGGATTAGCTGGCACCACTGGTGGAGTACAAATTGCAACCATACCTGTGGTGGATTCCACAAAAAGGGCGGGATCCTATACCGAATCCGTAAACAAATATGCATTGACTACTGCTCAAAAAGGGATGATCGCCAATCGGGAGTTCTACTTTAATGTACATTCTTCGATTGCCACCGGAGGTGAAATCAGGGGACAGTTGGTGCCCGAGTCTGAAGCATATTATCATTCCAATTTGGTAAGCAGTAATGAAATTCCACCAATCAATACCCCGGCTCATGGTTCGTTTTTTATTGAGCTAAATGGGGACAAAATAGTCCTTAGTGGTAGTGCTAAAGATATTACTTCAGGCTATACTAACAGCCATCTTCATCTGGGCTATGCAGGCCAAAGCGGAGGAGTATCTATTGCATTAAAACCTAATTTTGCGGATACTGCAAACAAAACAACGGTAAATTTTCTAGCTTCAGAAAATACCTACACTTTAAATCCAAATCAACTTGCTTCCCTGAAAGCTCATCAGTTATATGGTAATATTCACTCTACTGCCTACCCTGCCGGTGAAATGCGCGGCCAGGTAGCTCCTGTGGCCAATGCCAGATTCAGAGCTTATTTTTCAGGGACCAATGAACCTGTTGCAGTTACTTCACAGGCGTTTGGCGGCATATTTGTAAATATTGTAGATTCTGTGGCCACCGTTAGTGGCGCTTTCAGTGGATTAGAGAGTGATTTGGCAGTAGCAACAAGAGGCGGTGCCCATATCCATCAAGGAATGGCAGGCAGAAACGGAGGTATTCAGTATGATTTGAAAAATAATGTAGGCGCAGATAAAAGAAGCGGAACTTTTCTAACAGACAGTAATACCATCAAATTGACAGTTACAAACCTGGAAGATTTGATGGCCAGGAGACTATATGCCAATGTTCATTCATTAAATAATCCTGGCGGAGAAATGAGGGGTCAAATAGTACCTGAGGTACAAAATATTCTGTTTGGTTATTTTAATGGTATGCAGGAAAACCGAGCACAACTAACCACCGGAAGAGGAAATGTAGTGGCCGAAATCAATGGTACCAGATTAACTTTATCAGGCTCAGCTGAACGACTTCTCGATAAAATTAATCGTAGTGGTTATTCACATATTCATAGGGGTTTCGTAGGGCAAAATGGTCCAGTGAATGTAACCTTATCTGTTACTCATTCCGCAGATAGTTTAAGCATCATTTACCCTGCCGCCAGCAATAGTTACAATTTGTCTACCGGTTTTTTAGACTCTCTCAGAAAAAGACAAACCTATGTGAATGTTCATACTTCCAGAGCACCAGGAGGTGAAATCAGGGCACAATTATTAGGTGAAGCCACCAGTTATTTTCATTCAATTTTATCAGGAGAAGGTGAAACTACTCCTGTAAATACAAAAGCATCCGGAGGTTTGATGGCAGAATTGCAAACCAACCGGACAGTGATCGTTTCAGGTTCATTTTCCAATCTGGATGGCAAATGGAACGGTGGTTCACATATACATCTAGGCTTACCAGGCACTAATGGAGGTGTGAGATACAATCTAATCGTAACACCATCGGCCGATACATTAGCAGGCGTTTTATCTCCAGAAAATAATACGATTTCTTTTTCTATCGGCAGTGTTGATTCACTCCGAAAAAGAGCTGCTTACGGAAATATACATACTACCAAATCACCTGGAGGTGAAATTCGTGGCAATTTCCACAACATGGCGAACGCAGTATTCACGGCCAGATTAAGTGGATTAAACGAAGTACCAACTGTGACATCAGCTGGTAATGGGGCTGTAAAAGCAGAGTTAAATAATACTACGCTTACCGTGGTTGGTTCGTTTTCAGGACTTACAGGAGAATTTAACAGAACCATAGGTGGTGGTGCCCACATACATGCAGGGGCCAATGGAGCTAATGGAGGAGTGGCAATTGCCCTTAAAACCAATACAAACGCTGATAATAAGGGTGGTCAGTTTGTGTCCGACAGTAATGTATTTGTATTGACTGCCGACCAACTATTATTGTTAGGAGGCGGGGGTGCCTACGCTAATGTACATACCACTACTTCTGCTGGTGGTGAAATCAGAGGCCAATTATTGCCTGAGCCAAATAATTTTCCTTCTCAAGTTTCAATTACAAGCCCTAAGCTGGGTGATACGATAAAATTAGATCTCAAAGGAAAAGATAGTACAGCCAGTATTACCTGGGGAGCATCTACTGACCCGGATGGAAATCCTGTAGTTTATAAACTTCAATCCGCTTTATTGCCTGATTTTAGTGTATTACTATCAACAGGGTTATTGGGCAACACTACCTCGTTCACGGCCACTATAAAATCTATTGATAGTACTATCGCCGCTTTTGGAATTGCTCCGGGAGGATCCATTACCATTCCTACCAGAATAGTGGCCTCTGATGGTAGCTTAAATACAAATGGAGTACCGACCGGTATTACTTTTATGAGAGTAATCTCCACAGGGGTAATTGATGAATTTGTCAAATCATATGCCATGGTATTATTTCCAGTACCTGCACATACGCATGCCTTATTAGAAGTCAATGCAAAGAAAGCAGGCAATGTAGAAATGAGAATAGTTGATTTGACCGGCAGATTAGAGCATCAGCAAAGACTTTCATTACAACCAGGGATAAATAGAATTCAGCTGGATGTGTCCGATTTTGCTGCCGGTACTCATTTCATACAGATGTTCCAAAACGGAAAGAATGTCGCTTACTTTAAAATGGTAAAACAATAAGAGCCAACTAAACTCGGGGTATAGCAAAGAGCCTTATCCTGACTTTCATCAGTTGCTGATTTTTCTCCTGAATAGCTAACTTTTTTCAATATCTTAGAATCCTCGTTTTTAATTAGAGACGGGGATTTTTTTTATTTTAAATTCATAGTAATGAAATCAAGAAGAAATTTTTTAAAAAATGCCGCTTATTCGGCTAGTATGGGTATGTTGATACCATGGCAATCTAAAAAACAGGAAAAATACTCGATTGACTTTTTCAATGAATATAAAGATGTAGATGCCAGGACTTTGGCTACTGATGAAGATTTTTGGTCTTATATACAGCAAGCCTATACTGTAAATGCAAATATGATCAATCTTAATAATGGAGGTGTGGCACCTGCCCCCAAATCTGTCCAGGATGCTGTAGAAAGATATGCCCGGCTCAGCAATGAAGCGCCCTCCTATTATATGTGGCGTATTTTGGACCAGGGCAGAGAACCTTTACGAAAAAGACTAGCTGATCTGGCAGGGGTCTCAAGTGAAGAAGTTGCCTTACATAGAAATGCAACTGAAGCACTAGAAAATATAATATTCGGTTTGCAGTTGCGGGCAGGAGATGAAGTAATACTTTGCAAACAAGATTACCCCAATATGATTAATTCATGGAAACAACGGGAAAAAAGGGATGGTATCAGGTTGGTCTGGTTAGATCTCAAATTGCCATCTGAAGATAATGCTGCTATTGTAAAAAAATATACCGATGCCATTACTACAAAAACAAAAATTATACACCTCACTCATATCATCAATTGGATGGGCCAGATCATGCCGGCAAAAGAGATAGCCACTGAAGCCCACAAACGAAATATTGAAGTAGTGCTCGATGGTGCACATTCCTTTGGCCATATCAAATACAATGTCAGTGAACTTGGATCAGATTATTTCGGTACCAGCCTACACAAATGGATCAGTGCACCAATAGGTACTGGCTTTATGTACGTAAAAAAAGACAAGATTAAACGACTTTATCCATTATTTGGAGCAGGCGAACCTGAAAGCGATGATATCCGAAAGTTTGAGAATATGGGAACAAGACCATTCCACATAGAACAGGCAACAGGGCAAGCTATACAGTTTCACCAAATGATAGGAAGTGAAAGAAAACAAAAAAGATTGCATTATCTTAAGAATTATTGGGCAGAACGGGCAATGCAAATACCTGGTGTCACCATTGGTACTTCTTTGAAACCTGAGTTTGGATGTGCCATTGGTTTATTACAAATACAAGGAAAAACACCGGCCCAGGTAGATTCTTATTTGTTTGATAAACATAAAATTCACACTGTTGGCATTGTCTGGGAAAATATCAGTGGTGTACGGATTACCCCCAATACCTATACCCTGCCTTCCGATCTCGATATTTTAGTTGATGGCATTGCTAAACTATCCAAAACGTAGCAGTAAACCATCAGACCATTGTCCAGACAGAAAGAAAAATATCGGAAATTTTTTCTTTACCTATGTATTTTGTCCTTTTTGGGCACTGAAATCAATTTACTCTCTGCACAATCTACAAGGATTAGGGACAGTATTAAAATCAAGCCTGCTTTTGAGTTAGAAGACATCATCCAGTCGTATATGGAATCCCGTGAACAAGACGGAGATTTTAATTACAATACATTATACGACAAGCTTGAATATTTACAATCCCATCCTGTCAATATCAATGATGAAGATGAAATAGACGATCTCGTGCTATTAAGGCCATCTCAAATACTCAATGTCAAAAATTATATAAAACAACACGGAGAATTGATTAGCATATACGAATTACAAGCTATACCAGGCCTGGATGTGGCAAGTATAAAAATGATCATCCCTTTTGTGCGATTAAAGGCAAATTTTGAAAAATTCCAGGTGCCTGTAACTGAAATGTTGAAATATGGCGATGCTGAACTCTTTCTTCGAACCGGAAGGTATCTGGAAGATCAAGTAGGCTATGATCCAACCCGTAGTTCTTTTTACCTTGGCAATCCAAACAGATTGTACCTCAGATTCAAATATTATTATGAAAATAAACTGAGCATAGGATTTACATCTGAAAAAGATCCGGGAGAGGAATTTTTCAAAGGAAGCAACAAACATGGTTTTGATTATTACTCATTTCACTTTGCATTGCGGAATACAAATAAAACTATAAAGGACTTTATAGTGGGTGATTATAATCTGTCGTTTGGCCAAGGACTGATCATACATTCAGGATTTGGAGTAGGTAAAAGCCCATGGGCTACTAATATCAGGAAAGCTGAACGTACCATCAGACCATATAATTCAGTAAATGAATCCAATTTTTTACGTGGCTTCGCATCAAATATAAATATCAACAAAAATACGGAAGCAACGATGATTTTTTCTGTGCGCAAAAAAGATGGCAATAGTGTCACCGATTCGCTTGATCGTGAATCCATTTTTTCCAGTTTTCAGGAAAGCGGATATCATCGAACTATAAATGAAATATCGGATGAGAATGCACTGACAGAGACCATGATAGGTGGTGCTGTAAAGTATAAAGGGCAATATGGCCATATTGGTATTAATTCACTGTTTACCTCATTTAATAAAGACTTCCGGAAACAAGATGTCCCATACAATCAATTTTCCTTTAGAGGCACCGATTTATTTCAGGCAAGCCTGGATCATAGTTTCCAATTGAGAAATTTTCACTTTTTTGGTGAAGCAGCTATAAGCAATCCGGGAACCTATGCTTTAATGGAAGGATTACAACTATCGTTAGACAAGAAGTTAGATATTTCATTTCTATATCGCAAATTGGATAAATCTTATCCTGCCCTTTATTCAAATGCTTTTTCAGAAAACACTTTGGCAAATAATGAAACAGGATTTTATATTGGAATGGAGATGAGGCCAACCTCCCGATGGAAAGTATCCGGGTATTGGGATCTATGGTCTCATCCCTGGCTAAGATTTAATGTCCAAAGGCCTTCACTGGGCAATGAGCAATTAATCAGACTCTCCTACTCTATCCGTCGCAAGATGGAAGTCTACATTCAATTTCGCAATAAATCGCGTGAAGAAAACTCAACCCTTCAAAATCCAATACGCCCATTGGCAGACTACACTAAAAAATCATTGCGTATAAATTTTAATTACTTACATTCTAAATCTATAGAAACCAGATCCAGAATAGAATTTTCAGCTTATTCTAAATCAAATCAGGACAATCAACATGGATATATGATTTTTCAGGATATTTTGTATCAATCCATTTCCAAACCAATTTCTTTTTCTTCACGTATTGCATATTATAATACGGATAGTTATGATTCAGGTATTTACGCTTACGAAAATGATTTACTTTATAATTTTTATGTGCCAAATTATAATGGCAAAGGATGGAGGTACTATCTCAATACACAATATACCGGTATACGCAACCTTAGCCTGGAAGCCAGGTATGCCATCACAAAATTGAATGGAGCGGAATCGATTGGTAGTGGCTTAGATAAGATAATTGGGAATAAAAGATCAGAAGTTAAGCTCCAGGTAAGGTGGAAATTTTAAATGACTCCAAAGCAATTTCCTTTATTTGATCAGGTCATGCATGCATGAGGCATTGCCACAGAATCCAGGAGTAAGGATGCAAAGATTTTAGTGCGATTAATATAAGCCAGGCTATATGCTTGTCCGTGCTTTCAACAAGCGGTTAAGAAAAAATAAAGTTTCAAGCAACCGGCAAGATTTTTATTTCAAGAGGCATGCTATATCCAGGCATAAAGAAATGAAATTCCTGGTAGGATGTAAAAAATGATAAGTCTATACAGTATAAAAAGAAATAGCAAAACTGACCTAAACCAATTTTTTAGCATATTTTCTCCTGCTATTCCACCATTTAATTATACTATCCTGGATATTGGCGATAAAATTGGAAGACATGTCTTTAGATGCCCTGTACGTGAGATATAAGCCCGTTACTCCCATTAGGCATGAGGTAAGCCACATTCCGACTGTAACATTCAATACCATTGAATCCGTTAGTTTTTCAAACATTTTGGAAGTCATAATATAAAGTACAAAAAATATAATGGAGATGAGTAATGGATATCCAAATCCACCTTTGCGTACGATTGCTCCCATTGGAGCCCCTATAAATAAAAATATAATACAGGCAAAAGCAAGAGTAAATTTTTGATAAAATTGCTGCCAGTGAAGGATTTCCTTCTTTTTTACAGACTCCAGAGTATAGATAACATTTATTATTTCTGATTGAACCAAGCTGGCGGATGATCCGGTTTCTTTAAAAAATCTTGCTTTTTTATCTTCGCTGAGTAGCTCATAAAAATGATTCACTTTACTACCAGGTTTTAAATCTACCTCAGAAATAACCGAATCCGGTTTGGTGTGAAGATCAATAGTTGAAACTACATTCCTGACTTTATTCATGCTGTCTACCAGGTTCGAAACAAATTTCGATCTGGTAGAAGTATCGCCTTGCAGGGAGTCCCTTCTCATTTTATCGCTGAGAATTTTTTGGTGATACGTAGAATCAAATAATTTATTCACTCCAAGACCTACTTTGCGCTGTCCATCATAAATTTGTTTTTTGAGAGTATCAATTTGAATGAGCAATTCCCGGTTATTAAGCATTTTTTGATTATCCTTGAATCTGCTTTCATCGGTGTTGTTTATCTCAAACTCTTCCAGGTCGAAAGATTGCACATATTTATCAAAGTGCGCTCTCATGAGTGGATAATTTCTCCTGCCCCCTTCTTTATATTGAGGAGAGGTCTCTTCCACTTGTTCACCATCAAAAAGTTCCATCACAAACCTCCGCCCTTTATCAGCAGTATACATCCGGCCGTGAGATGCCCGCGTCACTAAAATCAAATCAGTGGATCTGTTTTCATTATATACAATTACATTTTCAATCGAATCTCGGATAGAATGTTTTTTTCCTACATATATACTGTATCCATAAAAGTCATCATTAAAAATTCCAGGTTCAATCGCAAGCGCCGGCTTTTGTCGCCGGATATCATACAATCTGGTAAGGAATTTTAAATTAGACTTAGGTATAATATAGTTGGAGGCAACAAATGAAAACACCGAGATGAATCCCACAAAAAAAATAAGCGGCTTCATAACCCTAATAAGGCTAATTCCTGCGGACTTTAAGCTGGCCAGCTCATATCGCTCGCCCATATTGCCAAATACCATCACCGAAGCCAGAATTACCGATAGGGGCAACGCAAGCGGTACGAATGATATGGTTAAATAGGAAACCAATTCCACAATTTGTAAAAAACCCACCCCTTTACCCATTATTTCATCTATATACAGCCAGAAAAACTGCATGGTCAGCACAAATAAGGCTATCAGAAATGAGAGCATCATTGGAGGGATAAATGAGGAAATGAGTAACCGATCTACTTTTTTTAAGCGATCCAGCAAGAAATTCATGCGACAAAATTAATTCTATTAATCCTAAGCTTGCGAACATTATCATTTTTATAACCAGGAAATCTAGAATTTATCCACGGGCAGATAATTCACCCGGTATAAGGCAAAAAATATAAGCACAATACTTTATCTTGCATCACTGTCATGGCTGAGAAACAATTTAAACATATAGCGGTTGCAGGCAATATTGGTGCCGGTAAAACTTCATTGGCAACCCTCTTATCGAAGCATTTTCACTGGCAGGTAATGTACGAGGATGCAACTGACAACCCATATCTGTCTGATTTCTATTTTGATATGAATCGCTGGTCATTTAATCTCCAGATCCATTTTCTCCACTCCAGATATAAGCAAATCCTGGCCATTAGATCAGGAGATTCCCCGGTAGTACAGGATCGGACCATCTATGAAGATGCCCATATTTTTGCCCCAAATCTGTATGAAATGGGGCTCATGACAAAGCGTGACTTTGAATCATATCAACACCTTTTCCAAACCATGTCTTCACAGGTAGCACCACCGGATTTGTTGATTTACCTGAAAGCTAATATATCTACACTGGTAGAGCATATACAAACCAGGGGAAGGGATTATGAAGGCAATATGAGTCTCGATTATCTCAAAAAACTGAATAAAAAATACGACGATTGGATTGAAGGGTATCAGTCGGAATTACTTATAATCAACATAGATGATCTTGATTTTATAAACAAATCTGAAGATCTGGGAAAAATAGTTACTGCCATTGACAGCAAGCTTCATGGGTTATTTTAAAAATTATTAAATGCATTAAAATGAAACCAAATGCTTTTATTAGCCTCGTACTATCTTCAATACTTTTTTTATCTTATTCCTGCAATCAACAACAGTCAATAAATACATCGATGAATCATAGTTTATTTACTCCGGAAAAATATCAGGCACCAATAGCAAAAGAAATTCCCAAAACATTTACCCTGCATGGCGAAAGCAGGACAGATAAATACTATTGGTTAAATGAAAGAGAAAATCCTGATGTAAAGGCTTTTCTGGAAGCAGAAAACAAGTATGCAGATAGTGTGCTCAGCCCTGTAAAAAATCTAAAAGAAGAACTTTTTACTGAATTAAAAGCAAGAATCAAAGAAGATGATACCTCAGTACCTTATTTAAAAAGCGGCTACTATTATTATACCAGATTCGAAACCGGTAAGGAATATCCCATCTATTGCCGAAAGAAAGACAATCTTAGTGCTGCCGAACAAATATTAATAGATGTAAATATACTGGCTAAAGGACATGAATACTTTCTGGCCACCGGGCTAAAAATAAGTCCAGATGATAAATACATGATCTATATGGTTGACACAACTGGTCGTAATTTGTTCACTGCCAGGATAGCAGACCTGGAAAGTGGTCAGTTGCTTCCCGATGAGTTTAGCACTGCCGGAGGCTACGATTGGATGGCTGATTCAAAAACAATTTTATACGACACCAAAGATGAAGTCACACTCAGATCAGACAAAGTATGGCGCCACATTTTGGGCCAACAACAAGATGAACTCATGTATGAAGAGAAAGACGAAACCGCCTATGTAGGAATAGACAAATCAAAATCAGACGAATACATTTTTCTTACACATGGGTATACCCAAAATGTAGAGACTCATTATATCCGGTCTGCAGACGCTAAAGGAAGTTTTACATTATTAAAAGCTCGTGAAAAAGAATTTTTCTATGAAGTAGATCACTATGGAGATCATTTCTATATTAAAACAAACAAAGATGGAGCAAAGAATTTCAAGATAATGAAAGCCCCGGTATCAAATCCCACTGTTCAAAACTGGGTGGATGTAATACCCCATGATGATGCTGTATTGATTGAATATTTTGATATATTCAAAAACCATCTAGTAGTAGGAATGAGAAAAAACGGATTAAATCAATTACTGATAAAAAACTGGGGTGATGAAAAGGAGCATTTTATCGACTTCGGAGAGCCTACCTATGCTGCGACTATTAATAATAATTTTGAATACAATACGGATAAATTAAGATATGTATTCAATTCTTTTAAAACCCCGCCCACAGTGATCGACTACGACTTGAATACCCGATCCAAAGAAATAAAAAAAGTACAACCCGTCCTGGGAAACTTCGATACTAATAATTATGAAACCGAATACATTTGGGTTGAAGCAAGAGACAAAACCAAAGTACCCGTTTCACTTATGTATAAAAAAGGATTTAAGAAAGACGGAAGTGCCCCTTGTTATCTGGTTGGATACGGCTCATACGGTATTAGTTATGATCCTGATTTTAATAGCAACTGGCTAAGCCTGGTTGATCGCGGATTTGTATGTGGCATTGCTCACATCCGGGGAGGAATGGAGCTCGGCTACAAGTGGTATGAACAGGGTAAAATGATGAATAAAATGAATACATTTAATGATTTTATAGACTGTGCTCAATACCTTGTAGATGCCAAATACACTTCTAAGGACAGATTATTCGCTACCGGAAGGTCAGCCGGAGGTTTGTTGATGGGAGCTGTAGCCAACATGAGACCGGATCTTTTCAAAGGAATACTTACCGGTGTTCCATTTGTAGATGTCATCACTACCATGTCTGACCCCTCTATCCCATTGACTACCGGGGAATATACAGAATGGGGAAACCCCAATAATAAAGATGAATATCAATACATGAAAACATATTCCCCTTATGACAATCTAAAACCCAGAGACTATCCCAATATCTATGTATTCACCTCTTTAAATGATTCACAAGTGCAATATTTTGAACCAGCCAAATATGTTGCACTTATGCGAACATTAAAAACGGATAAAAACATCTTAATATTAAAAACCAATATGACAGGATCTCACGGTGGTTCGTCTGGCAGATTTCAACGGCTTCATGAAAGAGCAGAAGAATATGCTTTTATGATGGGCTTGCTGGGGATGGAAAAAGGGTTAAAACAGTAAAATTACAAAAAAGATTAAATGGGTACAGAGGAATAGCCCATTTAATATGGTAAAAAAGAATATCACATTAGGATTTTCAAAATCATTTCCTTTAAGAGCTCTCCCTCCCCTGTCACACGACTGTTTACTCCCTTTGATTTAAGATCGTATTCTCTGAGCAATAACATAGCTCTTTCCAATTGACCTTGAGAATATAACCGCAAGGCATCTTTATACTCTTTAAGAAAATAAGGACTCTTCAGACCTAAAGCGTGCATTAAATCGGTATCGGATTTATAATCACCGGATTTGGCTATGTATAATTTATTAAAATATCCAAATAGGGAGGCCATGGTCATAGGCATAGGGTTGGATTTGGGGTTAGATGCAAAATACTGGACTATTTGAAAGATTTTATATCTCTCCCTGTTGCCGAGGGCTTTTTGGAGTTCAAAAACATTAAAATCTTTATGAATACCTACAATGGATTCAAGATCATGAGCAGTAACCGGCTCACCTTCAGGCAAGCTTATCTTTATTTTGTCCAGATTCTTAACGATAGCCCCTAAATCTGAACCAATATAATCCGCCAATAACTGGCAGGCTTCTGGTTTGATATTGATCTGTTTTCGCCTGGCTTCTTTACTTATCCATTCAGGTAATTGATTATCGTATAATTTTTTAGATTCAAAGATTACACCTGTTTTTTTTATCAGATTAGCTATCCGGGTACGGCCATCCACCTTTTTATATTTATGACATAGTACCAAAATAGTAGAGGATACCGGCTTTTCAAAATAGGGCTCCAATTCAGCAAAAGATCTCATATCCTGGGCCTCTCTTAATATAACCAACCTTTTATCGGACATCATAGGATATTGGCTTGCTTCATCTATCACATCCCGGTGACTGGTATCCTTTCCATAAAATATCCGTTGATTAAAGACTTGCTCAGATTCACTTAACACATGATCCTGCATATATTCAGCAATCATGTCAATAAAATACGGCTCCTCTCCCTGAAGCAGATATACCGGGGCTAATTTCTTTTCCTTTATAGATTGAATAATTTGTTCTGCTTCGCCCATCAGTAGGCAAAAATAAGATTTTTGACGGCAATGAAAAACTCAATTGGCCATCTTGGGCTATAGGATTACCTTAAAATCGTTACATTTCCCTTTTTAGTAAACTTCTGGCCGTTTACGCAATCCACAGTAAGATAATAACCATAGACATCAGGATTGAGTAATTTGCCCTTAAATCGACCATCCCAGCAGGTAGCCTGATTTCTGGTTTCAAATACTTTTTCGCCCCATCTATTAAATATAATCAACGACATGGTGGCGACAATATTTGAGCGCAGGCAGAGTTCATCATTTTTACCATCCCCATTAGGAGTAAAAGCATTAGGTAAAAAGATAAATGGCTCTGCACATTCAGGAATGATGACAGTAATCGTCACTGATCTTGACTGTACACATCCATCTGGACTAGTCGCTGTCAATGTATAGGTAGTGGTTTGCTTTGGCGTCGCTCGTGGACTGGGAGTATTCGGGTTATCAAGTCCATCTATTGGAGACCACCTGTATGTATATCCGGGAACCGTATTGGCATTAATCTGGGAGGATTGTCCTATAGTGATTGAAGTCGGATTAGCAGCAGCGGTAACTGAAATTACCGGTAGCACTCTTACGGTTACAGTATCACTTACAGAACAACCTTGGGCATTGGTTACTTTTACACTAAAGGTTACGCCTGTATTGGGCTTTATCGATGGATTGGCTGTATTGGCACCACTTTGTATCTGATTGGCCGGTGTCCATTCATAGCGTAAGCCTTGATTTGCACCGGTTACATTTACATTTAGCCGTACAGAATCTCCCTGGCAAATAATTCCATTATTAGGAGCAATAGCATCCGCTGTCAGGCCAGCGGGATCTATAGTCACTGTTTCTGATTTTTGACAACCATTTTCATCTGTCCCGACCACCCTATAGACAGTTTTTGCTGTTGGTCGCACTGTCACTGTATCTAATTTAGAAATTGAAGTATTTCCATTAAACCATTCAAATTTTACATTTGGATTATTTGATTTCACACCAAGTTTAAATGATGTGGCAGTACAACTGGTAGAATCTTTGTAAGTTGTCTCTACCGAAAACGATGGTGGAACTTTCACTTTGACGGTTTTACTAAGACTACAATTACCCAGTTGGCTGTCTGTAATTTTGACTGTATAGAGAGTCGTGGCATTAACAGTAGCTTTTGGATTTGCAATATTGGGATTATCCAACCCTTCTATAGGTAACCATTCATATTTAAACCGGGCATCTCCATTAGAGTTGATCCCTGTAGCCACCCCGGCACACACTGTGATGCTATCATTTATCCGACCCAATTCATTTACAAGTGGAATTTTAACAAATACAGTCTTCATCACCATGCAATTTGCAAATCGGGTATCCGATATGGTAACTTTAAATTCCATGGCGGTATTGATGGTTGCTTTTGGATTTAAGGCTGTACTATCATCTAAAAACCTACCTGGAGACCATTTATATTTCAGATTAGGATCTTGTTTCCCATTTGGATTTAAAGCAATTGGCACTCCGTTACAAGCATTCAGGCTGTCCGGTATCAAATCAATGGCAATTTTAGATGGTATTACGACCACTACCGATTTAGTCAATACACAAGTATCGGCTGGATTGGTAATGGTGACCATGAAAGTTGTTGTACCACTTACCGTTGCCATAGGGTTGACCGCGGTTGCATCATTCAATAAGTTTGAAGGCGACCATAGATATTTCAGTTTATTATTACCATTGGGATTTAATCCTACTGGCTGGCCATCACAGGCAACTACGGTGTCCTTAATAGATTTGATCTCCTCGGAAACGGGAGTTCTTACGAATACATTAAGGGTGCCGACAGCAACACCGGTCAAGGCGTCAAATAATTCAGCTACAAAAATTCTTGGGCTATCAACAACAAAGAAAGGATTGGCGATATTTGAATCGCTGACTTTATTTGCAGGAGCCCATTTATAAGTGTATTTAGGATCTGATTTTGGATTGAGAAAAATTCGCTTTCCAATACAACTATTTATAGTATCATTTAGTATTAACCCATCTCCTCCAATATTTACCTTTTTGCTAACCGATGGTGCACATCCGTCTAAAGTAGATAATGTTATTATATACATTCCTTTTGCAGGAAATGAGTAGGAAGGATCTCGCAATGAAGAAGTATCTGTGGTACTGTTAGCAACTCCAAAATCCCATCGGTATGTAGACAACTGATCACTCAAATTAATAAACTTAGCATTCAATGAACCAAGGGCATTTTCCACTTTAAAATCCAGTTTGGGTTTTGGCCTGGCAATAATCAGAATAGAATCTCTGCTGGTGCAACCATTTTTATTATCCACGTTTACATACAGATAAAAACTCCGTGCCGTTGCACTCGTTATAGTCGGCTCTGCAGTATTTGTACCACTTAGGATACTGCTATTCGCATCCCACTGGTAATTGTATTTTCCTTTTATTGAATCAGTCGCAATAAATTTTATTTTAGTTGAATCTCCCACACAGATCACAGCCTGGTCAAAATGAAACTCCGGCCTAAGATAAGTTGCTGTAAATATTTTCGGAGCCGCCTGCACATTACAGCCATCACCATCTTCTGTGATTGAAAATTGCACGGTTATAACCGCGCCATTGGGAACTGTAAATATTGGATTTTTCTGATTTGAATTAATCGTGCGTCCATTAAATGAAATTACCCAATTGAATTTAGCCGCCGATGGCACACCGGTACTCTTGTTAATTAATGAAAGTTGTAATTCTCCATTAATGCAATTACTCATCTCCACATCGTATATAGGCTTGGTAAAACTTGTTGATTTGATAGTAATAATATGAAAAGCAGTATCAAAGCAAGAACTATCCTTTGTAACTATCAGGGCTACACGATAGGTTCCCGTATCAGTATATTTGTACACCGGATTTTCATCAGCGCTGGTTGCATTTTTATTACGGTCGTAATCAAAAAACCATTTGACTTTTCTGGCATTTACATTCTCATTTTTGAAATTCACTGTAAAATCATCACATTTGAGTTTGGGTGCAATTATTTTTGCATCAACCAGATTACTACAGTCCACCACTTTTACTTCAAAGTCTCGGTAAACAGTACCTATTAATTTACCATCTCTGTATTCTTCTACCTGCACCCCAATTAAAAACTGACCCAATGTATTGGGAAGGGCAGACAATTTTCCGGTTTTACTATCAATCCGCAAGGCCGTCCCTCCTAACATATTGCTTTCATTATATGGAGCGGCCCACTTTACGGGATTAAAATCAGGGCTGGCAGGTGGTTGAGGTTTAGGAAAAGCTTTAGAAGCACCAAGAAATGGTGTCCACATCTTATAGACCAAAGAATCACCATCTGCATCATCAGCACCATGATCAAAACTGTAATCGCGGCCGGCACATAAAAATATCTGTGACCAATCTCCAAAATCAGGGGTTGAATTCGTCAATTTTTGACCATCCTCAGAAATATGTACAATCCAGGATGCACCAGCTTCTAAAGGATCCATAATATTTTGCAAAGGCAAATTTCTGCAACACCGTTGATACTCCAGGTAATATCCACCCTCAAGATAAGGAAGGAAAATCGTTTCCTCATAATCTGCCTGATGAATACATACTGTACTAACCCCATCTATTGAGCATAAACTTTCGGTAATTGGATCTTCAATGGTCTGGTTGCCTTTATATGCCATGTAAAGCTGACCCCGCACGCCCAGATTAGTTAGGAGTTTCCCTTTCGAATCAAAAATTCCCACCGATGCGGGACTATCAAAGAATGCTTCCGGATCTCCATTAAAGCAATCCCGGCGTACTGTCAAATGAATGGTATATTTATTATTACCCGCCGTTTTATAAGTGATATTACCACCAACGATGTGAGTGGCATTTAACCTCTGACTTATACAAAATGAGGAAATAATAAATAAGAAAGATGCAATTCCATTTATGCTGATGATATTCATTACTTTTTTCATACGTTGCCTCCTTATTTGTTCTTAATTACTTCTACGATCTCAACTCTTCTTTCATTGGACGCATCCAGGCTGAAGATAGATAATCGGGTATCTTTAATATTATCATTCACTTTCTTCGGAGCGGTCATTTCTCCAAATGGTTTTTCCAATACAGTTAACTGCTTATTGTCAAGATATTTTTTCAAAATACCATCGTTGTATTTTAGTAATTCATTTTTTACACTAAAAATCCGGCGCTGGCTCAAAATAAGATTATACTGTGTACTGGCTCGGGGACTGGCGTATCCTTTAAGGAAAATTTCAAATTTATCTCCACGTTCCAACATTCCTATCAGGATATCTAAAAACTTACTCAGGTCGTCGTTGCCTTTTTTCAGGCGGTCATTAAAAAAGGTTTCATATGAAATATCGGATTGAGGTATATCTTCCGATTTGAGCTTACTTGCCCACTGGTCTTTAAATTCTTCTTTTCGAGCATAGTATGGAGGATATGTTTCACTATATATCTTGTCAGTACGTGCTTTGTAAGATCGTATATCTGGCTGATCATTGTCAAAAAATAAAATCAAGGGTAAAAATGAATAGATGTCTCCAATATCCAGAAACATATTTTCAGTAATTTTATTTGCCTTCACTTCCCTGGTATCTATTGTCACCACAGCGGGATTGTAAGCTTTTTTATTCGCAATGATCCTGTATTGATGTCCCCGGATAAGAGGGAAATGAAAATCATTACCATGAAGATTTATTTTATTGATGGTTTTTGCACCATCGCTGAGATCGATGAGGGTAATTTCTGTACCCTGTAGCGCCGCTTGTGTTTTTTTATCGAATGTAAATACATCAAGGTCGATGGTATCGGTTTCGAGATAAATCTTCTTTTCAATAGTTTGGGATCTGTTTAAACCATAGGTAGAAATATCTACTGAATCAGATCTGTATCCTGGTTTACCGGCTTCAATATTATATTCTTTATTCCTTTCAACAGGAAATTCATAGTCGTTGTCATCAGGGTGGGATTGGGATTGTTCGGGAATAGACGGATCTGTTCGATTTTGGGCTTTAACCACGGCTCCCTTGAGTTCTTCTAATGTATTTTTATCAAACGTACTGACTATGAGCTTTATCCTTGCAGGATCTATATCTACATCGTACAGGTCATAGCAACACGCTTCCTGAAGAGCATCAAGATACAGAGAACCTACCCTATTGGATGATAACAAACCCTTTTTACCGTCAGGTGAGATAGTAAAATATATATCATTGTAGCTGGTATTTATGGGAGCACCCAGATGTTCGGGCTCAAGCCAGGTTTCACTTTTTAATACCGCCTTATAAACATCATAGCCGCCCATACCGATCCTTCCATCCGTACTGAAATACAATTCAGATGCAGGCAAATGATAAAATGGGGTAATGTCATTTTCCGCAGTATTAATGGCTGTTAGATTCATCGGTGTACTAAATGTAGTGTCACCGGTTATATGAGCATACCAAATGTCTAGCTTCCCTTTTCCACCTTTTCTGTCTGATACCCAATAAAGTACTTCCTGTTGTGTTTTTACATCAAATCCTATGGCTGGTTGTGAAGTGGTAAATCCTTTTACATTTATTGTATCGGGTAATCGCTTCGCCTCACCATAGCCTGAATTGGAAAAATCACGATAATACATATCACACCGGATATCCGCAGCATTGATGTATTCACACATGGTAAAATACATCCTGTTCTTTTTGGTATTGATAGCAGTATGTGCTGTATGAAGTACAGGATTATTTAATGACTGGATAGCATCACTATTTGCACCATTTACCTGCATCAGCAAATTAGAATAAGTCTTTTTGGGAAATGTTTTTTCTTCCGGTCGCTCAAAACGAAGAGACGAATAAATTAAGCTGTCACCTATTCGCAAGCCCCCAAATTCAGAGTAAGAAGTATTGATGTCGTCACCTAATCTCTTTATTTGCACCCCCTCCATAGTTTGGTCTACCTGACTAATAGCCCACTCAGATGCTTTTATCTCCTTTTCTGCTTTCTGGGTATAATAAGCATCTTCTCCTTTATTTTCAGTGAGATACATTGTATACACCTCTTTTGCCTCAGCGTATTTGCCCTGCGCTTGTTTCATTGCAGCCAGGTGGTATTTTGCCATGGAGTATTGGTCTTTTTTATCTAAATCCACCGTCTTCTTATAAAAATTTTCAGCCACCTTATACGAATTTAGGTTGCGGGCTGCCTCAGCCGCAGCGTATAATCTATCTATTCTTGTACTGTCGAATTCTAATGCATTAAGATTGTAAACCAATGAAGAGTAATAATCTTTCTTAAAAAAAGATTCATCTGCTGCTTTCACAAAAGCTTTGTATGTCTGCCCGATGAGGCTGAACTGTGTCAGTTGGGTCAATACTACTATTGTGATTAATCTGTGAATTTTCATACTTCGCTTTCTTTTTAGAATATAGGACAAGCTTTAAATTGGCTGAGCGGTTTTACTTTAGTAATGATGTAGGTCAAGGAAAACTCCGGCCCCCCTTTTTTTCCGGTACCCACTTTAAATGGTGAAGCATTCACATCATAACTAATGCCCAATTGCAATTCATTAAGATATAAATGCAAAGCAGGAGCAAATGCATCATTTAATCTATACATACCATACAAACCAAGTGCGTAGTTCTTGCCTCTTTTTTGATTTAAGTAAAACTTAGGTCCAGCCCCTATTATTATTTCTTTGTAAGGATTTTGGAATTGGGCCAATCCATGAACCATCAGGTCCAATGAATTGGAAAGTTTGGACTGTACCAATGCACTTATCGCAAATCGTACCGGAAGCTTTACGGATTTGTCATCAGAATAAAATGGGTTTCTGGGATTGTTTAAATGAAATGCCGCCAGGCCAAAGTCAGCTTTGCTTCGTGATGATTTTTGCCATCTATAATTAATACCTCCTGATAAATCAGGTATAAGCACTGCCGTATTATCAAAAGCCTCCGTAAACCCCCTGGTAGCCACAAACTGGACTCCATCCCATTGCTCATCAAATGTAAGATCGTCGAGAGAGAAAGATCTCCTTGAAAGCCCTAATTGACCTCCAAATGTTAGGTAGCCGTTTTTAGATGCAGGTATGGAATAAGAACCATTTAATCCTAACGTAGCCAATCCAAGTTTTGAGTCTCCAGCCTGATCATAATTGAACACCAATCCAGCCCCGAAAAAATCTTTACGCTGATTTTTCCTGTATATTTTCATGTCATAAGCCCCTGTGAGTGTTGTATAGTCAACAGGCACACTTGGCCATTGATTCCTGTAGTTTGCGGCCATCCTTACATCGCCATTGAATATACCAGTCAGAGCAGGGTTGATATTTACATGGGCATTATAAAACTGACTATAATGAAGGTCCTGACTTTTAACATCAGTAAAAGTTAAAGTCAATAATAATGCGATTGCCCAACCTCCAATATTCTCCTTTCTCGCTTTGATCATAATACCTTTTTTATTATTTAAATATATACTTGACTAATAATCAAATAGTTAATCTATTTATTATCTTTAGATTGGTATACATACCTTATTGTTTCAAAAACCATGCTAAAAAATTGAAATACATGCCTTAATGGGATTTATAGTATTTCCTGAATATGTAAGGCAGACTGATAAATTTCAATTGATATTTAACAATTACAGCCTAAGTCAATGTCGCAATGGTATTGGATGGAATCAGGGTATTAACGTAAAAAACAAGAAATGATTGTGAAAAATTTAACAATCTTTTACGATTTCGGGGACGAATGAGTTATTTTAATAGGCTTGGAATAATCATACAACTGAAAACTACAAAGTGAAAATACAAACAAACTTATCCCTATTTGATTATTCAAATTTACTTCATACCACATCATGAGGACTTGACAAATAAACAAAATAAAAAAGGATATAGAGCCCTTAAATGCTGATTTGAAGTAAGTCAGGCTTAGTCCTAAACTTAGAGTTAACATTCCCAGCATACCCGCTCCACACCAATACATTAACCACTCATTACTAGGTTGCAGCCAATTGTATTTATCCAGGTGTGACGAGTGGACTTCATGCCAGTTCATAAATGTGTCATTCATATCGCCAAAGCCGATACCCAATACAGGATTTAGCTTTGCTATTTCAGCTCCAGCTTTCCATGATAGTACCCGGGCACCATCAGTGAGTCCATTTACATACTGACCGTGTATGTAGTGATTAAAATCGTACCTGGTGTAATGAAATCGATTATAAAAACTGGGTATAAAATAATATGCAGCCATTAAAACCAATACTAAAACAGGAATAATTGTAATTTTTTTGAAAAAGGAAATGTTAATAAAATCGTTTGAAAAAAATAATAACCCTACTCCAATATATAAAAACAGAATACCGGTTTTAGCACCAAGTATATGAAGATAAATAACAAACCAGGTTACTATACCTACAATCATAAACTTGACTGATCGGGAAGCCAGTTGGGAATATAGCTTGCGATTTGAATAAACCAAAAAAAGTGAAATAAAAACATAAAGACTAAAATGCAAATGATCATTATTCAATAATACCGGAAGGGTTTTAGCAACCAGATAAGTCTTGTTGATGTCAACAGGAGAATATACATAAGCCCCAATGCTGTACAGCGTGGCAATCCATACGGATACTAACTGAAATAAGGATAAATAGTAAATTTCTTTGCTATCCAGTTTTGGTGACCAAATAAATCCCATTGCCAACAGTGGTAGCATTATTTTATTTGCTATCGAATCTACCCAGGCTCCTGTGTTCTGTGACCAAATACCCGACACCAGAGGCATCAGTACTAATAATCCAAATCCGGTAAGTAAAGGGATTTGAAGGTCCTTTGATACCTTATTTGCCCGAAATGACCCAAATCCGCAAAGAATAATACCAACAGAACCAATACTGATCAATGCCTTGGAAGCTATCAATCCAACAAAGAATAGCAATAGAGAAATAATATAGCCATTCTTAAGTATAGTTTGTCTGTAGTTCATATACTTTCATCTATTCTGTTAATTAAAAAAGGAAGAATAAATGCACTACAGGATACCTGTGAAGTAAAAGGTGCAAAAAATAACAAGCAGGCAAATAAGTATAAAGTCAGCATAAAGACAGGAGTATTTTCGATCCGTAATGTCTTCAATATCATGTACAATGGCCACATTCCCACTAAACCGGTACTTACCACCAGATGAAAAAACTGTAAGAAAGGCTTGTCGGGATTGGTCAGTTTATGATCATTATACTCATTCCACATAGCATGCAAATAATCACCTATACCCACCCCTGTAATCGGATGTTTGATAAATTGGTACCAGGAAAATACAATTTCGTTTTTGATTTTTAGACTATATTCAGGTGCCTGGGCTAATACAGCATTAAAAGATGGAAAAAGAGTGTAGGATATAATTACTAAGATTGGAAATACAGTAACCATTTGTACTGCCAACTCTTTAATTGATATTTTACGAGAAAGAAAATGGATTATATAAAATATCCATACAAAGACGGCCAATCGTATTGATCCAAAATACAACAGCGCCAATTCAAATATTAAAAACAATAATACCTTGACCAATTTATTCTTTATATAATCAATGGCAATAATGGCAGCAGCCCAGATGATCCAGCTATTATTATCCGCGGCATGAAAAAAACTGATTGGCGAGGTGCCTTTTGTCCACACAGGTAAATGAAACACCGGAAATAAGATTTGACCTGCAATACTTGCCAGGACAGCAGATATAAATCCAAAAACCAGATATTGCTTTTTCAAATGAGCCGAAAAAACGAAAAAATAAAAACACAGTACTATCAAAGGAACCATATTAAGCCATTGATTCCACCCTCTTAGAAAATCCCTGCAATAAAATAATGAAAACATATACACAGCCGGAATACTTAGCCACACCAGTCGTGAGTCAATTTTACCTGTATTTCTTCTTTCATTATTGAAATAATAAATCACACTTACTAAAAACATAAAAACCAACAAAACAGATTGTCCTGCAATGGAGAATACACTTATTGCAATATATACAGCGCCGAGCCAACTGGAATATTCCGTAATTCTGTTACGATCCATCTTCAATATCGGCTCAAGATACAAATGTATTTTCCTTCCTATACCAAATGAATATGAGCTGAATACCCTAATTTTGGCACTTTTAATAAAAAGAATTCAACTTTGACATTAATAAAATCAATTTCAGGTATTCGGGGCACTATAGGTGGATTGCCTGGTGAAAATCTCACTCCCCCTGACATCGTAGCATTTACTTCTGGTTTTGCCACCATGATGATTCACAAGTACAGCCGTCCCAGACTTATAGTTGGCAGAGATGGGCGAAACTCTGGCGAAATGGTACAATCCTTGGTCCAGGCCACATTGGTCGCATTAGGAGTAGATGTTTTTGATGCCGGGCTGACCACTACCCCATCACTGGAAATGGGCATTATACATCATCAGACCCACGGCGGAATAATGATCACAGCCAGCCATAATCCTATGGAATGGAATGCTTTAAAATTTATGAACGAAAAAGGTGAATTTATCGACAACGAGACCGGGAAGAAAGTGTTAGAATTGGGTGAATCTCCAATAAAGTACGGTACACATCACTCCATTGGATCCGTTACTAAAATGGAGGATACCATAGGGCAACATATTGATGCAATATTAAATCTGCCATTGGTACAAGTGGATGCCATCAAAACAAAAAAATATAAAGTAGTGCTTGATGCAATCAATAGCACGGGAGCGTTGGCCATACCTCCGCTATTGGCCAGATTAGGAGCTGAATGTATTATTTTAAATGGTGAAATTAATGGCGTATTTAATCATAACCCTGAACCTCTGCCTGAGAATATCATTGAAATTCGACAGGCTGTCGTAGAACGTAAAGCTGACCTGGGTATCATTGTGGATCCGGATGTTGATCGCCTGGCTCTGGTTTCACAAGATGGTAGTTTCTTTGGGGAGGAATATACTCTGGTGGCAGTTGCAGACTATGTACTTTCTCATACGCCAGGTAATACAGTTTCAAATTTATCTTCAACTCTTGCTCTTCGCGATGTTACGCATGCACATGGGGGAAATTACTTTAGTTCAGCTGTAGGGGAAGTGAATGTAGTTTCGAGAATGAAAGAAGTCGATGCCATTATAGGTGGAGAAGGCAATGGCGGAATTATTTATCCTGAGTTACACTATGGAAGGGATGCCATGGTCGGTATAGCATTATTTTTGTCTTTAATGGCAACTAAAAATACCACTGCAAGCGCATTAAGAGCCAGTTACCCCGAATATGAAATGTCAAAAAACAAAATTGAACTACACGATAAAAACCAAATAGACCAAATATTAGAAAAAATAAAAATTAAGTATGCTAAATATGATATCAATACTGAAGACGGTGTAAAGATAACTATGAAAAACGAATGGGTGCATCTGAGACGATCCAACACAGAACCGATTATACGGATTTATGCTGAAAGTAAAACTAAAGAAAAAGCCGATATCTTAGCAAATGACCTGATACATTCCATTCAGGAAATCCAACTTTTATTGAAATGAAAAGAATCTATTTAGACCACGCTGCCTCCACTCCTTTGTTGCCTGAGGTATTGGAAATCATGCAAGAAGCCTTAACTGATTATTCAGGGAACCCTTCTTCTATTCATGCCGAAGGTCGCAAGGCCCGTGCACAGATAGAGGATGCCCGTAAATCAATAGCAAAACACCTGAATGCTTCCATTGGTGAAATTTTTTTCACCTCGGGTGGTACAGAATCGAATAATACTGCGATAAAATGTGCTGTGCGTGATTTGGGAATAAAAAAAATCATCAGTTCACCTATTGAGCATCACGCTGTAATACATACTATCGAGAGCTGCAGGCGGGATTTTAATACGGATATAAAATTCCTGGATGTTGATCAGTATGGGCGGATAGATTTATCAGAACTGGAAAAAGAGCTTGGTGCGTCCCACTCTCCAACATTGGTTTCATTGATGCATATCAATAACGAATTAGGCAATATCAATCCACTCGAAGAAATAAGCTTACTGTGTAAAAAGTACAGAGCTTACCTTCACACGGATGCAGTTCAATCTGTCGGTCATATATCAATAAATCTACAACAGATTCAATTGGATTTTCTGTCTGCTTCTGCACATAAATTTAATGGCCCAAAAGGCGTTGGGTTTATATATATCAGTAACCGCATCAAAATCAATCCCTTCATTGATGGTGGCGGCCAGGAAAGGAATATGCGCGGGGGCACGGAATCAGTACATAATATTTTGGGTATGGCAAAAGCACTCAACCTCGCCATCGGGAATATGGAAAGTCATAATATTCATATAATTTCATTGAAAAACTATTTTACCGAAAAACTCAAAGAACTGAATAGTGACATTCGGATAAATGGTGACCCAAATGGCCATGTAACCCACACCATTCTGAGTGTCTCCTTTCCGGCAAATCCCAAGTCAGATTTATTACTAATGAACTTCGATATTGCAGGAGTAAGTGTGTCAGGCGGTAGCGCTTGTGTTTCGGGATCAGAACAGGAATCCCATGTATTAAATGCCATTCGGCATCCAACGGATAGAAAAACTATTCGTTTTTCATTTTCTCATTTAAATACACCTGACGAAATAGACCAGGTATTATCTTTACTTCATACCTGGTATCCTGTATACTCTGCTTAAATGAATTCAGATGATTTATATATGCGCCGTTGCTTCCAACTTGCGCGGTTGGGGATTGGTAAAACCAGGACGAACCCATTGGTTGGAGCGGTGCTTGTCCACCAACATGTCATTATTGGCGAAGGTTTTCATTCTGCATTTGGTGCTCCACATGCGGAGATTGAAGCTTTATCCAATGTGCAAATCCACGATCAAGAAAAAATAGAAAACAGCACCCTTTATGTGAACCTGGAACCTTGCTGTATACATGGAAAGACACCTCCGTGTGTAGATGAAATCATTCGAAGAAAAATTAAAAAAGTAGTGGTAGGACAGGTGGATCCCAACCCAAAAATAAATGGAAAAGGGTTAAAAATTTTGGAGTCAAATAATGTACAGGTAGTATTATCTGATTTGGAATCCGAGGCAAAAAATCTGAATAAGGTTTTCAATAAAAATATGAATACAGGGTTGCCTTATATCACCCTGAAATTTGCTTGCAGTTCAGACGGATACTTGGGAAGGTCGGACCAAAGAATAAAGATTTCCAATAGCTGGTCCGAATACCTGGTTCACAAAATAAGACACCAGGTAGATGGTATATTGATTGGAACCAATACGGCCAAAATAGATAACCCCTCTTTGACCAATCGATTGTATTATGGCAATAATCCGGTAAGGATAATTATGGATAGGTCAGGTACTATCCCTCCAGACTATCATCTTTTTAATGATGGTTATACTACCTGGTTGTTGACAGAAAATGAGAACAAAGTTTATAATTCAAATGTCCGCATAATGCCTTGGTTTGATGATTTAACTGATTTAATGAAAAACTTACTCAAAGCCGGGCTTTCATCCATCTTGGTGGAAGGTGGAGCAAAAACTTTAAATTCATTTATCGAAACCAATCTATGGGACGAGCTGTGGTGTACTCAAAGTAAAAGTCCACTCCATTATGGGATTCCTTCACCAAAAATTAATGCTCCAGTCGGATGGACAACTAATATCGGTACAGATGAGCTACGTGTTTATTATAATGATGAAAAATGAATCCCTTTTACCACCTCTTCCTGTTAAAAAACATATTGAAAATCAGGCAAATACTACCTTTAATTAACGAAATCGTTAAAGTTGTTTTAAATCTATGTATAATATACCATAGAAGAACTTGAATTTGTTTTTATGGTAGTATTTTTGAATGTGATAATCAATATGATCTAATGGGGAAAACATTTGATACTAGTTTTTGCTTTCTTTTGATGATTCTGGGATCCATGTCAGCCAATGCTCAAAATGCCACGAAAATCAAATGGCTTACTTTTGAGCAAGTTGAAGCCCTTAGAGTGGAACAACCACGAAAAAAAATAATGGTTGATCTCTACACCGACAATTGTGCTTTTTGCCGTAAACTTGATCTCTCCACATTTCAAAACGAATTCATTTCTCATTATTTAAATGAAAATTTCTTCCCCGTTCGCTTTAATGCCCAATTTAAAAAAGACATCATTTTTGACAAAAAGCTTTTCAAATTAGATAATAGTGGATACCATGAACTGGCCATAGTGCTTAGCTTGGGTGATTTGGGATTCCCTACCTTAGTCTTTTTAGATGAGGACAATCAAATCATTCAACCTATTCAAGGTTACCAGACTGTGGATGAGCTGGAGCGAATCATGTATTATTTTGCAAACGATATTTATCTTAACACTCCCTGGAATGAATTTGTAAGTCGGTTTAAGCCCACCAATTCTAAACCTAAAATGGAATTTCATAAATCAGAAATGATCCCTCCCACAATTTCACCCAGTGCAGAGACTATTAAAAAGAAGAACTGATCTTCTTTAAAACCACTTAAATCCTGAAGTTTTCCGCTTTCTGCGTACCGTCGTCCTTACTCCCAACACACCCAAAAGCCCTCTGGTTAATTCCCTGGCCACAGTCCTCCCCACCTGTCGTGTGACAGTACTCCCCATAATCTTTTCAAATGTGCTTTTTTCTTTTCGCTTTGGTTCGTCTGTTTCTATTTCCTGCTCTTGTCCTTGCGCTTCATTCAATACCCCGTTAAGTATTTCATATGCACTTTCTCTGTTGATCACTTCATTATAAAATGTTACTAACTCAGATCTGTTTACTATAGACTCTATCTCGGCAGATGAAAGTACATCCATTCTGGACCCGGGAGGACGCATCATGACATGCACCAATGGCGTTGGAATACCTTTTTCACTCAAAGAGGTGACAAATGCCTCACCTATCCCCAGCTCCGTGATGTGCTGATCAACATCATAAAAATCGGTAAGTGGATAATTTTCTGACGCTGCTTTTATCGCTTTTCTGTCATTGGCAGTAAATGCCCGCAAAGCATGTTGAATTTTCAAACCCAATTGACTTAGTACAGAAGAGGGTACATCTGTTGGATTTTGAGTTATAAAAAATATACCCACCCCTTTGGACCGAATGAGTTTAATTATAGTCTCAATTTGATCTAATAAGGCATCCGTTGCATCCTCAAATATCAAGTGTGCTTCGTCGATAAAAAGACATAATTTGGGTTTGTCTACATCCCCGGCCTCTGGAAATGAAGCGTAAATTTCGGCCATCATTTGAAGCATAAAACTGGCAAAGAGTTTTGGTTTGTCCTGTATGTCAGTCAGTCTCAAAATGGAAATCATGCCCCTGCCTTCTTTATCTTTTCGCATCAGGTCATGTACATCAAATGACCTCTCGCCAAAAAATTGTTCAGCTCCCTGTTGTTCCAGTTCAATAATATTTCTGATTATAGTACCTACCGAAGCAGTGGACATCCGCCCATATTCTTTTTCTATAGATTCTTTACCTTCGTTAGATAAAAAAGTAAGTACTTTTTTTACATCGGCGAGATCTAAGAGTGGCAGATTTTTGTCATCGCAATATTTAAATATAAGTGCCATTACCCCGGACTGGGTCTCATTTAGTCCTAATATTTTGGAAAATAATACTGGACCAAACTCAGTGACCGTTGCTCTTAGTTGTATTCCTCTTTCATTGGATAAACTTAAAAACTCAACCGGGTTATCAGAAGGGATAAAAGGTATACCAATGGCATCTGATCTTTCAACTATTCGAGTGTTGGAGGTCCCTGCAATGGCTATTCCACTCAGATCACCCTTAATGTCCATCAGTAAGCTGGGCACACCGTGGGCTGAAAGATTTTCAGCCAGTAATTGCAAAGATTTGGTCTTACCGGTTCCCGTTGCTCCTGCAATCAATCCATGCCTGTTCATTGTGCTTAATGGCAGCCTGACAAACAAATCCTTTACCACTTGCTTTTCAAGCATCGCTGTTCCGATTATTATGGACTCCCCTTTAAATTGATATCCATTTTGTATACTTTCTGAAAACAACGTAATCTTATCTGTCATATTCTTATCCTTTATCCTACAAACTTATAAAAAATTCTATTGCATTTTCATTTTATAATAATTCTATCATACCATCACTGACATCAATAGATAATCACGATTTTGCTACAGAAGCAAAATTAATTTACTTTATTTCACAAATATTACAATTTTTTATATATTTGAAATATTATTCACTAAAAAAATAAACATCATGGCAGGTAAAAGAACAACACATCGTAGCACAGCAGGTAAAAAACTGTATGCTGTAAGAGATGCAAATGGTAGATTTGCTGACATTCAGACTTACGAGCGAGCCCATAGGGCCGACTTGAAAAAGAATTCAAAAGCAGAAGCAGCAAAAGCCAAAGCTGCTCCTAAAGCTAAATCAAAAGCAGCTCCTAAATCAAAAGCAGCTCCTAAATCTAAGGTGACAACAAAAGCTAAGGCAGCAACAAAAGCTAAGGAGTCAACAAAAGCTAAGGCGGCAACAAAAGCTAAAGCAACTATAAAAGCTAAACCAGTAGCAAAAAAAGCAGTAGCAAAAAAGACTACTGCAAAGAAAAAATAACCCATACGGTATTTTTATCTGATAAAAGGAATGAAGATTATGCTCTTCATTCCTTTTTAGTTTTTATTCCATTCATTGATTCTTTTCTTATATCGTTCTGCATTGACAGGCCATGCAGATTTGTCTATTTTGCTCTCTAATACTTCTATATTAGAGTTCTTATTAACCGGATTGAAAAAATTGAGCTGTGTTAATACCTCCACACTATCAACAGTAACCATATATTCTTCCAATGGCAATTCACTCTTTTTATTCGGGAGTACAAAACCAATCCCTTTCTTTTCAATTCCGGTTGTATCTAATACTACTTTATAAAATAAATATGGTACACTCACTCGATTTTCTCCTATCTTTTTAATTATTCCCTGAGTTAAAACAGGCCCTGTCACTATAAATAAACTGCGATTCGAACGTGCCCAATCCCTTACATTCTCTTCCAACTCGCGCCATACTCCCTGATTAAAATACTTTTCCTGAGGAGAGATATTACTCATATAAAAACTCTCCTCAGCAGCTTTCTGATCAAAGGCCATATCCGCTGCTGGTGCCAAATGCCCTCTCGTATAACCAGATCCGGTATAATCTCTGTGCAAAGCCGATCGGGTTAATATATCATTATCCGGAGAAAAATAGTCAAACCTGCCTACTTTAGGTGCATTCAATTTATCTCTTGTGAGCTCATAAGCTACCCATTCGGCTTGTTCATTGGATTCAGAATACGACAAAGTAAAATGACGGTGTCGTACCAGAGTGTTGGTTAGAGTCTGGTTGGGTAAATCGATGGACGAAATTGCATTTTCGGCTGAAAATACTTTTTTATTTTCTACCTCCTCCGGTAGGGACAATGGCACAGTATCGGCGCTCGCTGATTTGAATTCATTATTTTCATAAGCTTTAAAATAGTTAAGTAATTTCCATAAAAAAAATAACAGCACCATCCCATACACCGCCACTTTAATTATAAAGCCGCTTTTTTTATTATCCCTTTTTCCACTCCCGGTGTGATTCGATCTGAATTTTGCCATAAATTGAACTTCAAAGATAGTTCCATATAAAATAACCCATTAAATAGAACTCCTCTCTAGTACAGAAATTCTGAATAAATTTGACCTATTGAAAGCCACGAATTGGTTGATTATAGCGTACATTATTTATTTTCAATCGCCAATTGAAATAAATAGCCAGTCTATTTTTAATCCAATAAATTCTTCCAGGCTTTACGGCATCGGAGGGCAGACCGTGGCAATGGATAATGCTGAAGCTTTTCCTGGAAATGCTGCCAGTCTCGCAAATATTAAATATTCTACATTTTCCTTTAATGCGGAAAACAGGTTCGCAGGTTCAGGAATTATTGGAAGCAGTATAGTAGCCGGTCTGAAGCTCGGTTCTAACGAAGGTTTGGGACTAGGAGCAGGGTATTATGGTTTGCCGGAATACAATCAATTAAACTTTAGGATCGGATATGGGATGTCTTTGTCAAAAAAAATCGCAATTGGAACCTCCGGAGGGATTATCCAATTTAATGATCCAAAAAGAGAAAAATCTGCTTTTGGAATGATACAATTGGGTATCCAATATGAAATACTTCAAAATATACAAGCAGGATTTTCCTACCATACAATACTGAGGGGTAATTCAACGCAAGGGAAAATGGCAATGAATGTTTTATTGCTTGGTATCAAATATTCCATGTCTTCATTGGTCCACTTTTGTTCTGAAGTAGAAAAAAGCATCCATTCAAAGGCAAATATTAAAGCTGGCATTGAATACCAAATGATCAAAACTATTTGTTTCCGGACAGGGATCACTACCTATCCACAGAGTTTTTCGACAGGTATTGGATTAGAATTGAATTCGCGACTACTTCTTGACACGGCTTTTAGCTTTTATCAATCTATGGGACTTTCCCCCTCCATTGGCGTCAAATTAAATCTATATAAACCAACTGAATGAAAATAATGGTATGTGCTGCTACAGAGATGGAAATTCCCGAATCTGTCAAAAAAATGAAGGAGATACAACTCTTTGTACATGGTGTAGGTACAGCCCAGGCATCGTATTCACTGGGACGATATCTTGCAACAAATACACCTGATTTAGCTATTCAAATTGGGATTGCCGGCTCATATGATCCAAATATAAAAATTGGCGATGTAGTACAGGTGGTTACAGACCGGTTCGCATTCTCAGGCTCTGAGGATAAAAATGGAGCTATATTGCATTTAGCCGACTTGCCATTCATCACCGATTTAAATCCATTTACCACTATGGAAATCAACAATAAAATAAATTTAAATTTGACCGGATATACAGAAGTCAATGCGGTTACCGTTGTAACTGCAACGGGCTATCAGCCCACTATAGATAAAATGATAAAACTTTACCATCCTCAAATAGAATCAATGGAAGGTGCCGCATTTTTTGCAGCGATGAAATTAAACCAAGTCCCTTGCATACAACTCAGGGCAATTTCCAACAAAGTAGAGCCTCGAAATCGGGACCATTGGAACATTCCCATTGCTATTTCAGCATTGGAGAAAGCAATTCTGCTCACATTAAATCTAATAAATAAAACATCATATTAAAAATTATTATAATATGAAGTTAATCCTTAATTTTACTCTATGAAAAAGCAAATTGCATTTGTAACAGGAGGATACTCCGGTGAAGCAGTCATCTCTTACGAATCAGCTAAAACAATAGAAGCCAACGTAGACCGGGATAAATATGATCTGTACAAAATAGACATTCGCAAAGACGGTTGGTTTTATAATCCCCAGCCTAATGTAAACCTGCCAATAAATAAGGAAGATTTTACAATTGATATAGATGGGAAAAAACTATATTTTGATGCAGTATTGTGTGGCATCCACGGTACTCCTGGTGAAGATGGTAAACTCCAGGGATATTTTGATATGATTGGCTTACCTTATACCGCATGTGATGTGGCCACATCAGCGATTACTTTCAATAAAAGATATACAGTAGCCCTTGCTGCTTTCTCAGGAATACCTGTGGCAAAATCACTTCATTATTTCAAATCGGATAATCCAAGCACGGAAGAAATACTAAAAAACATCATCTTACCTGCCTTTGTAAAACCCAATAATGGAGGCTCCAGCATAGGCATGTCAAAAGTGAATGTACCCAACGAATTACCAGATGCCCTGGCGAAAGCATTTAAAGAAGACGATCAAATACTAATAGAAGAATTTATTTCCGGCACTGAACTCACTATAGGTGTGTTTAAAAAAAATAATATCATCATACCACTTCCGATCACCGAAATAAGGAGTAAGACCGATTTTTTTGATTATAAGGCAAAATATACTACCGGAATGGCCGACGAAATCACTCCTGCTCCTGTTTCTAATCATATTAAGGAGCGAATAGAGAAACAAGCTATAAAACTATACCATATATTCAATTGCAAAGGTGTGGTGCGGATCGATTTTATATACAATCACGATCAGGATAAGGCATATATGCTTGAAATCAATACAGTACCTGGCCAAAGCGCTAATAGCCTGGTACCACAGCAAGTCAGGGCAAGTGGTTCTACACTTAAGGATTTTTATTCAGCACTGATTGAGTCTTGCCTTGTATAATATTGGTTTTGTCATTGACTAATGTATGACATCCAACCATACTCTACCCTACTGGCTACCATCGACTTTAACCTATCTTGTTTTGCTTATTACTTATGGGTACATCTATGGAGGCAATGACCAGATGGATTTTATGCCGTATGCTGTACATATCCGGCAACCCACAGTTTTTACACAGGATTTTTATGTAAATTGTTTAAGTCAGCGAATTAACGAAAGATTTATTCTAAGTCATTGTATTGCTTTATTTCCAGAAAATACCTGGAAAGTTCTATTTTTCATTATTCATGCCATTTGCAGTATAGTACTGATTTCGGGAATTTTTACCTGGGCATCAAAATTTATTGAAGACCACAAATTGGTTTTGCTCACAGGCTTTGCAACTTTGATCTTGTCATATAATATTAATTTAGGCGGTAACGAATTATATTATAATATGGTTTGTGGCAGCCTTATTTCAAAATCATTAGGCATCTGGGCGTTATGGCATGCTTATAATTCCAGGTGGTTCATTTCATCTATGCTAGCAGTAATCGCCACCTATTTTCATCCGGTTGCCGGCTTTCAGATTGTACTATTATCTGCGGCTTTATTAAATACGAGATTGTACATTGGCTATTTGGTTCTTTCTATAGCTTTGGTATCCCCTTATATTTTTTTCCTGGTCAGGGACTTAAATTCCGGGTTAAGCCCGGAGGAATTTGCGGAAATAATGCTTTTGCGTAATGCTCATCATTTTTTTCCAGCCCATTTCGGACTTAGAAACTATATATTACTTATTCCCCTATTCCTTATAGGAACTTATTACTGGAGGACAATAGACCGAAGACTATTTAAGCTATCAGCACTTGTACTGGCAGGATGTATTATATATTCAATAGTACTGACCATTTCACCAAAACTAGCCATTCAAACACAATGGTTTAAAGCAACTATTTGGCTTAAATTTTTTAGTTTTTTAGTGATCATCAGCAATTTATCATCCTGGCTTATTCAAGGGCATATAAAAAAATTAATCATTTCTTTGTCTTTTCTTTTTATTGTGTTTAGATTCATTCAAAATACGGGATCGAATAATTCCTTATTTAACAAGAATGCGAATATGGATTATGCACTGTATTTGAAAAGAGAAAGCAAACCAGGTGATCTTTATATCGTATCACCTGCATTTACAGAATTTAAATTCTATTCCGGGCAAAGTACCTATATAGATTGGAAAGCCATACCTCATAATGGCGAATGTCTTGAAGAGTGGTACCGAAGAATAAAATTGGCATATGGATTAAAAACGGACAGCTTGGGCCCTTTGGAGAATATAAATGAAATTTCAAATAATTATTTGCTCAATTTATCTAGCGATCAAAAAAGAAGGTTAAAAGAAGAAGGAGTTACCCGGATAGAAGTCATGGGCCCGCGATCCGGACCAGTATCCATAAAACTTTGATCAATCTTCATCCTCATCTTCTTCAAAAAAACCCTGACCATCCGCAGATCTTTTATAATATACAATACTGCAATTTTTTCTCTGAAAAATTCTTCTGGCTGTTGCCTGTACATCTGCAGGGGTAAGACTTTGATATATTTTTCCTTCTTCATTTGCCCGATGGGCATCTCCCAGCATTTCAAAAAAGCCCAGTGTTATAGCCCGGTTCAAACCGTTGATCTCACTGAACACCAAGGATGACTCAATGGTGTTTTTAATTTTAGTGAGTTCACGTTTTTTTAGAACCACTTTTTTTAACAATTCAAGTTCTTTCCATATGTACTTTTCCAACTCTTTCATTGATTTACCGGGTATCAATTTTGCTTCTATGATAAACAATCCGGGATCCAGGCTGGCTGTAATGTAGGCGTCAATAGTGCTTACCATTTTTTTACCACGCAACAGATTTTTAAGCAACCTGGTGGAATGACCATTACTTAGAATATCACTAATCACATCAGCCACGTAAAAATCTTTGTGCAATCTGTCAGCCATGTTGAATGCCATATAAATGGCTTCAGCAGGGGCCTTTTTCCTGGCAATAGTTTTTTGCAAACTGGTATGACCGGTCTCAATGGGATACGATTTCTTCACCACTTTGGCAGAAGGTATTGACCCAAAGTGCTTTTCAATGAGTTTAAATAATGACGCGTTATCTACATTACTGTTAATAGATAAGATCGCATTAGACGGCTGATAATATGTTTTGTAAAACCGGAGTGCCTCACTTAATTTTAATTTGGAAATGGATCTCGCATTCATACCTATCACGGGCCACCTGTACGGATGATGCTTATAAGCTAATTTACAAATCAAATGAAAACTGTCTCCATACGGTTTATTCAGACATGTTTCTTTAAATTCTTCCAGTACAACGTTTTTTTCACGCTCAAAGACTTTATTGCTGATCTTGAGATTTCGCATTCTATCGCTCTCAACCATTAATGCAAGCTCTATGTTTACGGAAGGTAATGTAATATGATAATTTGTACTGTCGTTTGTAGTGAAGGCATTATTTTCCCCTCCGGCATTTTGTATTACTTTATCATATGATGGAAATTTTTTAGTCCCGGCAAACATAAGATGCTCGAATAAGTGAGCCATTCCGGTTTGACTTTTATGATCGTCTCTGGAGCCTACTTTGTAATGCAAATCCACAGAGGCTAATGGATTGGTCGGATCATGATGCAACACAACGTGCAGCCCATTTTTCAGCACCTTTCTTTCAAATACTAACAATGTATAATCGGGTTAAAGCACAAAAATACCTTTAGCTGGCGATGTAAAAAAGAAAAAGCCTATATTCATTTAAAAGAATATAGGCTCATTGAAATATTAACCTAATTTATGAATTATGCTTTCTCCGGTAATTTTATTTTCGCTGAAACTTCAGACTTTACCGGCTCCGTTTTTTTAGCCTCGAATTTGGGAGTTGCTACGAAAAATAAAGCTGCGATAATCACCGCATGAATGATGATAGTGAGGGTAAATGCTATTACACGATCATTTTTTTCTTTTAACTCTGAAGGTCTCATGATCTTATTTTAGTAAAAAACGTGCCAATAGCGACAAATCTTACTTAATAATTGGTTAATTCCGTACCAAACTCTCTTAAAAACATATTAATGCATGGTCAATTGTTTATCAGATCCAAACCCACTTCCTCTGATTCTTTAAATGGATGCCGGATTATATAGTCATTTTTTTGATTTAGAAAATCCAAAACATAGGGCACAAAAGTATTGTTGATCACCCTACGGTGTTTAATATAACATGTCATAGGAAAAGGCCTGGCCCCTACACTGCTTTTGATCTCGATCGCTGTGCGTGCAAACCGAATACTTTGGTACTGCCGTTGAATAGAAAATCGGATGATATCAAATAATATATTCAGGTATAATTGATGTTTTCTGTTGAGTTCCTCATCGATACCTAAAAAGTGTGCCTCGGCTTCTGATCTGTCTTCTATAACAGTATAAAATGCTGATAATTTACCTTCGATAGAGTAAGTAAAAAAATGAACTCGATCCTTAAGATTTCTTTTTAGTTCTTTGAAGTACTCTGGATGAAGGTCAAGTAAATTAAACTCTGCATGCGTGGCCGTCTGCTTGTATAATGCATAGAGTTGATCATTTAAGCCCTCCACCTCATCAAAAGTAAGTTCCTTTTTAACTACTTTTTCAGCAGCTTTGAAAGCACGCTTGACCCTGATTCGATATTTTGAGTGCAATGCGTTCAGGTAGTGCGAAAAATCAGTCCAGTCCTGGTGTAAATCCAATATCATATTTGGCTGGATTGAAAAAGAGTGGAAAGTGCTTTCTTCCAGGATTTTATGAGAAGAAAAAAAGTCTTTTACCAGAATTACATTACAATCGTATCCATTCGCTCTCAGCCAACCTTGTGATTCTTCAATTACAAATTGGTATATCAAACTTTCATGTAATGTATACGGGTGATGCATCAAATACCCATATGATCCGGTCAATAATAAATTGCCGCAAATAAGAGTATTGAATTCTACGAGACCTGCTACAATAGATCTCATTTTTAAGTGTATTCTGCAAAAGAGATCATCGTCCTGATCGAATTTTATACTTTGATTGGCCTTAAAATACTTGATTTGAAACAAAAAAAAGCCGACAACTTCTCTGCTTTCAGTATATAGCCCGGCGTAAAAAGGCCTTAGCCCCAGAGGTGGAAATTCTTCGATTGTTTTAAGAAAATCATATGAAATCAGGCTGCTTTTGGACGAAAATGAATTCAGGGCTGGCACGAAATCGTCTATTTTAAAGCCGACTTTGAGCATAAACCGCTCGTCCATACCAGAAATTTTAAGTGGAATGTATTGCATGAAAATTCAAAAACTGGACTAAAATTAAAACTTTTATTTTGTTCAGGTCAGGTTATTCGACCATTTCCAATTTTCCTTCCTTCAAATGCAAGGATTTCGTTATACAACGCGGAATTTCATCATCATAGTGGCTTACATAAATTAAGGTTTTAGATGGATCCTGACCTACGGCATCAATCAATTCAAGCATATCCTTTTTTTGTATTTGATCCAGCCCCTGACACGGTTCGTCAAGTATTAAAAGCGGTGGGTTCTTAATAAAAGCCCTTGTCAATAAGGCCATACGTTGTTGGCTTATGGATAGCTCATACAAATATTTATCTTTTATATTTTTGCAGCCTATACATTCGATCCATTCGTCTACCAAATTTTGCTGACTTTCTGTTAATTTTTGAAACAAACCAATGGAGTCAAAAAAGCCTGAACCAATGGTATTTGAAAAAGTAGTTGTTTTTTCATAATACAGATGTAATTCCGGAGATAAGAATCCAATTTTTTTCTTTATATCCCATATGGATTCGCCTGTACCTCGCCTCCTGTCAAATAAAGACAAATTAATGGCATATGCCTGGGGGTTATCACCTGTAATCAAGCTGAGTAAAGTCGACTTACCTGCACCGTTATGCCCTTTAAGATGCCATCGTTCACCTCGTTTGATGGTCCAGTTGATTTGTTCAAGTAATTTTACTTCACCGTATTTTATATTCACATCCTTCATATCCACAGCATGACTGAAATCATCGTAAATGTAAAGGTGATTTGTAGGAATTGGTTTATTGTGAATAGGAGTATTGAATTGTTTTTTGCTCTGTTGATAAATATAATTCTGCCTCGTTTCGAAGAACATCATTTTCCCGGCACGCAACTCCAATACCCTATTGATGAAGTCAGGGATTTCAAGAGGACTGGTAATCAAAATACAAATTTTTCCCTCCTTGCTAAGTTTATTTAAATACAGATTTAGAAATTTTCGTGTATCTATGTCAAGACCGAGAAATGGATTATCCAGTATAATAATATCCGGATTTTCCGACAGATGTTTAGCTAATTGTATTTTCTTGTTTTCCCCATTCGACAGCTGGATCAGTGGTCTGTGTAATAAATACTCCAAGTTTAATTCACCGATGATTTCCAATGCACGTTGATGATTTAAAAAATATTCATGTACCGTAATTGTATCTTCAGCATCAAACGAATTAAATCGCTGTTGGTAATACATGTCCGTAGTATTTACCTTATTTTTTAACCCGTGCTGTTGTTCTATAAATACTATCTTAGGCAGCTGAGGCAAGAAAAAATTAACCTTCCCTTCAAAAAATATCTTGTTTGCGATGGCTTTCCCCAGGGTTGTTTTACCACTGGCTGCATTTCCAATTATGGCCAGATGTTCATTTGCGCCCAGTGAGAAACTGATATCAGAAAGTATTACCTGATCATTTCGTTTTACAGTAAGATTGGTTACTAAAATCATTGAAGTGTGATTTTCATTACTCATGTTAGCCACTAATTTTCAAAATAAGAGGCTAAATAATGAATTATCTTTGATTTGCAAAATGCATACGTTCAGGAAAACAATAATCCTACTTTCTCTCATATCCATAGTTGTACTGATTTCAAGACCATTAAGTGCCCAAACGCACTGGTGCGGAACAGATCAAACTACACTTTACCCTGTATCACCGGATCCTAAGATCAATCAATACAAACTGGAATCGAGAGCTGCAATTGTCTTGCCGGTTGTAGTCCATATTGTTTGGAATCAAACCGTTGAAAACCTTAGCGACAGTCAGATTCTAAGACAGATCGAAAGATTAAATTTAGATTTTAATAATGCCTCTGTATTGAATACTTCTGTGCCAAAAGAATTTAGAAAATCGATCGGCTCACCGGGTATACGATTTTGTTTGGCCCGGACAGATCCTGATGGAAAAGCCACCAGTGGAATTACCCGTACAAATACCAACATCTCCTTTATCGGAAGTAAAAAAAACAGTCAGAATAATTTTTCGATACACTCTTCTAAAGATGGAGGAAAAGATCCGTGGGATGGTGATTTGTATATCAATATATGGGTTGGCAAATTGGAAAATCTATACGGTAGATCGAGTATAGCCGGAGCGATAAAAAACAAAAACGAAGATGGTATAGTAATAGATCCTGTAGTCTTCAATGCTGATCCTCTTCATAGTCTAAAGGGACGAACCCTGGTTCACGAGATGGGGCATTACCTGGGTCTAAAACACACCTGGGGTCAAAATATAGGGGATTGCAACGAAGACGATGATATAGAGGATACTCCTATGCAATCCGCGCCCTACTTTGATTGTCCTTCCTATCCGCAAAAATCATGCAATTCAAATGACATGTCTATGAATTTTATGGACTTCGTGGCAGATGAATGTATGCATTTTTTTACAAAAGGACAATCAGTTAAAATGATTCAAACTGTAATGTCATCCAGGTCAACATTATTAAATTCATCGTCCATCAGTTGTAATTCTGATTTTAAATCACCCCATCTGGAATCTTTATCAGTAAAAATAACCCACGATATAATTACCATACAATCACCTACTCTACTCTCTGACCCGCTCCACTTTGTGATGTGCAATACCATCGGTCAAGTATTAAAAACGGGCAGTCTGTACATTTTACCGCAGGCAGAAATATTTATTAAAAACTGGCCTGAGGGAATTTACTTCCTGTATTTTCGTTTTAAGAAAGAACATAGAGTAATTAAAATAATGAAACAAACAAAATGAATAAGTATAGTTTATTATTACTGGTGAGTTTCTTGGCAATTCAATGCAGCACAAAACAATTAACTCTTTCAAACCCGGATGCTAAATTGGTAGAAATGTCTAAATCTCCTTGTTTTGGATATTGCCCTACATATGATTTGATTATTTATCAAAATGGAATAATGAAGTTAAATGCCAAACAAAACATGAAAAAAAATGGAATGTTTATAAAACAACTCTCAAAAAATGAATTGAAAAAGCTTAAAAAAGAGCTCGCAGATTTAAAATTTGAAACCTTTAATGACGAATATAAAGAAGCTATAGCGGATGCTCCCAGCACGCGTATCACATATTATAGGGAAAATCTTAAAAAGTCCATTTTTACCAATTTTAATTACCCTGATCCCTTGCAACGCTTTAGCATTAAATTAGATACTCTTGCTACCGATGGCATTTGGGAGCCCTACATCGACAATCGAATTACCCAGGAATACCTTATTCAACTTAAAGAATCTAATACATTACATGATTTTCTGGTGCGGTATAAAGAACAGGAATTGATGCCCATCAGAAAACTGGATCCGGCAAATGGTCAGTATTGGTTGGTCTCTGCCAAAATAGTACCGGATCAAAAAGATAAATTTCTCTCCCTGTTAAAAAAGGATACAGCTTTGCAATCTGCCCAATTAAACAAAAAGGTAGAACTGCGTTGATCCTGAAATATGCAGTTTACATTTAAAATCCTTAGTGCATTTTGTCTTCTGTTATTATGCATGGCTATTCTGCTTTTTGCAATTGCTATATACTTGTACCCAGGTGGCAATCCTGTCGTGCAGGATACGTTATCTTTTGATTTTAGTAAAAACTACTTATGTAATTTATTTAATGATCATGGTATTAATACTCTTCCTAATCAGGGAAAATATTTTGCATTAATGGCCACGGCTTCCCTGTCCTTGAGTTTTGCTATTACTTTTTATTTGTTTCCAGCAATACTATCGTTAAAAAGAGTTACTCAATATTGGGTTCAGGGTTTGGGTAGCTCTTCCATGGTGATCGGTTTTTTTATTTTCACCCCTTTTCATGACACCGTAATTAATGTAGCAGGAACCCTGGGCCTGATATCTTTATTTATTATTTTATATCATCTTTTACAGCAAAAAAAATACCTGAATCTATTGCTGGTCATGATGGCAATCCTTAGCAGTGGAATTACTTACTTCATTTATTATTCAGGTGTTTGGTTTGGGTCTTTGGCTATCATGCAAAAGCTGAGTTTGTTTATGTTTATGATTTGGCTGGGTCACAGTCATATGGTCTTACCAAAAAAAAACAGGGCACCTAAACTGGTAAACAGCTAAGCACCCTGTATAAACCCCAAAAAACCAATTCTTAAAACTGGAAATCTTCATTCCAGCTTGTATTTCTTAATTTGTATGATCGCAGTTTCATTTGCTTTGTAATTTTAAGACGCGGACCAAACGGCGAAGTCACACAAAAGAATAAAATATTTTTTAATTATCCCATATTTGTAACGAAATGAAATTGAAAAAGGTCTACGTTTGTTCAAATTGTGGTGCAACTTCCCTTAAATGGATAGGAAATTGCCCTTCGTGTAATGAATGGAACAGTTACACTGAAGAAATAATTGACAGTTCCGACAAATCTTCGTCAGTTCAGCGAGAATTGAGGTCTCAGAAAAAGGGACCCAAACCAGTTTCACTACAAAATGTTAAGCCTCTACCGGTCGAAAGACTTAGTTTTCCCGATGAAGAATTTAATAGAACCCTTGGAGGAGGTATTGTCCCGGGATCGTTAATTCTCATTGGCGGTCAACCGGGTATAGGGAAATCTACACTGATGATGCAACTGGCATTGAATACAAAGTATAAGGTTTTGTATGTCTCCGGTGAAGAAAGTGAAGAACAAATTAAGATGAGAGCCGACAGGATTGGTATAAAACAAAATAATGTATTTATTCTGACCGAAACTAATCTACCGTTTGTACTGGATGAAATAAAAGAGCTCGAACCACAAATTGTAATTATTGATTCTATTCAGACACTATCTATGCCTGAAATTGAATCCATACAAGGATCCGTGACACAAGTGCGAGAATGTACTGCGGAAATCCAACGTTATGCAAAATCCTCAGGCATACCTTTTATTCTTATTGGTCATATTAATAAAGAAGGATTAATTGCAGGTCCGAAGGTATTAGAACACATCGTAGATGTAGTATTGCAATTCGAAGGTGATGCTTTGCACGCATACAGAATCATTCGTACCCGTAAAAACAGATTTGGCTCTACCGACGAAATGGGGATATACGAAATGCAATCAAATGGCCTGAGACAGATTTCAAACCCCTCTGAATTATTATTATCACAGACTGAAGAAAATCTAAGTGGATCAGTTGTATGTGCCACAATGGAGGGTATGCGGCCATTATTATTGGAAGTACAGGCTTTGGTAAGCACCGCTATTTACGGCACTGCACAACGTTCCGTAACCACTTTTGACTTGCGCAGACTCAGTATGCTTCTGGCAGTCCTGGAAAAAAGAGGTGGCTTAAAATTTTCCACTTTTGATGTTTTTCTAAATATTGCAGGAGGGTTAAAGATTGCTGATCCTGCTTTAGATCTGGCTGTGGTTGCAGCTTTGGTTTCTTCACTGCAGGACATTCCAATTCCTAAAGACTATGCTTTTGCCGGTGAGATCGGCCTAAGTGGTGAAATAAGAGCAATAAGCCGCATAGAGCAAAGAATTCATGAGGCTGAACGACTGGGCTTTACCCATATAATCATTCCAAAGAATAATATGAAGTCAATTTCTAAGACTAAATTCAAAATAAAAGTAAAGGGATTTAGCCGGGTAATTGATGTGTTAGGGGAATTGTTTGGGTAAAATAGATTTCAATTTACTCGCATAGAATCAGGGATATCTGCCTGCTGAACTATCTCTTTAGGCAATTGCCTTTCTTTATATTGCTGATCCCGTAATTGCGGTACAAAACCAGCTTCTCTGATAGCCTGTTGTATACCATCAGCAGTAAATCTATGTGGAGCCCCGGCAGCACTTACTACATTCTCCTCAATCATGATGCTTCCCATATCGTTTGCACCGGCATGCAGACAGATCTGGGCGACGGCTTTGCCCACGGTAAGCCAGGAAGCTTGAATATTTCTGATATTTGGCAGCATGATTCTGCTGAGTGCAATCATACGTATGTATTCATCGGCGGTGGTTTGATTTTCAGCCCTGTTTATTCGTTGAAGCAGGGTGCCTTCGTCCTGAAACGGCCAGGGAATAAAAGCTAAAAAGCCAATTGAATCTTTAGGTTTTTCACTTTGTACTTCACGCAACCGTACCAGGTGTTCCATTCTTTCTTCTATGGTCTCCACCGTACCAAACATCATCGTCGCCGAAGTGGTTAAATCCAATTTATGTGCATCCCGCATTACATCCAGCCATTCATCGGTGAGGCATTTGCCTTTGGCTATGAGATTTCTAACCCTATCTACTAATATTTCAGCTCCAGCCCCTGGAAATGAATCTAAACCAGCTTCTTTTAGTGTCTGTAACGTTTCTTTGTAAGTGGTACCTGAGATTTGGGAAATATGAACGATCTCAGGCGGGCCAAGGGCATGCAGCTTTAACCTTGGATACAATGCCTTTAATTCCCTGAAAAGCTCCGCGTAATAATCCAATCCCAAATCTGGATGATGTCCACCTTGCAGTAATAACTGTTCACCTCCGTACCTGAATAATTCTTCGATCTTGGTTTTATAGGTATCAATGGAAGTTATATAAGAGTCCTTATGACCAGGTACGCGATAAAAATTGCAAAATTTACAATTCGCAACGCAAACATTAGTGGTGTTGCTATTACGATCAATGATCCAGGTCACTTTATTTCCAGGCACCTGTTTTTGTCTTAATTGGTGCCCAATAGACATCAGTTCTGCCAGGGGTGCATTTCTGAATAAATAAGATCCTTCTTCAATACTGAGCCACTGAAGATATAAAGCCTTGGTATAAAGATCGGATAATTGCATGATTTTTGGTTCTAACTATTCTCCGGCAAATACGGCCGACATGTACTCCCTGTTTAACCTGGCGATATTAGTTACTGAGATTCCCTTGGGACATTCGGCTTCACAGGCATAAGTATTCGAACATTTTCCAAAACCTTCTAAATCCATCTGCTCCACCATTTTTTTAGCTCTTGACTTTGCTTCAATTTTACCTTGGGGTAATAAAGCAAGGTGCGAAACTTTTGCTGAGGTGAATAACATAGCTGAGGCATTTGGACATGCTGCGACGCATGCGCCGCAACCTATACAAGCTGCTGCATCAAATGCGGCGCTGGCATCATCTCTATTGACAGGGATGGCATTGCCATCCGGTGCCTGACCGGTATTGACAGATATAAAGCCACCTGCCTGTATTATTCTGTCAAACGAAGATCTGTCTACCACCAAATCTTTTACGACAGGAAACGCATTGGCTCTGAAAGGCTCTACGGTAATGGTATCACCATCTTTAAAATGTCTCATATGGAGTTGACAGGTTGTGGTACCATTTAGCGGACCATGAGGTTTACCATTGATCACCATACTGCAAGCACCACAAATCCCTTCGCGGCAGTCGTGATCAAAAGCTATGGGTTCTTTCTTTTGTGATACCAGGTCTTCGTTTAAAACATCCATCATTTCAAGAAATGACATATGTTCATTTGCATTTACCTGGTAATGCTCAAAACGACCAGCTGAATTGCCATTTGTTTGTCGCCAAATCTTAAGTTTTAAATTCATCTTTTAAAAATTTTAAGGTCAGTCATAATTACTCAGTACTGACCCTGTAACCATTATTTATAACTTCTTGATTTCAATTCTACATTTTCAAATTTGAGGGGTTCCTTAGTCAGTTGCATATTGCTATCATTCCAGGACCAGGCGGCCACATGAGCATACTGATCATCTACCCGCAATGCCTCCCCTTCAGCATCCTGGTATTCTTCTCTAAAATGGCCCCCACAGCTTTCATTTCGTGTAAGTGCATCCAACACCATCATTTCTCCGAGCTCCATAAAATCGGCTACCCGATTTGCCTTATCCAATTCCGGATTAAACTCATTAGCCGAGCCTGGAACATACACATCTTTCCAGAATGTATCCCTCAATTTTCTGATTTCAGCTTTAGCAAATTCCAATCCTTCTTTAGTTCTGGACATTCCACAATAGTCCCACATGATTTTACCTAATTGGCGGTGTAGGCTTTCCACCGATTGTGTACCTTTTATGTTTAATAAATGATGAATTCTGTCCCGTACACCGGATTCTGCCTGATCAAATTCCGGAGTATCTGTTTTAATATTTGGAGTGCGGATTTCCTTGGATAAAAAAGTACCAATGGTATAGGGAATTATAAAATATCCGTCTGCTAATCCTTGCATCAGAGCGGAAGCACCTAATCTATTAGCGCCGTGATCTGAAAAATTGCATTCCCCAAGTGCAAACAATCCAGGAATATTTGTCTCCAGGTTATAATCTACCCAAAGGCCTCCCATTGTGTAATGTATAGCCGGATAAATCATCATAGGTAACTTATAAGGGTCCTCTCCGACGATTTTTTCATACATCTCGAAAAGGTTGCCGTATTTTTCACTCACTACGGCTTCCCCTAATTTTTTGATGGTGGCTTCATCCGGATTATGAATTCCCTTCACATTGGCCTGCGATTTACCGTATCGTATAATGGCAGTAGAAAAGTCAAGAAAAACAGCAAGACCTGAAGCATTCACACCTCTTCCTTCATCACATACTTTTTTGGCTGCCCTCGATGCCACATCACGCGGTACCAGGTTTCCAAATGAAGGATACATTCGCTCCAGGTAATAATCGCGATCCTCTTCTTTTATATCAGTCGGTTTTTTAGCTCTGGTCCGTATTGCCTGCACATCGTCCATATTTTTTGGGACCCACACCCTGCCATCATTGCGCAGTGATTCAGACATAAGAGTAAGCTTTGATTGGTAATCACCACTAACCGGTATACAGGTGGGATGAATTTGCGTGTAACAAGGATTTGCCATCAATGCACCTCTCTTGACTGCTTTCCAGGCTGCACTCACATTAGATCCCATAGCATTGGTGGATAGGTAAAATACATTTCCATATCCACCTGTTGCAAGAATCACTGCATGAGCTCCAAATCGCTCCAGTTTTCCGGTAATTAAATTTCGGGCAATAATTCCCCGTGCTACCCCATCTATGGTAACTATATCCATCATTTCATGACGATTGTACATTTGTACCGCTCCTAATGCAATCTGGCGAGACAAGGCACTATAGGCTCCGATTAATAATTGTTGGCCAGTCTGTCCCCGGGCATAAAATGTGCGGGACACCTGTACACCACCAAAAGATCTGTTTTCCAATAATCCTCCGTAATCCCTGGCAAAAGGGACTCCCTGTGCTACACATTGATCTATGATATTAACACTCACCTCTGCCATACGATGCACATTGGCCTCGCGGGCACGGTAGTCACCACCTTTAATGGTATCATAAAATAATCTGTATATACTATCGCCGTCATTAGCATAGTTTTTGGCGGCGTTGATGCCACCCTGGGCAGCGATGCTATGTGCTCGGCGAGGGCTATCATGAAATGTAAAACACTTTACATTATATCCTAACTCACCCAGGCTTGCCGCTGCTGAAGCACCCGCTAATCCCGTTCCGACCACGATTATTTCTAACCTTCGCTTGTTTTGCGGAGCAACCAATGGAATACTGGATTTGTATTTAGTCCATTTATCAGCAAGTGAACCTGGAGGTATCTTGGAATTCAATTCCATCTTAATTCAATTTTGTATTTTATTTAAAGAAAAGAAATCGGCCTATCGGTATAATGGCAAAACCAAGGGGAATCAATATAGAAAAAGCTACACCAACAAATTTAATGAATGGTGTATACTTAGGATGATTGATTCCTAATGATTGGAAAGCAGATTGAAAACCATGTTTTAAATGGTAAGCTAAAACGACCATAGACACTACATAAAAAAGCACAATCCACCATTCTCTATATGCCGCATCGACCCGGGTATACAAATTTACTATCTCACCATAGCCTTCATATGTCATTTTTTCCAAAGCACCCGTTTTCATTTTCCACCAAAAATCACCCATATGGACTCCCAGAAAAATAAAAATGATTGAACCCAATAAAGCCATATTGCGGGATTCTATTGTAGATGAATTTCCCGATCTTTTATCGTATTTATTTTTCCTGGCAGCTCTGTTTTGGAAGTAAAGAATAATTCCTTGCACAGTATGTATAATAATGAACGCATACAATGAATAACTGATTATTTTAATCAATGGATTGTGAGTCATGAAATAGGTATACGTATTAAAAGATTCTCCGCCATCGTTTTTGAGTAACTGTAAATTCCCAATAAGGTGTACCACAAGGAATAAACATAAAAATAAGCCGGTAAGACTCATAATTACTTTTTTACCCAGTGACGATGAAAAAAAATGTGATATCCAATTCATAAATGGAATTTTCAAAAAAGTGATTAGAACACGAAATTATTAAAATCGAACTTCAAAAATAAAACAGCCGGTTCGAAGGATTTAACAGTTTTAAGTGAAGAATTTATTTAGAATTTGTCTAAATAAATATTGGTCAGTTAATTATGCGTTCAATCACTTTGTATATATTCAAAACAAACGATAAAGACACGAATCCTGAGCCTCCGGGTTAAATAACTCCACAAGAATATGGTTGAACGCATACATGTAGAGTACTAGCTATTACAAAAGGGATTCTTAAAAAGAGTTAAAATTCGTAACCATTCTAATAATCCTCGGTATTTATTAAATCTGAATTGCAACCCGCGGGTTGCTCCTTTGTCATTAATCGTTTATCAGAAACTACATGCGGCTACTTAACCTGTGCTTATTCATTGCTGTTGCATTTAATATTCAATCGCAAAGTGAAAAAATGGATATTGAAAAGAAAAAGTATACTACACACAGGATTACCAGTGATATAAAACTCGATGGAATACTGGATGATGCCTCATGGGATGTAGTAGAATGGGCTGGGGACTTTACCCAATATCAGCCTAAGGAAGGTAAAGCCCCGTCCTATCCCACGCATTTCAAAATTGTATATGATGATGATAACCTCTATGTGGGCTACAGATGTCATGATCCGGAACCCGACTCTATTGTAAAACGATTGAGCAGAAGGGATGGCTTTCCGGGAGATTGGATTGAAATACACATAGATAGTTATAATGACAAAAGGACTGCATTTTCTTTTACATTATCAGTATCTGGTGTACGAGGTGATGAGTTTATTTCAAATAATGGCAATTATGATGCAGCGTGGAATCCGATATGGCGAGGTAAGTCAAATATAGACAGTCTTGGATGGACTGCTGAAGTACAAATTCCACTCAGCCAATTGCGTTTCGATGATGCACCTGATAAAGTATGGGGATTACAGGTAATGCGAAGATTGTTCAGGCAAGAGGAAAGGTCTACCTGGCAGTACATACCACAGAGCGCAGGTGGATGGGTTTCTGAGTTTGGTGAGCTTCATGGAATTAAAAATATCAAAGGAAGAAAACAATTGGAGATTGCCCCATACACGGTTGCAAAAACGGAATTATATAAAGCTGAGCCTGGAAATCCTTTTGCCAATGGAGTTGATCATACACTTACTGTTGGCCTGGATGGAAAATTAGGGGTCACCAATGACCTTATCCTCGACTTTACTATCAATCCCGACTTTGGTCAGGTCGAAGCGGATCCCTCTCAGGTAAGAATTGATGGGTTTCAAAATTTCTTTCAGGAGAGAAGACCATTTTTTATAGAAAGCAACAGCATCTTTGACTATGGGCTTACCAATTCCGAAGCAGGTGGTGATTATGATTCAGATTTATTATTTTATTCCAGGAGAATAGGTAGCAATCCCCATGGATACCCAAATCTAATTGAAAAGGAGTATGTAAAAATTCCTACCAGTACACCAATTTTAGGTGCTGCAAAATTTAGTGGTAAAACCAGAAAAGGCTGGAGCTTAGGATTGATAGAAAGCATTACAAAAGCTGTACATGCCAATATCGATTTGGAAGGAAATCGCAGAAAAGAACTTATTGAACCATTAGCAAATTATACCGTAGGAAGAATACAAAAAGATTTTAATCAAGGAAAAACTATTGTAGGTGCCATTCTCACCGGTGTAAATCGACAGTCAAATTTAAATCATACTTTACACTCAGCAGCCTACTCCGGAGGTCTTGATTTTGTACATTTTTGGAAAGGCAGGGCCTGGTATTTGAAAGGCAATATAGTTTGGAGCAGTGTACAAGGATCTAAGGAAAAAATATTGAATACGCAGACCTCATTTGAACATCTTTTTCAACGAACTAATGCGTCAGAAACAGAAATTGATCCGGAACGAACTTCATTAACCGGAACGGGTAGCACTCTCAAGCTAGGGAAAATAGGTGGTGAAAGGGGCAAGCACGGCGAAATAATTAAATTCGAAACCGGCATCACTTACCGATCACCTGAATTGGAATTGAATGATATTGGTTTTATGCTGACTGCCAATGAAATAAATCATTTTACCTGGGCAGGCATACAATGGCAAAAACAAATCGGAATATTTAGAAATGCCCGTATTAATTATAATCATTGGGCAAGATGGGATTTCGGAGGTCAGTTTTTGTACAATGCGTTTAACACCAATGCACATGCTAATTTCACCAATAATTGGCGGATTGGTTCTGGGTTGACATGGAATACGTTTGATATCTCCAATAATGCATTAAGAGGTGGTTCGTCGCTGCGCAGACCAGCTGGACTTGGTAATTTTGCATATTTAAATACAGATCAAAGAAAAAAGACCGTATTATTTATTAATACCTTTCATGCCTGGGGCTTTGATCACACAACCCGTATAAAAAACTATAATGCCAATATACAAATACAACCATCCAACGCTATTAGCATTAATCTCGGAATAGGTTATAATTCCAATTTCAGAAAACAAGATCAATATGTAAGCGATGCCTTCTATCAAAATCAACCACGCGTGATAGTGAGCGAGGTTAGACAAAAAACCATGCGTTACACACTGCGGTTAAATTACAATATCACGCCGGACCTTACGCTGCAATATTATGGGCAGCCATTCATCACCAGGCCAATCTATTCTAAATTTGGTTATGTCAAAGATCCATTACATAAAAATTACGATGAACGGTTCCATACCTTTACCTCATCGCAAATCAAAAACCAAGGTGATGGTTATGCAGTAGATGAAAACCAGGATGGCCAGATAGATTATACTTTTTCTGATCCTAATTTTAATTTTATACAATTCCGATCCAATCTGGTGGCAAGATGGGAATATAAACCCGGCTCAGAACTATACCTGGTCTGGTCACAAAACAATAATCCGGAAGCAAGTACTGAATTCGACACGAGCCTCAATACAAGTCTATTTAATCATGTTTTTGACAATGGAGGAAGAAATATATTCTTAGTGAAAGCTACCTATAGATTGGTGAGATAATTTTTTGCTATTTTATTTCAAAACTATACTTCCCGGAAATTAATTTAATATTTAGGAACTGATTGTTTTTTAATTGCAATTTTTGTTTGTTTTGATAAATGTGTTGACCTGACTTAACGTTGATTCTCAGGTTAGAAGCAGCATTGGGCGGAATAGTAAGAGTATAGAAAATGCTATTTCCCGTTTTTGTCCATGATGATAATATTTTTCCATATGGAGTATCCAATTCACATTCAAATTGATCCAGGCCATCCACAAAATGCGGCTCAATAAGGCTATTCTTGAACCCCGGTTTCTCAGGATCAGGTTTTATACCAGCCAAGGCTTTATACATCCAGGCACCGATTTCTCCAAACATAATATGGTTCATTGATATATCCGACTTGGCATCGATAGGCCAGTTTTCATATAATGTAGTAGCTCCATTTTTTATCCACCATCCCCATGAAGGATATGTTTCCTGAGCTGCCAATTTGTATGCAAGATCGGCAAAACCATTTTCGCTTAAAGCATTTAAAATTGATTTAGTACCTAATAATCCCACATCGATATGATTTCCATCCGCTTCTACTTTTTTTGCAAGATTGGCAACTACTTTCCCAATAGACTCCTGAGGTACTAAACCCAAATGTAAAGGGACCGCCAATTCTGTTTGGTATCCTGATCCATAGATTCCATTGGAAGCATTCAAAAATTTTGAATTGAATGCCATTTTAATTTTTTCACTTAGTTTAGTATAAAAATGATGATCCTCTGTTTTGTTAAGCAATTTTGCTGCAGCTGCTAAAATCTTGGTGTCCAGGAAATAATAGGCGGTAGAAGTTAATTCGACAGGTGTTTTAGATTTTACGGGCACCCAATCTCCTAACCCCCAGTGGGTCAAGCCATCAGGAGCAATAGCACTAATATGATCAATGTATCTCTTAATATTATCATAGCAATCCGAGAGTGGTTTTTTATCTCCATAAAACAAATACAGATTCCAGGGGATAATGGCAATAGTACTCGTCCAATCGGGTCCATTGCCCCATTCATAGCCCCATCCATCTGATGGTATTATGGAAGGTAAAACCCCATTTGATTGTTGCTCGTCCCGGTGATCAGCAAGCCATTTCTCATAAACAGTGAATCCGTCGAAATTATAGAGGCCCGTTTCACATGCGATGTGTGCATCACCGGTCCATCCATTTTTTTCCCGTTGCGGACAATCGGTAGGATAGCCAAAGAGATTGGACAAATACGAATTATTAGTAGCTTGCCATATTTTGTTTAGGGTAATGTTCGAAGTATGCAGTTTCCCTATTGCCGGCACATCAGAATGCATAAAATATCCTGTCAGACTTTCTTTAGTAAGTTTTATTGCACGATCACTGATTATCTCCACATATTGGAATCCTTTGTAATTAAACCTGGGCACAAATGTTTCCTGCCCTTTACCGTTTAGAATAAAAATATCAGTCTGAAATGGATCACTATCATCCTGTGGCCTATAGTGAACATCTATGTTAGAAAGATCTACATGCCCGTTTTCATATATTCGTTCTCCGTGTTTTAGTCTCAGTATGGTGCCCGATTCTCCAGACACATTTAATTGACTCACACCAGATATATTTCTGCCAAGATCAAACACATAATTTTTGTCATTAAACTTCAACATGCTTTTGGGTTCGATTTGTTCAACATTCCGTATAGGATGCATTGCCTGAGCAAGGATCGTGGTGGACGGAGCCGATCTTAATATAACTTTTTTCCATGACGAGTCCGAATAATTGGGCTTATTCCAATCCGGTATTTCTAATCTGGCATCATAATGTTCCGCAGTATAGATACTATTAAATATCACAGGGCTTAATTTAGTTTTCCAATCTTTTCCCGTGTGGATCACCTCTTCGGTTTCATCGGTATATTTAATCCGGATATCCATACAGAAAGTGGGTCTTCCCCTCCAGGGAGCTTTATCAAAATACCATACTGCGGTAGACTGATGATTGTACCAGCCATTACCCAATAAAACACCAATAGCATTTTTCCCATCTACCAATTCTTTAGTAATATCATGGGTTATATAAAGTGTACGGCGGTCAAATCGAGTGTACATTGGGTCGAGCCGGTGATCACTGATGATCTGACCATTTATATATAATTCGTACAAACCCGCGGCAGCGATATAAGCTCTTGCAGTGCGTATTTTCTTATTCGCTACAAATGTCTTTCTAAAATAGGGGGCAGGCTTTAAATCAACATCTCTGGAATCGCTGATCCAGGCTCCTTGCCAATGCGGCATTTGCATCATCCCCATTTCAAAAGTGGAGATGGGCTCGTCTTTACTTACTATTCCTTTTTGATTCCAAATCCTTACTTTCCAATAATATTTAGTAAATGGTTTTAATCCGGGTCCCCGATAAACTACCAATTGATCGCCCGAGATTATCTTATTCGTATTCCATACATTGCCCACATTTTTCGCTACTTGTATTGAATCTAAGCCACAAATCAGTTGATATGCCGTTTGTTTTGCTCCATATGATGAATCCTCCATTCTCCAGGACAATCTTGGATAGGCTGCATCTATTCCCAATGGATTTATCAAATATTCACATTTTAGTCCGGCAGGCATCGTAACACCCAGGGTACGGCTTACCAATAAAAGAAAATATAAAACGCAGCTATATCTTATCATTAACGGTCTCATTCTGATTTTTTATTTCAACGATTGAATTTACAATAAGAAAGTACAACATAATTAAATATTGGTGACCATATATAAATTATTTATTGGAGAGGGTGATTTTATGGTCTACGGAATTATTCTCCAAATAATACTATATTGATATAAAAAATAGGGCAATGAGTACCAGAAGAGATTTTATCAAAAGTTCCATAGCTTGTTCCATTGGCGGAATAACACCGCTAGCGGATTATAAAAATTCAAACCTATCCTTTGATTTACACGCCCACCCAGGTAGGGTCTTTGCAATGGGAAGCAATGATTTTGGCTCACCACTGTCACCAGATAAAGCTATTAAAGCAATGCAAGACTCAGAATTGAGTGGAGCTTTTTTTGCATTGGTGGCTGATGCTAAATTGATCAAATTAGGTATGACCGGCGTAAGTGTTACAGGGAAATTTAAACCTGGTGAAGGCTGGGCTGAATATAAAGGCCAACTGGTATACATGAAAACGTTTTTTCAAAAATTCAGTATCCTTCAAGCGATCAAAGGAAAAGACTTAAAACAATCAAAAAGCCTGGTAGCCTATATATCAGTGGAAGGAGGTGATTTTTTAGAAGGTCAAGTGGAGAAAGTAGATGAATCCTATGCTGATGGTGTTCGTTCGATTCAATTGGTTCATTATGCTCCCAATGATCTCGGTGATCTTCAAACTGCGGATCCTGTTCACCATGGTCTTTCAGCATTTGGCAAATCTGTAATAAGGAGGATGAATAAACTGGGGTCACTGATTGATGTAGCACATGCCAGTTACAAAACTTGTAAAGATGTAGTGGATATTACAAATGCACCCATTATGCTTTCTCACAGTATATTGCAGATGGAACCAGACAGGCCCATTGCTATCAGGGCAATTAGTAAAGATCACGCCAGACTCATCGCTTCTACAGGAGGTATAATTGGTGCTTGGCCTTCCGGATTCAATAAAAGTTTTGATGAATATGTAGATAATATTATACGTTTGGTGGATGTGGTTGGAATTGACCATGTCGGAATTGGGACTGATATGGATGCTAATTTCAAACCAGTCTTAGACAATTATTCACTATTTCCAAAATTAAAAGAATCATTAAGATTAAAGGGGGCTTCTACCAATGAGATTGATAAGATCATGGGTAAAAATGCACACAGGGTGCTTAAGCAAGCGCTCAAATAACCTTACACAAAAAGGTCATATCCAAGTTTTCCTATGCTTTCGTACTAAGACACGCCCAGTTCCCTTCTGATTTTGTTTAATGCACTACCCTCTTGTACCCACTCTATTTGTTGCTCATTGTAATTTTGCTCCACTTCAAAGCGATCCGCAGTACCATCCGAATGATTCAGGACTACAGTCAGGTTTTTGCCCGGAGTGAATGAATTAAAGCCTTCAATGTCCACCACATCATCTTGTCTGATCAGATCATAGTCAGCCGCGTTGGCAAAGGTCAATGCCAGCATACCTTGTTTTTTCAAATTAGTTTGATGTATCCGGGCAAATGACTTTACGATTACGGCTTTCACACCCAGGTATCGCGGTTCCATTGCAGCATGCTCTCTGGAGGATCCTTCACCGTAATTAAATTCCCCAAAGACTACAGTACCAACACCCGCTTTTTGATACGCCCGGGCAGAATCAGGAACGGCCATGTATTCATTAGTAGTGAAATTCAATACTTTATTTGCCTCACCATTAAAAGCATTTATGGCCCCGATCAAACAATTATTGGAAATATTTTCGAGATGTCCTCTATACTTAAGCCATGGGCCTGCCATGGAAATATGGTCCGTGGTGCATTTACCTTTGGCTTTAATCAATATGCGCATGTTTTGAACCTGATCGTTCGTAATAGGAGTAAAAGGTGCCAATAATTGCAGGCGGTCACTGCCTTCCTTCACTATAATATTCACGGATGAATCATTTGCTGGTGCCTGGTATCCGGCATCTTCCACATCAAAGCCTTTTTCCGGCAATTCATCTCCTGAAGGAGGGTCAAGTTTAACTGCAATCCCATCTTCATTAATCAATGTATCTGTCAAGGGGTTAAAAGTAAGATCCCCGGCTATAGACAAAGCCGTAACAATCTCTGGTGATGCCACAAAAGCATGTGTATTTACATTACCATCATTGCGTTTGGCAAAATTTCTATTGAAAGATGTAATAATAGAATTTTTTCTGTTAGGATCATCGGTATGCCGCGCCCACTGACCTATACAAGGGCCACAGGCATTGGCAAGTACTACCCCACCGATTTCTTCAAATGTATTTAAAATCCCATCACGCTCTACAGTATATCTTATTTGCTCCGATCCTGGGGTAATGGTAAATTCGGATTTAGCCTTTAGTTTTTTATTTTTTGCCTGCCTGGCAATCGAAGCTGCACGATCCAGGTCTTCATAAGATGAATTCGTGCATGAACCTATTAGTCCTACTTCCAATTTTGCTGGATATCCTTTTTCTTTTACCGCTGCTGCAAACTTTGATATTGGCCATGCCAGATCTGGTGTATAAGGACCATTTACATGTGGCTCCAATTCACTTAAATTTATTTCCACTACCCTATCGAAATATTTGTCCGGATTGGAATAGCAAGCTTCATCACCGGTAAGGTGTTCAGCAATTCCATCGGCCAATGCTGCTATAGACGCTCTTCCTGTGGCCCGTAAATACCTAGCCATCGACTCATCATAACCAAAAGTGGAAGTAGTAGCCCCTATTTCTGCGCCCATATTGCATATGGTGCCCTTACCTGTACAAGACATTGATCGGGCTCCCTCTCCAAAATATTCTACTATTGCATCGGTTCCTCCTTCTACGGTGAGGATACCTGCAACTTTTAATATGACATCTTTAGGAGATGCCCAGCCATTCAATTTACCCGTAAGTTTAATTCCAATTAATTTGGGCATTTTAAGTTCCCATGCCATACCACTCATTACATCATTTGCATCAGCTCCACCAACACCAATTGCTACCATGCCCAGGCCACCGGCATTGGGAGTATGAGAATCGGTACCAATCATCATGCCACCGGGAAAAGCATAGTTTTCCAATACGATCTGGTGTATGATTCCGGCACCGGGTTTCCAAAAACCTATTCCATA
>JBGAVW010000049.1:0-40041 GCA_044227925.1 Saprospiraceae bacterium | reverse complement strand
TTCCAATTCCCTGGGATGCCAGAATAATTTTTCGAAATCCAGGAAGGCATCATTTTTACTTTGATACCTTCTTTTCTTAATCGGGCTGCCAACGAGGATGGTGGTTTAAAATGTACTAAAAGACAATTCGTGTAAATCCGTGAAATCCGTGTTCATTCGTGTTCTACCTTGGCCAAAGGCCAACCATGGTTTATTATCATCCACGAATTTTCACGAATGGCCACGAATTAGAAATAGAAATAAATTAATCCGTGTAAGTCCGTGTAATCCGTGTTCATTCGTGTTTAATTTGGCTGAAGGCCAGCATTGGTTTTAACAGGCTGAAGCCTGTTCTACGGTATCATTCCATATCCAATTCCCTGGGATGCCAGAATAATTTATCGAAATCCACGACAGCGTCATTTTTTACTTTGATGCCTTCTTTTCGCAATCGGGTTGCCATGGATGATGGTGGTTTAAAATGTAATCTACCACTCAATTCTCCTTTTCTATTTACCACTCTGTGTGCAGGTATATCCTTCATTCCATGGCATTGATTCAGAGCCCAGCCTACCATGCGGGCAGACCCTAAGGATAAAAAATCCGCTATGGCACCGTAGTTAGTCACCCGGCCTTTAGGAATCTTGCGGGTTACTTCGTACACCAATTCAAAATAAGATTCGTTTTTCGGCATTTGCATTTAGTTTGTATCTGAACTATAAAAATTGGACTTAGTACTTTAGTATTCTGGTTGCAATAATTTAATTGGAACTGTTCTATCTGGATCGAAATAATCTAAAGTAAAGGAGATTCCAAATGGTTTACCGAGTATATCACCACTGTATAATGAGTCAGTCCCCTTATATTGACCGGCATAGGACCACCCTAATCCTCCCATCAATAATCCCCCACCATTTTTTACAAATTTTACGATTTCAGGTACCAGGGTGGTTGAGAAATTTGATGTCGGTTGCCAATCACTCAGGTACCAAAGGACTGATGCACATTGGAGGTCCTGCTCCAGCGTCATTCCAGTAGTCGGTTTTATTTTCCATCCTCTGCTCTCCACATAAAATTGTACGTATGACATTTCTCTTAACTTAACGAAAGTTCTTTCCCCTTCCCATACTAAGATGGTAGTCTCTACACCACAATTTGCTTTAACACTATCTCTTGAAGTAAGCCAGGCAAGAGCATTTTCTGCAAATAATAAATTGTCACTTTCATCTGTAATCTCGCTATCCCTGGTCAATCCATCATGTGCGTACGCTAAAACATGACCATTTCCAAACTGCCTTGCAGCTACAAAATCTCTTACTGGGTTTTCATTTTCTAAAGCAATATTAGTGCCTCTTTCCACTACATATGAAGGAGTCGAGATCGGTAACATTCCTAAGCTTTGCCATTTTTCTTTAATTTCTCCTTCAGGTGCATATTCACACAATCCGTAAGCACACAGACTCCCCGGGAAACCCTCCTTCATATTGAGTTTGAGCCCTTCAAAAAGGCTGAGCAAAGCTCTTTCTTTTTCTTTTTCAGCAATACTTCTTTGGATTTGCGCGGTATTTCTCTCCTTTATTGCCCATGCTGCCAGTACTGATAATGCAATGATAGTAGAAATAGTAATAGACCAGACGATCCGACTTTTACGAAGGTTGCGAGCTATACTTTTTCGTACAAATTTTTCTTCCTGTTCATTGAATAGATGATTTGAAAGTTGTAACAAACGAGCTGCATTAGCAAGATTGGGGTTTTTGTTCCAAAGCAATTCTGAATTACCAGTCCGAGTGTATTGATCAGCCTGGGAAGCTAATCTTTCACCAAGTAATAAGGTGTCGCGACCGCTTGTTTTTATCCATTCCAGTAACGTTTTCCAGGTGCGGACAAATTCTGGATGGGCTGACTCTATATAATTTGTATTGATAGTAATTAGTCGTGCATTAACCAAGAGATCGATTACTTCCTGTTTAATTATATTTTCCTTAGTTGAAAAATTAAGAGCTGATAAGGGCAGTTTGCGGCCTTCCAAATCTCCCTCTACAGTTACCAACCGAAGGAAAATTTTTCGCATCATAGCTTGATTCGGTGGAGATAAAGATTGATATACGGAATCTGCTTTTTCATGCATGATTCCCATCACACCCCCTAATTTTTCATAATCGCTCAGGGTCATTGCTCTATCTATCCGTCCACTGGAATTATATGTTTGATATAGTAAATCAAGAGTATTGGACAATAATGGCAAAGCCCCTGGTGCCTGTACTATCTCACCGACAATTCTGTCTGCCAATTCCCGTGGATCAAAGATGAGTACTTCCTGAATGGTAGGCATGACCGCGGCCTCCATAAGTTGTTCAAGATTAAAAGAGGGTATTTGAAATAAGCCTGCTTGCCAAATATCTTTTAAAGGGCCTGCACTAAAGTAAGACTCAAAATCAGAACGAACCGTAAGGATTACTCTATATATATGTTCTTTATCGTCCACGACCGAGCGTAATCGTGTCAGAAAAGCAGCCCTCTCAGTTTGATCCTGACATTTTGTGATAATCTCTTCTAATTGATCGATAAATAATATAGCGCCTTTAGACTTGGTCTGATCGAGGTCGGATAATGATTTTTCTAAAGCTTCTAAAGGACGAGGCCCTGGTACGACTGTAGGAAGAATTGGATGCTCCATTTCCCTCAACCATGGGAATAGTCCGGCTTTTATCAACGAAGATTTGCCGGTGCCTGATGCGCCAGTGATTACCAGCATTCGTATATCTCTCAATCGGAATTTCAAATCTGAAATCACATCACTTCGCCCATAAAACAATAAAGCATCTGATTCTTCAAAAGAGAGTAAACCTTTATATGGACTTCTTGATGGTCTGGGTGAGAGGTTCAATCGATGCCTGGGATGTAAAAAAATAAATTCTCCTTTATCGTGTTTACTCAAAGGGAAAAATCCCGGTGTTTGTCTTTTTTGCTGCCCTAGCTCTATAGTGGCTGGCTCTACCTGGTCCCGTACAAATGAATAAAGCTCTGAAGCTGTGATCAATCCATCACTTTCCAGGGAGGTACGGGTATCTGCTTCACCGGCAAGTGCCTGAAAAAGAGCTAATGCAAAAGGAGAATGGTTTTCACCTGACTCGGTAGACACCAGTCCCCTGTTTCCTGTGGGGCGGTCCTGCACAATCAAGTCCATAGCTTTTTGATCATATGCAGCAGAAGTAATCACTTGCCATGCCGGATCGTGGATGAATCGGTCAAACCGTTCTTTATAAATTTTTTTGGGCATCAATGAGCCTATAGCACGAGTGCCACTAGACCATTTAAATGCGCCAGAAAAACAACAATCAAGGATGATCAAAAGATGTCGGCAAGACAAGGAGTTGAGTGCTTCCCGCAATTCAGTCATAGGTATAAATGACTTCAGGTCTGCAGGGTCGGCATCAGCGGGAGCTAAATAGCCGGAGGGGCCATCATCTCCATCTGAGGCAATGCCATGTCCGGCGAAATAGAAAACGACACGATCTTCACTTCCTATCATTCGAGGCATCGTTTCATGCAGCAGTGTATGTAGTGTATTGCGGAGTGGATCAAGTATGAGGGGGTACACCTCAAAATGATGTTGATCACGCAATACATCTGCTATTTTTTTGGCATCATTGACTGCGGTCGCAAGCGGAGATACTTTAAGATAATTATCAACGCCGATAATGAAAGCATGGTGGTGGGCAAATTGAAGTGACTGTTGGGAACTGTTGTTGTCAAGATTTTCCACAGGCTTTGGTTCTGCATTCCTGTCAGAAACTATATCGTCCATATACCATGTGAATATAAGGATGGAATTTGAGAATTTGAATAATTCGTATAAATTGGATGCAGGGATTTCATGGATTGGATCAATTTTGTTTTCAGGGTAAGTAGCTTAAACCATCAAATTACTTCAGCAGGAGGTCAGACTTCATTAAATATCTAAACCGAAAGCACACATTAAAAAAAGAAATTCAATTTCCAATTGAAAAGATGAATTGGAAATCAGGACCCTTATAATAAAATTAATGGGAAGAAAATGTAAACTTCTCCTGGTATGGTTTTAATCCGGGACACTTCTTTTTCTATATGATAAGAGTTTTGTATTTTGAGTTATAATATGCAGCTCATAAAATTCGAAACGCACGATCAGGCTTCTGCCTGGATAGCAGGTCAGATTATATCTTCCCTTATTAAAAATCCAAATCTTGTTTTATGTATGGCCTCGGGAGATACCCCGGCGAAAGTATGTGAGCATTTGGTAAGTAAACTGATTGAAGGTAAAACAGATTATTCAAAATTATTTTTTTTAGGATTGGATGAATGGTATGGTATCGGACCTGAGGATACAGGGTCCTGTGCCTTTTCATTTTACCAGCGCCTGATAAATCCACTAGGCCTGCAAAAAGATCGATATCATTTTTTTAATGCCTTATCGGATGACCCTGCATCAGAGTGTAAAAAAATGGATGATCTGATCGAAGAAAAAGGAGGAATAGATTTTATGTTGGTAGGTGTCGGTATGAATGGACATATCGGTTTTAATGAACCAGGTACCCCATTTGATGTCAAATCCCATATTATTGATTTGGACGAAATCACAATAAACGTAGGTCAGAAATATTTTAGCGAAGCTAAAAAACTGGAAAAAGGCATCACCATCGGACTTGGCCATTTACTAAATTCAAAAACAGTTATAGTTCAGGCAAATGGTATTAAAAAAGCGGAAATAATAAATCGAACTGTGAATGATGATATCAATGAGTCTTTGCCATCATCAGTAATCAGACTGCATACCAATGGCTTTTTAGTATTAGATCATGCGGCAGCCTCATTAATAGAAGAATAATGAATCAGGGACTAATCATTAGGATGCTTTATTTCCTGGTTTTTAGTTGCACAGCATCCTGGTTGCCGGTCCTGGCTGACTTTGGCAAGAGTAAAAATTTTTCAGGAAATCAAATTGCGCTTCTGTTAAGTATAACCCCGATCATGATGTTTTTGGTGCAACCAATTTATGGCAGTATAGCTGATAAATGGGGTATAAAAAAAATGTTGCAAATTTCTTTTTTAGGTACTGCGGTTTGTTTTATCGGGTATCAGTATACGACAGGGATTTTGTCTATTGTATTCAGCACTACGTTGATGTCCTTTTTTTACAATGGCCTGCAACCTTTTTTAGATAGCCTTGCTCTTCAATTAGAAGCAAAAGATAAATCATTTTCATATGGTAGCCTCAGAATGGCAGGGGCTATGGGTTGGTCGGTTACAGGCATCATTACCGGGCAAGTAATAGAACAAATCAATATTCAATCTATATTTTATATTTCGGCTATCACTATGATCCTTGCATTTGGCATGGCGTTTTTGCTTGAAAAGAGTAGCAGTAATGCGGAGCGTATAAATAGCCAAACCAGCCCGGATAATATATTTCAAATCCTGAAAGTAGTGCAGATGATGAAATTACTCATTAGTGTGCTCATAGTATCGGTAGCAGGTACCTCCATATGGAATTTTTATTCACTGTACATGAAAGAAAACGGGGCATCCGCTAGCCTGGTTGGATTTGGATTGTCTTTCCAGGGACTGTGTGAAATACCTTTATTTTATTTATCTGCAGTCATCATTAGAAAATATGGGATCAATAAAGTATTGGTGATAACGGTATTGGTTACTTGCATCAGATTAATTTTATACAGTGTTATAAAATTCCCCAGGGCGGCCATATCTATAGAATTATTGCATGGAATATCCTGGTCATTGTATTGGGTGGTATGTATAGAGATGGTAAATAAACTGGTGCCCTCTAAATGGATTGCAACAGGTCAGTCCATTTTATATTCCGTGTATTTTGGTATAGGTGCAGTACTGGGTAATTTCTGGGCTGGTTTTTTGATTGATCGCGGAATTTCTATATCCAATTTGTTTTTACTGAACGCTGGTGTGATCTTATTTGCTTTGCCACTCATATATCAGGTGAATAAATCACTCAAAGCAGCCGCCACCCTGTCCTGAATATTCAAACTGTTTCTCAATGTGGTGATATACCAATCATCATATCTTTTTACATCGACTTCACCCGGAGCATAAATTCCGGGCTTATACCTGGAAGATTCTATTCCTTTAAAATTATTTTCGCATAATATCCAATCCTGCTCCCCGGTTATTTTCCAAAACTGTACTAACCGATCTAATGTATAATCTTTTCCTTCGACAGCTTTTCCATCCACCAGCCATTCAATATCAATAGTTGTATGACTTGCATCGGTAGGCGTCAATCTCATGGTCCACATATAATCACTCACCGCATCCATCCAAAAATTGGGATATACTACCAAGCCTACTACTCCGGCATCGTGATCCTGGTGATCGCCCATAGGTATGGAGATGGCATGTCCATCCGTGCTGTAACTTATTACTCCGGGTCTCAGTGGATATCTCACTGCAAAATGATTAGTATTTTCTTTAAAGTCCACGGTCTCTGTTTCCAGGCCTTTGCTTTTCCAGAGTGGCTTTTTGACGGCTAATTCTGGTTCAGCTGATTCAAACATATTTGCTCCGATTACGGCACTGCAATATTCAGGATGCGCTGGGCCACAATGATAACATTCTCTGAAATTTTCTCCTACTAGTTTCCAATTGGTCCTTAAGTGGTAGGTAGCAGAATGGGCAACCTTGGCTGAATGTATATTAAAGGGTTTTAAAAACGGGCCAAAATCATTTTTGATCGTGGACACATCAGGTGCTGTTTTAGCAAGGCATATAAAAATAAATCCATCCACATTTGCTATATGGGCAGGTCTGAGATGGTATTCAGATCTGTCAAACTCTTCTGGCATCAGTCTTGCTTTAAACAGACTTCCGTCTTTGTCAAATACCCAGTTGTGATATGGGCAGGATAGTTTTTGAGTATTTCCTTTGGACTGGCTGCAGAGTATAGAACCTCTGTGCGTGCAGGTATTGTAATGTGCATGAATGGTCATATCATTATCCCGGATGATAATGATGGATTCATTTTTGATGTCATAGATAAAATAATCCCCTGGCTTTGGTATTGATGCAGCAGTGCCCGCGTAGAGCCAATTTTTGGACCAAATTAATTCCCAATCTCTTTCAAAAACACCCTGATCAGTATAAAATGGCTGCGGAAGACTATAACCGGAAACATACTGATCCACCAGATTGCTTAATGTAGAATCATTCATTTTTTAATTAGATTTTCGTGCAAAACAAGCTGCTCCTACAGCACCTGCCAAATCTCCCTGGCTGGCTTTTACTATAGGTACAGCATACCCTCCGGGTCTCCATTCAAATTCATTCAAATATTCTCTCAATGGAATAAATAAAAGTTCGTTGGCTTCTGCAATGCCTCCACCAATTACTATCAATTCAGGTGAAATGATATTGATAATGGAGGCAATGCCTGCCGCCAGCTGTCTTACTGAGGTAAGCCATACTTTGGTGGCAAATTCATCACCACGCACAAATGCATTCAATACATCGTGAGTGGCTTTATAGATCCCATTTGTCCTTTTTTCAATGGTACAATTTCCAATGCATTCTTCTAAAGATCCGGGCATACCAGTTACATCCTGATCTCCTTTAAAATCGATTACCATATGCCCCATATGTCCTGCTCTGCAAAAATCACCTTGAAAAGGCATACCATTCAGCAGCAAAGCCCCTCCGACTCCGGTACCCAGGGTAAGCATGGCTACATGTTTTTTGTATTTGGCTACGCCATAGGTAGCTTCTGCAAGCAGTGCTGCTATTCCATCATTCAATACGGTGGTCGGATGTTGCAAATAATCCTGCCAGATAAATCCTTCCAGTCCTTGTAATCTACCGGGCATAAAATGGATTGCTGTATTTTCTGTATTAGGTAAACCGGGTGCAGAGATACCAATTTGTACTGTTGGATTACCTGCAAATCTGATTAATTCAGAGACTACTTTTTTGACTTCCGATTTCCAAACCAGATCATTACCGTCATTAGTAGGAGCATAGATCTGGTGTATGATCTCACCATCAGATGAGATTAATACTCCTTTAATTCTCGTGCCACCAAGATCTATCCCTATTGTCTTCATAATCTATGTATACGGTCACTAATGTAACAATATATTTTTAGAAGTGAAGTCCTGTTAGTAAACAGGTAGTAAGAAATACAATTCAGTACTGTTTAAATTTTTGGATGAATTTCAAACTTCATTTTATCAGCTTATGAATGCAATTTAATGGTGTAGTGACATGTCTGTTTTTTTGTCGCAAATGAAGCCATCGGTATAAAAGAATGGCAATCCATACCTAATGCATGGTTTGGGTTAAATTAGAATATCATTCCGGTTTTAGCAAACGATCAATTCGTTTAAATGTATAACCCTTGTTTTTTAAAACAGTGATCAGATCGCTAAGCTTCCAATAAAGTTTATCCTTTCTCCTGGGATCAGTGCCAATATGAATCAATAAGATAAACCCATTAAGCGAGTAAGCCTTTTCGTAGGTGAGTATCTTATCGTAAATCCAGTCGGTACTTCGATATTTATCCCCCATATCCGGATAGGTATAATCTGCATTGGAATAGGTGCCGGGTGTAAAATTTACTATTTGTAATCCATACGCTCTGGCCCACGCAGAAATAGTATCGTTATACCACTCGTAGGGTGGCATAAAATAAAGTGCATCTTTTTTTTCAATTCCTGCTGATTTCATTTTTTTATAGTTCTCATCGAGATCGCGAATAAAAGAATCCCTGGATATGAGGGTTTTATTTCGATCTGTCCAGTCATTATATAAAAGATGTTTATCAGAATGGGCACCCAGGTAATGATTATTCTTTTTTAGTTTTTTTATAATGGATCTGAATTGAGGATTGGCGTAAAAATTGCCGGTAAAAAAGAAGGAGGCTTTTACCTTATTTTTTTTGAGTGTTTGGTAAATGTGATTACCTCCATCTGCATATTCATCTCCGGTAAACACCAATGAAATTGATTTTGATGCAGTATCCGCTCTGACGATTCCTCCTTGTACCATTTCATATTGTGCAATTCCATTATTAGCTAAAATAAAGGCCAATCCTAAAATAACCAGTTTGCTGTGCATTAACTTTTAAATTACTACTAAGATAACTTGTTCAATCGGATAAAGATGTAATCTGAGATAACAAATGTTATCACTGAAATTATGAATTTAATGGTAACATAGATAACCGGTATGTACACCTAAATATGAAACAAAGATTTATTCACTACAAAAAAAAATATTATGTCAGCGATTACCAGAATACTGCTAAAAATCAAAACTGCAAATACCGAAGGAGCAGGTACCGATGGAAATGTTTACCTGGGAATAGGAGGCAGGGAATTTAAAATAGATACTTCTATTAATGATTTTGAAAAGAATGTATCACAGGATATAGTGATGGGAGATATACATGTAAACCCACCGGCATTGCCAGTAAACAATCCGGGAGGCAATGACCCCCGGACCGGATATGTAATCGATAGCTCAGACATCAGTCAATCTCCAATCTATATTCGATTCGAGCCAAAATCAAATGAGGATAATTGGCGTATCGAGTCTTTGTTTGTGCAGGTTACAGGTACAGAGGGCTATATACTGAGTGCTACACCAGGTGTTGGATTTGACAACCTGTGGTTGGGGCATAAATTTGGAAAGATCATATATTGTACCAGAAGGATTGCAGCAGTATAGTATGATCCGAAAATTAAGAATTCGGTTCCTTTACACTTACTGCAGGAGGTATAAGATAGTACAGCAGAGGTGTTACTATCCTGCTTAGTAAAGTACTACTGATCAATCCTCCTATCAAAACCATCGCCAATGGAGATATCAACGGTGATCTTTCCATTACCAGTGGGACCATACCTCCTATTGCCGTCATAGAAGTAAGCAAAATGGGTAAAAACCGGGTTTCTGCACCATTCATGATCGCTTCTTTTAAGCCTACCCCTTGCTCACGAAGCTGATTGGTATAGTCAACCAATAGTATGGAGTTTTTGATTTCTATCCCCATTAGAGCAATGATCCCAATGGTTGCGACAAAAGATAAAGTTTCGCCACCAATCCATAGAGCACAAAGAGCACCAATTACTCCTAATGGTACTACAGACAATACGATGAGTGTACTCTTAAATGTCCTGAACTCGAGTACAAGTATGGCAAACAAACAAAAAACGGAGATCAATACGATGGTACCCATACCACCAAAAGATTCTTCCTGGCTCTCTTTTTCACCGGCAGCTATGATTCGATATCCATTGGGTAAGATTAGCGATTTTGTTTTTTCTTCTATTTCGCCAATGATTTGCATGGTATTGTATCCTGTCTCCACAAAAGAGGTCACAGCGGTGTATCGCTCTTTGTTATGATGTTGAATGGCAAGAGGGGAGTCTTCCAGGCTGACAGAAGAAATTTGCTTTAAAGGTACCTGTGATCCACTTAATGACTGTACATATAATTTATCCATCACTTCCAGGCTGGTAGCCCGGTCAGGTTTGCCCAAACTTACCTGAAGGGTTTTTTCATCTCCATCTTTTTCGATGATACTTCCAACTTCAAGGCCAGCCAGGCCCAGGCGTACTGTTTTTGCAACTTCCGTAGGTAATACGCCCAACATACCGGCTTTTGTTTTATCAATCTTTACATGGAGGTCGGTTTTGGGTATCCGAATAGTATTGTTTACAGCTTGTGTACCTTTTGTATTGAGTACCAGGTTTTCCACTTCTGCTGCAATACGTTTGAGTGTATCGAGATCATGGCCTACAATTCTGAATTCTACCGGGGCAGGAATAGGTGTGCCTTGTTGGAACATTTTTACTTCAACTTCTGCTTCCGGCATGCCTTCATATCTTTCACGAAGCTTATCTGTAAGCTTGGTAATAGCAGGTACATCGAGATGATCGGGTACCTGAACTAAAAGCTGCGCATAGGTAGGAGTGTAGTTTTGTTGAAATTCATTATAATATACCCTTGGATTTCCTTTTCCCACATTCGTACTTACTGAAACTATATTTGGCTGATGCAAAAGATCTTGCTCTATTTTTTTTGCTATAGCATTAGTCTCCTCCAGGCTGGTTCCCGAAGCTGCATGGATATCTACCATAAACATGGGTTTGTCTGACTTGGGAAATAAACTAAATCCGATCCTTGGAACAATCATAAGGCTGGAAAAGAAAATAAGTACAGTGCCCAAAATAGATAGTACAGGATGTTTAAATGACCAGTTGAGAATATGGGCGTATGGATCATTGATGTATTTTTTAAATGCCCGCATAAATATGTTTCCTTCGGCACTTTCGTGTTTCTTTAAGATAAGACTGGACAAGAATGGGATGATGGTCAGCGCCACGAACAATGATGCAATGATGGTCAATAATACGGCCATTGGAAGACTACGGATAAATTCGCCTGCGCCTTCGGGTAAAAAGGCCAACGGCAAAAAGGCAAATATTAAAGTAGCGGTACACCCCAATACGGCGATGAATATTTGCTTGGTTGCTACTATAGCAGCTTCTTTACGTGAATAGCCTTGCCGCATAAAGCGCTCTATATTTTCTACTACTACGATCGAATCATCAACCAACAGACCCAATGCAATCACCATTCCCACAATACTCAATTGATTTAATGTGAATCCGAATGCATGTAAAAGCGCAAGGCCAATGGCGAGAGAAAGTGGAATGCTGATTAATACCACCAAGGATGCCCGGGTGCCTAAGGGCAAAAGAGTAAGTAATACTAGGAAGATGGCTATTGAAAAATCTCTGGCCAATCCGCCCAATCTGTGTTTGACACTGATCTCCTGGTCAAATGCTTTTTCCAGTTTTACATAGGAGGGTAATCTGCTTTCAAACTCATTTAATATGGGTTCCATTTGGGCACGAGTAGTAATTATATTTTTTCTATCCTTCAAACCAGCTAATACCCACAATGCGGGCTTGCCATTAAATCGGGCTATGTGATTTTTTTCGGCATTTATGGTATAGACATCGGCTACCTCTTTTAGCCGCACTATCTGCCCTCCTTTTCCTGTATGGACTATGCTGTTTTGTATATCATCTATGCTTTTTAGTTCACTATTGGTTTTGATATTATATCGTTTAGTATTTATGTCTATGGTGCCGCCAGGTATATTAATGTTATTTTGTGCGATAGCTCCCATTACCTGATTTATGCCTATACCCATGGTAGCCATCCGGTTGAGTTTGAGTTGGATGTCCACTTTTTCATTGGGTTCACCTTGAATTTCGACGAATTTTAAATCTTTTACGCGTTCCAGGTTCCGCTTAAGGTCTTCTGCCAATTCGTTCATTTCATCTGCAGTAGCTGTTTCGGATACCAGGGCAGATTGTAATATGACTACATCCGATGAGGAAGCCCTTTGTACTCTTAGTTCGATCAAGCCATCCGGTAATTCAGGTCTGATTTTATTCATCTCCCGATTTACATCATTATTTTTATTATCTACATTCACTCCATAATTAAAATCGATTTGACTTAACATCAATCCATCAGAGCATTTGGTAACGATTTTTTTGACATCTCCCAGGTTATAAAGAGCTTCTTCAATAGGATCTGCTACCAGCTGTTCCATATCTGCCGGAGTCGTCCCGGGGTATACCGCAATGACCACAAATATAGGGGCTCCAAATGGTGGGTCTTCGCCCCGGGGCATGTTCATAAGTGAATTAAGTCCCAGCGCTAAAGCCAATATAAATATGATGATGGTAAATTGGTAATTTTTTACCGAAAATGAAGTCAGATTCATGAAATGTTTTTTATTTTATTATTTCGATTTTATCTCCATCCTGCAAATACACTCCTCCGGCAGTAATAATTTCCTGTACTCCCTCCAATCCGGAGGTTACAAATACCCGGGTGCCTTCTATTTTCTCCATTTTTATTTTTTTCATTACCGCTTTGCCATCAACAGGTATAAATACTATCGCCTCTCCATCGTGTGATGAAACCAAGGCTTCAATGGGCACGGTAGTAGTTTGGTTTATCCGGCTTTGATCCGTGCTGAATAAAATATCCGCAATGAGGCCCGCAGCCAATTTCTGGTGTTGTTGTTTAAGTCTTATTTCAATATCCAAAGTAGCAGTACCGGCATTGGCTATAGCAGCGACTTTATCTACTATCCCCTCAAAGTTTTGATTAGGAAAAGCTTCAAATGTCACTATTGCTTTGTCTCCTTTCTTTATATGTGCCCATTCTTTATCGGATACGGCAGCTTTTACTATCCAGTGTGCCGGACCTGTACCCATGATTGCATAAATTGGCATCCCGGGCCCTACGATTTCACCGGCATTCATTATTTGTTTTACTATAATCCCTGAAATAGGTGAAATTACTTTTGAGTAGGATTGATTGAATTCAGCAATTTTCAGTGCCTCAATCGATACATCGTAGGCTGTTTGAGCATTTTGCATCTGTTCCAGTGTGGCCACACTATCAGCAAGTAAATTTTTAACTCTGGTAAGATCCCTGGAGGTTTTTTCCACTCCTTTTTTGGCTTGTTCTACCTGGGCTTTAATTTCAGACATATTTAATGTTGCAAGTAATGCACCCTGGTTTACACGATCACCTTCTTTGTAAAAGGTATGTTCAATTACGCCCCCTGTTTTAAATGAAGGCCTTGATTCGAGGTTGGAAGCCAATATTCCGGTTGCTTTTACTTCATTGCTGCCACTGGCAGATGATATTGGAGTGGTCTTCACTTTGAAAATATCCAGCCCGGCGACCGAAGCCTGATACGTTTCTTCTTTTTTGTTTTTACTACATGCTATAAAACTAGCTGTGACCACGATGACGATGAAAATGAATATTTTTTTCATAATATATTTTTAATTGGATTATAGTATTGGAAATGAAATGGATTTAATCTTTTAGTAGCCGTTCTAATTCGGCTGCTTGTGACCACGCCTGATACAAGGCAACGGACTGTTGTGTTTCTGCAAAAGTGATTTGAGATAAAGCATCAATGATTTCCATCTGATTGGCTTGTCCTTCTCTATATCGCTTCATCAACTCATCATGATATTTTTTTGCCATTTCTAGAAGGGGCGTGTAAGAATGATAATTATTTATGGCAGTTTCAAGCTGTCTTTTGGCAGTTTGTATCTGAAGTTTAATACCTTGCTCGGCCCATGATTTTTTTTCTTTTACAGCGGTAATTGCTGCCGAAATTTCATTTTGTTTTAGGAGGTTCTTTTTATTGTTCCACAAGGGAATTTCCAGTTGTAATCCTCCTAATATATAGCCTCCCCATTTGAAATTAAAATTTTGCGATCCCAGATCTACCTGGGCCCCCAACCTGGGAGCATTATATTTTCCTTCCAGGTCTATCGCCAGTTGTTGAATTTGTATATTCTTATCTAATAGGGAGATTTCTTCGTTCTTAATATCAGAACCAAATGTGGCAGGGTCGGGCAGGCCGGTTTCCCGGATCACAGCCACCACAGCATCTGCTGATTTGCCTCGTAGAAAATTGAGATAAGCTGCTGCATCTTTTTGTTGATTTTCTGCTGTAAATTTCTGTGCATTGATTTTGGAGCGTTCGGTTTCTAATCTGAGTAGGGTAGAGGGTATGGCAACACCATTTTTTACCAGGCTTTTACTGACCCGTTCACTTTCATTCAATATGACCAGGCTTTGATCCAATATTTTTATTAATTCGCTGGCTTGCAAATACTGATAGTATGCTTTTTTAACTTCTTTGCTTACATCTCGTTTCGTTATTTCGGTTTGTATTTCCTGTAGGCCTAATTGCTCTTTTTTAATCAATTGATTAGTTTTGATTTCAGGTCTTAGTATTGGCTGAGAAATTCTAACCCGGGCATCATAAAAATTATTTGGTAAAAATTGGACATTTTGGTTTACAAGAGTTGGAAATTTGGAACTATTGGTAAGCCTGTTGAGCTCACTGTATGCGGGGTTTAATAAATCACCAATGGGGAACGCAATGCTCCTTCCTCCTGCCGCTAGAGTATAACTTGTTCCAAAATCAATTTCAGGGCTCCAGTTTTTATTTGCCAGGGCCAATCCGGATTTTTTTTCTTCAATCCACGCCCTTTGCTCTTTTATGAGTCCATTATTTTCTAAAGCTTCGGCGATGTATTGATTTAATGGATTCTGGGCATTGATCACTAATATGAAAATGAAGAATAGTAATCCTGAAATGATAAGTCTTTTTATGATTCGCATCTAAGTAATAATTTTTAAGAATTTTCTAATGGGATTGATTACGGGTTTGGTTTTTTATGGACATGCAGCTGAAGGAACTGTACAAACAGATTGAAGGCTTCATCTACCAGATGCTGTACATTTTTGTCCAGTTGAAACATGTCTAACCTGTTTGAATTATACAATGTTACCAGGCCATGTACCTCAGCCCAAAGCATGATGGACATAGACTGCGAATCCATCGATTTTGAAAAGTATCCCGCCTCAATACAGTTGTCAACAATAGACTGTACAAAGCAGATCGCCTGTTGGCCATCAGACCAGATTTCATTTTTGCATTCAAGCGCCGCAAGCGGAGCTTTTAGCTGAAATTTTAATTCGTATTCCTCGGGATTCTTGATCCCATACTCTATATACCTTCTACCGGTTTGTACCAGCCTCTCGAAGGGATCAGAAATGGTGCTTACTGAAGATAAGACATTGAAAAACTGATGAAATGATTGTTTATGTAGTTCTAATAACAGCTCACTTTTATCTTTAAAATACAAATAAATAGTAGTAGGAGAGTATTCTATTCTATCAGCAATTTTGCGAATGGATGTTTTTTCATAACCTTCTTCAAGGAATACAGCTTTGGCTTCCTTCAGTATTAATTCTTTGAGTTCCTGCTTTTCCCTTTCTTTTCTGTCTGTTATACCCATTAATAGTAATTATGGTGCAAATATACTTTACACTGTTAATTTTGTCAATAGGTAAAAGTAAAATTCTTTAGTTATTAAGAATTATTTCAACAGATTTAATAGAATAGTCAGATGTTGGGTAGATCGCAAAAATTACATAAGTAATTGATTATCATATTATAAATTTATATTTTCACCCTCTTTATTTTGTCAGTTTGCGTTTAAAAAATTCTGCTACCGATTCATGCACTTTTACAGCATTTTCCCATTTCATCCAATGATGACTATCATCAACAATCATCAAGGTTTCATAGGGTACACCTTTTTTTTCGAGTCTTTTGATGAGGTCAGTACTTTGATTGAAGCGCACATTTCGATCGTCATCGGCGTGGATGATGAGTACAGGAGATTTCCATGTATTTACATAAGCAACCGGAGAGGATAACCAGGCAGTCTTAATGGCCAGGTCATAATCTGGTGCTTTTTCAGTCTTGCCATTGAAGAGTGATGGAAGATTGCGGGCAGTACCCAGGTCATGTACCCCGTGGATGTCTACACCGGCAGCAAATAGCTTTGAATCTTTACCAAGCGCCATGGCAGTCAGATATCCTCCATAAGAACCACCATATACCCCGATTTTATCAGCATCGACAAAGGCTTGTTTTGCCAGCCATTCTCCACCTGCTTTGATATCAAGATATTCGGATGCCCCGCTGATGCCGGCTTTAGGCGCTTGATGAAATTCGTATCCATATCCTATGCCCAATCTATAATTCACCGCCAGTACGGCAAATCCCTGGTTGGCAAGATATTGATTGGATGCGAAGGCATTGGAATAATAATCTGAATAGTGCCATCCTAGCAACATCTGGCGAGGCGGTCCGCCATGAATATAAACTATTGCAGGTTTCTTTGCCATGCCACCTTCCTGTACAAATAAATCAGCATGAACCTGGATTCCATCTGAAGATCTGAATATCACCTGCTTTGGCATAATAAATTTTTCCTTAGGAAAATCAGCTGGCACCAGCTCTGCACCAATGATTTTATATTCTTCGTTTGAAGCCAGTTTTTTTATGGCAGGCAGAGGCGACCTTTGGATTGAAGACGCTATGAATGCAATTGCATTTGCATTATCAATGCATACAGGCATCCATTCATTTCCATCACCAGGTGTGAGTATTTGCATGTCGGCTTTGTCTACACTGACCATTACCGCATGCCTTCTTTCTACATCCAAATTATTGGGTCCGGTATTCGCACTAAATGTCAATTTTTTGCCATCCTTGCTTAATGATATGTGTTCACACATAAAATCACCGGGAGTCAAAAGAATTTCTTTTCCACCTGTGGCCGGTATGGAATATAAATGGGGCCAACCATCCTGATAAGATAAAAACACAATACGGTCATGAGCTGCCCAATGCAGGTTGAAACCACCATGGGTGGTAGGTACTGATCCCCTTAAGGTAGCAGGTGCCTTCCAAACTAATGTGGCTTTATTGTTACTTATATCTGATGTATAAATACTCCAGGGATTATGGTAACGCCTGAGCAATGAATCCGGACTGCCCCCTATGCCAGGTCGCCTGATGAAAACAATCTTATTACCATCAGGTGACCAACGGGGTGATTCATCACGATAAAAGGATGGTGTAATCCATTTAATGGCATTAGCAGAGTATACGCCTATGATTGAATGATCTCCCCGGTCAGAAGTAAACAGCAATGAAGTACCTGCATTATTCCACTCCATGTTACTCACTGTGCCCCGGGTGGTAAATATATTTTTAGGATTAATACTATCTATAGAGCATGTCCAAGCCTGACCCCCTTTTATAAAATTTATTGATTTGCTATCCGGATGAATAATAGGATTATCCCCCTCGGAAAGATATCGAAGTTCGCCACCGGTAAAGGGAATGCTGGCTATTTTAACGGTAAATGGTTTGGCATCGCCTGACGGATTTATTGGCAATGCATCATCCCAATTGGAACCGTGATCACCACCGCGTACAAATACTACCCAATTGCCATCAGGTGAAATACTCAGGCTTGTAATTTCCTGACCATCATCATTGGTAAAATGGGTAAGTTTTCGGGCTCTGAACTCCGGACCTTCAGCTACATATACATTCCTTTTGCCCTGCTCGTCCAGTGCGAATGCAATTTTATTTCCATTGGGAGAGCCTACCAATTCAGTAGGGAATGGATATTTCTTAAAATCAGCCATAGAAATTTGCTGACTTACTAATTGAAACGGTAAAAGGAATAAGAGTAAAAGTTTTTTCATAAAATAAATATTATGGAACTAAAGATAGTATCCATTATCTTCATTTTGAAATTCAATATAATTAGCCATGAAATATAAATTTGTCTTTACCTGCCTGGTAATTTTTGTCATCAATGGGTATGCACAACTGCCCATGGTGCCGGCCAAAGATTGGCTACCATTATTTAATGGCAAAGACCTCACCGGATGGCAAATGAAGATCAGGGGTTATGCTCTCAATGAAAATTTTGCTAATACATTTCGTGTGCATGAGGGTAAGATCAAAGTACTATACGATGGATACGATAGTTTTAAAGAGCGCTTCGGTCATTTATTTTATAAAAACTCCTATTCCTATTATATCATTGCCACCGAATACAGATTTGTAGGGGACCAAGCCAAAGATGGCCCCGATTGGGCTTTTCGAAATAGTGGTATTATGGTGCATGGTCAATCACCCATCACTATGTTAAAGGACCAGGACTTTCCTGTTTCAATAGAAGTACAACTGCTGGGTGGTCGCAGTAACGGCACCGTACGCACCACGGCCAATTTGTGTACGCCTGGCACACATGTAGTGATGAATGGTAAATTGATTACCGATCATTGTATCAATTCCAAATCCAAGACTTACGATGGTGATCAATGGGTTAGGGCAGAAGTAAAGGTATTAGGTGATTCTTTAATCGAACATTATGTAAATGGGGAAATGGTACTTTCTTACCAGCAGCCCCAGGTAGGAGGTGGTGTGGTAAATGGATTTGATCCCGCCGCAAAGCAAGACGGTAAATTACTTGATATGGGTACGATTTCACTTCAAAGTGAAAGTCATCCAATTGAATTTCGGAAAGTGGAATTGCTCAATCTGGAGGGATGTATGGACGCTGCCGCTTTAAATTATAAAGATTATTTTGTGCATCACAATCCCGCGGCATGCCAATATGATAAGAAGACCATGAGAAAACTAAAGAAAAAGAGGAACAATTAGATCAGCCTTAAAAATAGAAGTATAAAATTTACAAACCAATAGCCTTTATTCCGTAATTCAACTTGTTCATTAAGGGTACGTGTATTTTACTTTTTTGATGTATACTGTACGATTTCGAACACTTTATTTTAGGTATTACATTCTTAGATGATTGATTATCAGAGAATTTAATTTTTGGTACACTACGTGAATATACTGTGTACAACAGCAACCGGCTATGGGTATCACCCGGTCAGGTTTTAAAAGATGATTAAAATTTACTTCTTATGATCAAAAATTATATAAAAATGGCATGGCGAACTTTGCTTCAAAACAAAATGTTTTCTTTGATAAATATCTTAGGCCTGGCAATTGGAATGGCTGCTGCTGCTTTTATTATATTATGGGTCCAGCATGAATACAGCTTCGAGCAATTTCATCAACATAAAGACAGAATCTTTGAAGTATGGAATAAAAATATACATCAGGGGAAAATAAGTAACTGGAATGTGACACCAAAGGTCATGGCCAGTGTATTAAAAAAAGATTATGATGAAATAGAGAAGACAGTGAGGGTAAATTATGATTTTCCAATTTTATTTACGTATCAGGACAAACGCATAAAAGCCAATTGTAATATAGTAGACTCAGGTTTTCTGGAGGTATTTTCATTTCCCTTAATTAAAGGAGATAAACATACCTGTATGAATGACCCTAGTTCTGTAGTGATAGGTAAAGACCTGGCTGCAAAACTATTTGGTGATCAGGATCCAATTGGTAAAATTGTAAAATTGGACAATCAATATGATTTCAAGATAAGTGCAGTACTGGACCAGCTACCCAATAATACCTCTTTTACTTTTGAGTGCCTGGTTCCCTGGAGGTTTCTTACAAATATTGGTGGGGATGATACCTTTTGGGGTAACAATTCTACTACGACTTACGCTATGCTTAGAGAAAATGTAAATGTTTCAGCGCTACAGGAAAAGATAAAAAACCTGAGAAGCCGATACGACAAAGAGGAACCCCAATTGGAGACATTTTTATATCCAATTACCCGCAGCAGGTTGCATGGCGTCTTCAAAAATGGAATTGAAACCGGAGGAAGGATAGTATTGGTTAAAACATTTATTGCGGTAGCGCTCTTTCTCCTTATCATTGCTTGTGTAAATTTTATGAATCTCAGTACCGCCAAAAGTGAAAAACGCGCTAAGGAAGTGGGCATCAGAAAAGTAGTTGGAGCTATGCGAATTTCATTGATAAAACAGTTTTTCATAGAATCCATTTTGATTTCCTGTATTGCAGGAGGTATTGCTTATTTGATAATAATCGGGTTGCTACCCTATTTTAATGAACTGATAGATAAGAATCTTACAATCGATATTGATAATTACATGCTCTTCGGCATTGCCATCGTGTTTATTGTATTTACCGGGTTGTTAGCCGGAAGTTATCCTGCTGTATTTTTATCTTCATTTAATCCTGTTTCGGTATTAAAAGGAACCTTTAAAAAAGTACATGCCTTTATGACGCCGCGTAAAGTCCTGGTGATTGGTCAATTTGCGTTTTCCGTAATTTTGATCATTGCCACTTTAGTCATCAGCCAGCAGATTAAATATGCTCAATCCAGAGACACCGGGTTTGATAAAGACCGGTTGATTTATCATATGATGGAAGGAGATATAGAGAAAAACTATCTCCTGATAAAAAATGAATTGATTAATACGGGAATAGCCAGTTCCGTCACAAAAACGATGTCGCCTATCACAGAAGGTTGGAGCAACTCCAATGGCATGCAATGGGAAGGGAAAGACCCAAATAATAAAACGTTGATTGACCGGTTTAGTGCAGACGATGGGGTGGCAAAAACATTGGGATTACAATTGGTTGCAGGCAGGGATATGGATTTAAAAACATATAAAACAGATTCCAATGCAACAATAATTAATGAATCATTGGTAAAACTTTTGGGCGTGTCCCATGCCGAACAAGCCATAGGTAAAACTATTAATGACTCAGGAGAAGATTGGCATATAATAGGGGTGGTGCAGGATTTTATTCTACGATCACCGTACAGGCCTATTGTACCTACCATGATCCAGGGAGCCAAATCCTGGTTTCAGGTGATCCATGTGAAGTATAAAGAGGATAAACCAATGAATGAAGCCTTAGCAGCTGCTGAATTGATTTTCAAAAAATACAACCCTGAGTATCCTTTTAATTATACGTTTGTGGATACGGAATATGAAAAAAAGTATTCAGATGAAAAAAGAACCGGAAGGCTTGCAAATCTTTTTGCCGGCCTTACTATTTTTATTTCTTGTCTTGGATTGTTTGGTCTGGTAAGTTATATGGCTTCCTCCCGTACTAAAGAATTGGGATTGAGAAAAGTATTAGGGGCATCGGTTGCCAATGTGGTGACCTTATTGTCTAAAGATTTTTTGATTTTGGTGGCCATTGCATTCGTAATTTCGAGTCCTATAGCCTATTGGCTTATGAATAAATGGCTGGCTGATTACGCTTATCGAATTGAGATTAAATGGTGGGTGTTTGGATTGGCGGGTATCACCATATTATGCATTGCCATGTTTACTGTTGGTATTCAAGCGATCAGGGCTGCACTAGCCAATCCTGCAAAAAGTATTAGAACGCTATAATGGGTATAGTTCCAATTTTTGAATTCCGTGTATTCTTCACTATCCTCAAACTCAGGTATTGAGTTTTAAAAGGTGATGCCAATTAGAAAAGTAGAAAATCCCAAATTATTTCGATACTGATATATTTTATGTATGTTCAAGATTTCAGGGAAAAGTAAATTTCAATTGACGATTCGTATTTATTGAAAAGTAAGTATTAATCCCGGTTTTCTCTGGATTCCTGCTTTCAGCCCTCTTCATCGATAAGATAAAGCCACCTGATTTTACTTTTATCGGGGCATCCTTTAATTAAGTCACTATTGACTAAAATGTTGAGAGAATCAATAATGCCAGCGCAATACTTTTTATTTTAATATTTCACTGATCTGTAAGTAAGAGGCAATAAATTCGAAATCGAAAGAGTGCTATATGGAGATGAATTGAGCGTTACCTAAAAAGGCAATCTCTGGAAAATATTACCCTTTTGGGTGAAAGGTCGATGTGTTGATCCAATTATTTTTACACTATAAATTTATATCCTTTATGCAATTTCGTTTGAAGACCTCTTGTTTTGTTTCAGTAGTTCTATTTTTTTTTATTAGTACTGCCTGTTTATATGCTGGTACTAAGTTGCGGGTAATCACTAAAGTAGATGGTGTGGACCGCGAGTATTTTATTCATATCCCTACCAATCATGATAGCAGCAAGGAAGTGCCATTAGTATTTATGTTACATGGTACCGGAGGCGACGGCGAGGTGATGTATCAAACTTCAGGGTGGGTAGAGCTTTCTGAAAAAGAGGGTTTTATTGTTGCGTTTCCAAGTTCGCTGCGATTCAAGATTATTGATCATGAAGGTTTAAAAACTACAACAAAGTGGAATACAATTCCTGATGCAGATTGGACATTACAACCGGGACAGGTGGGCTCCGATGATATAAAATTTTTAAGAACAGTGATTAATGAAATAAAGGGAAAATACAAAATTGACGCTAAGCGAATTTATCTAAATGGATTTAGCAATGGCGGGCAGATGGCTGCTAAGTGCAGTATAGAAATGAGTGATGTACTGGCAGCAGTATGCAGTAATGCATCCTCATTTTTTTTAGATACAACCTATGTGCCAAAGAGAAAGCTCCCCTATTTATTTCAAATAGGCAACCGGGATTATGGTCCAGGTAATGTAGGGCCGGAGTTTCCACAAGTACCCATGCATTTATTTGATACTCTCATTTCTACTCCCGGGCTTCCTTATTTAAATGGCAAACATTATAAAATAGCGGCCAATGCAACCCATAATTTTAGCCTAAAATCCAAACATACCGGGATCGTAGGAGATACCAACTTTGCGATTAATACTACTTATCTGCCACTAGATGCAAAGGACAAACATGAATTCAAATTTGTATTTGTAAAAGACCTCGGGCACAGCTATCCTAATTGGGCTCCTGCCAATCATTGGGCATGGCTTAAACAATACGTATTGGAAGAAAATAGCAATGCAGGCAAAAAAATACGTGTGGTTACCAAAGTAGAAGAAGTAGATCGGGAGTATTATATTCACTTACCTGCCAATTACGACAGTACAAAACCGCTACCTATGGTGATGTTTTTTCATGGAGGCGGCCATGATGGTGAACTTATGTACAATATTTCAGGTTGGAATGATGTAGCCGATACCGCCGGTATCATTATGGTATATCCGTCGTCTTTAAAATATTGTGTTATTGAAGATGGAGTCCAAAAACAATTATCTCAATGGAATAATGGCCACTCTTCAAACACATTTTGCCCCAATCAAAAATTGAAAGATGATGTGTTATTTGTCAATACCATTCTGCAACAAATGTCATCCCGATATAAAATAGATGCCAAAAGAATGTATACGGTAGGATTTTCGAATGGAGGAGAATTTGCCGCATCCCGTACGGCCATCGAACTAAGTGATAAAATTGCGGCCAGTATCAGCTGTGGCGGTGGGGGTTCATTGCCCAGGGACACCGTATTGATTCCTAAAAGAAAACTTCCTGTTATGCTTATGTTTGGTAATAAAGATGACAGATTATTAAAGGCAGTAAATGCGCCCGTATCAGTACCTATGGGATTCGATGTTTTGTATTCTGCCTATCCCGTTCTATATTTTGCACAGGTAAGTCCTTACGTAAATTCATTTGGATTGGATGATAAAAACTATACCACCATTGGGGATACCAACACGGTTCAAGCTGCTATCTTTAAAGGTAAGTCCGGTGATCCGCAAAACCTATTTTATCTCGTAGAAGTTAAAAACCTGGAACATGAATATCCCAATGGCATTAATCATGCTATTCATGGAGCTACGTACCATTGGAGATGGTTGAATCAATACAGTCTACCCGGGACTACCAGCGGATTTAGTCTCACTACAAATGAAGGCTATGGAGGTGGAATTTATGCTAATGGCGATACTATACATATCTGGTCGAAACAGGCAGATGGTAAAGTATTCACTCATTGGTCAGGTGATGTACAATACCTGGAATCCCCTAACGAATATCATAGTAAGGTATTCATGCCAAATAGAAACATCATCGTCACTGCTAATTTTACTACACTTGATGCTGCTATGAAGCTAAACCAGGTTACTATACGCGGTGCTAAACAAAACAAATCTGTGTATCTATACATACCTGCTAATAATAAGCTGAAAGCAGTAGTGTGGATATTTCATGGCACCGGAGGTAATGCGCTCAGTATGACTTCCAACATTGAAACCAAACAGTTTATAGATCTGATGATGACTAAAAACTATGGTATCGTAGCTATCACCAGTGAAGAAAGTCAGGATCAAAAAGATTATGACAATAATGGTGAAATCCAATGGTCATATGGCTTTGATTCTTCATTAGTAGATTTTGCCAATATCAGAGCCATCCGCGACAGCCTTATTGGAAGAAATCTTATAGACAGAGCTACTACACACTTGAGTTATGGTTGGTCAGCAGGAGGAGCTTTTGCAGAATTTACCACCAATGTATTAAACTGGCGGGCAGCTATCGGACATACCGTTTCCGGCAGCACTACTTTGTCATTAAATTCTAAAAAACCATTTCTGCTTAATATCGGAGAAAATGACAACCACCCTGGTGTAGGTCCTGCTGGTAATGCAGAAGCACGGATGAATATTAAAAACTATCAATCGCGAGGGGTGTGCGCATTTCTCATAGAAAGTAAAAAAGCTCCGGTGTATCCCGAGCGATTTGACCGGTCTGCGCTCATCACTGAACAACAATCTAAAGCAATATATAATGAAATAAAATCCAATAATGGACTGGATCAAAAAAATTATTTAGTCTTACCATCCGGACAATTAAAACTGGCAGTGACATCCAATCCTGCAAAGTTTCCTGTAATCCGATCACTAAATTCACAGCAACAGGCTGATGTCGAAGACCAGCTGGCTGCGATTAATGCGGAGCATATGGTCAAGGCCGATATCAATGGCCGTGTGGTGGAGTTTATTGAAAATCTGTGCAGCACCACTACACCCGATAAGGATGAGATAGTCACAAATCGCCGGCTTTTGGTCTATCCCAATCCAGCCTCTTATTTTATTAACATTCCGAATGTAAGAGAATGGAAGATGTATTCTGTGACTGGTCAGCTGATATTGTTTGGTAAGCAGGATAAAGTGGATGTTTCATCCCTTGCAGGAGGGATATATTATATTGTAAGCGATAAGGGCATTGGAAAGTTTGTAAAAGAATGAAGGAGTATGGTTGAAATTTCCAAAATTAATCAGACGAAGAGCGATGCTATAATCTCGCAAACTGATTCTCCAAATGATTCCTCATCCCATTCCGCAGCATCTCTGCCGTACCGGTTTCTATAATGTGCACCAATTGTTTATGTGATACAAACTGATGTCGGGTAATGGGTTTTACAAGTAATCCACTCTGGTGAACATAAGCAAATACCGGCATAAGCAATTGCTGAAATTTTTTCATGGTCTGGTTGCCGGTGATTTCATACAGTTTACCATGGAATTTTATTTCATGCTCTATGTTAAAACTATAGTCTTGGGTAGCTTCAGGTTCTATAGCAACAATTTCTTTTAATTCGGCAATATCAGCAGGAGTGACACGCAGCATGATCAGGTCAGCCATACCGATTTCCAAAACTAATCGAAATTCAAATAAATCGCGCAAGGTATCCTGATCCAATACTTTCGGGATGAGGCTTTTTTCCAATACCCCCATAAGATCAGGATTGGTTAGTACTGCGCCTCTCTTTTTCTTTGATTCAATCAGGCCGATCATCCGTAGTCTTAATAGAGCCTCCCTGATTACAGTACGACTCACACCCAATTCAAGCGAGAGATCAATTTCTTTAGGGAGTGCATCTCCGGGTTTAAAATCATTTTCAAGCAAATACTCTATCAGATTATTCTCCACCCTGTCGACCAGGCTACTTTGATCTACTGATTTAAGTTTTTCTTTTAAGATGTTGTTTTCCACTTAAATAGCTATTGATATGACCTCCAAATTATTTCCCAAGAATCCTGCGGGTGCCATTTTAATGCATCTGACCAGGAAAATTCTCAAAATATTGGTGTTTAAATCATTTTCCGGCTCCAAAAATAGCAAAAATTATTAATTAAAGTTATATTTGTGGTATTATGTCATACATAAAACATATTAAAATGAAATTTATTATACAAAAATGGCCTTTTACGATTCTGGCTTTGATGCTTTCAATAGGGCTAGCTGCCCAAACCAAAATAGTATCTGGCACCGTGCTGGAATCCGGGACTTCTATACCACTGACAGGCGTAAACATACTGGCGAAAATCGCCGGCAACGGAACGCAATCTGATACAGACGGTAAATTTTCAATAGAAGTGAATACAAATGAAGTGCTTGTCTTTAGTTATATCGGATTTAATAATCAGGAAATAAATGTGGCCGAAATGACTGCAGATGCAGTTATCACGCTCGAACCTAATTCCCAACTTCTAGATGAAGTAGTGGTAGTTGGATACGGGACCCAGTCCAGGCGAAATGTGACGAGTGCCATCTCCAAATTGGATAATAATATCCTGGCTAATGCACCCCGGGCCAATGTGGGTAGTTCATTGCAAGGCACATTACCAGGTTTGCAGGTAGTAAACCTGACAGGTCAGCCCGGTGCAGTGCCCTATATATTATTACGTGGCGGGGCCTCAATAAATAATCCTGGTGCGCCGCTGGTGGTGATCGATGGTGTAATACGCCCGTTCAATGATATCAGTCCGGATGACATAGCCTCAGTCGAATTATTAAAAGATGCTGCCTCTACTGCTATCTATGGAGCCAGAGCAAATAATGGAGTAATATTAATTACTACCAAACAAGGTAAATCCGGCACAGCACAGATATCGTACAAGCTCAACCTGGGTACCAATCGTCGGCGAGAGGGCTATAATTTTGTAGACGCACGGGATTACATATATTTTACCCGATTGGGTCATCTTAATTCCCAGCGAACGTTGGCCCAGGCCAATTCATCCAGGGGATTTGGTTTGCTTACCGATGCTGCTAATCTGGCATCATTTGATATTCGAAGTTTTAATAGTGGCAATGCCAATTTGCTATCGCAGGGCTGGGATACTTTATCTGATCCCTATGGAGGCACGATCATATTTAAAGATCATAGTGGTGAAGTAGAGGATATCGTATTTCGCAATACACGGACCCAGGATCATTATTTAAGTGCAAATGGAGGTAATGAACGGGGCAGGTATTTTGCCAGTCTTAATTATTACAAAGAAGATGGTGTGATCGTGGGATCGGATTATAAAAGATATACCGGTGCCTTTAATGGTTCATACAATTTAAACAAACGGCTGGAGGTCAGTACCGGAGTGAATTTTTCCACTTCAAGTCAATTGGGTGTAAATGGTAGTGAAGTAAACAATTTATATAGAAACCTGGCTATATGGCCTACTTTTAATCCCTGGTTGGATGAAGCAAAAACGAAACCCAATCCGGGCAATGGTATCAATGATGGTAATCCATTGTATTGGTTAGATAAACTGGCCCGATCAAATGAAGTAAACAGGATCACCGCCAATGCATCTATTAAATATGATATTTTACCTGGATTGTATCTGAAGCTTTCCGGCAACGGTTATTTCACAGAAAATCAAAATGAATCCTTTCAAAAAGCTACGCAGACCTATTTGAACTTATTTGCCACACCTCCGTCATTTAGCAATACGGCTCGCACCTCTTCTTTTTCATTAGGCAAAAGTTTTCAGCGTACACTAAACGGGATATTAAATTATACCACCAGTTTTGGCAACCATAATCTGACTGCCATGATAGGTGCTGAGCATTATAATATAAATAATACTTCCTTTCAAATTATTGGAACCAATGCACCTACTGATGATATACCTACAGCCAATGCATCTACCGCGTTTGCTGCAGGTAGCAATTTTACCTCAAAATCTCAAAGTAGGATTATATCAGGTTTTGGAAGGTTCAATTATAATTTTAAAGAGCGGTATTTACTCACTTTAGTATTTAGGCAAGATGGGGTATCTAATTTGTCAGAAGCCAATAGATGGGGATTCTTTCCGGGTATGTCTGCTGGTTGGATGCTGGATCAGGAGCCATTTTTTCAAAATTCATTTTTATCAAAATACATAAGCATGCTTAAACCCAGGATCAGCTATGGTCTGAATGGAAATGTGAGTGGTATTGGCAATTATGAAGTTCAGGGGGTATATGGATCCCAGGGAAATTATAATGGATTGGGTGGTTTTCTAAATACCGGTGTAGTAAACAATAATCTCGTGTGGGAAAGAAGTAAAACACTGGACATAGGTGCAGATCTTGGAATATTAAATAATAAAGTTACTTTTTTAATAGATTATTTTAACCGGGAGACCAGTGATTTACTTACTGGTCTTAGCTTACCTGGATATACAGGCTTTAATAGTGTGACCACCAACCTCGGATCCTATCAGAATAAAGGAATCGAATTGGGTATGAATGCTTCCATCATTAAATCTGCTTCCGGGTTTACCTGGGATATCGGTGCCAATGCTACATTCATTAAAAATAAAATAGTTCAGTTGCCATTCAATGGAAATGAATTCAACAGACAAGGTGGTTTACAGATCTATGATCCTGTGCAAGGCAAAGTAGTATGGGTAGGAGGATTACAGGAAGGTCAGTCCCTTGGAGATATTTATGCTTACAAACAGGAATCCATATTTAAAGATGATGCGGATATAAAAGCAAAAGCGGGAAACAGGTATGATGCAGTGGCGCGCATCAGTGGGCCTGAACGTAATAATACCGGGGCCAATAAAATTACCCCTGGTGATGTAAACTGGAGAGATGTGGACAGAAACGATACCATTGATTCGCGTGATCAGGTCTTTATTGGAAATATTTATCCAAAATGGACCGGGGGCATCACTACTACGATAGGGTATAAAGGTCTGTCGCTTTTTGGAAGGTTGGAGTATGCTACCGGACATACCATATACAACGACTTGGTACCACGTATTTTGGGCAACTATCAGGGTACATTTAATTATATCGATTGGCAAAAAAGAGCCTGGTCACCGACCAATACGGATACCGATATCCCCAAAGTATATTTTGCTGATCAGGTAACGGCACCTAATGGAAAACAAAATTATACCCGCGCCAATAACGCAGGATCGGTACTCAATGGCAATAATAGTCGCTTTTACGAAAAAGGAGATTACCTGGCCATACGGGAGATCACATTATCATACGATATACCCAAATCTTTGCTTGGCCATACAAAAATACTATCCAATGCACGCATCTATGTCAATGCAAATAACCTGTTGTATTTTACTAAATTTTCAGGTGGAACACCGGAACCGGCATTATCATTAGGAGGAGTATATGCTGGTACCTATCCTACTCCAAGATCTTATGTATTTGGATTACAAGCCTCTTTCTAATAATTTAAAACATTACTAAAATGAAAAAATATATATCCATTTTTATAATTGTTGCCGGCTTGCTTTTGCAGCAAGCTTGCACGGACGATTTGAACCTGGCTCCAATTAGTAGTATTTCGGATGCTAACTATTGGCTCACTCCAGATCAGTTTGATGCATTTGTAGTAGGGGTGCATGCCAGATTCAGGACCCATGTACCCAATTTCCAGACTTTGGGCGAAATGAGATCAGATATTTATGGTACCGAGCCTGGAAATACCGGAACATTTACAGGTGAAGCTACACAAGGAGTAGAACGCCTGTGGCTTCAAAATCTTAACCTGGATAATGCAGGCGTATCCAATTATGGTGGATTTTATTCGAACATAGGGCAATTAAACCTGTTAATATCAAAAGTAAACCAATCTCAGATACTCACCCCGGTGAATAAAAATTATTACCTGGGTATTGCATATGGTATGAGGGCTTATTATTATTTTCATTTGATGCGCACCTGGGGAAATGCGATTATACAGACAGACCCGGTAGCTTCCTTTGATATTGCCAACCTGGCTAAAGCGGCCTCATCTGCTACAGAAGTGTTCAACCTGATCAAATCCGATATTGAATTATCCCTTACCAGCTACGGCACGGATTATTCATTTAGAAATACGAAATCGTTTTGGTCAAAGGCAGCTACCCAGATGCTCAAAGCAGAAGTCTTTTTATGGAATGCACATCGTGGAGGAGGTGCTGCAGATGCTGCTGTTGCAAAAACGGCATTGATGGATATTCAGACCAATATCACTTCACTATCCTTATTGCCATCCTTCAGTAATGTATTCAGTACGAAGGGAAACAATGAAATCATATTTGCTGTGAGGCATGTGTTGAATGAAGCTGAAATGGCTTTCATCAGATCCAGTTTTGTTCCGCAGAGTGGGCTTATTGCCAATTTTTATGACTCAATTGGAAATAAAAAATATAATGTAACTTCAGATAACTGGGGTGGACTATTAAGGGCACCGGTGAAAAGCGCTACATTCAGAAGATATGATCCATTGGATACAAGAAGAAATGGGAGCATCACTGCCGCATACTCATTAGATATTTCCAAAAGGCCCACATCCGACACATTCAAAATGGCTGGATGCTTTGTAAGTAAATTCCAGGGCGAACAAAATGCCGGTGCCCGTGCATTTACCAATGATTTTCCAATATATCGTTATTCAGATTTATTGCTTTTATTGGCTGAAGCCAAGATTTTAGCAGGTGAAAATCCTGCCAATGAAATAAACCTGGTACGGGCCAGGGCATTTGGTGCAAAATACAATGCTGCGATGCATGCTTTTCCTAATCAAGCGATTGATGCAAATCCGAAAGAAGCCATACTGACAGAGAGATTGCTGGAGTTTATATTTGAAGGTAAACGATGGTATGATCTGAGAAGATTCGGAGATGCATTTGTCTTTGCCAATACAACGGTATTGGCTTCGGAGGCATATAAATTATTATGGCCTGTAGATAGAAATACCCTGACCAATAACAGGCTCTTGATACAGACCCCGGGTTACCCCGTTTTTTAATTATTTTAATTTCTTATCATACAAGATTTGAGTTTTATCCGAAGCTTAAAAAACTTCGGATTTTTTTCTTAATTAGCAAATTAATTTATGCATTATACACATTTAGAAGGGTTGATTGCAGCACCATTTACACCTATGTATGAAAATGGAACCATCAACCTATCCATCATTCCGGAGTATTACCAATTATTAAAATTGAATGGAGTCATTGGAGCTTTTATCAATGGTTCTACAGGAGAAGGGCCTTCACTTACTACTCCTGAGAAAAAAATGGTAATGGCTGCCTGGGCTGAATGCACTAAGGGCGATCCTGATTTTAAAGTAATGTCATTAGTAGGTGGTACTTCTGTAGAAGATGCAAGAGATTTGGCTGCCTATGCCGCTGAGATAGGATTGTATGGTATCTCTATTACGGCACCTTATTATTTTAAACCGCAGGATTTGAATATGTTGGTGCAAATGTGTATTGCTGTAGCTGAGGCTGCTCCTGACATTGCATTTTATTATTATCATATACCGGTATTGACAGGAGTGCATTTCCCCATGCTTTCGTTTTTAAAACAGATACACGGTAAGCTTTCCAATTTTGCAGGAATAAAATATACTCATGAAGATTTTATGGATTTTCAGGCATGCCTTGATTTTGAAAATGGAAGATACGATATGTTGTGGGGGAGAGACGAAAATTATCTTCCGGCTTTAGCCATAGGAGTGAAAGGGGTGGTAGGCAGTACCTACAATTATGCAGCACCATTGTATCAAGCGATAAAAAAAGCCTGGGATGACAATGACATGGGCTTGGCGAGAAATCTTCAACTCAGATCTATTCAAATGATTCAACTATTGGGTAAGTATGGAGGTATAGCAACCGGCAAAGCCTATATGAAAGTAATTGGACTGGATTGCGGATCGTTCAGGCTGCCTGTGAAGAATATGACACCGGATGATTTTATTTTATTTAAAAAAGATGTAGAAGCTTTACATTTAGATGGTTATTTATCCATATTAAATCATCAATTTATTAGCTAACAAAGTGCCTGAAGCTTCGATCAAGTTATGCTTTTCGATTTGTTTGACTTTGACAGTATCTATACCTATTCTTGCTCAAAAAAAAGTGATTATAGATTGGTCCGTTTGCGCTGAATTACCTTCAGAAATACCAAATACCAAACATCGGGGATTGGCGGGTGCACATATTGGTATAATAAAAAATACGTTGATCATTTTAGGCGGTGCTAACTTTCCTGATAAAATGCCGTGGGATGGAGGAGTGAAAAAATATCACAGCACTATTTATATTTTAAGTCTTTCCGGTAAAAAGCCCTGCCAATGGGTAAACACGAAAATTAATTTCCCTGTATCTTTAGCTTACGGTGCTACTGTACTGTATAAGAATAAACTGATCTGTATTGGGGGCGAAAATGAAAATGGTCCGACAGATAAAATATGGCAAGTATCTTTACATCCTTTAGGTGATACTGTATTAATAAAAGAATTAAGCCGGCTTCCAATGCCACTTACCAATCTGACTGCAAATATAGTGGGTCATACCCTTTTTATAGCCGGAGGTGAATCTAAAACGGAAGTATCAAACAAACTGTACAGTCTTGATTTAAAGCATATAGATAAAGGATTTAAAAACTTATCTTCTGTACCTGTAGCTTTATCACATGCTGTATTTTTATCCAATTCTGCAAAATCCGGTGCTGATTTGTTTCTCATAGGAGGAAGGAAAAAAAATCAACATGGAATAAGTACTTTGTATTCATCCGTATTTAAGTATAATGTAAAATCGAATGCATGGGCTGCCCTGGCTGATCTGCCCTTTGCATTATCTGCATTAACCGGGGTTACTTTATCCAATAATCAAATAATTATATTGGCTGGCGATGCAGGTGAAACATTTTCAAAAACTGAAGAATACCTTTTGGCCATTAGTGCTGAAAAAGAAGTTGCTAAAAAACAAGAATTAATAAATCAAAAAAATCATCTTCAAATTAATCATCCGGGTTTTTCAAAAGGGATATTGCAATACGATGTACAGAATAATGTCTGGTCTGAAGTGGGAACATTTCCATACGAAGCAGCAGTGACTACTACTGCATTACTATGGCATAAATCAATACTAATACCTTCAGGTGAAATAAAAGCAGGTATACGAACTCCGAAGATTTTCAAAGGTGATGTAAAGCAAAAATAATATGCAATCAAAAAAATATCCATGGATAGTAGTTGGCCTGCTTTGGGTAGTAGCATTGCTAAATTATCTTGACCGGCAGATGTTGTCTACGATGAGGCCATCTATGCAGATGGATATAGCTGAATTGCAGTCTGCAACTAATTTTGGATACTTGATGTCCATTTTCCTTTGGATATATGGATTTATGAGTCCGGTGTCCGGTATCATCGCCGATAAAGTAAATAAAAAATGGTTGATCGTGATCAGTTTGCTGGTATGGTCAGCAGTGACATTGGCTATGGGTTATGCAACCAGCTTTAATCAATTGTATTGGTTACGTGCGGCTATGGGTGTAAGCGAAGCATTTTATATACCAGCTGGTTTAGCCTTGATTGCCGATTACCATAAGGATGCTACCAGGTCTCTGGCAGTGGGAATACATATGTCTGGGATTTATATGGGTCAAGCCCTGGGTGGATTTGGAGCTACTATTGCCGCTAACTTTTCATGGCAATCTACTTTTCATTCATTTGGATGGATAGGAATCGGATATTCTATTATTCTTATTTTGTTTTTGAAAGAATATAAGGAAGATAAAATTCAGAGAGCAGCCCCATTTGCATTCAGCTTTGCATCATTGTTCGCAGGACTTTCTGTTTTGCTTTCAAATATTTCATTCTGGATTATCATCATGTACTTCGCTGTTCCCAGCTTACCGGGATGGATAGTAAAAAATTGGCTACCTACTTTATTTTCCGAAAACCTGGGTATAGAAATGGCTACGGCCGGACCAATTACTACCATCACTATTGCCGGGGCGTCACTTATAGGTGTATTGATCGGTGGCTACACTTCGGATAAATGGTTGCAAATAAATATCAGAGGTCGAATTTATACGAGTGCAATAGGCCTTGCCCTTACGATACCTTCTCTTTTATTGATTGGATACGGGCATTCATTAGTGGCTGTGATTTCAGCTGCATTTTGTTTTGGTTTGGGATTTGGAATATTTGATTGTAATAATATGCCTATTCTCTGTCAGTTTGTTTCATCGAGGCATCGGGCTACGGCATATGGATTATTAAACTTGGCAGGAATCACGGCAGGTGCTTTTATTACTAATATTTTTGGTAAATCTATAGACGCAGGTAATCCCGTTAAGAATTTTATTTATCTGGCAGGTGTGCTGGTATTGGCATTGTTTATCCAATTGATGTATTTAAAGCCTAAAGTCAAAGATTTTACTGAATAAGAAATAAAATTGCGTATATGAAAAACCTTTTTTTAGCGAATAGAGTTTTAGCTTTTATATCTTTTAGTTTGTTTATCACTATTCAAAGTGGCCATTCGCAGAATGCGGCACCGGCTATAAAAGTGAAACATTATATTCCGGTCCAGCCGGTTTTAAAAGGCTTGCCGTCTAATCCGATACTAAGGGTATCAATAGCCATACCAGATGGGTTGTCGGCTTCATATTCCAAAATAGCAGCATCTATCAATAAAGAATCCATATCCTCAATCAAAGACATTCGAGTTTATCTTACGGGAGCGACACCTTTTGATACAACTGATTTAATAGGATCTGTCAATGGTAATCAAATTCTACCTGCCACTGAATTTTCCGTGCGATTGCAATTAAAGCCCGGATTGCATTTTATATGGTTTAGTATTCGATTAAATGAGAACTATGATGCTGATAAAAAAATACAATTTTCATGTAAAAGCCTGAAAGAGGAAAATGGGAAATTACTTCTTGTCAACTCCAAGTCTTCCAATAACTATATGGGCTCGGTAATCCGAAAAGCAATGGATGATGGGGTGCATACCTATCGTATTCCCGGATTGATAAAAACCAATACCAATAGCCTGATAGCGGTATATGATATCCGGCATGAATCCAATCGAGATTTACCGGGCAATATAGATGTGGGTATGAGTAAAAGTACAGATAATGGAATCACCTGGCAACCTATGAAAACCATTATGGATATGGGTCCTCCTCATGGAAATAATGGCGTTGGGGATCCGTCAATATTATATGATCCGGCTCAAAATCGTATCTGGGTAGCTGCACTATGGTCCAAAGGAAATAGATCCATCGCCGGATCATTGACAGGGTTATCGCCCGATAGCACCGGCCAGTTTGTACTTACCTATTCTGATGATGATGGCATTACTTGGGCAAAGCCATATTCCATTACTCCATTTATAAAAAATCCTGCATGGCATGTATATTTTAATGGTCCCGGCAGTGGAATAGTAATGAAAGATGGCACGCTGGTATTTGCTGCTCAATACTGGGATGAAAATAAAATTCCATACTCTACCATCATTTACAGCAAGGATAATGGGCAACATTGGATAGGGAAAATCAATGGCCCAAAATCAAATACCACAGAAAGCCAGGTAGTGGAAACTACGCCAGGTACATTGATGCTCAATATGCGTGACAATAGAGGAGGATATCGTAGCATTGCCACTACTACAGATATGGGCAACCATTGGACAGAGCATCACACTTCTTACCAGGTATTAAAAGATCCGGTCTGCATGGCAAGTATACTCAAAGCTCCGGTGACGATATCCGGTATAAAAAAAGATATATTATTTTTTAGCAATGTCTACACAGTATCTAACAGATATAATATGACCGTATCAGCGAGCGCTGACCTGGGAGAATCATGGTCTGAAGCAAATCGATTACTGATAGATGAAAGGCCTTGTTATGGCTATTCCTGCCTTACAGCACTAAACTCTCAAACCATCGGACTTATCTATGAAGGGACCCGGGATCTTTATTTTGTCAACATACCTGTAAAGGATGTAGTTAAAGTTAAATGATATGTATAGTCAAGGTGATTTGATCCGATATCGGGACTTTTATAAAAATCAATTACTAAACAATACAGTTCCTTTTTGGTTTCCAAAATCTGTAGATGAGGAACATGGTGGTTTTTTGCTTATGCGAGATGCTGATGGGAGTTTAATCGATGATGATAAAGCTGTATGGATACAGGGCCGGGCCACCTGGCTATTATCTACTTTATTTAATACAGTAGAAAAGAAACCGGAGTGGCTGGCTTGGGCTTCTAAAGGGTATGAGTTCCTGAATAAATATTGTTTTGATGCAGATGGTCGTATGTTTTTTCATATGACCCGCGATGGCAAACCCATTCGCAAAAGGAGATATTTTTTTTCTGAGACATTTTATGTAATTGCTACTGCAGTATACGCGAAAGCAAGTGGAAATGCACAGGCTGCAGAAGAATCGCGCTCGGTATTTGGTAAATGCATCGACTTTGCTTCAATCCCGGGAATGGTCACTCCAAAATATACAAATACGCGTCCATCAAAAGGAATTGGTGTACCCATGATCATGATCAATACTGCCCAGGAGCTGCGAGCGGCAATAGGGGATGATCGATGTGATCTATGGATAGATAAATGGATCAATGAAATAGAACAAGACTTTGTAAAGCACGACATCCGTTGCGTGATGGAACAAGTAAGTCCTGAAGGAAATATCATAGATCATATAGACGGTCGCACACTCAATCCCGGTCATGCAATAGAAGGCGCCTGGTTTATTTTGAGAGAAGCCATGCATAGAAAAAATGATCCACATCTTATTGAATTGGGATGTAATATGCTGGACTATATGTGGGAGAGAGGGTGGGATCATGAATATGGTGGTATTTTTTATTTTAAAGATGTATACAATAAACCGGTGCAGGAATATTGGCATGATATGAAATTCTGGTGGCCCCACAATGAAACCATCATAGCGACTTTACTTGCCTATCTTCTAACAGGCAATGAAAAATATGCACAATGGCACAAAATGGTACACGATTATTCGTATACGCATTTTCATGATCCGGTGCATGGAGAGTGGTTTGGATATCTTCATCGTGATGGTAGCATAGCCCAAACGGCTAAAGGCAATCTATTTAAAGGCCCCTTTCATTTGCCGAGACAAGAATGGTACTGTGCTCAGATATTGGATGAATTTTTAATGAATGAATCAAATTTAAACGCATTGAAATAAAGCATATGATGGATTCGTGTAAAATCTACAAATGCGTAAGAATAGAGTAACGAATTTTCTTAGTGACTATTAGTGACCTTAGTGGTTAAAAAAAAACTCTTTATGAAAATATTTTTTGTTTTATTCATTTCTTTCTTTATAACCACAATAGTTCATACTCAAGTTACTGTGTTTATATCAGGTACCGAAGGTCATAAATCCTATCGAATACCAGCGATAATACAAAATAAAAATGGAGAATTGTTAGCCTTTGCCGAAGGCCGTGTACATGGCAGTGGCGATTTCGGAGATATCAATATAGTAATGAAAAAAAGTAGGGATCAAGGCAAAACCTGGAGCTCCATTATTTCCGTAGTGGATTATAAGGAATTACAAGCAGGCAACCCGGCACCCGTGATAGATCTAACCGATCCAATGTATCCTCAGGGACGCCTATTTTTATTTTACAATACAGGAAACAATCATGAAAATGAGGTGAGAAAAGGTAATGGACTGCGTGAGGTATGGTATACAACCTCAACCGATGGTGGTACTACCTGGAACGAAGCAGTAAATATTACCAGGCAAACCCATCGGCCAAAACAACCTCAGATAAATCTCGAATACAATTTTAATGAAGACTGGCGATCCTATGCCAATATCCCGGGACATGCTATGCAATTTGATGCAGGAAAATACAAAGGACGCATCTATGTAGCGGCTAATCATTCAGCAGGTGATCCAAAACCTAAGTTTACAGATTATCATGCCCATGGATTTTATACAGATGATCATGGTAAATCTTTTCAATTGGCTCAATCAGTAAATTTACCTGGCTCTAATGAAGCCACTGCTACACAAATATCCCATGACAGACTTCTGATGAATTCTCGTAATCAACAAGGAGATAAAAAAGCCAGGATTGTGTCTATCAGCAATAATGGTGGTGAAACCTGGGATCAAACTTATTTTGATGAAAACTTACCCGATCCTGTATGTGAAGGAAGTATTTTATCCATTGGTAAAAAAAGAGGCAAATACCTACTTGCATTCTGTAACGCAGCCGATACTGCTAAGCGTGATCACCTTACCCTGCGTATCAGTTATGATGAAGGCAAGACATGGAAAATATCAAAAGAAGTATATGCAGGAAAAGATAAAGAAGCAAAATCTCCTGCTGCCTATTCTGACATCATTAAATTAAATAAAAAAACGATTGGGGTATTATTTGAAAAAGATAATTATGCTCAGATTGTTTTTAGCAGGATAGAGTGGAAATAAAAAACAAGTCACTCAAACACCAGTCAACCATTTTTAAAACTTTAGTTTATTAATTCATCAAAGGCCTTTTAAATTCCATTTAGAATTATCACTGTCAAAATCAAATTCAGCTAATGTAGGAGTACTGTCGCCGGATGATACCAATGCTAATTTTTTACCCGAACCGGGAATGTTTTTAGGCATTATTCTATACGTACCGTCTGTCAATTGGTCTATTCTCCACAATTGTTCTGACCCACCGGTGAATGACGGTACTGTTATCACATCCGCATTAGCAGTAGCTGCCAATGCACGCTCAGTTCCGGCCAATACAATTTTATAATAAGGCCCTCCTAAATAACCCGAAGAATCCGGTGCTGCACTAACACTCCATTTCTGATGTGGGCGAAACATATAATCGCCTATGCGTACATTAATATTTCCAGTCGGCCAGCTCTGAATCACATCTGCCAATTCCTGTGCCGGAACAGGCTTTATGGGTTCATTGTTTGGTCTGCCACCAAATCCGCGAGGACCTCCTGCCATACGCGTTAGATCAACTGCCAATTCCAATGCATATCCTCTTCTTACAGATTCGATTTCATAGATGCCCTCTTTAAATTTTTCACCGGCCACAGGCCAGCCATCTTTCCATACAATCGGAAGTATCCCTAAAACGCTACGACCTCCCTGCGCTAAATCTGCCTCATAATGTAAAGACATTTTTTCAACCCCTTTTTCAAGAATGATTTGGCCAAAATGTCCGGGACCTATTAATGATCCACGGGTTGCGACCACCATTTTACCACCCCCTTCCAGCATACTTCTGCCCACATTATCAATATATGGGCCGGTTACTTTTTTCGAACGACCCACTACAATATTATAGGTGGAATTAGCTCCATCACAGCAACTACCATGAGTGGCCAGTAAATAATACCACCCTTCACGATAAACTACTGTAGTAGCTTCACACACGATGGCAATATCAACGGGTTTATTTCCTCTTATAAGCGCTCCTGTTTTAGGGTCTAACTCAATGATTCGACTAAATCCAAAATAAGTACCATAACTAAGCCAAAGACGACCAGTCGTAGGATCTAAAAACAAACCCGGATCAATAGCATCATTTTCTTCGTATCCGTCTGATGTTGCTACCATTATTGGTTCAGAATATTTAAAGTCTGATGAGGTAGGGTCCAGCGTTTTATTCCACATGGTATAAATGATTCCTTTATGACTGGTACTGCCACCTGTAGCACCGTAGGCCACAAGGTACCGGT
>JBGAVW010000048.1:0-41223 GCA_044227925.1 Saprospiraceae bacterium | reverse complement strand
GTTTTTATTAATTCTTTATGCTCCATTTTATTTTTATTTTTTGTAAAGTCGAATAGTGAGGATTAAAACACAAACTAAGACTGGGTATTTCTGTCAAACCTATTTATTGCCATTTTAAACTCTTTATTCCAAAGTCTGTATTGAAAAAATATAAATGAAAGGAAAATGAGCCCGTAAATAATATATAAAGGTCTGCCAACGATCTCTCTAAATGTATTGTACATGGGTATGTTATAAAACTGACACAGATTATGGATAGTAGCTAAAAAACTGCCAACAATTACCATGCGAATTAAAACGTAACCCATATGGCCCCACAGCGTATTTTTGTTTCCTGGTGTTTTATAAAAAATCTGAAAAAAAAGTCCGGCTTTGCCATAGTAGCGTTCTGAAACATAATCCATCAGATTGTTTGGTTTCGCTGATACATGGTCCATTCTGTATTTGAAGGTGTAATAATGAAAAGAATAAATAATCAGGGCCACGATAATGATATTAGTTACCAGTAAGCCGGTCCATCCCAAACCAAAAAACCTATACAATAGGTTCTGTTCACCTGTAGGGTTGTCGAAAAACCAAAGGCTGGTTGAATAAAAATCGCAACCCCTTGAAAAGAGGAGAAGAAATGTCAGAAGAAAGAATTTCGTTTTCATGATTTATCTATCAAAATTATTTTTCAACAAGATTGTCCTCCAGTACACGAGCCATACCCAAAAATAAGCTATATTTTTCAAGGCTTATTACTTTCCCTGTTTTAGCCGGAGGATGGAAGTAGAATGATCGTGAACTTTCAACCCGGACAACTGATTCAGTGTAGCACGACAATCTCACGATGCAAACCTCATTTGATGGACAGTGCTTCCTTTCCGTCCAATCCTGTCTAGATACCATATTTGTCAATTAGCTTTTGTTCTTCGCCATTTTTTTTGGCCCGTTTAGCGACAAGTTTTAAAAGTGGAAACATAAAAGTGAATAATCCGGGAAGGTTCATGTCACTCATGTAAAGGACAATTGCTGAATGCCTAATGCTTTTTTTCCTTTGTTAAATAGTATGAATGCGATATTCGAATCCACTGCCATAAGCAATGCTTTTTAAATGCCTAAATACTTTTCAATATCAGAAAATGTATTAGATCTATATAAAATCACACCATTATTATCTAGTAATAAGTAAGTGGGAAAAACATCTATCATCATTTTAGTCCGCATTCGGTCTTTGCTTTCGTCCACTTCTCTGTAGTTCTTCCATGGATAGTGTTTTTCGTTTAAATAATTTCTCCATTGTTCATGATTATCGTCTATTGATATTCCTAAGACTTCCACATGGGCACTTCCTAATGAGCTTAATTTTTTAATTATTGATTGATGTTCCCGAATACAAGGCGCGCATCCAATGAACCAGAAATCAATCAGGTATTTTTTGTCTTCAGAAAGTTCAATAGAAGTAAGTTTTTTGTCTTTGTTATAAAAACGAAACTTTGAAAAATCAATTTTGTTGACAGACAATATTGTTTCAATTTTTTTATAAGGGTTAAGTAAATGTTTTTTGATTAAATCAATTTGAGTTGAAAGAATTGTAAATAGTTTTTTAAGCTCATCTGTGTTGCTTATATTTCTACTTACATAAATGTTTGCAATTTCAATAGAAAATGGACTGTTTATTTCTTTTCTTACTTCTTCTAATAAAAAATTATTGACTGCTAATGAATCAGGATTGCCATTCAGTAAGTCTATATACCTTTTCCTGAAAAGAAGCGCCGTGTAATATAAATCTGACCCGATGACGGTGTCAACCTGTATTTGTAGATTACCGGAAATGTTGCCTTTAATGGTCGGATTTTTTCCATCCAGCCATAATTGAACCATCCTATGATCATTAGCTGCATAAAAATTGATTGCGTAAAGGTCATTGATACTGTCGTTTAGGGCGACACTAATAGGGTTGGAATATTTTAGGAAATGATACTCTCTATCTTGAGTAATGTTGGTCAACAGGATACTGTCTATTTTGATGTCAGAATCAAAATAGAGATGTATATCCCCTGATTGTTTTTCTTTTTTATTAAAATTACAACCAATCAGTAAAGAAGATAGTATGATAATGGGTAAAGCTTTCATATGTTTTATTCCTTTCTTCTTGATCTAATTTTTTCTGCCGATTGAAAATACAATTTTATACTAACGCCCGCAACAAGCCAATCCAATTACTGCCAACATTTCGATATACAAAAGTTAAACACCCACTTTCAAATTTACAAAATCCTATATAATTATATTATTGCCAATTAATTATATAGATTCTAATTATTCGAATCTGTTGTGCAATTACTGTATATTAAATTGGGGTAATGAAAATTGTGCATAATAATCAGGAGAATGAAACAGATCCAATTTTTTCTTAAATTAAATCTTCTGCCTTCTGCTTACCTATGATCATCCTTCTTTATTTACCCATGGTATGTTTCTATATACATTTTGGCAATGTTGGAAACCAGAACATGATGATGCCGGAAGGCGTGAAATACTTCCTTTGCCCATTTTTTTACTCCTGCAAGAGCTTCATCAGCCGAAATTGTTTTAAGCAGATCCGAAGTCGTGATTTTCCCTCTATGCTGGAGGGGTGGCGGTGCCAAGGATTCTGACTTGTTTTTTTTATAATTATTAATCACATTGCTCAATTTGGGAGTTTTAGAATAATCCCAGGAAATGTTTTTTTCGAAAATCAGAAACAACCTCGTTAAATGGATATGATTGTTCCATGGTCCGTGTAATTCGCAGTGCTGTAAAGCCATAGCATCCACACTCAGAAAGCGGGTTTCATAATGATCGGGATTGTTGAAGTCCAGCACTTTCGACAAGTGGTGGACATTTTCATGGCATTCAAATACACCGCCTGTGCCGGGGTTACCACAAAACTGGCATGGACCCTCATTTATTAAAGTGATTCCATGTTTTCTTGCGTAAGTTATAAAGTCGTGCATCTCAAACTTGCCTGATGATTGAATTTATGATACTGTTTTAGCATTAAAACTTTGGCGTTGTAGGTTGTATAGTCCATCAAGCTCGTCGTATTAAAAACGGCAGCGCATTTTGGTAATAGATGTTTTCACTTTATAATAATTGTACAATTTGGATGTTATTGCCGCAACTGTCGTTAAAAACAGCAATTTTTACAGTACCCATTTCTGTTGGTTTTACACTAAACGTAACTCCATTTTTCAATAACCTGTCATAGTCTTTTTGAACATCGTCAGAATTAAACTGAGTATAAGGAATGCCTGCCTCTAAAAGTGGTTTTTGATACATTTTTGCAGGTTCAAAATGGTTCGGTGAAGGCTCAAGTAAAATCTCAGGTCCGTCTTGTTCTTCAGCACTAACCACCGTAAGCCACCTGTTTTCTTCACTTAAAGGAAGATCCATTTTTTTTACAAAGCCTAATTTTTCAGTGTAGAATTTTAAGGCTTTTTCCTGGTCTTGCACCGGAATGCTAATTATTCTTACTTTCATAATTTCGAAATTTTAAGTCCAGGCTGCAATATTTCAAAATCACTCCGCCTTTGACTTTGCGAAAATTGCTCTTTTTGAAAATTTGATGGAGTCATTCCAAACTTAGATTTAAATAATGTACTGAATGAGCCAGGGCTTTCGAAACCAATATTGAAGCAAGTACCGGAAATACTAAGTCCGCTTATTAAAAATTCTTTTGATTTTTCCAATCGTCTGTTTATAAGGTATTGTCCTGGCGTTTGACCGTAGTATCTTTTAAAAAGCCGTAGTAAGTGAAATTTTGAGGTGAAACTGGTACGGGAAAGTAGTTCTAAATTTAATTCTTTATCATAATTATGATTAATGAAATGCCTGGTTGCAATCACTGTGTTAAGTTGACTTTGGTTGGAATAACAGGTGTTCTTTATTCGTATTATTTCTTTTAAATAGTAAGTCATATACTTCTTACTTGTGTCGTTTTATAATTTCTGCCAACGTGGGATATTTGAAAGTCAGACACCCACGTTCAAATTTACAATATCCTATATAATTTTATTATTTCCAATTGGTTATAGAGGACACTAATTCTTGGATTCAGTTTCGCAATTATTCTATTATTAAATATTAGTATATACTTCATAAGAACCTGGTGGTAAGAACAAATTAAATTACATTATAAAATCAAATATTCTTCTCCATGTACACCAGGATGTGATACCGTGATTCAGATAAACCAGGTAAGTAGCAGCTACTAAAATCTTGGTATTTTTTAATGAAGGGATAGTGATATAATCATATTGCGAAATATCTAGTGTAAGTAATTGAATTATAGACAATTAACTGTTGGTTATGGCACTCTATTGCCTTTCTGTCTAATTCCCTGCCTTTTTGACTGAAAAAAAATAAGGGAATATAATTTGATACAGTTGATCTGCGACTAAATTCGGTACATTGTACCATCATAATTATATTTATATACCTTTATTGACAGACATGTTTGATCCAGATAAAATTCGATTTGCAGGGCCTGAGGAGATAGAGTTTCCTATACTATCGACTGAAGAAGATGTGGAAGAGGAGTTGAGCCAGGATGGTGATCAGCCCGAGCCATTAATCGTATTACCAATGATTAATGCGGTTCATTTTCCTGGCATAGTAATGCCCACTACGATTACTCGGGAGAAAACCATCCAAGCGGTACAGCGGGCTTATAAAGAGAACAAGCGGATAGCCGTAATTACTCAAAAAGATAGTAATGCTGAAGACCCAGGTTTTAATGATCTCTACAAAATTGGCACCGTTGCCCGTATACTGAAATTATTAAAAATGCCGGATGGTACTACCACTGCCATATTACAGGGGCGCAAAAGAATAAAGCTGGTAGATGAATTATCGGAGACTCCGGTACTCAAAGCCACTTTTCAGGGCATTGCTTATAAACAACCCCACGACAAACTTGAATTTGAGGCATTGATCTCTACTATTAAAGATCTTGCCAAAAAAATTATTGACCTGTCACCGCACATACCAGGCGAAGCAGCTACTGTACTTAGAAATATTTCTGACCATGCATTTTTACTAAACTTTATTGGTTCTAATCTCGGTGTAAATCTGCAGCAGAGACAACAATTACTGGAGACCAGTGACCTAATGAAAAAAGGGCATGCCGTACTGGAGTATATAAACAAAGATCTGAAGCTGCTTGAGCTTAAAGATCAGATAGAAAGTAAAGTTCGGGGCGATATTGAAAAACAACAGCGCGATTATTTTCTAAACCAGCAACTGAAAACCATTCAGGATGAATTGGGTCAGAATCCTCAGGAAGATGAACTCAAAAAACTCGAGACCAAAGGAAAAGCTAAACACTGGCCTGCAGCAGCCAAAAATATATTTGAGCGCGAACTGACAAAATTGCGACGCACCAATCCCCAGATGGCTGAGTACGGGGTCACGCTGAACTACGTAGAATTTTTGCTGGACCTTCCATGGGAAAGTTATACAAAAGATAGTTTTGACCTTAAAAAAGTAAAAGCTGTACTTGATCAGGATCATTTTGGTCTGGAGGATGTAAAAGAAAGAATCATCGAACATCTGGCCATACTCAAATTAAAAGGGGATATGAAATCTCCCATCCTATGCCTGGTGGGACCTCCCGGAGTAGGTAAGACCTCGCTGGGTAAGTCTGTAGCCAAAGCCTTGAAGAGAAATTTCGTGCGCATGTCTCTCGGAGGTTTACACGACGAGGCTGAAGTAAGAGGACATAGAAAGACTTATATTGGGGCACTGCCGGGTCGTATATTGCAATCCATTAAAAAAGCCGGCTCCTCCAACCCGGTATTCATACTGGATGAAATTGATAAAATAGGCAAAGATTTCAGAGGTGATCCATCATCCGCATTGCTTGAGGTTTTGGACCCTGAACAAAACACCGCATTCTACGATAATTACCTGGAGCTCGAATACGATTTGTCGAAAGTATTATTTATAGCCACTTCCAATTCTCTGCAAACGATACAACCTGCACTGCTGGACAGAATGGAAATCATAGAACTGAGTGGTTATAGTACTGAAGAAAAAATAGAAATAGCTAAAAAACACCTGATACCAAAACAGTTGGCTGAGCATGGCCTCAAACCTAAACACATCAAATGGAATGATGAAGTATTGGCTCATTTGATCACAGGCTATACCAGGGAGTCGGGGGTAAGGGCAATGGAAAGGCAGATCGCCTCGCTTATGCGCAGGGTGGCTAAAGAAGTGGCCATGAAGTCATCGTATAATATTACACTTAAAAAAGCAGATGTAAACAGATTATTGGGAGCTGAGAAAATGAGCCCGGATACCTACCAGGATGTCTCTATGCCAGGGGTGGCAATTGGCCTTGCCTGGACCAGGGTGGGAGGGGATATACTTTATATTGAATCCAGCCTTAGCAAGGGGAAAGGGAAACTCACCCTTACGGGAAATCTCGGAGATGTGATGAAGGAATCAGCCACGACAGCTTTGAGTTTTGTAAAATCCAAATCCAAGGACTTCGGCATAGACGATGCTATGTTTGAGAATAATGATATACATATACATATCCCGGAAGGAGCTATACCAAAAGACGGACCATCAGCAGGAATCACCATGCTGACCACATTAGTATCTGCATTGACTCAAAAACCGGTGAAACCACACCTGGCTATGAGCGGTGAGATCACCCTGCGGGGAAAAGTATTGCCGGTGGGTGGTATCAAAGAGAAAGTATTGGCTGCCAAAAGGGCAGGCATCACCGATATCATCCTCAGCAATCAAAATGAAAAGGATGTAAAGGAAATCAATGCGGAATACCTCAAGGGAGTAAATTTTCAGTATGTGGATAGGATGGATGAGGTGATCAGGTTGGCGCTGTAGGAATAATGATTTAAGAACATTACAAAGTATTTTTATTTGAACTGAATTATGCAATTCATGATACTTGCCTGGGATCATAATGCCTGGGAATAGGATCTCTATTTGCAAAAAAACCGATAAAAAAATTTTTAAAAAAATAATCAACTATTCAGACGAATCCTAAGGACACCTTTTGATGGTAGTGGGAAGCCGGAATTCTTTAATAATGAATTACACGTGACCTGTCCCGCAGATTGAATGAAAAACATAGACTCGTATACAAAATAATTGATGACAGGATAATTATAATAAAATGCCGATATCGTTATAATTGACATTTTTTTTTCATCCAAAAATCTATTTCAATACAGTTACATCGCCTTTGTATACCAGCGATTGCAGTTTATCATTTACCATGATGTCAAATCTCAGGTAATATAGGTACACCCCGGAGTTTAATAGATGGCCTTTATCACTGCCATCCCAGGCGAGATCAGGCTTATTTGCTTTAAATACCATGGATCCCCACCGATCGAATATCATTAATAGATAATTTGAAATGATTGGAAAATCTGATTTAAATATGGGTTTAAAAGTATTGATGGTATTGGCAACGAAAGCATTGGGTATGTATACCCCATCTTCGCACAACTCCTCTGTTACTTTAAAATCTTGCTTGTATTGGGTACATTTATTTTCAATATTGGCTGTATATATTCCTGGCCTGGATACAATAATCTCATCGGATGATGCACCTGTATTCCATTTTATTTTTTCATTTGAGGCACCAATAGCCGCGGATAAAACCAATTCTTTACCCTTACAAATTTTTTTATCTATGCTATTTGCTTTATAATCCGGAGGGAATACAGTAAGTGTAAATGGTTCGGTATGGGTGCATGCGGAACCGTAATGGAATATCACTGAATAAGCCCCCGGTTTGTCAGTAGTGAAAGAAGAAGAGGTACTCCCGTCGTTCCACCTGTATTGCAGGTTGGTAGGTATAGACTTTTTAATTTTAATTTCCAGTTTTTCGCCGCTGCAAATGGCGGTATCTTTTATGCCAATATGGGTTTCAGTTAGTATTACATCATCTATAGCATAGTTTGCTATGAGTCCATTGGGAAAATTTGGATTTCTTTTGCCAGTGGTAAAGGTTTCGGTGTTGGCGTCATTTCTGAAATTTCCTATGACCATATAGCGCTCGTGACCTTCCGCGGTAAAACATGCAGATACCGTATGCCAATTGTAGTCTGCGTGTAATTTGGAAGTGATGGTAGGCCTGATTTGTAAATAATTACGGGGTATATCGTAGTCAAATACCGGTTGATCTCTTACAAAAGCTACATCCTGTGAGTTAGTAAAAATGGTATTTACCAATTTGAAATTGGGGAACGTATCTACCGCTCTTACTTTCATCTCAAAATAGTATTCTTTACCTGCTGTCAATGGCTGAGTAAGTTTTACAGCTATGTATATTCGTCCACTGTAAATATTATCATCAGCAAAACCTTTGTAATACGTTTCTATATAACCACACTGGCTTCCATTGTATCCATATTTTTTATCGCGTATGAATCTCCACCAATCCACGAACGGGCATAAATTAGTCAGGCTTATTTCTTTTGGATTTGGAATGAACCAATGTGCTATCGTGCCAGGGCCATTGCCACAGTTTATTTCTGTATCAAAGTCAGGATTGGGGACAAGGTTTTCCTGTGCTACGGCAGAGTCATAGCATTTTACTAAAAGGTATAGAATTAAAATACCTTTCTTCATTTTTAATACTATTTTAGGATAAAGCTAAGTATTGGCCTCCAATCCCGAAAATATAAAATTTTAAAGCAATCTGTGCATGATATATATAGAAACATAACCATACTTATGATGATTAAATGCTTCTGGTACTTCGCCCACTATTTTGAATCCGAGTGATTGCCATAGTTTTACTGCTCGCACATTGGTACTGATCACATAATTAAACTGCATGGCTTTGTACCCCAATTTTTTTGCTTCTGCTATGGAGTGCTCGCCCAAGAGTCTGCCTATACCTTTACCTTCGAAAGCCGGTGCCACCATATAAGAGCCGTTGGCTATATGTGACCCAAGATCTGGTCTATTGTCCCTGATTACATAAGTGCCGGCAATGGTACCATCCTGGCCGGTTGCAATATATACTTGAGCGTCTTGTGCACACCAATAAGCCAGCATTTTTGCTTTATCAGAACTTGGATCAAATACGTAGGTTTCACCCGATTTAAGTATGGATTGGATGATGTGCCAGATGTCATCATGATCATGAATGGTGGCTTGCCGTATTGAAAATGGTTCCATGCACTAGTGGATCAAAACTTATTTATACCGAAGGTTCTTGCTGACTTAAACAATGGAAACTGCCCAATCCCCAAATGATATCTGTCGAATCAATGCCTACCACTTGTCGGTCAGGAAAACAGGATTGAATAATCTGGAGAGCTGCATCGTCTTTTTTACTATTGAATGTGGGTACAATCACTGATTTATTAGCAATCAAAAAATTGGCATAGCTGCAGGGCAACCGCTGACCTTCGTAATATAAGGGATCTGGCATAGGAAGCTCTACTATATTCAATTGTTTACCATGCAACAGTCTCATTTGTTTTAATTGTTTGAGATTATGCTCGAGCAAAACATGGTTTTCATCGTTTTTATCGTGCTCTACAACAGTGATTACTGAGTCTTCATTGAAAAAACGGACCGTATCATCTATATGGCCATCTGTATCATCTCCTATAATGCCTTCATTTACCCAAAGTATTTGCTGTACACCATAATATTGCCGGAGATAGGATTCAATCTCTTGCTGATTTAGATGAGGATTCCTGTTTTTGTTTAAGAGACAAGCCGTCGAAGTAATCAATGTACCCGCTCCGTTAAAATCCACACTGCCGCCTTCCATCACTATACCCGGATAATATACCGGCAGCCCAAGTGCCATACCGATATGAGTAGGTATGTCGTCATCCAGGTCATAGGGGGGATATTTATTGCCCCAGGCATTGTACCCCCAGTCTACAATTACTTTTTTAATATCAGCAAGTGGATTGATAAGGAATGCAGGACCATGATCCCGGCACCAGGCATCGTTAGTCGGGTGAAAATAAAATTCTACCTGAGACAGATCGGTATTTGCTCTCAGTAAAAAGTCGATCGCAAAAGACTTCATAAGCTCATCTTTAACATTGATGCATACTTTTTGGCCTTTGGTAAGTTCTTTTACAAACTGGGCATACCTTGGATATATGGTATGAATTTTTCCAGGCCAACTTTCTTCTTTATGAGGCCAGCTGAGCCAGGTAGCTACCTGGGGTGCAAACTCTGCCGGGAAATAATAACCTTGTGAGGAAGGGGTAAGTGAAGGATTTATTAGCATAAAGTTAGGAGTTGGAAAGTTAGAAGTTTGGAGTTGGAAAGGCAAGAGGTGAGTTTTCCGGATTCCCTGCTTCTAAGCATAATCAATCAATATAACGTTTGGTGATTTGATCGTAAGAGTCTATTCGGCGGTCGCGCAAAAATGGCCAGTGGGTACGATAAAAATCGGTCTTTGCCAAATCGAGCGTTTCCACGTGTATTTCTTCATTTTCATGTGATGCCTGATATAGTATTCTGCCAAAGGGATTTGAAATAAATGAACCACCCCAGAATTTCATGAGACCATCTTGTTCGTAGCCCACCCGGTTTACACTTACTACATAAATACCGTTTGCGACGGAGTGACTTCGCTGAATAGTTTGCCATCCATTGTATTGTTCATGATTGGTAGCATCGTCCTGGGATGTTGCCCATCCTATTGCAGTTGGATAAAAAATAATCTCAGCTCCCATAAGGGCAGTCAATCGGGCTGCTTCGGGATACCATTGGTCCCAACAAATGAGCACTCCCAGGGTTGCAAACTTAGTTTTAAATACTTTATAGCCTAAGTCGCCTGGGGTAAAGTAAAATTTTTCATAGAAAGCGGGATCATCAGGAATATGCATTTTACGATATTTGCCAAGGTAGGAACCATCGGCATCCAATACGGCAGTAGTATTATGATATATACCCTGAGCTCTTTTCTCAAATAATGAAGCGATGATTACCACTCCAAGTTCTTGGGCAACCGTCTGTAATGATTCTGTTGATGGTCCCGGGATACTCTCTGCCAATCCAAAATTATCATAGTCTTCGACATCACAGAAATATAAAGAGGTAAATAACTCCTGCAGGCAAACAATCTGGGCGCCTTTTGCAGCCGCTTCTTTTATTTTATTAATAGCTTTTTCAAGATTGGCATTTTTGTCTTTTACGCAAGACATTTGAACCAATCCCACATTTACTTTGGCCATCTAAAATGAAGTTTTAATAGATTTTTGTTAAAGACAAAGGTATGTACAATTTAACAATGCACCGAATTACGATGTAGGAATTACAATATAGGATGTACAATGTACGATGTAGGATGTACGATGTACCATGTACCATGTACGATTTACGATGTAGGAATTAGGATGTAAAGACGAATTGCTTAAAACTCGCCATTGGCCTCTCTATATATCACTGCTAATACAACCTGTCCTGTAAATTTTAATGTCTCGGGTTCGATATTTGCCAATTGATCATTGACGGTATGCCAGTGTGCCACGAAGTGATCATTGGTAGGTCTGTTAATAATATCTATCATAGGGATACCTGCCACTTTATTAATAAAATAATGATCATCTACAAGTGGAGGAGAGTTTTCATTTACAAAGCTATTGCCATGCCCCATTTTTTGAGCCAGGTTCCAAACTTTATCCAATACTGCTCCTGCGTAGGAGACGGATGAGCCTTCCTTAGTATATCTGGGCACTTTGGCACCTACCATGTCAAGTAGTATTCCATACTTGGCCTGGTAATTAGGAGCATGTTTGTTGCGGGCCCAATATTGAGCACCAAGGCACCAATCAGTACCATCACCGCCTTCACTGCCCTGATCTTCCGCATCAAAAAAAATAATATCCACACCTAAATTAGAAATGGGATTTAATTGTAATTGCCTGGCTATTTCAAGTAAAATACCAACTCCACTGGCACCATCGTCAGCACCCATTACTTGTTGATTTTGTTTTGATTTATCAGGATCATGATCAGCAGCTATCCTGCTATCCCAATGGGCAGCTAATATTACCCTTGATTTAGCGGCTGGGTTGTAAGCTGCAATAATGTTTTTGGCCTGAAACTTTGTGCCATTAAATGCTTCTGCTGAAAAATCCTGGGTAATGACCTTAGCACCAAACGAGTTTGCTTTTTCGATAATCCATTCCCCACAAAGTTTATGTGCAGCAGTACCAGGGACCCTGGGTCCAAAGGAAACTTGTTTTGCAACATATGCATAAGCACTGTCTTTATTCAGGACAGGAATTTTAAGCTTTGGCGAGGAAGCAACTATTTCTGGTTCGGCTACTTTTTTATCATATTTGCAGCTGAACAGAACCAGGCTAAAAATAATAATTATCAGTCTTGTCATCCTATAAAGAATATTATATTTTAATCAAAAGTAAGTAAAAGATACTGGCATCATCGGAAAGCAGAAAATTAAGAAATTAATAATTCCACTAACTATCCAAATTTTACTCCGGTCATTGTCAATGATCCGGCCACCAATCGATCATTGAAAAAGGAAATTGTATCGTGATGGTCAGAGGCTCCGAGTGTATAGATTAATGGCCAATAATGATCGGGAGTTGGAATCGCTAATTTTGCTGCTTTATTCAGCTGTTCGTATTTAATCAATGCATTATGGTCTTTGGCTGCGATTTTATTTTTGAAAACCTGATTCATCTCAATGGCCCAGTCAAATCCAAACGACTTTTCATTCATTTTATCCCAGGCTACCATACCAAGATTGTGTACCATATTGCCACTGCCAATGATGAGTACCCCACGCTTACGCAACGTTTGTAATTCTTTTGCCAGCTCATAGTGGTAGTCTCCTTGTTTATAATAATCAATGCTGAGTTGCAGGACTGGAATATTGGCTTTAGGATACATATGTCGGACAACAGTCCACGTACCGTGATCCAATCCCCAGTCATGATCCAAAGTAATAGAAGTTTTTTTTACAAATGCTTTCGTTTGTTCGGCAAGGTCAGGACTTCCGGGAGCAGGATACTTTACCTCAAAAAGTTCTTTAGGGAAACCACCAAAATCATGAATGGTGCGTGGATAGGGCATAGCAGTTATGGCCGTCCCTTTGGTAAGCCAATGAGCCGAGATACACAATACCGCTTTAGGTGTGGGAATTTGTTTTCCAAAATCAGACCATGTTTTGCTAAAATCGTTTTGTTCAATACCATTCATCGGTGAGCCGTGGCCAATAAATAATACTGGCATTAAAGTCTCCACTTCAGAGAAGGAGTCGATTAATTGGTTGATATTCATCTAATTAGTACTGGTTATTATAAAAGTACCTGCAATATTAAGGTAAATAAATAAAAAAATTTCATAAAAGGGGTTGACATCTGATGGCGTCATTACACTATATATTGAAAGTGAGGTGTGTACATCTCATGACAATATCCTATGCTTCTAAATAGGCCCCAGGATCATACTATTATATTACCCTTATTATTGAAAAGAAGGTTGTCTCAGTTACAAAACGGTGGCAATCTTTTTTTTTATGTACAAAAGAAAATTATTCATACCGTATTTGTTCATCCAGTAAAGCAGCCTTTTTTGCCGGGAAATAGGATGCGATATAGCCAATTGCTAATACGGTAAGAGTAACTACTACAAAATCAAACCATCGCATGTCTATAGGATACCTGTCTACCAGAAATCCTTCGGGTATAGGTACTATGCCAAATTGTTGCTGTAAGAAATAGAAGATGATTGCAATGGTAAAACCCACCAGGATACCCAGTCCTACGATCCACATGCCGGTAGAAAGAAATATTTGTTTTACCGATCTGTTTTTCATGCCCATGGCTTTCATTACCATGATGTCTTTTTTTTTGTCTAATACAATCATCCATAATGCCCCTTCAATATTAAAGGCCACCAATACGAGGACAAAACTGAGTATGGCATACGAAATCCATTTTTCAAGTTTCATGAGTTTATAAAAAGCAGCATCTTGCTGATATCGATCCTGCGTTTTATAATCCGTGCCCATGATCATGGCAATGGATTTTTCTATCTCCTTCTTTTTTGAATAATCAGAAAGCCTGATTTCATATCCGGAGATTTGGTTTTCTTTACTTAACAGGTCCTGCATAAATCCAATGTCAACAAATACGTATTTGCTATCATAATCGTGTTGAATACTAAAAACACCTGAAGGAGATAAAGCTCTTTTTTTAAATGGCCTGAATGTGCTGCCTTCCTGGTCTGGCATATACGCGGTAAGCAAAGCAAATGGATCATCTATCGAAATAGCAAGTTTATTACGAATGCCGAGGCCAGCTACAGCCGCGTAGCCGGATGTTTTTTTTAATTCAAATTTACCTTCCTCCATTTTTTCATGCATACCGGAAAAATGAATAAAATTGGAATCCACACCTTTCAGGGTTGCAAAATCAGTTACTCCTTTGTATTCAAGCATAGCGGTCTCTTCAAGGTAAGGTATTACGGCTTTGACATAAGGAAGTTGTGAAAGCCGGGTATACAAATCTATTTTGTTTTCAAATGTTTTCCCCTCTACTAAAGTAATTTTAATATCCGGATTAAATGAGCTGATCAATCCTTTGATGAGGTCTTCAAAACCATTGAGTACAGACATCACCAGCACTAAAGCGGCAGTGCCAATACTGATGCCCAATATGGAAATGCCGGAAATAATATTAATAGCGTTGGTGGATTTTTTTCCAAAAAGATATCTTCGGGAAATGGGCAGACCGATCATGCTGTAAAGATACAAGATGTGTCTCTAGGATCTGATCCTTAAATTTGAATTAATACCCCTTTTTGGGGGATCTCTTTAATCTGATCTCAGACTACTTTTATCTGGTTAATGAAAGGCTACTGCAAAATCACTATTACCAGCAAAGTTATTACTTCCATATGTCGTCATTATTTTATAAATTCTTAACTGAAGAGAACAAACTTACCCTTAATAAACTTCAGGATCAAAACATAGTGTATTATTCAGAGCTTAAAAGCTGGTATACCCGCAATGCATTCAGATCATTCAGCCTGAAATATGTGGTAGAGGGATCGATACAATATACAACTAACCACCAGGAGTATAAATTGTCGCCCGGCAAAATATTAATGGCTTCAAAACAATCCGATGTAGAAGCGTTTTTTGAAACTGCAGACCCGGTAAAAAGTATTTGTATAGATATTTCTACCAATACCATCAATGAAATTTTCAGCTTTCATACCATCAGGAATGATAACTATTTCGAAGATTTTTCAGCAGGATTATTTAAAGAATCCGGATTTGTAGAAAAAGTCCTGGCATTGGATTTATTTGAAGGGGCCTCTTCCATCCGATCCGTAGTAACACAGATTGAACAAACGCGGCAAAAATTGGATATTTCCAGCGAATTGTTTTATCATCTTGCCGAAAAAATAGTGGTACACCAGTATAGGAATTTTATGACCAATTTGAGCTTGCCGTTTTCTAAAGCAACTACAAGAAATGAAATTTCCAGACGATTGGCTTGTGCAAAGGAATATATGGATGATTGTTTTCTTCACATTAAATCCAATGCTGAGGTTGCCAGGAAATGTTTTTTGTCGGAGTATCATTTTATGAGATCCTTTAGTAATTTGTATAAAATTTCTCCATATCAGTATCTATTGGCCAAACGATTAGACTATGCCAAAGGATTAATTTATAAGAACAACATGTCGCTTACGATGGTAGCCCTGGATGCCGGCTTTCCGGATATGGCTACGTTCAGTAAGGCATTTAAGAAAAAATACAAAATTTCCCCTTCCATGCTACGTAAGTTGGATTGATCTCCAGCAATTCAATGAGCAGTATTGAATTTCCTGATAGTAGATGATATCGGCTTACAGATAGCAGTCTTTTTACTGGGTGCAATTAAGGTTAAATTGAATGAGTCGTGAATTAAGTATATGAAGAAAATTAAAAGCAATTTATGACAACAAAATAAGACCGATCGGGACTTAGCTTTGAGGAAGTTTTAAAAAGAATTTATTTAAGTAGAGTAAGCAAAGAGCAGTCTAGAAATAAGCCTAGCTGCTCTTTTTCTAATGTGTATGATTTACTATGGCATACTACAGTTAGAATTATTTTTCGCAAGAGAGGTGATCAATCAATCACCCAATCTAACCTGGAGCCCTTCAAATTTCCATGGACTGCTGGGGTCAATGCTGAATATAAACGTGGCTGCATTACCTGTAGAGGTATTCATGGATACTTCCCAGATGCCTTCTGATGATTGCGAAGCATTTATATTCTGTACAGTAATTTTCCCCATATCAGAATAGAGGGTTTTATAAATATCCAGTCTCTTTTCAAGCGGTAGAGCGGTTTCATTTTTTTTGGCATTTTCTATAAAAAAACGGCGCATGCTGGCCACCTCACCGGTATTGAAAGCATCAATGTATTTTTGTATAGTCTTCCCGGCTCCATTCTCAGGTAACTTGTCTAATAATGGTCCGGTATATTTCTTTTTCTCCACTTCATTCCCTTCGCCCAGGTCTATTTGTACTTCCGGTTTTAATCTTCCAGCACTACTTCTTGTATCATCACTTATTAATCCTTCAATCTTACGCATGAGCCTCGGCCCGGCATAATTGGCGTGGTTTGTGGCTATAATTACCCTTGTTTTTAGGCCTGGCATATTACTAAATAAGAAAAAAGATACCATGTCTGATCCAGCCAGCATAATGTGATTGGATGGGTTAAAGACTGATTTTCGGAATGTATTGGTTTTAAGAAGCGAACTATTTTCCAGTGAATGAAAAAATGTACTGATTTCTTTTGTAGTGGATAAATAGCCACCATTACCCCGGAGGCTCCATAAATGGCCGTTTTCATCATGCGGCATATTCAGAATGATTCCGATATCTTTCCCGTCACTACCATAGCCATGAGCTACTTTTGCTCTGTCAAAATTTGGTATGTATGAGCCGGTATACTTCAGCCCGATTGGCTTCAGAATATGGTCGTAAACATATTTGTCAAATGATTTGCCACTGATCTGTTCTACTATATAAGCAAGACAAGAGTAGCCAAGGTTGGAATATTCTTCCTTGGTACCCGGAGCGGATTTTAGAGTCATAGTTTGAATCGAATTCACCATTTCGGAGGTGGTAAATGGCTCTCCATCCGTTTTTTCACCTAATGGAAAGCCTGCCTTATGTTCCAGTAAATGGTGCACCAAAATTTGTTGTTTATTACCTGTAAGTCCGGGCATGAACTTACTTAATGGGTCGTTCAGTTTTAATTTTCCATTTTCAACTAACTGATAAATGGCCACTTTTGTAAAGTCTTTAACGCCTGAACCAATTTGAACGAAAGTGGATGGAGAAAATTTGAGCTTTGTTTCTTCATTGGCGTAGCCATAACCTTTACTTAAAACTATTTTTCCATCTTTTTCCACCAAAACTACACCGTGAAATCCTTGTTTTTCTTCGACCATAATCAATGAATCGATCCTTTGGCCATTGCTGATGACGACCATTTGGTTATTTTGAGTGTGACCTGTATTGCCAATGATCAGGAGCATAGCAAGTGGAATATAAAAAATAAAGATGTGTTTTGTCATATGGAATTTTTTTTCAAAGATATATTTGATTTTTATCGATTAGGTGTAAATGGTATCAACTTTCTGTAAATAGGTATATATAAGTTGTTTTTTAATTTTGGATACCATTTCATCCCTGAAATACAATAGTTTATCCCAGTGACCATGGCCATCAAACAGAAGGGTTGTAATTTTGGATATGTTTAAAAAGTGGGGGATAATAGTATCCCATATTTTATTTTGGTGTGCCACTTCCTGGTTTTTCATTTCCACTTTCGGAATTGAACAAAAAGAAGTAAGGATTATAAATGGGGAGGAGACAGTACAACTAAATTATAATACACCCATTGCATGGCAACTGGTATGGAGTATTCTTTTTTCTGCTATGGTCGTCTATGCATCTGCGTACACCATTCTAAAATTCAATACTGGCAGAATTAAGTCCTTTGGGTTATCGCTATTGTACTTTGCACTCATTTTTTTACTTTATATTTTTTTTCGTCAAGTAAAAATCCTTCCATCGTCGCCCATTATGCCCATTCAACTTATTGCCGGTATTTTTACATTTTATTATATATCCGGGATTGCTTATTCTATTTTCCTTTTGTGGCAAAATACGGAAAAGATGAGAATGCAAATGGAAGGAGAAAAAAAGGAAGCTGAACTTAATTTGCTAAGATCTCAATTGAGGCCACATTTTTTATTTAATGTGTTGAATAGTATGCTTTCTATGGTAGATCGAACTAAAAATCCTGAACTAATACATACCATTCATTTATTATCCAACCTATTGAGATACGTAGTGAATGAGACCAATAAAGGGAAAGTGCCTGTACAAAAGGAAATAGAGTTTATTAAAGACTACTCTGCTCTTCAACGCTTACGCTTTGAAGAAAAGGAACTTAATTTTATTTTGGATGTAACCGGAGAATATGTAGACCAGGAAGTGGAACCCGGCTTGTTCATTCCGTTCATAGAAAATGCATTTAAATATGGTACCGAACCGGAAAAAATTTCGGATATTCTTGTGCGTTTTGATTTTACATTGAGGAATAAAATTAAATTCACCATTTCCAATACGATCTATGAAGGACTAATTTATTTCGAAGGTAACGGGTTGGGTATTGCCGCTGCCAAAAAAAGACTTGACATGGTATACCCTAAAAGTTATATATTAAAATATGGAAAGCTAAATGACACTTATACTGTTAACCTTGAAATAAATACGGATGAAAGCAATTATAGTAGATGATGAACCAAAGTCTATAGAATTGATTCAGGGTTACCTCATTCATTTTCCGGAGATAGAAGTGACAGCGACTTTCAGAAATGGATTAAAAGCATTGACCTATTTAAAAGATTCACACGTGGATTTGATTTTCCTGGACATCAATATGCCTCATCTATCCGGACTTTCACTTTCCAGAATGATTCCCACTGGTATAAAAGTAATTTTTATAACAGCTCACCCTCAGCATGCAACTGAAAGTTATGAAGTGGAAGCAATGGACTATTTGTTAAAACCAGTACACTTTGAGCGATTTACCCGGGCTATTCATAAAGCTTTAAAAAATAATGGTTCAGGGGCTGCCTCAAATGCTGATCAGGAAGTAATTAGCCTTAAAAGTAGTGGAAACATATTCAGGGTTCTTGTTTCCGATATATGGTTTTTGGAAAAAGCAGCCAATTATATGATCTATCACACCAGGGATAAAAGGATTGTAGTTAGAATTACTACCGGAGAAGCATTGAATGAATTACCTGATTTTTTTATACAGGTACATAAGTCATTTATTGTGAATTGTAAAATGATTGAATATTATAATAAAGAGGATATTGGTATCCAAAATTTGAAAATTCCAATTGGAAATAGATATAGGGATGGATTTTTACAATACATAAAAGCGAGGGAGTAGTAATATGAATAAACTATGATAGATTTTTGACCACTCCGGATTAAACACCGGGACCTCGCTGAGGAGGTTTATTGCAACTTCTATTTACTTAAATACTGCTTGTTTTACACCATAATAAATTCCCGGGTAAACAATAGAGGCATGCGTAGCATTTTTAATTTCGAGAAAATGGTAATGCAAGCCGGCAGGCCTATGGAATGCAAGATATTTTAATAATTCCAGATTGGGTTTGAATTGTACCGGTTGTAATATGTCTTTCCTGCACTCGAATATTTCACCGCGAAACTTGGGTGTTCGTGTTAATTTTTCAATAATCGCTTTACCTGTTCTGCCTTCATTCCACCATAAGCTGCCATCAATGGAGATGATGGAATGAAAGAGGGCAGGATTTTTTAAAATCGAATAGTATGCTAACAATCCTCCTATGGAATGGCCAATAATAATTCTATGGGTATCCGCATTAAATTTTAATTCAATCATGGGTATCAGTTCTTTTTCTACGTATTCCAAATAGTGGTCAGCACCACCGGATCCGGCCATTTGTCCAGTAGCACCATCTGATTTCGGTGTAAAATCTCTTTGCCGGTTGGTCGAGGTCATGGCGATTACCAGGCAAGGCGTAGGCCGATTATGATCCGATAGAGATTCTATACTTGCCGCAACGACCGGGGCCAAATAATCACCGTCTAAAACATAAATTGGTTTAAGTTTTAGGTTTTTGTCGTAAGATTCAGGTATGAAAATTCCAATTTTAATTTTTTCATTCAACATCTTGGAGTTGAATGCAATTTGACTGTACGTATAACAATTACTTTGTGTGAATACGATATTGCCATTTGATAAAATCAGGATTAACCATAAAATAGGTGCCAGTTTCATTTCGCAATTATTTCTTAAAGAATTTATAGTATTGGCGTTGTAAGATACAGTAGAAGGGACTTCAAAAAGTAAAGTTTAATTTTTTACATATTTTTGGAAATGGATCATTAATTATTACTTTATTTTATCCAGGGTTTAAACCTGGGTATCCACCTGGGCACGTTTTTTTTGTAATCGATATAGGCACTACCAAATCGCTTTTCCAGTTCCGGCTCTTCATGGTATATAAAATACATTGTTTTAGAAATAAAAAAGGTTAGCCACCAGGCAAGGAGAAAAATAGAGCCAAACACAAATACTTCGCCCAGCAACGTAATTAAGCCCCCGGTTATCATAGGATTGCGGGTATGTAAATAGATACCTTGTGTAATAAATTCTTTAGGCGGATCCCATGGAGCTAGTGTACCTTTTCCAATGATATGAAACATTCTGATGGTGCGTATTAACATACTTAGGCCGTAAATTAGGAGTACGATCCCTGTTAACATCATGGCTGCTCTCCAATAATTGTTTTCCCATCTGGAGTGTATCCCACCTGTAAGGATCAGAATTACTGATGGGATTGTAATTAATACATTAAAAGGCAATATTAATATAGGTATTAAATAACGCATCTATTTTAATTGAGGAGGCAGGCCACTCTGTTTTTAATTTAAATTTATTCAGTATTTCCGGAATCCACTTGTCTATTGCTGCTCATTTGGTGACGGGTAGTGTATTGGAGGTAGGCTATCGCCACAAAAGGAGTCAGATGACTTGAGAGTTGTCGGAGGCGAATTTTCAAATTTTAATTTCATTTCCTATATTACACCTGGCACTCCACCCTTTCTCCACCCTTAAAAATTTGGAAAACAAGCTAAATGAGGCCAGATTTACAAAAAAAATAATAATGAAAAATTGCATATTAATTTTTGGCCTGTGGTTGTCTGTGCATATTTGTAATGGACAAGACTCCCTGAATAAAACCATACATTTTAAAGATAGTACGGTTGAATATGATGTTTCAATTAAAATCAAGAAAGGGACCAGGGAGGTTGATTTTCTTGTGTTTGGTTTTTTGGAGAATGGTGAATTATCATTTAAAATATCAGATCCCGAAGGGAAACCGGAAGGAGGCTTCGAATTGTATGCAGTAGGAGAGGATGGCCATGTGAGCCCGGGAAGAGGAAAAATGACCCATACCGTGAAAGTACCATACCCCGGGACTTGGACGGTACATATCAAAGCATCAAAAGCTACCGGAAACCTGGCTTATAAATTAAACATTAAAGCGCAGTGAGAAAAAAGACCTTAAGCCTATTGGTCAACCTGCTGATCATTGGAAATAGGGCATTTGGCCAAAAAGCCACTATCTCCGGTTATGTAGACCTGGACAGTACGTGGGTAAAAAAAGTATATATAAGCCTGATTTCCGATTTTAATCAAATGTACACTGCATCCAATAAATTGATTGTAGCCGAAGCGGTAATCGATAGCAGTGGTTATTTCAAAACCGCATTTCCAACATCGGAAAGTCAAAGTCTATACAGACTACATATAATTAAAAATGGAGACCCGATTTCTACTCTTATTATTGGGAGCAGGGAAGAAAACCATGTTTTTTTTATCTCTAGCCCCTCCGATATGATAGAGCTAACTGTTTCAGGAAGGGATAGAGTATTGAGCCAACAGGGTATCACTGGTGGTGGTAAAAACAATATTGAGCTAAATGAATTTTTGACTGCATTAAAAAGTGATGAAATACCAAGGGAAAGCCTAAAGGAGCTACTGATCAATGTAGCCGATTCCTGCACCTCGCCTGTTGTAGGTTTGTTGGCCGTGCATTCTGCATTTGGATTGTCTGCAAAACAAAAATCCAGAATCAATAAAATATTGGATCGTTATGATAAATCCAATTCCTATGGTAACCGGATTTTTGAAGAATATAAATCAGCCAGCAATGCAGGTTCAGTTCTGCTTATTTTTTTTATTTTTTTGTTATTGAGTTCTTATATGGGTTTTATCATTTTTCAAAAACGTAAATCGGCAAGGTTAAAAAGGTTGCTCAGCCAGCGTGAGACTTCCATTGTATTACTGATGCTCGAAGGGAAATCAAATAAAGAAATTGCCAATACATTCAATATAGAACTGAGCACTGTAAAAACGCATGTAAATAATGTGTATGCCAAATTAAAAATAAGCGACCGAAAAGAACTGCAGAAATACGAACCTTTTTTTAAACCTAAATAAATCATTTAAAACTTAATACCTATATCATGATGAAATCAGTCATATTGTATCTTTTGATGTTGATGATACCACCCCGGACAGGTATGTCGGTCAAAGTGCAAAAACCAATTAGTAAATTTTATAGTTCGCTTTCGCGCGATGGTATCAAAGGAAATGTAGCCATGACAGAAATCAGTTTTTATACCATAGATACGCTAAAAAAAATGAGTATTCAGGATTCATGTTGTATTACCAGGTCAATATTTGATAGAAAAGGGAATAGTATAAAAATGGGAAGATACAATACCAGGGGAGTATACCAGGGTGGCACTGAAACAAAATATCATTCCAATGGTCTCATTAAACAGATTCGATTTTTAAATAAAGACAATAGAGAGACAGCACGGGAAGAGTATTTTATTGATGGTATGGGAAAATATACGGGTGGTGATGCCTATGATGAGGGGAAATTATTGAGAAAGTTTAAAATTAACGGCCAGAATAAATATGGACAATGGACCTCCTTCAACTGGTATTCACTGGATGGATCTGTTTACAGAGAAGAAGAATATATCTATGATGAAAACAGAAAAATAGGGGAAGTTTGGAAGGAATATAAAGATGACCCCAAAGGAATGGTTGTGCAGGATATGATGTATAAATACAATATAAGAGGTGAACTGATTTTGCAACAAGGGATCCATTCATTTCTTGGCCCTGTAAATGAAACCTCGAATAGAATATTTGAGTATGATAAATATGGTAATTGGATACAATACATCATATTGAATTCAACGGGCAAACCAGTCCGCTTGGTGAAACGAAGCTTGATCTACAGATAGCGGAAACTATTTTATTTGATATTCTTCAAAATGGGGAGCTTATTTTGGCGGCACTATTATGTACAAGGCAAAGACCGGATTAATCCTCAACTTAAATAAAACGATAATAGATGGAGACAAAACCGGCAAGGCGATATATTCTGATTTATTTTTTCCAATCAATCATTTCCTTCCCAGATAACTTCCTCGATCATCCATTTTCCATTTCTTTTTGACAGCAGCAGGTAGTCGGAACCCCATAATGCAGTTACTTTAGCGGCCGCTGTTACTTTCATTACATCAAGTACGAGCACCATCTTGGGGCTATCGGGCTTGCCCATCCTTTTATTGGCTGCAATATCTTTTCGTGCATAAAACAGGGCCTCGTCGAGTGTCATCTTATTGTAAGTATAGTCAGCTTCTCCTTTTCTTTGATAGAAACCAATTTTATACAATTCAGGCTTGATAGCACGCAGGAGTTTAACGGTGTCGGCTTCATAAAAGCCTTCTATGTAATCTAGGCATGCCCGTTCTACTTGCTGCTTATCTGTTTGAGCAGCTGATAAATAAAATGAAAACATAAGTGTTGTGAGAATGAAACTATTTTTCATGACGGTTAATTTTGATTTTATTCGCTAATGTTAGAATATACTTTATTAAAATTGGATTTTTAAATGATTCCATTTTTAATTATTGATTTTACTCCAATTCACCCCATCCCATTCCCAGGTATCATCTGCATCATTAGGCCAGCCAAGCCTGCCACCAAACAAAATGATTTTATCCCTGTTTTTGTCATACGCTAAATAGCCCATTGTCCTCTTAGAAGGGCCATCAGTTGAAAGCAACTTCCAGGTTGTCCCATCCCAAGCCCATAGGTCGTTCTTTAATTCACCTTTTGAAATACCTCCAAAGAGTATAAACAAATTTCGTTTTGAATCAAAAGTATAGCCCGGGGAGATTCGTTCATCCGGATTGTTTTCCACAATGATATTTTTCCACGTAGTTCCATCAAATTCCCACACGCCGTCTTTGAAGGTATTTCCGGAACCATCAGCACCTCCATACAAAATGGTTTGATTTCGTTTGCTGTCATACACCATGGCAAAGGCCTGTCTTCCTTCCGGACTTTTACCTTCAAATTTATTCCAAACTATTCCATCCCATTCCCATGTAATATTATTTACCTTTCCACGTGCGGCACTGCCACCAAAAGTCACTAATTTGTCTCTGGCTATATCATATACAAACCCTGGTTCTGCCGCTTTCATTTCGGGTAAATGAGAAATGGTTTGCCATTGATTATTTTCTAGTATTCTTAAATCATCTAAAGAGCTATTATTAGCATATCCTCCATAAGAATAAATCTTATTTCGTTTGGTATCATATGCCAGGCGGATACCACTTCGTGCGTCGCCTATATTTCCAATCTTTCTCCATACTGTACCATTGAATTGCCAGATATCATTAAAAAATGTAAAGGAATTGCCTCCATGGAGCGGTGTGCTTCCGCCCATCATCAAAACCGATTTACTATTTTCATCATACACCATTTCGTGATGGGCTCTTTTGTAGGGAGTGCTTCCATTAAATGGGGCATCTAATTTTTGCATAAGGGTAGTCCATCGATCGTCGGCTTTTAACGAGGCAAGGTCTCCATCATTTTCAAAATCTGCTCTGACAGCATAACCATTATCCGCCGCTTTGTGGAGAGCATCAAAGGCTTTGTCTTTATTGCCCATAAGTGAATAAGAACAAGCCATATTGTAGTAATCCGAACCATGGGCTTGCATTTTTAGCGCTGCTTCATATATAGAGGCACTTTCTTTATACTTTTTCAATTGATAAAGTTGATTGGCGAGTTGTATGTACCGATAGCGTTTTTCTGGTATAGGTTTGAGTTCAGATAGAATATATTTTTCTGCTTCATTACTTTTGTTCCTTTCATAAAGCACCATGGCTATTTCCATTTTCATATCGATGTTGGTTGGAAGATTTTTCCCTTTTTCCTTTATGGCGATATGGGCTTCTGATATTTTTTTATTTCTACGCAATAGAGAAATGTATTCTACAAAGGCATCATCATCTTTAGGATGTGCTTGCATCCATTGCTTCAATAATCCTGCAGTCTTTATAAAGTCGTGACCATACGATGCAGTTAAGAGTGCTTTTCCATTTATGTTGATAGCACTTTCTTTATCAAATACCTCTTTTTCTTTTAGCTCCCTAATTATTTTGGCATCTACCCAATAGATATCTGCACCTTCGTCACCGGGTTTGTTATCCCGATCACTGCCAAAGAAAAGATATTTACCATTCGGAGAGAGTTTGGCAAATCGTTCTGTGAATTTTGAGTTTACATTGGGTCCCATATTTTTTGCACGGCCCCAACTACCATCCTTTTTTCTGAAACTGATATATAAGTCAGTACTCCCTTCCATGCTTCCCGGCCTGGCTGATTCAAATATCAGATAGCTTCCATCAGGGGCTATGAAAGCTCCATCTTCTGAGCCAGCAGTGTTTATGTTATATGGAAGAGTTTCCGGTATTGAATAGTGACCATTGATTTTTGTAGATGAAACTATATCAAACACATGTCCATTTTCTCTTCTGATAGCAAAATATATTGCTCCGTCATTACTGAAAGAGGTGGAGTAATCTTCGCCAACAGATACAAGAGTATCCAATGGCACTGGTTTGCCCCAACCGCCTGCAGTTTTTTCTACTTCCCAAATTCTAAGCCCTGCCTCTTTATAACCGGCTGGGACTTTTCTGCGGGAGTTGAAATAAAGTTTTTTCCCATCGACTGAGAAAGTAGGATAGAAATCATCAGCAGTTTTATCTGCAAAAGCCGGCGGTGCAGGCTTTGTCCACACACCATTTTCTTGTCGCATTTCTAATAATTGAGCAGGTTTTCCTCTCTCATATATTACTGTCCACAACACTGTGTTACCATCGGGTGAAAATGCAGGAGAACTATGCTCATAATATTTTGTACTTATAATGCCGGGTGCAAATAATTCGGGTTTTATTCCCGGAGGTTTTTGACCGAGGTAGTCTCCTTTGAGGGTGGAGGTTTGAGCAAAGAAAGTTTGTATATTGAAAATTAACAATGGGAGTAAAAAATATTTATGTTCCATCACTACGTTATTTTGCTTATTTCAATTTTATTAGCATTTGACTCCAGCGAATGTCTGATTTGAGAGGCGCAAGTTCTACATCAGCTTCATAATTTGCCTTGACATTATAACCCTTATCAATAGCTTTATTTAAATATTCAAATGCCTTTTCTGTATTTCCGGTCAAACTATAAGCACAGGCTGCGTTATAATAATTGATAGCATTGGGATCCATCTGTAATAGTGGCTCATAATAGAATATAGCTGACGGATATCTCTTTTCTCTATGGAGCATTCCGGCGAATCTGCTGTAAAAAGGTATATTGGCTAACCCTGCATTTTTGATTTTTTGCAGGTAAATGGCAGCGTCATCCATTTTATTTTGCGCTGATAATGCATAAGTAAGTTCTATCCAATAATTTGGTTGACTTGGATATTGAGAGACTAGTTTTTTGTAAATCACTTCGGCATCCCGAAAATTATTTTCTTGCCATACGAGGTGATCTGCATATTTAGTCAATGCCCTCGTGTCCTCGGGATTTTTAATAAGGTAATTTTTTAAATAACCAGATTTATCGACAGATCCGAATTCTTTGATCTTTGTCCATTTGTTGTTCTTTAAGTCCCATATCGCCCATGGAGAAGATTCGTCTAATCCGGTTTGACCATAAGCAATTACCTTTTTTCTATCAGGATCGTAAACCATAGCGCTGGCAAATATGGGTTCTGAAGCTATTTTTTTCCAATTATTTCCATTCCAAAGCCAGGTAGTACGTGCACTTGCATTTGATGTATCGCGTGGATTTTGATTAATCCACCCTCCGTGTAAAACTATGCACTTTAAATCTTCGTGATAAATCATTTGGTGATAATATCTTTTGCCCGGATTTATAATAGTTTGAATTTTAGTCCATTTAATTCCGTCGAATTCCCATTGTTCATCAGGCTTTTCTCCACCACCATAGAGCATTACTTTATTCCGGTATTTGTCATATACCATACCATGATGCCAGCGATAGCCCGGGCCCGGAATATTTAGTTTTTTGAAATGACCATCTTTATATATCCAGGTGATGCTATCAAAATTTGGATAACGATTAAAATTGCCACCATATATCATAAAAGCATCAAGGTGGTCCATATATACCATATTATGGTGATCATGGGTGCCCAATGCATTTTGTGCTACTTTTTTCCATTTCATGTTTTCCAGTGTCCACATATCATTTTGAGGGGTTCCATCTTCAATCATTCCCCCATAGAAATACGAAATGCCGGTTTTAGAATGGACCGCACTTCTGAAGAAGTCTCGTGATCCCGGACCTGCTGCATTTGTCAATTTCCAACTTTTGCCATTCCAGGACCACACATTACTAACTGTTGAATCAGGAATCATAAATGAACCTCCAGCCAGGATTACGGATCTGGTAGCAGGATGGTATATCAGGTTGCTATAAGATACCGGAAAATCTATATCGGGAGATAATGGTTGGCCCGGAAGATGGGTTGCAGTACAAAGCCAAAATAGTACAAGAATATTTTTCATAAATTTGATTACATTTATCATTTTCAATATCCAATTGCCATTTTTACCCAAGACTTTCAATATACTCACCAATAAGCATTGCTTTTCTAACCCGATGTTGTAAAGAATAAATCTGAATTAATTTATAAAATTAAAGCTGCTAATATTCAAAAATGGTATACCGTATAAATAAGCAGGAATTGACAAATAAACAAGCAGATCCTAAATTTATTGGACTTTCTGCCTTAGCTCACTTTGACCATTTTTATAGACTGCTTCAGCCGATTTTATTTTTCCGGAGGCATCTTTTGAAAATACCACAATGATATCTGAATCTACTTTAAAAATCAAGTCATCTAATTGTTGTAATTTAAATCTACGCACCCCTCCCATATCTACCTCGGCCACTAAGTCAACTCCTTCTATAAAGATCCGTACATCCTTGCCATAATTGCCTGAGATATTTTTCATTTCTGCATCTGTAAGCGGAGCAGGGGATTTGTAGTAGTATTCACTTAATCTTATAATCCAGTCATAGTTTAACTTTCCCTCAGAAGTAGTTTCTATATCCTTTAAAGTTTTTAAAGCATCTCCATGTGCCGTTTTTAAAGCCTCGTTTACATTTACTTCTATATCTGGTTTTACACCTGTGCCTTCCCAATCTGTACCGGTATACGGATTTATAGGCCTGGTATACGGTATCAGCATTCCAATTCGGCCATATACACCAAAGCCATTCATTTGATGAGCTCCCCCAGCTGTAGAATTGCCTACTATTTTACCTCTTTTAATTGATTGTATGTCATAGGCAAATTCTTCTGCTGCTGAAAAAGTTCGTTTGGAAGTGAGTACATAGACAGGTGCTTTTATTAATCCGAAACTATTTAGTTTTCCATTTAGTTTCCCTTCTTTATTATCTGGTCCGGTACCACCTTCACTTTCAAAGAAGGTATTTATTTGATAGGTACGGTATTCTGAGATTGTATTTTTTATTCTGTTAAAGACTGAATTATAATGTGTCTTTGGTTCCAATAAATAGCTGAGCATAAGTTGTACTAATAATGGAGAGCCTCCACCATTATTTCTCAAATCAAAAATTACTGCTTTGGCACTGGAAATGCTGTTCATAGTGGAAATTACATAATCATCACATGTAGCAGGATTTGGAAAATTATCCAAAACCACCCAGGCAACATTACCGGGTAGAAATTCTATTTTTTTAAAAGGGTTGATCTTTTGTGGATTTTTACCATGCTGGACTTGAAGGCTCCCATTGTTTGCCAAAGGCCTTTCAGGGAAAACATCCACTCTCATGTGTTTATCTGGTGATATGACTTGCAGGTCTTTATACACAACGGTTGCAAACTCTTCGAGTGTCAATTTAAAATAACTTCCTTTTGCAAGATTTTCCTGTAACATTTTTTTCATAGCTGTAGCTTTTTCGGGAAATACAAAGTTTTTTTCCAACAAGTCACCCATGCGGTGTATCGTTTCGGTTACCGCTTCATTGGTCATGAGTTGCTGACTAAATAAATTGATTTGAAATAAGCTGAAGAGAATAAATACTGGAATATTTTTCATTTTAGTTTAATTGGATTATGTTTTAATGATATGACATGATATATTGAATGTACGTTGCATCGTGTGGATTGTATTTGAAACAATGTGCAGGATTTGACAACAGATCTATTCAAATTTCAAATGAAGAATCCGTGAGTGCCGGGTATATTTGTGTATACCTAATACAATAAATTTGTTAAATCGTATGAATTTCATTTTTAAATCCAAAACCATATCGATTAAAATATTATTTTCCTTATTTAGTCTGCTGAGTATTTCGGGTCAAAGCCAATCAAAGGATATCAAAAAAATGCTCGCTGTATTTCGCGAAGAAGAACGTACCTGGAGTTCAGGAGATATCGATGGATATGTAAATCTTTATGCACCGCAAGATTCTGCGCGGATGATTTTAAAGAAAGGAGCAGCCTATGGCAAGGCCAATATCCTTTCTTTTTATAAAAAATACTGGCCTAAAGAAAATATGGGTAAGTTGGAATTAGATGGTGAGCGCTTTGAAAAGCTATCACACAAATATTATTTCGTTACAGGCTATTTCCATGTAAGTTACCCGGATGGTAAAAAAATAGAAGGCCGTTATTCCAGTTTAATGAAAAAAATAAAAGGTAAATGGTATATATATACGGACCATTCGGGATGAATTTAAGTTTATTGGTCCTATGGCGAAAATTTAAATATATCAGCTTCAACTATTTAGATACGTTTAATTTTCAAATAGAAGTATTTAAAAAAATAATCATACTAAATTAAAGTAATAAGATATCATGTCCATATTCTGAATTGCGTATTGAAGTCTGATTGACCAGTTAATTAAGGTATAAATTGAATTATAAGAAATGATTAAGATTAGATTAAATACGGGGGTGGTGATCCTAAGAATATTTTTAATTTCCGGGTTGTTCTGTGCGTTATCTATGGTACAGCTACAATCCCAATCAAGATATAAATATGAAATAGAAAAAGTGTCAAATGATATTTTCCTGTTGAGACCTGTTATTAATAAGTATAGGTGGGTAACCTCAAATATTGTAGTGATTATCAATAAAGAGGATTTGCTGGTGATAGACAGCGGTCTGTTGCCTTCTGCGGCAAAGGAAGCCATTACTCACATTAAAAACCTGACTACTAAACCGGTAAAATATTTAATTAATACCCACTGGCACGGTGACCATTGGCAGGGAAATGTGGCATTTGCCAATGCTTACCCTGGCATTAAAATTATTACCTCTGCTAAAAATAAAGCAGCCATAGAACGTAACGGAAATGTATGGGCCAGAAAACATTACCGCTATTTTCTAAATCGTATGATAAAAGAATATCAAGAGACGCTTATCAAAGAAAGAGAAGGAAAGAATGATGAGTTGACCGTAGAGGAAGAGTTATTAGTTGAACATGGAATCATTGATATGAATAAAGATATAGAAGAATTAAAAGATTTGGAATTAATAATTCCAAATATCACTTTTGATAAAAAGATGATCTTAAAATCGGGTGGGAGAATAATTGAACTACAGTACCCCGGACCTGGTAATACAATTGGAGATGTTATTGTATGGTTGCCTAAGGAAAAAGTGCTCTTTACAGGGGACCTTGTGGTTTACCCTTCTCCTTACGAATCTGGTGCTTTTTCGCAAGATTGGATTGATACGAATAGAAAGTTACAAGCTGATTTTAAATATAAATTGTTGATTCCGGGTCACGGAGAAATACAAAGGGATACTGTCTATCTTTCTTATATTAATGATTTGTTTAAAGAAATTGTTTTGCAGATGGAAGCTGCTTATGTAAATGGGACATTTAACGTGGATGATGCTCAACGTACGGTGACATTTCAGTCGGTAACCGAGAAACTCAATAAAAACCTAAACTATAGGAAATATACAGAAAAATTGGATAAGGCATTTATTTCTTCTGCTATACGAAGTTCGTTTTTATCTCTGGTAAACGGTAAAATGAAAGGATAGACCCTATATGGTTGACTTAACCTAAAATTCTGCCTTAATACTAAATACAGGTATTATGCCATTTTGCTTAGCGTATTCTATTTGTTTATTGATGGGATTGTAAAATTCCTGTGCCGTATTTTCCTTGTTCAAGACATTCTGAATGTCGATTGCTGTGATGAGAGAAAATCGTTTATAATTATTTCTATAGCTTATTCGAAAATCCAGCCGATGATAGTCGGGCAGTTTATTTTGAAACGCATTATCATTATAATATACAACAGATCCTTTTTTTTGAGATGCTACAATATTTATAGGCGTTGTTCTTAAACCTCCGAGTAGAGTTGTCTTTAAATTTAAACCCAGATAGGATTTACTCCGTTTGATGGAAAATTCATTGCCTCCTGTAAAGCTGAAAGTATAATTACCATTAAATCGTGTATTGCGCCAGATTTCGTCAGTTGTTTTATATTTTGATTCATACCATGATCCGGCCAGTATATAGTAAAACGAATTCTTTAAAAATCGCTCAACCGTTATTTCTACTCCCTTGTTTTTTCCTTTTCCTTTATTTATCAATGGTTCTGCTAAAATTCCTTCGGTAATATTAAGCATGGATTCTTTACTTTCGACAAATGGACTTACAGGTATATTATACAAATACTGGTAATATGCTTCCATTTTTATATTGTGATAGGGGTCCAAAGTATAATTCAACGCTGCTATAAAGTGATGGGCCCTGGAAAATCCCAGATCAGTATTAGGCTTGTACTCTATTCCATCCTGATTTTTAATTTTTATAAAATACGTACCGGTTGGTTGAAGCTGACTATGCAGGCCATAGGCTATACTAAATGTTTTTTTAGGGGTCAATGGAAATAGTAAAGCAGCCCTGGGTTCAATGGTTGTGCTTTTATTTAATCCTAAGTGTGAAAAGTGGAGGCCACTATTTATTGTTATATTTTTACTTATATGCATAAGATATTCAGCGAATCCTCTGAATACTACAGTTGATCCGCGCTCATCTATAGTATTTTTTATCGTCATAGTACCCGGAGATACTTTGCCTTCCAGTAGGGAATATTGAAGGAAGGAACTTGTAATTCCAGTTTTAATAAAATTGTCTGTTTTCCCTGTAAAAATGCTAAGTACAGTGGAAATTGAAAATTTATTTTCTGCGTAATTGTTTTTTTCATTTATTTTTAGATTTGATGGGTTTACACCTCTTGTGTTTTCATTGGAAAGGGCAATTCGATTTCCAGTTACAGCCATTGTTGATTTAAGGTTCATCTTTTTTCCTAAAGATTTAAGATGAGAAAGTCCAAGGACCCCGGTAGAAGAAGAACTCAAATTTTTAAATCTAACAGTACCGGATCCCGTAATAATATCCAGCAAGGTCCTGTCTTCATTTTGTGAACTTAAGCCACCTAAACCAAATAGCGAATATGAACCTTTTTTATTTGTGGGAAGATAAATATGAAACGAGACATCCTGGAATTTTGAATTGTCATCTATATCAACCCCTAATGATTTTATCAAATTTAATGTAGAGTAACGATAATTTAAAAGATATGATCCTTTATAATCCTTTTTGAATGGTCCTTCTACGGATATATCGGCTCCAATAAAACCAAATTGAACTGTGTACTCCCTTTTTTGATTATTCCCTTTCCTGAAATTTAAATCAAATACACCTGATAATGCATTTCCGTATTCTGCATTAAATGCCCCATTTAAAAAATCTGAATTACCTAATACCTGCGCACTTAATGCAGATATACCACCTCCACTGGTTCCTACACTGGAAAAATGATTTGGATTAGGTATATCCACTCCATTTAATCGCCAAAGTAATCCGTTGGGTGAATTTCCCCTTATTACAATATCATTGTTTACATCATTTGCCTGTACTACACCTGGATAGGAAGAAGCCATACGCGCCGGGTCATTGAAAGCAGCCGCAAATCGTTGTGTTTCTTCAATTGAAAACATTCTTCCTCCTGCAAGGGTCATTGCGTTAAGTGGCTTATTTTTATCCCGTTCTGCATAAATCACAATTTCATCTAAAGAGACTATTTCCTCTTCGAGCTCAATTTCAAGGAATATTTGTTTACCCGATGTCACAAGCATGTTTTCTATAAGTTTGTCTTTATACCCTGTATGGTATATAATTATAGATTGTCTGCCAACAGGCACATTAGGCAAGGTAAAACTACCATCAGGTTGGCTTGTACATAAAATGCTTTGTTCATTGGCTATCAGTTCTATTTTTACTCCAGCCAATGGATCAAGTGATCCCTTTGCAGTTATGTTGCCAAAAATGGTTTGGGTAAGTGACTGGGCCTGAACTGCAAGCGATCCAATCAAAAATATCGAAAAGAAAATGCAGATTGATTTTGAAGAACTCATTTTTATTTTAAGAGATAGTTGATTCCTTTTTAAAATGTGGTTTTCAGAATTAACGAGCGACAGCAAGGAATGAAGGTTGTCAAATCCTGCTTATGTGAGAGATGCTGTGTAGGAGGTAGGGCTTACATTTTACAATTGGTAGGTATGGTTCCTGAATTTTAATATTCTATATTCATTATATACTAGACTATACCGCAAAGATATTTACCCTATTTTAATCTGCATGAGATCAAGTTTAATTTGAGAATTCATCATCATTTGTTTATATCCTTATCTTCTTCCAGTTTTTTAATCATAACCAGAATATTCGATTTATTTACTTCATCTGTAGCCAGCGGTTGTGCCGATTTAAGGTAGGTCAGTGCCTTTTTATAATCACCCTTTGAAGAATAGGCTCGGGCCATGCCTATATGGGTGGTCATTTCCATGGGAAACCTTTCATGATTTCTTTTGTAGTAATTAAATGCTTCATCTGCGAGCCCCATAGTTAGAAATCGTCTGGCGTAATAATGAACTTCCCTCATATCGGTAGCGTATTCCATGGCTTCAGCTAATGTTTTTTTTGCTTCATCTTTTCTGTTTAGTTTTATCAGTATTTCTGCCCGTGTATTCAGTGTGAGAAAAGTTTTTCTTCCCATTACTCGAAAATAGATACCACGGTCTATCCAGGCCAGTGCCTGATCAAGGGCTATATTGTTTTCAAGACAATAGTTGGCCGCTGTAAAAAAATCATCAGGCTCACGAGTAGTTTTCAAATCTTTGACCAAAGCTTCAATTTGTAATTTTTTTGTTTCAGCAGATACCGTGAATGCCATCAATCGTTTTTCCCAGGAAAGTTGTATCTGTGCCGTAGTATCTGTTTGATTTGCAAATTCATATTTGAGCCATTCTCTGGATTCATCCAATTTTTGATTTGGGATGGTAACCCGTAGCGCATCTGCCTCGGGTTCGTAATAAAAACTTCCCCAGGAGGTGGAGTTTTTTGAAAATATCAGTGTGCTTTCATTTTCTCCTAATGCTATAAAGAAACCATACGTGCCCGCAGGAAGGTCCTTGCCTTCGATTTTTACCGAATGGGAAAAAGATATGGTAGTATTTTCATTGGCGCCGGCACGCCAGGGTGCGGCAAAGCTGGTTCCATGCCCCAGGTTTTTAAAGCCATAGTGGGCAACCGTAGTGCCCCATATTTGACCTTCACGGCCTTTGACCCCCGGACGGCTATACTTAATCTCTATTTTTACAACACCTATTTGTTCAGATACGCTGGCTTTTTTATTGCCACCATCGGGTTCGAGAGTGAGTGGCATGATCTGGGTAATTCCTTTTGCAACAAGGAGAAGGATAAGTGTGAATAGGGCAATTGTTTTTTGCATATGGATAGATTAAATGGTAGATTAATATTTCGAATGTAAAATTAGATGTATTAATATGGCAAATCTTCCGGTTGGTGAAAAAAGCAGGAATTGACAATAGATTAGGCATAATTTTGAATCTTTAATTTGATAAAAGCAAATTTCACTGATTTAATAGCTATTCTGGTTGGAAGTACAACGAGACAATGAACTAGACTGTGTATCGAGCAACTTTTGTACTGCAAATTTGTCTTTTTGAATTATGCAAATGCTACCTCGTATTGACTTTGTGGCTACTCTAATTTTGGTAGGGGTATTTCAATCTTTGTGCTTCGCCTTTATTTTTCTTCTCAAAGCCGGGCGCAGAAAAGAATTATTCGAAGGAGTACTCATGCTTATTCTCGGTATTATAGGTCTGGAATCTTTCCTGAATTTTAGCGGATTTATTATGTACACACCATGGATGGTAAACCTTTCGCCTCCCCTGGTTTTAGCTATCGGGCCAATCTGGTATTTGATCCTTAAAAATCACAATTCGGAATTACTAAATTCAAAATGGCTGATTATTCATTTTATTCCTGCCTTGTTTTATTTAGCTTATTCTGTATTTTTTTACGCTCAACCTTCGGAGTTTAAGATTACGGCCGTGCTTCAAAGCTTTCATCCCAATTTCTTTCATAATAGAATTTTTCCTGATTTTCAAACGGATCCGTTGAATATTCAGGGATGGGTAGTGGTAGAGGGGCTGGGATTGCATTTATTGGCCTACAGTGTATTAAACATACATATATTATATCACAGCGTTAAAAAGCAAAATAATAAAATACTGTTTAATAAATCAGATTATACCTGGTTGATTTATTGGTCCGGCATTTTTTTTATAGGCAGTATAGTTTTTTTAATGACAGGAGGTATGGTAAATGGCCGGCGCTTGTATCCGCAAATGCTGCCCAATTATGCAATCAATATATATAGTACGATAATAATTTATGGTGCCACCTTGCTAAAATTGCGGGAGACCCTGGTACCCGATGTAAAAAAAGAAAAGTATGCCAAATCCACACTTCAAAAGCATCAGGAAAATGAGATACTAGCCCGGCTTTCTGAAATAATGATAAATCAGAAGCCTTATACTTCTACCGATTTTACTATTGGCACCCTGGCTGAACTGGCCAATATTTCAATACACCACACTTCCCAGGCCATCAACTCCGCTGCCGGAAAGTCATTTAATGATTTTGTAAATTATTTTAGGATAGAACACGCTAAAACTATATTGCGTTCCTCCACTCCGGTTAAAATGGAATCCCTGGCTTATGAGCTGGGATATAAGTCCAAATCTGCTTTTTTTATTTCCTTTAAGAATCTCACTTCTGTGACACCATCTAAATTCAGAACCTTAAGCCCGGAAACGTTGAAATAGTGTCCGTTCCTATAGGATCAAACCCAATACATGCTTCCAGGCGGTCTGTTTTTCTTTTTCTTCCCGTTTATTTGCTATTAATAATTTAATATGAAAAAACTAGTAATCATTTTTTTACTGATCAGTTGTAAGCCAAATGCTCAAACAGATTTAAGCTCACTGGGTCTCATTTCATGGTCACAGGACCTGGAGTTTTTAGTATCAAAAATCAATAGTCGATTTGCGGGCTTTACCCCTGCCTTAAAGGAAAAGTTTAATGCTGAGGTCCAAAAACTCCGGGATGAGCTTCCTCAGTTAAGTAGCACACAAAAAATAATGTCGTTTGCCAGGCTCCTGGCTGTATTAGGAGATGGCCATACTGAAATCAGCGTTGTAGGTCCTGCAGTTGGATTCAGCAGGCTTCCTCTTCAGCTTTATTATTTCGGAAATGACCTTCGCATTCTGGGTATAGATGACAAGCATAAGGATGCATTAGGTTCAAAATTGATTAAAATTAATGACCACGCAGTGAATGAAATCTTTGAAAGCCTAAAACCCTATATAAATGCGGAAAATGATATCGAATACATTACTACTGCCCCTAATTTTATGATTATACCGGAAGTGCTTCAACATATTGGAGTTATATCTCGATTAGATTCTGTGTACATGACAATACAAAAAGAAAATGGCTTTCAAACCGAAATAGCATTAAACACAATAAGTCTGGAGAAATACAACACGACATCCTACACCAGGCTTTACTCTAAGCCACCTTTATATTTGGAACATCGGGAAAAAGGCTACTGGAGTGAATATTTGCCAGGTGCGGGACTTCTATATATTAATGTTAAGACTTTAAACAACAATGAGAGTGATATCCCAATTAAAAAATTTATTAAAAATTCAGTAGAAGCCATTGAAACCCAGAATATAAAAAAAGTAGTTATAGATTTACGGCTTTGCAGAGGAGGGAACTACAATCATATTTTACCATTATTGAATGCAATAAAGAAAAACGAGGAAGTTAATAGAAAAGGCCGGCTTTTTGTAATCAACGGCCGTCTGACATTTTCAGCCGCTGCCGTAGCTACTGTACTATTTAAAGACCATACGAATGCTACAATAATTGGTGAAGTATCCAGAGCAAGGCCAAACTGGGCGGAAAATATGGAGGCTTACATACTTCCTCATTCAAGACTGGATTTTGATTGTACCGAAAAATTAAAAGTGCATTCACCGGCGTTATTAAATAGTGATAGAATTCCTGTTGATGTGTTGATACCCAGATCATTTGAACTTTATGCATCAGGGCGTGATGAAGTCATGGAATACATTCTCAGTCGTGATTAAATTGTTGGTAAATCCCCTTGCACTTGCATGGCGCTTTGTAGGCCACATTCTTTTCATTTTTTCATCCTTCACTCTTTTTGGATTTTATTTTCGCAATGTTTATTCTAAAGATATTCAACTGAGTAGGAATTAAAATGCCAATGATCAAACTTAATGCTGCCAATACATTAAACCAGATTGGACTATCAGCCTTAATCGTATTCAGTATCCAGGTTGTTTCAACTATGACAATTCCGCACATAATCATATTTGAAAGTTTTGTACTGTAAGAAATGATAAAATAGGCCAGCCAGCCACCCAGTATTGCCAAGAGAAATGTACCTAAGCCTGCAAAATCCATCCCGCACTACCGTGATCAGAAATCCCATAGAGACATAACCCGATATCACTGCCAATTTTATAATCAACCGTGTTTTAAGATTTTTATTCATACTATTTAATTTTTTAAAATAGCAACGACCTATTTTAATTTCCTTCCCAAATCACTTCCTCTATCATCCATTTCCCATTTCGTTTTGAAAGTAGCAAGTAGTCAGAACCCCATAGTGCAGTTATTTTAGCGACAGCCGTTACTTTCATTATATCGAGTACCAGTACACTCTTTGGGCTGTCAGGTTTACCCATCCGTTTGTTGGCTGCTATATCCTTTCTCGCATAAAACAAAGCATCGTTGAGTGTCATCTTACTGTACATATAAGCTGCATCTCCTTTTCTTTGATAGAATCCTATTTTGTACAATTCAGGTTTGATAGATCGCAAGAGTTTAACAGTATCGGCTTCATAAAATCCTTCAATATAATCCAGGCATGCCTGCTCTACCAATGACTTATCTGGCTGTGCCGTTGAAAGGAGAGATAAGAATATTAGTCCTGCAATAAAAATGGTATTTTTCATAATTGCGATTTTAAATTGTTGAATTGCTTATTGTTTAATAATAGTAAATACTTCCTTGTTTGTTTTAGGAGAATGAATTCGTACCGAAGGCAATGCTGTATGTACCCTTTCAGTAAAAATGGTATAATCTTCAAATTTGCTGTGCATAGGCAATACATGCTCCGGGTTGAGAATCTTTGTTGCAGCAACGGCGCCGCCCATTACATATCTTCTTCTGTTTTCAACGGGTACAAATGCAATGTCAATTTTTGACACCTTCATTTTAATGTATTCCATTTCTTTAATAAATTCTTCTTTTAATCCTGGTGACCACTGTGCATGGTCTCCTGCATGATAAATAGTGATCCCGTCTACAGTTACCAAAAAGGCTGAACCTGCATCGGTTGCTGGGTGTGAGGCTACTTTAATTTGCTTAATCGTATTCTCTTCTCTACCATTTAGTTGGTGTATACCTGGTTTAAAGGATTCATACTTCCAGCCGAGAATAATTTCCAGGTTCTCATATTTTTTACTCCATTCCAGGAGTTTTGGGTAAAAATGGTCATCATGCTCATGACTGATAAAAATGAATAAGTTTTTTTTATTTCTTACTGCTTTGTTAAATTCCAATTGTATAAATTCATCAAAATTCTTTCCTTCATAAGGTACATAATCAAAAAGGAGTACATGGTTTGCTGTTTCAGCCATCCAGCCACTTCTGATCAGGTATGTTAGTTTGACATCGGAAGAAATATTTTTATTTGTAGGAAAGAAGATAGGATATATTTTAAGAAGATGGGATATATTTTTCCATTCACATAGGAAAGGAAAAGTATAACTGATAATAATATTATTTTCATTCAACTAATTTTATAGCGAATACATTCTATTTTTATAATGTTATATTCTTTTGGCTGTCAAGCTAAATTCAGGTTCCTTAACTGTTAGTGACACAATTTTATCAGCTTCCCACTGAAATGAGATTTCCACTGATGGTGAACCACTGTAGGTAAAAGTATGAGCGCCAATTTTTAATAAAGAGCCCCCTGATTTTCCTAGCTTTCCGAATAAAAGATATTTTTGATTTACTTTAATTGTAAAACCTTCATATTCTCCCTGCCCATATCGGTAATCACCAGCATATTTTTGTCTTTCTGCCTCCTCTAATGCCAGATATTTCTTACCATCGGCATCACCCAAGGCTGTCAAATAATCAATTAATTTAATTGAATTTTGAGATTTGGTATCTCCTTGCATGGCGTGTGTAAGTAAACTAATTCCATGTGGTCCGGATATACGCTGTAATCCAGGCATGAGTTCAATCATTCCCTTTACAGTTTCATAAGCACCTAACATAGCATATGTAAATATATCGGGCCGTGCACCTTTGGAGATTAAAAAATCAACTATATCTTCGCGGCCGACATGCGAAGCAGCCCCAATTGCAGTTTCCCAATCGCCAAACCCCCAGTCCCAGGTAGCCCGGGCCAACTCAGGTCTTTTATTTACGAGTGTTTTTAACCTGTCTAAATTAAAATGGGATATGGCGACCACTTCGTTTGCTATTTCTTCTGGTATAGCAGGATACCGTTTTGGCTCACTTACCATACTATTATTTTTCTCGTTAAGGGTAATCCTATTCTTGGCATAAAGTATGTTATTTATTGGCAGAGTAACTAAACCTAATAGTGAGCTTTTTACTAAAGCTCTTCTTGAGAATTCATTTTTGTTTTTCATTTTATTAATTGTTTTTTATAGTTAAGTTAGTTAAGAGCTTCACTCCATTTTTTTCCATCCCATTGCCACGTATCGCCTGCATTGTTGGGCCACCCAAGCCTACCGCCAAACAATACCATCTTATCCCTTTCTTTATCATAAGCTAAATAACCCATTGTTCTTCCTGAAGTACCTTCAGTAGAAAATAGTTTCCACTCTTGGCTATCCCACGACCATAGGTCATCCATCAGTTCAACTTTTGAAATCACCCCAAAGAGTACAGATACGTTTCGTTTTGAATCAAAAACATAACCTGGGAATATCCGCTCAAGAGGATTGAATTTGGTTGCACTATTTTTCCATTCCACACCATCAAATTCCCAGACACCATCATTGAATGTATTCCCGCTTCCATCAATGCCTCCATATAAAATAGTTTTGTTTCCTTTGCTGTCAGCAAGAGCCGATAACGCTCTGCTGCCAAAAGGCGAAAATGACGGGACGCTGTGTTCGTATTTGTTGAAAGATAAAATACCAGGAGCAAAAC
>JBGAVW010000047.1:0-41736 GCA_044227925.1 Saprospiraceae bacterium | reverse complement strand
CTTTATATTCCTGTACAGGCTAAAAATTTTTTTAGTATTAAAAAAGTATCCCCCATTGTCAGCCGTACCGGATATGCTATCATTGATTTTGATCGATTCAATAAAATCCATTGACGAATATTGGCCAATACTATTACAACCACAAGGCCGGCAATCACCACCACAATCTATATCCGTTTCATTCCCATTTTTGATCTGATCGGTACAGGTGGGGCACGGCAGGCAAGATCCACCACAGTCTACTCCGGTTTCGCCATTATCTTTAATCATGTTGGAGCATGGCTCCTGGATTCCTTCATTCAATCCTTGAGAGGAAAGTATCGAATGTCTATATCCACCTGTTGCAAATAATGATTCCATTCGATTTACCTGGCCTTTGGTAAATAAATTCATACAGGCATCATCACTGTAATCCATAAAATTTTCAACCATGTCCATGCCCCCACAGGATTGATGCTCTGCTTTACATCCAAAGTTGGGTTCAGCACTATTTGGAGTATCCTCCACTTCATCATCGGCTTCACAACCAGTGCTTAAGCCCCAGGTATGATAAAGATTGAGCCAATGTCCAACCTCATGTGTCACAGTGCGACCTAAATGAAAGGGAGGTTTGTTGTTAATACCAAAATACCTGTAATTGATCACCACACCGTCATGCATAGTACCAGGCATATAAGCATAGCCCAATACTCCTGCTATATTGCCTACCCAAATATTTAAATATTGATTTACAGGCCATGCGTCTTTCCCTCCCTGATTGGCATACATGATAGAAGATCCTGTCTGAAAGGCTTTATTTGGTGTCCTGGTCCTGGTGATACCATTGGTTTTGAATCCCGATGGATCTGCTGTAGCAAGTACAAATTCAATTTTAGAAGTAGCTGCCGTGGAATAGTTGGTATTCATTAATGTACCAAAGTCCCTGTTTAATGCTGCTATTTGGGAATAAATGAGGGTATCACTAATATTTTCAACTTCCGAATTGTAAAGAACGTGTACAATGACAGGAATGCGGATTTTGGTAAACCTCAATTGAAGGGTGGAGTTGTATTTTTTCGCTTGATTCTCTATTTTGGTCCGGTTGAATCTATACTGCGGATCATTTAGTAAAATTTCGGTATGAATTTGGTCTGACGCACAGCTGCGGATCTGACCTTGAATATCAAGGCAATAAGTGATCAGACTTAGCAACAAGCCTAATTTTGAAATCCCTGATATATTATAAAAATTAATAATATATCCTCATCCAAATAATGTGCCAAACTCTGTAGTGCCAGATCCGATGAAGATGTACTACCTGATAGTCTATGAGATTTAAAAGATAAATTCCTTTAGATATTGAAATGAAAATAATTGATTTATTCTTCTATTTTTGAAAGATGAAAAATGTATTATTTGCCCTTTTCCTGGCATTATTTGCTACCCCAGGATTGATGTCCCAGCCAACTGGCCCGGCTGGAAATTCAGCTTCCGCTCCTGCAGACAGTAAAGTAATGGATTTTGAAAAATACGATCCTCCTTCTTCCTTAGTGGTACCTGAGCATAAACTTACCAGGTCTAAATTCCCGTTTGTTGATATACACAGCCATCATTTCAGAGGGGTAGACAAAGCTTACCTTTCAAAATTAAATAAGGAAATGGATGAAATGAATATGCGAATAATAGTAAACCTAAGTGGGGGTACTGGAGACAATCTTAAAAAGCATGTAGATAGTGGTAAAGCCTGGTTGCCTGGCAGATATGTAGTCTTTGCAAATATCAATATCCGAAGCATAGACGAACAAGATTGGGCTGAAAATACGGTTAAAGCGCTGGAAAATGATGTAAAGAATGGAGCCCGCGGATTAAAAATTTACAAAAGCCAGGGCATGGATGATAAGGATAAAAATGGTAAACGCATTGCTATCGATGATCCCCGCATTGCTCCCATATGGGAAGCTTGTGGAAGATTAGGTATTCCGATTTTGATTCATTCCGGCGATCCTGCTGCATTTTGGCAACCGGCTGATGAAAATAATGAACGATGGCTTGAATTAAAGACAAGAGGTGGCCGAAATCGTCAAAATTTTGAAGCGAGTTGGGAACAAGTAATGACCGAGCATTTCAATATCATCAGACGACATAAGAATACAACATTTATCAGCGCACATATGGGATGGTACCCTAATAATCTAACCAAACTGGGTAGTTTATTAGATGAACTGCCTAATATGAATGTAGAGATTGGTGCTGTAATAGCTGAATTAGGGCGCCAACCGCGCGCAGCAAAAGCATTTTTTACAAAATACAGTGATCGGATACTTTTTGGTAAAGATTCTTATGTTGTAGAGGAGTTCCCTACTTATTTCAGAGTATTAGAAACTGCTGATGAATATTTTCCTTATCACAAAAGATACCATGCATTCTGGAAAATGTACGGTTTGGAATTGCCTGACGATATATTGAAAAAAGTATATTATAAAAATGCATTAAGGTTATTGAAAATGCCAATGGATGGTTTTCCGAAATAATAATACGATCTTAGATATAATGGATGGGCTATTGAAGGTTAAACTTGGATAAAAAAATATACAATCAAATGAAAAAAACAATACAACTCCTGTTAGTCACAGTCATGTTGATTAAAGCTGTAACTGTTTCTGCACAAGAGGGGTCAGACTACATCAGAAAATCAGTGTATCTCGAATTATTGGGCAATAGTTTGGCATATTCTGTCAACTATGATATGAGATTTAAGAAAAATCAGCAGGATGGCCTGGGATTCAGGATAGGGGCCGGTGGTTTTTCAATTACGGGGTACGACAGTGATGGAGTAGAAGTAAAAGGTAGTCTCTGGACCTTTCCAATAGAACTGAATTATTTAATGGGTAAGAAAAGAAGTGCTTTAGAAGCTGGATTAGGGGTGACCCCATTGATCCTGGGAGCTAAAATTGAAGTCGATGATGAAAAAATTGGAAGTACTGGCTCGGGAGCAAATGTATTTTTTAATCTTGGGTACAGATTCCAACCTTTAAAGAATGGGTTTACTGCCCGTATCAATTGGACTCCAATTATTAATTCAGGTGGGTTTATTCCAGCCTGGTTTGGAATATCTTTAGGGTATAGTTTCAGATAGCTATTTTTTGGGCTTTGCAAGGTCCCCAATACCTTTGATCAATGAATTGAATACACCATTGGAATCTTCTTTAAAATAGACCTCTTTATTGGCAGAACTGTGTATTATAAATGGTTTCAATGAATCGCCAGATGCATATATATTGATATCAATTTTAGTATTCGCATCTATTTGAGCTGTATGTAGTGGAGCTGCCGGTTGAAACTGATCAATTAAATCAGAGCCGGAAAGAGCTTGTAGCCCATTAAGGTAATTTTGTACCGCATTACTGTCGGCAACTGGTTTTTGATCAAGACTCCATGTGGAACCTTGCTTGCTAAGAGAGTGGGCAGTTCCATTGGTTTGGATAGAAACTGAAGAAATATCAGTGGTGTTGAGTTTAGTGATGGTTTTATTTCTGAAATTTGAAAATTGCTGATTGAATGTCATAGATTGGAATCCATCCACTCCAAATACTTTGTTTTCACCTGCTTTTCGTAGATACGAAACCATAGAATTACCTTGCGGATTAAATCCAAATTTGCCTACAAAGAAATCGGCTAGTTTTTTAGTTCCGGCATACACTTCTACCCTGGAGCCTTTTTCATCTTCTATTTCATATTCTTTATGGCGATCTTTCGATTCAGTAAGTATCGTTTTTACATTGATCAGGGAAAGTTCCTTTATAATGCCATCTACAGAACCAGTCTCAGCCTGTACTTTTTTACCACCTTGACTTGCCCACCAGTCTCCATTGGATTTTTCCAATATCAATTCTTTGTGATCGTCACTCGCAGAATGTAAAACGATCTTATTTACCAGGGCGGTGTCCAATTTTAGGAATTGTGAATCAAATGATCTTTCTTTTTTAGAATTAAATAGTTGGGTAAGTACATATACTATACCAAGTCCAAGCAATATGTAAAGTAATTTTTTATTATTCATCTCGCGTGAGTTTTATAAATACAAAACTGTAAAACTTAAAAATATAATTATACATATCTTTCCTGCATCCTTCGGATCCTGATGGCTTTGGTGCGCTGGGATCGGACAAAACCATAGAGGATCACCAACAAGACGGGGATAAGAAAATTGGCATATTTAAAAATGGAGCGGGTAGAATCTTCTACTTCTTTGATTGGATGAGTCGTAGCTCCTTTGGTTCTGAGTTCCATAAGACCTGATTCGTCACTTAAAAAGTCTACGCTATTTACCAATAAATTGATATTGTCCGGAGCTAGTCCACGATCCTGCTGGCTATTCACTGCAAAATCACCATCTCCAAATACCACCATTTTCCAGCCATTATTACCTGATTTTTCTACTAAACCACCCATGGATATATTTCTTTTTGGAAAATCATTTTGAGTCCATTGTTTTTGAATATCAAACATGGTAGGTACTGAAAGTGTATTCGATTTTTCTGAACTATTGACCAGGGAGGTAAACCTCAATGAACTGTCTTTTACCTGTACACTACTCACAAAGGGAAAGATGACTTGTTCCAGTCCTTTTGTAATAGAATGTGAACTAAAATCTGCAGCCAGTGGCAAGTAAGGAAATTTAATTGGTGTCATCATAGTGAAGAATCCTTGCTGCTGCTGAACATTTACCTGTCCGCATCGGCTATCCACAACCAAATCAGTATTTATGGTAATTCCTTTTGTTGCCAGCCATTCTGCAAATCCGGTGGCAATGGGGCTAGCCATTGCATTTTGCAGGTTGCCATCTACATTATTTACTGCTGCAACCATTTTGCCTCCACCATCGAGAAATTGATTGAGTACCTGGAACGCAGCAGGACTGATCGTGTCTTTGGGTCGTATGAACAATATGGTCTTGTATTTTGGATCAATAGGATTCGTAATATCTATTGGTTCCAGCGTATATAAAGCTGACAGAGATTGGCTCACCTGGGCTAATTCTTGCATACTGGCTGCTCCGAATCCCTGCACCAAACCAAGTGATGGTTTGTCTAGTTTACTGATTTTTTTTACCGCAGTGGTGAGGTCATATTCCATGGATGCACCGGGCTGTATAAAAGGTAATACTTCGGTGCGATCACCCATTTTTAGTACAGCTCCCAGATAGGCTTTCTGGGATTTTTGCTGGTCTTTTTCGCGGACATCTATCATGATGGGTCGTACACCGGCTTGCATGGCCGTCTTCTCTATTTCCTCATTTTCATTGGGATTGATAAATTCATAATTGATTTTGCCTCCGCTTCGGTTACTGTATTCCACCAAAAGGTCTTTAAAATCAGTCCTTACTTTTGCTATGTTGGCCGGAAGATCTTTTGAAAAATAAGCACTGACAGTAATCGGGTCTTCGAGGTTTTTAATTATGTTTTTGGTCGATTTACTTAAAGTATATTCCTTGCTTTTGGTCAGATCCAATCTTACAAAATATCTTCTTGCCAATAGATTTATCAGCAGCAGTATTCCAGCTAAAAGCAGTATGGTAGTCGCATTTTTCTTCATCATGTCTGTTCCTTTTTAGCGTTTAGAAATAAAATATTCAGATAAAAACAGTCCAAGTCCGGTAATAGAAAGGAAATAAATAATGTCTTTCGAATCCAGTACTCCCCGGGAAATAGAATCATAGTGGTTGGTTAAGCTCAAAGTCTGAAACAATTCACTTATATAGCCTGAAGATCCTGCAGCTATAAAATCAAATAATAAATGAAAAAATATTCCTATCAGTAAAGCCAATAAAAATGCCACAATCTGATTGTTGGTGACACTGCTTGCAAATATACCAATAGCTATATAGGCGGCAGACATCAATAGTAATCCGAGGTATCCGGTAATGGTAGCCCCATGATCCATTTTACCAAGCCAGGAAACACTGAAATAATAGGGCAGAGTGAATATTAAAGCGACTCCTACCAGCATGAGACATCCAACAAATTTACCGATTACCACTTCACGGTCGGTAACGGCTTTAGTCAACAACATTTCGATAGTACCTGTTTTTTTCTCTTCGGCCACCATCTTCATAGTAAGGGCTGGAATAAAGAAAAATAAGGTCCACCGTGCTACAGAAAAGAATACATCGAGGTCGGCTTCCCTTCGCATAAAAATATCACTTCCTTGTATCCAGGTAAAAAAACCACTGAAGCCAAGAAAAGCGGCTAATAAAATGTAAGCCACCAATGAATCGAAAAAAGATCCAAATTCTTTTTTGGCTATTACCATTACTTTATTCATATCATCAATTTCTAAAGTCTGTTATTGAAAAAAATTAATTCATAGTGAGGTCTCTGAAGATATCTTCCAATTTGGTTTCAAACGGTATAAGTTCCGTAATCATCCAATTGTTTTGAACGCAAAGATTCCATACTTCACGAATAGCAGCCATATTGGGTTTGCTTGTGAATTCAATTTTATTTTTGGTGCTGTCTAAAATGGTAGCGGATTGTACCGTAGACAGTTTTCTTATTTGTTCCAATGCATTAGTAAGCGAGTCTGTAACGATTTTGAGATGATGTATTTCCTGTCCTTGTGCAGCCTGTCTTAAATTACTGGCAGTGCCATCGGCTACGATCTTCCCTTTATTGATAATGAGTATTCGATCGCAGGTGGCTTCTACTTCGGGCAGTATATGAGTACTGAACAATACTGTTTTTTGGCGGCCAAGGTTTTTAATCAATTCCCTGATTTCAATGATTTGGTTCGGATCCAGACCGGTGGTAGGCTCATCCAGGATCAATATTTCGGGATCGTGAATCATAGCTTGAGCTAAGCCCACTCTTTGTTTATATCCTTTGGAGAGTTCTGAGATTTGTTTGTGCTTTTCCACATCCAGGCCACAAATTTTAATCATTTCTCTTACCCGCTGATCTATTTTTTCTTTTGGTAATCCCTGTAGTGCAGCTACATATTCAAGATAGTCGATCACCGGCATTTCATAGTAGAGAGGATTACTTTCGGGAAGATATCCGATATGCCTTTTGAGTGAATTGGATTTCAATGATTGTCCACCAATAGTGATATCGCCACTTTCTATTTCTAGATATTGGGCTATCATTTTCATGGTAGTGGTTTTACCAGCTCCGTTAGGTCCGAGGAAACCAAGGATCTCACCAGGTTTTACTTCGAAGCTGATATTGTCTACCGCTTTTTGAGGGCCGTATTGTTTGGTTAAGTTTTGAACTCTAATGTCCATCAGGTTTGTTTTAATCGGCCGCAAAGTTAGAAAAAAACAAATAGCCTTTTCAAATAGAAAAGGCTATTAAATTTTTGTTAAAATTCAAATTTATAATAAACTATGACGATTTACCTCCTTTGATCAGTTATCCTTTGCACCATCATCTATCCAGCATAGTATGGTGTTTTTTTGAGCAGATGTGAGAGTGCCACCCTGTGGCATGGCGCCACTTGCTACAGAAGATCGTACTTTCACTTTGGCTGCAGCTATTTGTGCGTAAGTCACCAATGCCCCCGGGCCATTTCCACTGCCACTATTGTGACAAGAAGCTGCTGTACAATTATTTGCAATAATAGCTTTTACATCAGCAGCAAATGTTTTTGGCACGGCGCTGCAATTTAATGTATTGCTGTTGCCATTATTATTGTTATTGTTATTATTATTTGTAGTATCGTCCTTAGAACAGGATAGAATACCAATACACAATCCACAGACAATGAGATTTTTTAGTCTAAACATGTTTAATTGATTTATTTATCTTAAAACGGAGAGAGTGGTTTTGAGGTTGTCTTTACATAAAATAAAAATTCGGTATATGATTATAGTATGGATATAAACAATATAAAATTATTTTGTTAGTTGCTTGGACTATCTGTTTATTCAGTTTTCAATTTGTATAGGCAATACATCATCAAATTGTACATCGTCAAATCGTACATAATTAATTATTCCAGTCCGTATGGAAAATGCCTTCCCTATCATTACGTTCATATGTATGTGCGCCGAAATAATCCCGTTGTGCCTGAATCAAATTGGCAGGTAAGTGTTCCGTACTATAGGCTATACAGTAATTAAGTGCATTGGAAAGGGCCGGTGTGGCAATTCCAAGTTGGATGCCAATAGCAACCAACTCTTTTAATTCTGTTAACCTTACTGAAATTTCGTTATAGATAATCGATGATGCAAAGGCATTGATAAGCAATGGTTTTTTTTCGTAAGCAGTTTTAAATAAACCGAGCATGTCGGAGCGGATAATACATCCCCCTTTCCATACATCCAGGATATTAGAGATCTGTAATTGATAGCCGTATTTCAATGATGCTACCTGGAGTAAATGCAAGCCTTGTGTATAGCAAAGCATGAAACCGAGATAGAGGCTTTCCATGGCCGTTTCTTTAATTTTATCTGCATTTATCTCTATTCGATCTTTGGGTATTGCTATTGATTTGCTGTTATTTACCCGTTCGTCTTTCAGTGCAGAAATATTCCGGGCACTTACTGCGCTATCGATTATGGTGATGGGTACCAGTAATTCAAACGCAGATTGGCTTGTCCACATTCCTGTTCCTTTTTGACCCGCTTTATCAAGAATCACATCTACCAGGTCAGCATCAGTAAGGTTATCTTTTTTAAGAAATATGGCCGAAGTGATTTCGATTAAATACCCTTTAAGCAATGATTGATTGCATTCTTTAAAAAACTCATGCAATTCATTGTTGGTGTAGCCTAGTGCCTTTAGTACTCCGTACACTTCGCTGATCATTTGCATCATCGCATATTCTATTCCATTATGCACCATTTTGGTATAGTGACCAGCAGCTCCATTTCCTATAAATTGTACACAGGGCATGCCCTCAGCTTTGGCGGCTATTTTTTCAAGTATAGGCCGCATGACTTCATAACTTGCCCTGTTGCTGCCCGGCATCATACTTGGCCCGTATCGGGCACCATCTTCACCGCCGCTGACTCCCATACCCATAAAATGAATGCCGGTACTTTGTAAATCTGCAAATCTCCGGTCCGTATCTGTAAAATGTGAATTGCCTCCGTCTATAAGAATGTCGTCCTTTTCGAGGAATGGTATTAATTCTTGTATTACATAATCTACAATCTTGCCGGCAGGGACTAATATTATAATTTTACGCGGCGTCTCCAGTGAATGAACAAATGACTCTATAGAGGTAGAAACAATGACATTTTTATGGTTGATTTGATTGAGCGTAGCTTGCTTAGCAATGTCTTTGTCGTAACCTGATATGATGAATCCATGATCGGCAATATTCAATAATAAATTTCGGCCCATGGTACCCAGGCCGATCATGCCCACTTGAGATTTTGTCATTTGTAAAAAAAATTTTGAAAGGCTAAGATAAGGTGAAATAGGGGGTTAGATGGGATGGGCTTCTAATTGCTTATTCAACCAGTACATTCTACTTTACTTTGTAAATTTGCCTTAAATAAATATTAATTTGTACAAAGAAATTCTCCATTATTGTTCAGAAAGGAATGTCGATCTCATCGTGGTGTCCAAAATGCGTACCATTGATGAAATACTGCACATATACCACCAGGGACAGCGGCGCTTTGCAGAGAACCGGGTCCAAAACTTAATGGAAAGGAAGGAGGCCCTGCCTAAAGATATAGAATGGCATCTGATTGGAAGCTTACAATCCAACAAAGTAAAATACATTGCCCCATTTATTTCACTAATTCATTCGTTGGATGATCCGGATCTTTGGAAAGAAATAGATAAACAGGCAAAAAAGAATAATCGCATTATCCCCTGTCTATTGCAAATAAAAGTAGCACAGGAAGAAACTAAGAGTGGCTTTGAATGGAATGAATTAGTTCATCTATTAAAAGCAGGGGAGTGGAAAAAATATTCGAGTGTGGCTATCTCTGGTGTGATGGGTATGGCCAGCCTTACAGATGATCTGCTCCAGATTCGATCGGAGTTTATGCAATTGAAAAAATATTTTGATGTATTGCACCAAGATTTTTTTACTTACAATTCGTTTAATACCCTTTCGATGGGCATGTCAGGTGACTATGAAATTGCAATTGATTGCGGAGCTACTATGGTGAGAGTTGGGTCTGCAGTTTTTGAAGGGTAGGAGAATACCCTAGTGTACAATGTAAAATCGGAACAAAAAAGCCGGTCTGATTTTCCATCAGGCCGGCTTTGATTATTACTTTATTTGAATGTTGTTGAATCCTCTGGAAGTCAAAAAAAGCTCACTCACCAAATTTGACTTCCGCTTTCGCTTTCGCCGGGAAGTCAAAAGCGGGCTCACAAGCGCTCACACAAATTTGACTTCCGCTTTCGCTTACTTCTTATCATTCACCTCTTCAAACTCCACATCGGTTACATTTTCAGCTGAGCCATTAGATGATGAACCTGAAGAACCAGCATTGCCTGAGTTGGCACCTGCATCAGCCCCTGGCTGAGCATTTTGCTGAGCCTGGTACATTTCCTGGCTGGCTGCTTGCCATGCTGTATTCAACGCTTCAGTACCTTTTTCTATTCGATCTACATCTTTTGATGCATGAGCTTCTTTTAGCTGACTCAGTGCGGCTTCGATATTTGATTTATTGCCTGCAGATAGTTTATCTCCATATTCTTTGAGCTGCTTTTCAGTCTGGAATATCAGTGCATCAGCAGTATTGATTTTCTCGATCTGTTCTTTTGCTTTTTTGTCAGCATCGGCATTAGCTTCAGCTTCGCGCTTCATTCGTTCTATTTCATCTTTGGATAGGCCTGTTGAGGCTTCGATCCTGATCTTCTGCTCTTTACCGGTGCCCTTGTCTTTGGCTGATACATGCAACATACCATTGGCATCCATATCAAATGTGACTTCTACCTGGGGTACTCCTCTGGGAGCCGGTGGTATACCATCGAGTATGAATTTTCCCACGGTTCTATTGTCTTTTGCCATGGTTCTTTCCCCCTGCAGGATATGAATTTCCACGGAAGGTTGATTATCTGCTGCAGTTGAATACACTTTTGATTTTTTAGAAGGTATGGTCGTATTTCCTTCGATTACTACATCATAAACGCCGCCCATAGTCTCTATACCCATTGAAAGTGGAGTCACATCCAACAAAAGCACATCCTTTACATCTCCGGTCAATACACCACCCTGAATGGATGCACCTACTGCAACCACCTCGTCCGGATTTACACCCTTGTTTGGTTTTTTACCGAAGAAATCTTCTACAGCCTGTTGTATTCGCGGGATACGGGTACTACCACCTACCAAAATCACTTCATCTATATCATTTTTGGTAAGACCAGCATCTTTCAAAGCTTGCTCGCAAGGCTTTATAGACCGTTGTACCAGGTGATCTACCAATTGCTCAAATTTAGCTCTCGATAGTTTCATATCTAAGTGCTTAGGCACTCCATCTACCGCTGTGACATAAGGCAATGTAATAGAGGTCTCAGAAGATGAGGAGAGTTCTATTTTAGCTCTTTCAGCAGCATCTTTTAATCTTTGCAGAGCCATAGGGTCTTTTCGCAAGTCAATATTTTCCTGCATTTTGAATCCGTCTGCAAGCCAATCTATGATCACACCATCGAAATCATCACCACCCAGGTGAGTATCACCGTTAGTAGATTTTACTTCAAACACACCATCTCCGAGATCCAGGATAGAGATATCAAATGTTCCACCACCGAGGTCGTATACGGCGATAGTCATATCTTTATGCTTTTTATCAAGACCATAGGCTAGTGCAGCCGCGGTGGGTTCATTGATTATTCTTTTCACAGTAAGCCCGGCGATTTCACCGGCTTCTTTAGTAGCTTGTCTCTGAGAGTCATTAAAATATGCAGGTACTGTGATTACGGCTTCAGTCACTTCCTGACCAAGGAAATCTTCGGCTGTTTTTTTCATTTTTTGAAGGATCATAGCAGACACCTCTTGCGGGGTATATGTGCGGCCATCTATCTCCACTCTTACTGTATCATTGTCACCACGAGACACTTTATAAGGCACACGCTTCATTTCGTCGCCTACTTCTGCAAATCTGCGACCCATAAATCTCTTTATAGAATACACAGTCCTTTTGGGATTGGTAATGGCCTGACGCTTGGCAGGGTCTCCTACTTTGCGTTCACCATTGTCCATAAATCCCACTATAGATGGGGTAGTCCTTCTGCCTTCGTCATTGGCTATGACAGTAGGTTCGCCACCCTCTATTACCGATACACAAGAGTTTGTAGTACCGAGGTCAATTCCAATTATTTTTCCCATTTTGATTATTTCGTTTTATGTTACACGGAGCAATAATCAATAGTAATGCCAACGGGAATTTTTGCCAAAATGAGTATAAAAATGAATGGATTTTAAACGGTCTGTCATGTATCGACACCAGTAACTGACAGAAAGGCAGAAATTGAAATAAGTACTAAAAATCTTCAATAGACAAAGGATCGTGGCTCGATTCCATCCTGGACTGAAGTTCTCGTTTAAGTTCCCCTATTTTAGGGGCATATTTCGGTAAGGCAGCCAGGTTTTTTACTTCCCAGGGATCACTATTCAAATTAAAAAGTTGAACGGTTTTCTTTTTATTATAATGATACAATATCAATTTGTAGTGGTCGTCCGATTTCAGGCTTCGCATATAGGAGCTATACAAATTATAAATGCTCGGTCTGATCCGGATTTTGGGTTGATTAAAAACAATAGAATAGCTCAACGCTTCCATCGATATTGGTTTATCTATAGACAGATAAGATAAAATGGTGGGACTTATATCACTAAGATACATATAGCCTTCATACCTGTTGCCGCGCGGTACTCCGGGTCCTGAAAAAATCAGCGGTACCCGTATACTATGTTCATATAAATTTTGTTTTCCAAGCAAGCCATGTTGACCAACAGCTAATCCATTGTCACCCGCAAATACAATTAATGTATTTTGTCTTAATCCATTTTTATCCAGCGCATTTAAAATTCTGCCAACCTGGAAATCCATCTCAGATACCATGGCATAATAAAGGGCAATTTCTTTTTTAATCGCGTCTATAGAAAGTGGTTTGGGTAATAATAATTCATCTCTGATGGATAAGGTGCCAATATCAAAGGGGTGTTGCGGCAAAAAATTCCCGGGTAATTTTATTTTGTCCGGATTATATAAATTAATATAATCTGCAGGTGGAGTACGCGGGTCATGTGGTGAAGTAAATGCCACATAACACATGAAAGGATTAGACTGGGCTAAATCACTGTTTAAAAAACGAATTGCATCATTGGCATACAATGCAGAACTAAACGTATCTACTTTTTTCAATTCGCCTGAGGCATAGTTGCCATCTTTATTAAAGGAATATACTTTTGGATGAAATTGTCCACCCTCATTTTCAAAATGCATTCCACCGAAAAATGTATTTCCTCCATGACTGAACATCCTGTGATGTGACGCTTTATCATTATGCCATTTGCCCGAATGGAAGGTGGTATACCCTTTTGATCGTAAAACTTCTGGCATGCTTATTACAGAGTCCGGAATGATGGCCCCATCTCCTGGTAAATTATTTACATACCTGCCAGTAAGCATCATGGCTCTACTGGGGGTGCAGATTGCTCCCTGGTTACCCCCCATTACATGAGCCTGGGTAAAATGCATACCTTGTTTGACCAATTTATCCAGATTGGGTGTTTTTATTTGTTTATTTCCTGCGGCACCAAGCGCATGATACGAGTGATCATCACTATAGATGATTAATATGTTCTTTGGCTTGGTATCATATCGTTGTGAGTTAAGATGTATAAGGCAGGTGATACTTAAGATAAAAATGGCACAAATTCTCATGGGGCTTTATTATTCTTTGATGATTTTTCCGGCGCGCATGACAAAGCTTACTTTTTTTATTGCATTTATATTTTCTATAGGATTGCCATCCAGTGCTATTAAATCTGCTAATTTATCTTTCCTTATTTGTCCGCGGTCAGTTAATCCAAAAACAGTAGCATTGACCAAGGTAGCTGATTTCAAAATGTCTTTAGCAGCCATGCCATACTCTTTCATCAGAATCATTTCACGGACATTATCTCCATGACTAAATACACCAACATCGCCTCCCATCAGTATTTTTACTCCAGATTTTAAAGCTGATTTGAAGCTCCTTTGTTTTTCTTTAATCCTGTCCGGCAAACTATCATTTGATTTATTCCAACCCCGGTAGGTAAGTATTGCTTCACCTGCCGCCAGGGTAGGACATAGTGCTACATCGTATTCTTTCATCAGAGCATAGATCTCTTCATCTGCTTCATCCCCATGTTCAATGGTCTTTACACCGCCAAGAATGGCTCTGCGCATACCTTCTCTGGTAGCCGCATGTGCTACCACCATTCGCCCCGAGCTAGCCGCGGTTTCTACCATCACCTTGATTTCATCAATAGAAAAAGTGGGCATCGCTTTACCGAAGGCACCCCAACGGTAATCGGCATAAATTTTTATAAAGTCCACACCATGCCCTATCTGGTCGCGAACTATTCTTATCACATCTTTTCCATCGGCAGGTTCAGCTCCAGGCGGAGCATTAAAGGCTGGGCTTTTGGGGCCATACGAACCCGTGGCTACTATAGCTTTTCCTGAACAAATTAAATCGGGAGCAATGATAACACCTTTTGAGATAGCTTGTTTAATACCTATATCAGCATAGCCTGCTCCTTCTGTACCGAGATCACGGATAGTCGTGATGCCTGCCAAAAGGCTGACACGTAAATGTTCTCTTGCGCGGATTACCCGTTCTGCCTCTGATTCGAATAAAACCTGGTCATTCCAGGAGGTTTCATTATATGGATGCAACAAAATATGAGCATGGCCTTCAATGATACCGGGCATCAGTGTTTTGCCTTTAAGCTGAATTATTTTAGTTCCAGCATCTGAGCTTAAATTTTTACCTATGGCTTCTATTTGTTTGCCATTGACCAGTACCTGATATCCTGATAGAAGATTTTCACCGTCAAAGATTTGATCAGGTATGATAAGGACTCTTTGAGAAATAACATTTTCAAAAAAACAGCAAAGCAATAAAATGACTGAATATCTTAACATTAAATTGACAGGAGATTAAAAGTGAATGCAATCGTTATTTCTGAGTCAATTCTTCGAATGCTGCAGTAAGGGGTCTTAGGATACCATCTCCTTTCCATTCAGATGCACCTGGTATTTCTGTAGTTTTTAAAAATTCTTCCTTCGTTTTGCCTAAGGCAATTTCTTTAGAGGTATGGCTCAATAAAGCATCGAGATAATTTTTGAATGCGATCAAATCACCTGAAGTGCCAGTAACCGGATATCCTTCCGAAGCATGCCCAAATACATAGGTAGTTTTACTGGAGAAAGAAGATATAGTTTTGTCCAGTACTTTTATCCAGGATGAAATATTGGCCCCGGAAGACCTGTCAACATTGGGATGACGGCGATTAAACATGAGGTCTCCCATGTGAATGATGTTGTCTTTTTCGAGATGTATTATAGAATCACCATTAGTATGGCCGGGCCCGAAGTAGTGTAAGGAGATGCGATCCTTTCCTATTTTTTCAGACCAGACAGAATCAAATGTTTGGCTTGGGTATAACTGGTTAGCTTCTGTTTTATTATTGGTAGCCACCCGTAGTTGATTTGCTTTAGAATTAGTATGAGCCAATACCCTATTGACCAAACCTTTAAATTTTATATTTCCGCCGGTATGATCGCCATGATGATGAGTGTTAATCAGTAATTCGAATGGTTTTTCATTTTGTTTTTTTAATTCAGTGATCAAATGATCGGCCTGTTCAGGAAATTGGCTGTCAATAACAATAATCCCTTTTTTTGTAAATTTAAATAAGATAGTGCCACCGCGCTCACTAAAAATACCAGTGGTTTTATTGAGCATTTTTATGGTCCAGGGATCAGCGAATAATGATTTGGCTATAAGGTCTACGGAAGGCAAGGCCAATGCAGATTGAATGAGAAAAGATCGTCGTTTCATTTTTTTATTCCTAAAAATAGGAAAATTACAGACCTGATGCAGAATAATGTGTATTACTTAAATTTAATTTCAATCCAATAAGGGATAATATTTTTCTTTTAGAATAGTAAAATGCCATCGTTGGTGACCGGCCAGTGTAAAAGCTAATGATAATGGACAATATTGATTGCCATTGTATGCATTACCCAATTGATGTAACATAAGCGGGGTAAATGATGCAAACATTGCAATGGTGGCTTTTCGAATCAATATCAATTCTTCCAGCAGACCTTCCACAGACCGATGATGAGCATTGGCGTTTTTGGCATAATCTTCTTCGTCAAAGGATAGCATATTTTGTTTGTCACCCCTGGCTATAGCTGTGATCCGGTAGGTAAATACCCTTTCAGTGTCAATACAGTGTTGTAAAATATCTTTTATAGTCCATTTACCCGGAGCATATACTTTTTCACCTAATGTTATCCATTTGTCCAAAGGTGCTTTTTCCAGCTCGTGAAGGCTTATGTTCAGTGCATCCATATAAGTCACATCATCTGTAAGAAAAATATAGCGGTCAAAATAGTCGGGCATTTTTTTGATATCTGATTTTTTCATAAATTTTTTTATATAGTTAATGTAAATCTCCATTTTACTTTTGATTGGCCAATAAGCTTTGATAGCATTTAATGGCGCTTTTGTTCCAGCCTGTGGTTTGCCATTCTATGCGTTGCATACCTGTTTGTTTTGCATATTCAATGATGGTATTGATCAGGTGAGCTCCTATGCCTTTACCTCTGAAGTCCTCTTGGAGGAATAAACAATCCATGTACAAATAATGATCTGCATCCCATGTAGAGTATTCCTTGCAGAATGTTGCATAACCAATTATTTCACTTTTGTATTCGGCCAGAATGCAATGGAATGAGGGATTCTTGCAAAACAGCATTCTGTGCAATCCAGATGCTTTGCCATAGTCGCAAGACTGTACGTTTTCATAGCTGGCGTGAGAAGGACACCATTTTATTATTTTACTTGTGTCAGCAGGAAGGGCTTTCCTTATTTTAGATTGCATTATAAATCAATATTTAACTGATCATGTAAATAAGCCTCCAGGTCAGGCACTTCATTTTTCATTAAAACATGTTTGACCCATGCGTTGCGTTCATGCCATAGTACAGCCAATTCCCAAACGCAGGTGATGATGCCATGATTTGAAAACAACCTAAAATCACCATTGGTGTCAAATAGATAAACAAAATGTTGAAGCATATTTTCATTTATCCACCAATTTATTATTGCAAAGCAGCCTTCTTTTCCTTCATGTAATATAAGGGTGGCTACATTATATTTTTCTAATCCATAAATAGTGCTTCTATCCAGCCAGCTTTCCAGGTTGTATTTTGCTAATTGAATGTTTTTTGGAGATACGATCTCCCCGTGAATGGAAATGCTATACATTTTAATTTTCCAATCCCCGATGGTGTATAGTTCAACGAATCGAATTGGCCTTGGGATATAAGTTGATTTTATTTTCACAGCAACAGAATTTTATGGATGTCTGAAGATTTATTTTTCCTTTAATGCAAGCAAAAATTGTTTTTCATAATTTAGTACTGCTTCGAGGGTATGCGCATCGTCGGCAAATTTCTCTTTCAATAGTTCGTACATTTTTATTCCACGTGCATCTTTCAAAATATCGATCAATTGTACCATTTGGAATATGTCGTTCAAATCATTTTCAGCCAGGGACTGTTTAAATCGCTCAAATAGAACAGGAAATCCCCAAGCTGATTTTCCCAACGATACCAATGTATTGGCTGCTGCAAAAGGATAATCCCAAACTGGGGTAGCTAAATACCATCTTGGTGACCGGTTGTCAAGCAAGCAGTTCAGTGCATAATCTGCTGCTCTTAGGTCTCCCAATTGTTCCAGCCCGTTTAATGCACTTATTCGGTTTTGATTTTTCCACGCGTGTTTGTGCTCGAGATTCATGAGTATTTCGTATGCTTTAGTACTTTTCGTTTTGCCTATAGCAATTGCAGCGGCATTGATTACCCGATCACTTTTATCATTCAATGCATCGATATACAAAGCTAAGTACAGACTGTCAGCCGTAGTTCCCAGGGTACTTATAGCGGATGCCTTTAACCACGATGCTTCCGTTTTAATCATGTTTATTACTAGTGAAATAACCGCCGTATCATATGGAAACCGGATGATTTTTCTCAACGAAGCGAGGGCATAATTTCTGTAACGCCAATAGGATTTTGAAGTGATCTCATTTTTAATGGCATTAACTATTTTGGACTTGAGATCAGGTGATGTGAGGCTATCGTTTGCAATTTCTACTAATCTGTCCATCGATCTTTGCTTTGCCAGTAAATCAGCACTGTTTTTAATTAATTCTAAGTGCTCAGCAGGCTCCAGTAAATTTTCTTTTTCACAAAGAAAAGTTTCTTCATAATTAAAGTTTACATATAAAGGTGCTTTTGAAAGGGGGATTTGGTATGTATTTATTTCGCTGGGTTTTAAATAGATGGATTGGATGGCACCATCGATTTCAATTTCAATTTTTCCCTGGAAAAATTTGACCTGTTTATATTGAACTGTGTCCTTTTGTTCCTGTGCCTGGGTTACGGTCAGTATTAATTGTTTTTTGGTTGAGTCATAAGTTTTGGATACAGCCAATTTGGGGAGTCCAATTTTGTAAACCCATTGATCAAAAAACCATTGATAATTTTTGCCTGTTATTTTTTCAATTGATTGTTGAAAATCATTAGTATTCACTTGCCTGGCAGCGTTTGTTTTTACATAGTGGCGAACGGACTTCAACCAGTTTTCTTCACCTGTTTCTTTTTGAAGCATACGTAAAACTAATGCGCCCCGGTATTTAGAATAATTATCAGAGGTAAATTCAGCTATTTCTTTGTATTTGCTGGTAACTATTGGATGTATATTTTCTGACCTCCAATCATTCAGTACATTTGTTCTTTCGAAAGGCAAAATATAAGTAAGGTATTCAGCTTTCGAGTTTTGTTTTTCGGTATATAAACCTGCAAAATACTGAGCGAAAGCATTAGAAAGCCAGGCATCATCCCATGATTTCAGCATTATTAAATTTCCAAACCATTGATTTGCCAGGGCCTGTACAGCTACCCCGTCCCATAAATATTTAAAATCTGCATGCACTCCATAGTCATCGATATAATTGTCTGACAGAATAGTCGCCATGTGCTGACCTACTAATCCGGGGAAGGGATAATCCTGAACTACAACCTGTGAATATGCATTGTATGGATAGGATGTACCTGTTTTTGATTCTAGAAATTTAAGCATATCCGGTAGTAATGCTGTTGTGGCTTTTACAGCACTCATTTCATGAGGATACCCAAAATTATGAATCATGGTTTTGCCTGACTTTTGAGCGGCATCTATATATTCTCCAACGACAATAGAAACAAGATAATGAGGATAAGGCTGGTCGGTTTTATAATGGAAAGTATTGGTTTGATCAGCATTTTCAGTGATTCGTATTAGTTGGCCATTACTAATAACCATCAACGGTTTTTCGACCGTAGCCAATATTTCCGTGGTATGAATGTCACTTATATCTTCATTGGATGGAAACCAATAGCGGTTGTGGTCGGGCTCTCCGCTACTCCAGATTTGCTTTCTTTTTTTGGGAGTAGTTGATGTGGGCATTTGAAATCGAAGTCCTTTACCAAAGCTACCCCAGATCGAGTTAGGATCTGCTTTGTTTTGATGATGGGTATAATATTCAATTTCTAAACTAATATTTTCAGATGGGAGATAGCTTTTGGATAAAATAATTTCAAGGTTTTGCCTGTTGTCCCCACCAGAATAGAGATATTTTACTTTTTCTTTGTTCAATGAAATCGAAATTATAGTAAAAAACGCTGCATCGAAATGAATTTTATCAGTTGCTTTAATGGGAGAGCAGGTAATTTCAGCCCTGCCTATTGCTCTGGATTGTTCCCAATCAAAGGTCATATATAAAGTCAAATGCTTCACATCTATGTCACCAGCCTTCAGAATCAGTATGTGCAGGCTAAAAAGCAGTATTATGTAAGATTTCATCATTTTGTTGAAAGGATTCTTTTTACTTGTTTTTCACTTTTCAATCCCACTTTATTTGCAATAGAAAGGATGGAGTGATCCGGATGTTTTAATAGTTCTTTTATTTTTTCTTTTCTGATGGTTGTAATAAATTCATTTACTGTGATACCGGTTTCTTTTTTAAATATTCTGGTAAAATTGCGTTCGCTCATATTGGCTATTTCAGCCAATTGGGATAAAGTTCTTTTTTTATTGATATTTTCTATGATGAAGTCCTGCGCCAAATGTATACCGGAATGTATATGATTTCTAAACTTCATCAATTCACTTTCCTGTGTAGCATTTCCATTTCGTCTGTTGTATACCACCAACTCGCGTGCTACCAAATGGGAAAAATAACTGCCCTTTAATTTTTCTATTATATGCAGTATTAAATCGATACCTGATGCAATACCGGCACTGGTGTATAGCCTGTTTTGATCAGTAAATAGAATATTTTCATTTACAAGGATTGCCGGATAGCGTAGTTGTAAATCCTTTGTTTTCTTGAAATGTGTGGTACATGGTATACCATTCAATAAACCGCTCTCTGCCAATACAAATGCACCCAGGCAAACACTACAGATATTTACTCCATTAGCATAGTTTAATCGCAGCCATGAAAATAAATCCTTTTGTTTAATAAACTCAGGCGATACCAGGTAGGCATGGGTGGCACCTGGCACGATAATAAAATCACCTTTTTTCATTCGTGTTTTAGAAAAATGCTTCACTTTGGAGAAGGGCAATCCGCTCGATGTAGATATGGGGTTATTAGTACTGCAATATTCTATCTCAAAGTCTGCACGGTAATCTATAGCTTCGTGTATTGCCTGGTCAGGTCCGGCCAGGTCCAGTATATGCACTTGAGGTATCAGTAGAAATGTGAATTTGGTAGGCATTAATATTATGTTGATATAACAAAAATGGAGATTAAAAATTTAAATTAAGGGACATAAAGGGGACAAATCCGGCCACGGAATTAAAATTGACCGGCAATGCTGAATGGCGACCGCCAGCTGCATTTTAGTATAAAAAATTTTAAATTGAACGGAGAAGGATTGCTGAAAGCTGATTCTTTTTTAAATATTCCTCATATTTGCTGCATGAAATCAAGATTTTTACTCTTTTTATTATTTATTTATTTTAATGGTAGTAGCCAAATGCCGGCACTCATGCAGGCAAAAGTAGATGTAGTTTATCTTTCTTCTGATCTGTTGGAAGGCAGAAACACCGGTACCCAGGGGGAGGTTTTGGCTGCAGAATACATTCAATACAGATTTAAAAATCTTGGGTTAAAACCCGGATATAAATCATCCTGGTTTTATAATTACAGTTTTAGACAAAAGGCCCATCCTCATGATACCACCAGTGAAGACCGATTGCCAAAGGTCGAATCAAAAAATGTACTCGCTTATCTTGACAATGGAGCTATAAATACAATAATTATCGGTGCACATTATGATCACCTCGGTCATGGAGGACAGGGATCCGGATCTTTGGCTGCGAATAGTACCGATATACACAACGGTGCGGATGATAATGCCAGCGGTATTGCTGGTATATTGGCCATTGCCGAAAAATTAAAAAACAATCCGGATGCCAAAGCAAATAACTACCTGTTCATGGCCTTTTCCGGAGAAGAGTTGGGGTTATACGGCTCTAATGCATTCACTAAAGACGCAGGATTTGATCCAACTAAAATCAATTACATGATCAATTTGGATATGGTAGGTAGGTTGAATGCTGAGAAATCAATTGCTATCAGTGGGGTAGGCACTTCACCATCATGGAAACCAATGCTTGAAAATGGGGCCCAACTAAATGGAATTAAATTCAGTTCCACAGAATCCGGTCAGGGCCCTTCAGACCATACTTCATTTTATTTAAAAAATATACCGGTATTGCATTTTTTTACCGGCCAACATAAAGATTATCATAAACCTACCGACGATGCTGAATTAATCAATTACGAAGGTATTCTCGAAATTGCAGATCTGATAGTGGATATCATCGAGGCAAAAAATAACGAACCTAAACTTTCTTTTACAAAAACAAAAGATGAATCCGGTAAACGAAGCAGCTCATTCAAGGTGACCATGGGTATTATGCCCGACTATTTATACCAGGATGGTGGAATCAGGCTGGATGGGGTGACCGATGGTAAGCCTGCTGCAGCAGCCGGATTAAAGGCTGGTGATATACTCCTAAAAGTAGGCTCCACAGATATAAAAGATATGAACTCTTATATGGAAGTATTAGGCAAGCACGAAAAAGGAGACAAAGTGGATGTAGTGATCAAGAGAGATGGAAAAATGATGACACTGGGCTTGGTGTTTTGATAAAATTTATTACCACATCCTTAAATGGTGATCATTTTGATGCGCTGGATTAATTACCTTAGTTTTAGCGGTAGGACTTAGTACCTTATCCATTTATTACATAGAAAGGCATCTGAAAACATTTGTGCATTTCTGGTCATTACAAAAAGTAATATAAGTCAGGTATGTTTTTAAAAGTTAACTCCTGTATTCTTTAATTAAAACTTCACGGTAATTCCCCCCACTGCATTCAGGCCATAGGTAGGATATTGATACCATCGCCTCCATACTGAGTTAGCCAGGTTATTCGCTTGGGCGAAGATTCCAACGTTTTTGGTAATAGCGTAGTTTGCACCGAGGCTGATATCCAATAATAGATTTGATTTACCGGTATTGCCCAGATCATCGGTATAAGGAATACCATCGTTTACATAGGACTCAGCAGTTAGCAATAATTTTTTATTTAATGTTTTATACTGAACGGAGCCGTTAAATTCAATAGAGGGAAGTCCCCAGGCCTGAGGTTCTGCTTTTTTAGTATAGAAATTTTTATTGATAGCTGCATTTACAATAATATTGGTGCTAGGTCTGAAGGTAAGAGATGCCGTACCATAAGTAAAATCCACATCTGCATATTTTACTCCGAATCGGCTAAAATTTTTAGTATTAAGTACAAATAAAGGAAGATTGTCATTTTGTTTATAACCCACCCGCAGATCGTACTCTAAGGTCTTGGCAGATCCTTTGAGCCCCAGGTAATATGCCGTAAACGCATTATTTGTCAGTATTGGTCTGGATGTAATGAAAGGATTAAAATCGCTGAGTGTCCGGTAGGTGTTTTTATTTAGTCCCCCTTCTGCACCGGCCACGATCATGAGTTGATTTCCTGCTATGCTCCCACTTACGTTAACAGCCGGAAATAAAGTAATGTTTTCACCATCCGAAGCGATCTTGACTCCGGCCTGAATAGCAAATGATTTACCATGTATTCCTATGGAAGGCAATAAATAAAAATTATTCAGGTCCTGGGCAATAGTGTCTGCATCAAACATGGTAATATCTGTGCCCAGTTCTATACCTACAGAGTGCTTGTTTTTTATCCATTTGGTAATGCCGAGATCCAGTTTACCTCCTTTTTCATTGCTTGACAGGTTATCTACCAAATTAAAAAGATTGAGACCGGCAAAATAATTTACTCCATTCTGACTGATCTTGGGATTAAATACTTTGGCACCCAATTCAAAAATATCATAATCATGCTTTAATACCTGGCTGGGAGTAGCAGTCCCTGGGTTTTGAATATAATGACCAAAATGGTGATATCGATCTTTGCTTATGAGTGCATCGCCCTGTATCGCGAGACCATCTTCTGTCAAATGGAAAATATGAGCTTTGAGGTCATTATCATAAAATCGCTGATCTTTATTTTTCTTATTGTTTGAACTGAGGTGTGTTAAGTCAAAACCAATTTTGGTGCGGTCGTCATTCTTGAAATAATATGATAATCGGCCTAAGGCCTGATTTGGAATTCCATATCCTGCTTTTAAATAAAATGGATAGCTTGGAATGGGCTCTGCTGGTTTCATTGCAATAGGCCTGATCTGCGGAGCAGAATATTTTAATTCCAATATGCCGGGATTCACTTCGTAGCTATACTTTGATCGCCCTGTGTCAGCAACGGGTATTTCAGGAGTGACCTTGATTTTTTCTGCTTCATCCAGTCGTGCGTCAAAATCTTTTACTACCTGTATTATATCTACCGGTAGGTTTTGAGCCAAAAGAGTCTTAGTTAATATGCCCAACATCAGGGTCAAACAAATACGGAATGAAATTTTATATTTTGATAGGTGCATGTTGCCTGGATTAATTATTGTCAAAAAATGAATTTACTTTTAGGGTATCAGGTCTGAGTTTATTTCCGGAAGCCTGTAATCTTTTTACATTGTCTAATTTAGATTGGGCCTGGCGGGTGATATCAGCATCTTCTTTGTATCCGTCTAATAGTCCCTCCAGCACAGCACGGGCATTGAAATAATCTTTTTTGTCTACGAAAATATCCGATAGTAAAAGCATGCATTTCGCTACCCAATAAGGGTGATCAGAATTGGCATTGATTGCATTGCGGGTGGATGTCTCCGCAGCGGTTATATTCTTTTGTTTATACAAAATGTCTGCCATAAGATACCTGGCTTCTGCAGTCTGTACATTATCACTGAATTCGATGTTTGATTTGAAGTATTCATTAGCCTGTGCATAATTTCCCCTGTCGTACGTAATTTTTCCAAGATAAAATGCGGATGTAGCTTTTTGTTCATTATTGGCTTTAGGTGATCTGTATACTTTTTCACCATATAGAGCTACTTCATTGGTTAGTCCTTTACGGTAGGCGGATCGCATTGCCCCAAGCTGTGCTTCGAACAGTGTATTTTCATCGACATTGGAATTGGCCAGATCGGAATAGTATTTATAGGCTTTATCAAAATTGAGTTGATAATTATAAGCAAGTGTGGCAGCTTTTAGCAATGATTTTTCATAATACTGTGAACTTCCTTTTTGAATTACGGCTTCGTAATCATTCAGTGCTGTATCGTATTTTTTAAGTAAGGCATTGCATTCGGCCCTTTTATAATACGCATCTATCAGGTAGACCCCTCGAGGAAATTTTTGTATATATTCACCAAAAGAAGTTACTGCCCTTTCGTATTGTCCATCTTCGTAGTAGCGCTGGGCTACACTGTAGTTAAGCGAATCCCTGGAGTAGTTAGTCACCTTAAAGCCGGGTACAGTCTCAAGGAATTTCAAATATTCATCGGGTTGCCCCAGATCATCGACATAAATTTCTTCAAGTCCCGCCAGTGCTTCCTGAGATTCGGAAGGGGATGGATTGTGCTTAAATACATCTTTGTAATTTTTGATTGCTTCATTTTTGTTGCCCTGGTTGTAATTGATCAATCCCATATGTATGAGCGCCCGATTAATCATATTGGAATTGGGATATTCTTTGATAATTCTATTCAGTGAAGCTATAGCCTGGGATTGCTGTTCCTGATTGGCATAGGTGTCACCTAATTCAAATAAGGCTTCGTCAGCGTATTTTGAAGTCGGAGATCGCCTTACCAGATCATCCAAAAGCCGGATTTTTTCCTTAGGATTATTTTTAAGACCCTGGATAATGGCACTTTGATACTGAGCATAGTCATTACCCGTATACCGGTTTGAGATTACCTTGCTGTAATGCGTGAGCGCGTCATCGTATTTATTTCTCTTAAATGCACAGTCTCCTGACCTTAGATAAGCATCGGCCAGGATATTCTGATCTTTCTGTATGGTAGTTCGTGCCAGTTTGTCTGTTACCAGTTTAAACTGGTCACCGGCCTGTACATAAGATTCTTTCTTTAAATAGTTATATCCCTGAAGGTAATGTGCTTGTGGTATCAGGCTTGCTTCTTTGGGATTGCGTGTGTTGGCAGTTTCTAAAAATTTAGTGTTCCAATTTATGCTTAGATCGTAGTCTACCTGCCGATGTGCCATTTCTGCCATCCAATACATCGATGTAGTGGTGATCGATTTATCATACGATGGTTCCATGGCTTTCTCCAGCATGATTCGGGCATCGCTGTATCGCTCGTCATTGATCAATTGCATGGCTCTGGCATAGGCAAGTTTCTGGTAAGATTGTTTTAATCGGGTAGTTGGATTTTTAATGCCCTCTATAGTCTTTAGTGCAGTGTCGTAATCTTTTGTACGATCCAGCACATCACCCATAATGTCCTGTGCTTCATTATAATATTTTGAAGCAGGGGTAAAAGAATTTAAAGCCGTCACCGCTTCTCTGTCAAATCCCAGCTCGGCTGAAAGTTTCGCATAATTAAATAATGCTTCTTCACGTATACTTTCCTGGTAAGGCAATCTGCTTACATTATAAAATGCAGTACGGGCTGACAAGGTGTTTCCACTACGCAGGTAACAGTCGGCCAGGTAGTAATTCGAGTTTTGACCTAATTGGTTTTGTTGGCCGCTGATAGCACTAAAATAAGGAATGGCTTTATCGTATTTTTTTTGGATATAGTTGGAATATCCCAATGCATAATAATCTGATTCTTCCAGTGGCTGATTGCTTTTTTCATATTCCTCGAGATATACCAGCGCTTTCACATACTCTTTCTTTAGAAAATAAGCATGCCCCACCATTCTTTTGATTTGAATTGATTTATCCACTTTTTGAGTGCCATCGATGATGGGTTTGGCATAGGCTATGAGTTTATCGTAGTTTCCCTGTGAAAAATAAATATGGGAGATATAATAGGGTATCAGGTCTGCATATGCTTTTGATTTGCCGGCAATTTCAAAACTGGCAATGGCCGCATCGTATTTAGCATTAAAATAATGACACATGCCCAGGTAATAGTTGGTAGGGAAATAGAACTCGCCTTTAATGTCTTTCACCTGTTGGAAAGCGGTGGTTGCATTTTTAAAATCTTTAGTAGCGAAATACGAATACCCCTCTTTAAACTTTACTTCGGCCAGCATTTCCTTGCTCATACCACGGGTATCCATTAGTTTATAATATACTATGGCTTCTTTAAAGTTTTTTTGATCAAAATGAAAATTCGCTACTTCGAGATTTGCCTTTTCAGCTATCGGGTCTGGCCTGTATTTTTTAATAAACTCAGTTACGAGAAGATCGGCATTTTCCTGTTTTACCCTGAGTGCGGAAATGGCGGTATAATATTCTGCATATCGGAGTAAGGTTTTATACTCTGGCTCAAAACTCAACCTGTGTTCATTGATTACCGCTTCAAATTCTTTCTTTGCAGCGATGTATACTCCTTCGGAAAATAATCTCAATCCCTCCTTGTAATGAGCATTTACTTCCGAGTAAATTGAAGTTTTTTGTGAATGAGCAAATTGAAGAATAAAAAGTATAAAAAACAAAATTCCAGAGAGCCTGTACATCTATTTTTACGATTAGGTGATATAAATAATGATCTTACGCTTGACACACTTATTTAAGTGTGATTCAGGCACAAATTTATCAAAAAATTAACTTATATGTGCTTATTTCCCAATGCAATGTAAATGGGATAATCCATATTATAAACGTTTTATTTCCGCACCTATTGCATTCAGTCTTCCATCAATATTTTGATACCCGCGATCAATCTGATTTACATTATGTATGAGGCTGGTACCTTTGGCACTCATGGCCGCTAACAGCAACGCTACCCCGGCCCTTATGTCTGGACTGCTCATCTCGATTCCGCGAAGGTGATACTTTCGGTTTAACCCGATCACTGTAGCCCGATGGGGATCACAAAGGATGATTTGCGCCCCCATATCTATAAGTTTGTCTACAAAGAATAGCCTGCTTTCAAACATTTTTTGATGTACCAGCACTGAACCTTTAGCCTGGGTGGCCAAAACCACTATTATACTCATAAGATCTGGAGTAAACCCCGGCCATGGCGCATCATAAATAGTGAGAATGGAGCCATCCATAAAAGTGGAAATCTCATATTCGTCCTGAGAAGGAATGTGCAGGTCATCCCCGATTTCATTGATAGTTACGCCCATTTTCCTGAACACATCGGGAATGATACCCAAGTCTTTGATGCCTGCATTTTTGATGGTAATGTCGGATTGGGTCATTGCTGCTAATCCAATAAAACTACCTACTTCAATCATGTCCGGCAAACATTTATGATCAGTACCTTTCAATAAAGCACTGACTCCGGTGATATACAATAAGTTAGAGCCAATGCCTTCTATTTTAGCGCCCATACGCACCAGCATTTTGCAAAGCTGTTGCAGGTAAGGCTCACAGGCAGCATTATATATTGTAGTCTGCCCTTCAGCAAAACAAGCAGCCATGATTACATTTGCTGTACCGGTCACCGATATCTCGTCCATGAGAATATAAGTGCCTTTGAGTTTTTTCGATTCAATAAAATATTGTGCTTTGGAGGCATCGTATTCTACTATGGCTCCCAACTGAGTGAGTCCTGTAAAATGGGTGTCCAATCTTCTGCGACCAATTTTATCTCCTCCGGGCTTTGGCAAATACATTTTACCTAACCTGGCTAAGAGCGGTCCGATTAACATTACCGATCCGCGAATGGCCTTTGCCTTTTTGTCGAATTCTTCACTGGCAAGATATTCCGTATCTATATTTTCTGCTTTGAATGAATAAGAAGTTTCTGATATTTTTTCCACTTGTACGCCCAGGCCTGCCAATAGCTCGATTAATCGCTGTATGTCAAGTATGTTGGGCAAATTAGAAATAGTGACTTTTTCTTTGGTAAGTAACACCGCGCACAAAATTTGTAAAGCTTCATTTTTTGCTCCCTGCGGTAATAATTCACCTTTGAGTTTTTTGCCTCCTATTACCTGAAATGAATCTGTAAACATAATTTGACTTTATTTAGGAGTCAAATGTATTAAAAGTTTTTATAATATGAAGATCAGCTTAATTATCAGGCATACGACCTTTAGATTTGCCATGAAATTCCCAAATTACTTCTCGGATTTAATAAACCAATAAACTTCGTAACTTTCGGCTTTAATTATTGAGGTGGCTTTTTCTAACTACATATTGGAATGCCTGAGGCAACATGGTAAGGCCGAATTAGGCCCATTGGGTACTTTTACCTTAGATTATACACCTGCAAAATGGAAAATAGAAAATCAAAATTTTATTCCCCCAAATGCAAAGATCGCGTGGAAGGAAAACACACCTGAGCAGATGAATAATTATGCGGCAATGGCACAAGTGGTTGCTGCAAAACACGATATAAATTTTGAGAAAGCTTACGAGTTTGTAGAAAGCACCATATCCGGAATCAGTATAAATCATCCTGCTACGTATTCTCTTGGTATTCTTGGTAAGTTAAATAAGTTACCGGACCAATCGTATTACTCCAGTTTTTCGATGAATGAAGATTTTAACAAAAAGCTGACGGTTAAACCTCTCAGTTTACCCCAAATATACAGCCGGGGTGATGAGCCTGGATTTGACTGGTGGTGGTTAATAGGTTCATTCCTCCTGCTGACAGCTTTATTTTTGGTATTGGGATTTTTCTCCTCTCAAAAAACGCCCGGAGTCGCTATTACTGAAATAAAAAATGCGGTTCCCGAGCTCAGTTCGAGTACAGTAAAACAGACCAATATATCACCTAGTCTCAATGCGGATACCAATGCATTGGATAGTACCTCCATCAAAAATACAGCTATTGAAATCATTGTCATTACCGGTAGCTATTGTAAACAAAGAAATATAAAAAAGGCAAAAGCGCTAATAAATAATTCAGGGTATGACCTCTACGAGGAAAAGATAAATGCAGAGTGTGCCAGAATTGGAATTAAATTAATTTCAAGTGAAAACCCCGAGTTAATACTTCAAAAAATCAGAAACACCATTGAGCCTACCGCCTGGCTATTAGATAAAAAACTATGAATGAAATATTAAAATCCTGCTTTCCGGCATGGATGAATACAGAAAGCAACATGTTTTTTTTGATCGCCGGCCCTTGTGTGGTAGAAAGCAGGGATTTGTTGTTTACGGTTGCTGATACGGTAGCCACCATTTCTTCTAAATTTAATATACCCTACATTTTTAAATCATCTTATAGAAAAGCCAATCGAAGCAGTAAAGATTCATTTACAGGTATCGGTGATGAAAAAGCATTGGAATATCTTGCCCAGATTAAAGAACATTTTGGTATTCCTGTATTGACAGATATACACTCGGAACCTGAAGCAGCAATGGCGGCAAACTATGTAGATGTATTGCAGATTCCGGCTTTTTTGTGCCGGCAGACCAGTCTACTGGAAGCTGCAGCAGCCACCGGCAAAGTAGTTAATGTAAAAAAAGGACAATTTATGAGTCCCGAAGCGATGAAATTTGTGGTGGATAAGATCAATGCTAAAGACAATCCATATGTGTGGCTCACGGATAGAGGTACCATGTTTGGTTACCAGGATTTGATAGTGGATATGCGGGCTATTCCCACTATGCAATCTTTTCATGTGCCGGTGATATTGGATGTTACCCATTCATTGCAACAGCCCAATCAGGTATCCGGAATTACCGGTGGGAGACCGCAAATGATAAAAACGATAGCTTCTGCTGGTATCGCAGCTGGTGCTGATGGACTTTTTATTGAAACTCATCCAGATCCGGCAAATGCCAAATCAGACGGTGCAAATATGCTTGCACTGGATAAAATGGAGGATTTGATGAATAGACTGGTGAGGATCCGTGAAGCCATACAATAATCCTAATGAATCAAATTATTGAGATCGCACTGAAGCCAGATGATCTGGAAAAAGAGGAAAGCCTTATTCATAGCATTCGCCTCAAGATCGGAACAAAGGATACTGAAAAAATATATTTTCAGATACTCAAACGCTCACTGGATGCCCGCAAAACACCGTTGTATCGATTTAGATTATTGGTTTCTGATAGTCCATTATTAGACTCGGATTCCTTCAAATCAAAATTTAAAGATGTATCAGGTGCACCAAAGGTGATCATAGTAGGTGCCGGCCCGGCAGGTTATTACGCGGCTTTGGAATGCCTTGAGCTGGGCTTGAAACCAATCATTTTTGACCGAGGCAAAAATGTGCGTGACCGGCGCAGGGACTTGAGGGCCATTCAACAATTCAGCCAAGTCAATCCCAATTCCAATTATTGCTTTGGCGAGGGGGGAGCTGGCACCTATTCAGATGGAAAATTATACACCCGCTCAGGCAAAAGAGGTGATATCTACAAAGTATCTAAACTATTCGTAGAACATGGTGCCACACCGGAGATTTTATATGATGCTCATCCTCATATCGGATCAAATAAATTGCCCGATATCATTCAGGCTATGCGTGAAAGCATTGAATCACATGGGGGAGAGATACATTTCGATCGACAAGTCACCGACTTTATTTTAGAAAACGGCAAGATTAGGGGAGTACGTACCAGTACCGGTATAGAATGTTTGGCAGAGGCTGTAGTATTAGCTACTGGTCATTCTGCAAGGGATATTTACTATTTACTTCACTCAAAGGGACTGTTGATTGAACCAAAATCGTTGGCCATAGGTGTGCGGATAGAGCATCCACAGGCATTAATCGACTCCATACAGTACCATAATAAAACCCGACATGAGCAGCTTCCGCCAGCTGCGTATTCGTTGACTTGCACTATCAATGACAGAGGCATATTTTCATTTTGCATGTGTCCCGGCGGTTTAATGGTGCCGGCTGCAACGGCCCCCGGGGAGATAGTAATCAATGGTATGTCCCTGAGCAGGCGCGACAGTAAATTTGCTAATTCCGGTACGGTGGTTGCTATACACCCTGCTGATTTTACCCAACCTTCCGATCCATTTTGTTGCCTTGACTTTCAGCGTGAGGTGGAACAAAAAGTATTTGCAGCCGGAGATGGAAGTCAAAAGGCACCGGCTCAGAGATTGACTGATTTTATGCAAAACAGACTGTCAGGTTCCATAGGAGACACATCGTATATCCCTGGCGTCTGGTCTGCTCCCATACATGAGATCATGCCTCAAATCATAGTGAAATCATTAAAATTGGGTATACAGGATTTTTCAAAGAAAATGAAGGGATATCTGACTGAAGAAGCCATTGTAGTAGCGACAGAAAGCCGGACCAGCAGCCCTGTCCGTATTCCCAGAAATTCGTTATCTATGCACCCCCAATGCGAAGGACTTTTTCCCTGTGGAGAAGGTGCCGGATATGCGGGAGGTATAGTATCAGCAGCTATGGATGGGCAGCATGTAGCCAAAGCTGTATATCAATACATCATGACCAATTAACCTTGAATATGAAAGATTTTATTGACTTATTGGGTAGGATTTTTATGTCACTCATTTTTTTCTGGGAAGCGTACGATTCTATTGCATTTTTTGATTCCGTAAAGCGGACCATGACTACCTATGGCATTACATGGAATCAGGATTTTTTATTGGTTACTGTAATTGTATTTTTAATCATAGGGGGCCTCTTTATTTTGATTGGTTATAAAGCGCCGGTAGGGGCTATTTTGTTATTGATCTATTGGATACCGGTCACGTTTATGGTGTATTCATTTTGGAATGATCCGGTGTCAGAAAGAAGGATGGCATCCATTTTATTTATGAAAAATATGGCTATCATAGGAGGTTTGCTTATGATCGTAGTCAATGGAGCGGGCAGATTTAGTATCAAAAGATTATTAGCTGCAAGCAGACCGCCTAAGCCGAGATGGTAAAGGATTAGGATCAGGCATTTAGCCGAAGTAGCTTTGATAGTAAAGTAAATGAGTTGATTTATAGAACTTGTATTTCATTAATGGAAAATGGTGAACTGAGATTCCGGAAAATGAATCCATCCTTTGTATGTAAAATTTCGATTTACTCTTTTTTAATTTTACTCCAGCTTCTATGTAAAAAAAACACTTTCTTGAACTCTGGTCCATCAAAAAGTAAATTACTCTGATAAATTAAAATTAAACTTTCCCAATAATAGGTAATTCATCCTTGCCTTGATACTTTTGCACTATGCAAATTAAAGTGAATCGGACCCCTCATATAATCGACGGATATTATGTAGAGGAATACTCACTTTTCAATGATCATGGATTTGAATTGAGATGTACTAATTTTGGTGCAGCCATTACTCATTTGTTATGGCCAGGTACTGATGGCACCACTACAGATATATTGCTGGGACATGATCAGATAGAGAAATGGCTTACGGATAATAATTGGTTTGGCAGTACCGCAGGCAGGTGTTGCAACAGGATAAAAAATGCAAGATTTAAACTGGATGATATTGAATACCAAGTCACTGCCAATACTCCTCCTCACCACCTGCACGGTGGGGCAAAAGGATTTAATGTGCACAATTGGCGTGGATACCCTGAGCAAACAAATGAATATGTAGGCGTTCGGATGTATCTTATGAGTAAGGATGGCGATGAGGGATTTCCTGGTAACTTATCTGTTGAAACTTTTCTTGCTCTCACTAATGCAAATGAATTGGTCATTGAATACAAAGCATTAACCGATAAGCCTACGATTTGTAACCTCACCGCTCATCCCTATTATAATCTTGATGGCAAGGGATCCATACTGGACCATGAATTGTGGATCCATGCCGATCAAATGCTGTTAAATGATGCTGATTCTGTACCGACAGGTGAATACTACGAAGTAAAAGGAAGTGCATTTGATTTTACTTCAATTACTACTATCGGAGAAAACCTCAGAAAGGGTCATCAGCAAATCGATTTTGCAAATGGGATAGATCAAAACTTTGTATTGAAAGAATCAATGCCTGATCAACCTCAAATCATCGTGTATAGCCCTCAATCCAAAAAGAAACTTTCTTTTTTTACTAATCAGCCCGGGGTGCAATTTTATACCGGTAATCACCTGGATCTGATCGGCAAAAACAATGTGAAATACGAAAAATTTGGAGGTCTGTGCCTTGAAACGCAGGGGTTTCCTAATGCAATAAACTATCCGCATTTTCCTTCTGTGATTTTAAAGCCTGGGGAAAAATATTGGTCCTGGACTAAAGTGAAGATGGAAGAAGTATAATACAAAAGCAGTGTCCGATCGTTTTTTGATAATCTACTTTTCCCTGCTATAAATAACTTTTCCTACCCGATCAATATGGTTGATTAGTGCTTTATTGGTTAGGGTGTTATAGTTGACTAAATCAAAATAGTAGGGCATATTGGTTTCTTCATTCAAAAACGCATTTAAATCAGAAATTATATCTTCGGAAAGATTTTCCCCAAGTATAGTAAGATCTACATCGCTTCCATTTTTATAATTGCCTTTCGCCCTACTCCCGTAAAGGATTACTTTTTCAATGCTTGCACGACTAGCAAACGCTTTGGTCATCTCTGAAATATCCCGATCTAATAAACCAAACATCAGATCAATAGTTTAAATTTTTTATAAAGATCAGCCAATAATGGGTAGTATTTTTGTTCTAAGGTCAATACTAACTCATTCGCCAATACTTCATCATAGGTATGCGAGGTCAGATTTCTGTCTGTCAAAGCCTCAAGCCAAATATGACCATTAGATATTAGGTTAGACTGAAATGCTTCTTTGATTATTTGTCTTGGAAAGTTTAACTCTTGAACACCCTGGGCTTCCTGGTAATCTTTTAAAAGCTTCCAGGCAAGTTCTAAGCTAATTTCAAAAAATTGAATGATGCCTGCTTTCTCTGTCAATGATGGATTTTTTATGGCTAATCCATTTTCAAATAATAAAATAGCCTTTTCAAAGTTTTGAAATCGTTGTTTCCACCTGATATCAGCGTCAATCATGAATTTTAATCTGAATAAATATTAGCTACAAAAATAAATTTATATCTTATAAACGTATAAAAACATTTGAATATCCTATACTTAGCAAAAAAAAGGCCCGGTTCATCACCAGGCCTTCATAGCATTTATTGTAGTCGAAAATTAGTCTCTTATTGCACTACTATCGATTTAGTGATATTTCCTTTATCAAATCCTATCTGCACATAGTATATACCATTTGGCATATTATTTCTTTGCAATACAAATTGATTGGTATTTACATTTTTTACTGAACGGATCACCCTGCCATTGACATCATATACTACGATACCTTTGATTTTAGAATCAGGATTAGATTGAATAGTAGTCTGTGTAGTCAGTGGATTAGGCATGATTTTAAGACCAACCTGATGATCTTTGAGTAGATCAGGTGTAGAAGTGAAAGTGCCAAGGTTGAGCACCGCAAATGCACGTGGTGCAAAGTAGCCAATGATGGTATCTATGTATCTGCGAGCTTTGCCAGCAGACATGTCTGGATTTTGCGCTAACCCATTGGTATTATTCAGTCTTCCAGATTGTCTTTCAATAGCACCCATCACAGTAGTATCCCACCAGTTCCAAGGGTCTGAATCAAAAGGGGTAAGTGCAGAGCCATTTAAGGGGCATAATCCTTCAATCCCATCATTCTTTTTATTTGCAGCTTGCGTAATTAAATCATTTAATTTGAGGTCTCGCATTTTTTTATTTAAACCTAGAGCATCTGTCTTTTGAACTGCTAAATATGAACCTTGGACAATTACAACAGGTAGGGTTTGACCACCGCCGATGGGTACTTGCACCAAGCCTTGTTTATAGGGTGCAAAGAAATCCCTGGGTTCGTGATAACCAATCATTGGAATATCCGTTGCGTCTATCCAGTTAGTATCAGCTATGGCCCCACCAAGGTTGACACAAAGTTGAAAATCTGAACTCAATCCAACATGGTTTGGATAACTCAGCGTGTCACCATTGGTTGGATTAATCCCTAGAGATGTACCATAAATGTTTCCATGAACACCTTCTATTATATAAGGAAATCCATTGTCACCGATAAATTTACCACTAGATTTTTGCACAATATCTAAATAGGAATCCATGGTGGCCGCGGCCATAGTAACATAACCTCCGGTTCCCTGGCCCCAGCCAACTATTCTGGATGTATCAATACCATAAGGATTACCACCAGCAATAGCGGTGAGTTTAAAGTACCTGATTGCAGTCCTAAGATCCTGAACACCTCTGTAGGCTGCATTTATCAATGTGTTTACTCTTTCAGTTTGAGTCGGAGCGACTGGATTCCAACCTGTTCTGTAGTCAATTGCAGCCACTACATAGCCCATTTTTGTCAGCCTTGTACACATTTCAACAAGTGGGGAATCGACAGGGAATCCCATTCCTAAAGGTGCAATAGCTGCATAAGGTGATCCTGAAGGTAAAGTGGTTCTTCCGCCGGTACTTCCATTTAGAGGAAAAGGTATGAAGTTGCCTGTATGCACATAAATAATTAAAGGTCTTTTTTTCAAAGTATCACCCTTAGGAGTATAAATCGTTACCGGCAAAGGAACTTTAGTAGCCTTACCAGTCACCGAAACAGTAAGTACTGTGGCATTTTGGCCATATACTGTTTGTGTTGTGTTAACGGAATCAAAAATTGGTTTGAGGTATCTTTGGCTTAAAAGCGTAGAGAAGCTTAGCGCAAAGACAATAAGGCTAAAAATTACTTTTTTCATATCTAGAGTTTTGTTAAAGTAGGCCGTTAAATTAGATAAAATTATTTAACTCAGAGTTAATTTTTTTTGACCTCATATACAAGGGAAATATAAGCCAATCTGCCAATTCTAGGGCCTCCATATGCCTGGAATACCTTATTGTTTAAAATATTTGAAGCACCAATTTTAACCGTGGTGTTCAATGACCTCATTCTCCAGTTAATCTGACCGTCTAATAAATTATAAGATGGTATGAATCCTGTAAATTGAGGAGATCCCTCAAATCTGAATGCTTCGATCCATTTATAATTCAGGTTAAACCCAAAATCATGCAATCGTAATCCACCTAAATGCATTGGCATATCCCGACCACTCAAACTGATATTATATTTATTTTCAGGTGTGTTAAAGGCCGGTATTATTGGGTCATCCACAAAATCTTTGTTCAGTTTATTCCAGGAGTAATTTCCTGATAGTTGGTAATATTTATTGAAATAGTAGTTCAATCCAGCTGAAAAGCCTTGGGTAGTAACCTGATTGATTGAATTAGCGGCATATCGATATGCTTGTAAATTTTTAGGAAAGCCTGTAACCGGATCAAAACTACCCTCGACACCAATGTTATAACCGATAAAATCGTTATAAAAACTATAATAATATCCAAGATCTGCGTACAGACTATTAAATAGTGTGGTTCGGTAGCCAAGTTCAAATGTTTTTACTTTTTCTGGTCTAATAGGATCTATGTCAAATCTTACAATTTTGGCTGGATTCAAGGTTCCCAGATAATCAGATAATGACTCCACTGTTATTAAATTTTTCACCCCGTTTAAATTTCCAGCTAATATTGCCCTTCCAACATTTAACGATAAATATTGATCAGAGAGGGTTGGATTTCGTAAAGCGCTGGCAAATGAAAGGCGTAAAAAATTACCTGCTTTAGGCTTAAATACAATCGAAGCAGCAGGACTGAATAACATTTTAAAATTTTGGTTTTTATCTATTCTTGCCGTAGCAGAAAAAGTCCATTTATCATCATGAGATTTTTTATCAATACCAGTATATAATCCGAACTCTGAATTGGTAATTTTTACATTTGCAGTATCATAAAATATAGTCCCCCTGCTTTCAGGAGTATACAAACGATAATTTCCACCAACGGTCCAATTGTTGACAAATTTAGGCTTGAATTTATATTCGCCCTGGATATGGTACAATGCAGAGTTGTCGTAAAAACGGGTGCCACCAGCATTATTGAAAGTAGTCTTAATTTTATTAAACTCCGTATTATATCTTTCTGTACCCGGGATGAAGGCATCCAAAGAGCGACTTCCGGGATTGCCTTTATCTGCATATTGCCGTGCCTCAGCGTGAAATTGATTTAACAATGTCTGGTTATCAGATACCCATTTTGCTGCAGCAGTCCTGTCAAATTTGGTGCTAATAGTACCATCCGGATTTACTATGATTTCTAATTGTGGAAATCCTTTCTCATTTATTTTTGGTTTTACAGTGCCTTGCCAATAGGTAATATAATCAGCAGACCAAGTACTGTTCATTTCCGCGTTGGTCTGCAATTTCAGAGCAGCAAAATAAGGATCATATGACTTGCCAGCATCGTCCTGCGTGAAATAGGCACGGATAAAATATTTGTCCCTTTTCTTTAGTTCTGCTTTGCCCTGGAAAAACAAAATACCACGCAGCGAAAATCGATTGTCACCCTGGTATACAGTAGTTCCATTTCCAAAATTACCTCCCAGAATCAGCTCAGGAGATTCGTCTTTTTGACTTGGTTTGGTACGAAAATGAAGTGCGGCGTTGGCCTTTATATTTTTAGTACCATAGTCTACGAGGTCGATTTCTTTGTAACCTGGTCTGTGCCAAACCCCTATACCCGGAAATAACCAAGGTGCTGCACTGCTTAAATCGTTACCTGCCTGATATTCATCACCATAAATATTTACGGCATCATAGCCTCCGGGATTGGTCTTGGCAGATACAGTGCCGGTCACAGCATCGTAATTGTCAGCGACCCAGTCATCAGCACGTAAAAAGCTAAAGTTTACTTTGTAACCAAAGGATTCAAAACCTTTCTTATTTTTTGTAGTAGCTGCATATCTCAACGCGGTCTCAAACAGGTTGCGTTCTCCGTATTTGGCGCTCACGCTCAATCCTTTTTGATAAAATGGGTTTTTGGTCTCCATGCTAATCACGCCATTAAAGGCATTAGGTCCATAAAATGAACTACTGGCTCCTTGTACCAAATCTACTTTTAATACATCCAGCTCAGAGGATCCCAAAAAATTACCCAATGAAAAGTTTAGTCCGGGAGCCTGGTTGTCTACACCATCTATTACCTGCAATGACCTCACCGGGCTGGTGCTATTAAACCCCCTTGTATTAATCACTTTGAATGCTAAAGATGCTGCTGTAAGATCTACGCCTTTTAGTGTGCCAAGACCATCGTAAAAATTGTCACTGGCAGCCTGTTTTATTCCGAGTATATCGAGTGATTCTACTGTAAGAGGTGAGGCTTTTTGTTTGTCTGATACCCGTTGTCCTTTGATTTCAGTTACCATAAGGGTGATGGCTTCGCCTTCTAACTTGATGGTAAGGTCTTTGGTAGCCGCTGTCACTTCCACATCTTTGGATACATATCCGAGATAGGAAAACTGCAGAGTGGCTGGCAGGCTATTTACTTTTATTTCAAATGCCCCATCAAAATCGGTGACTGTACCGGTATTGGTGCCTTTTACCAATACATTGGCACCTATTAGGGTTTCACCAGTGGCATCATCTATTACTTTGCCCTTAATAGTCTGAGCATGGATAAAAGATGAGAAAATCAAGCACAGGGAGAATAGAAAAAAGGTTCGCTTTTTCATTCGATTTCATTTTAGTCAAAGCAAGATAAGGAAAATGTATAAATGTGCATGCAACGTGGAATAGGTAGTATGCACTACGGACAATCTACCATGCATACCCGGCCAATGTACTGTAGACTACGGATAATTCCGAACGTTAAGCATACCAGGATAAATAGGGCAGAGAATCGATTGCTTCAGCTAATAATCACTTGCCAGGTCTTGTACACCAAGCGCTCTGTTTTCTTTCTTTTTAAGACTTTTTCTGTTCGTGCATCTGGCGCTGCAAAACTTCCTGGTCAGCTACCCTGTTTTCCAGTATACGCATATACGATTTTGCGGATTTCAGACCATATTGAGTATAGGAGTCCCTGGCAAATTGTAAGGCCTGATTAAGTTGGCCATTTACTTCGTAGGCTACAGCCAGGTTAAACAAGGCTTTGGATGCAGCATCTTTATCATTCTTGTCGGCAATTTTTTCCCAGATGGCTATGGCTCTTTTCCATTCATTGGCATCGGCATATCGGGCCGCTTCTTCAAACTTATCTGCAGAACTGCCTTTTACTTTTTTGAAATAGGTGCGAGCAACATTTATATAGGTGGGTGCTATACGGGTACCGTATTTATTTCCAAGGTCTTTTGCGATATTTCGTACCATGGTTACTGAATTTTCGATATAGTCTATCGCTGCCTTAGCAGTAGCTTGTCCATACGATGTTCTTTCATTTGTGTCACTATCCTGGTACTCATCTATTATGGTTTTATTTTTTCTATCGTAAAATCGCCAACCGAGTTGTACCCGGCCATTTTTCTTGCCATCATATACAATTTTGGTTGTTTCTTTACCGTCTTTTGTTTTTTCTTTTACAGTACGGGACAAACTGGAAGAAGTGACATCCGAATCGAACATTTCTATGGCCACTATGGCATCGGTATTGTATTTATCACATAAATCCTGGACTTCATACCATGACATGGGAGTCATCATAGATCTGCCACCTCTGGAACCTAATAATTCTACACCTGGTGCCATTGTCTGGAATCTGGGGGTTTTGGTCAATGCTGCTGAAAGGGCATCCATTGCATTCCTTCTACCGGTTTGATCCTGATTTAATTCTTCTCCTGTAAAAACACTTTCAAGATTTCGGAGCCAGCCACCGGAAGGTTTGCTGCGATCTACCAGTAAAATTTTATTGATGTGTTCTGGTACTATTATTTGGGCGGGTTGCAATACCTGGATATGGGCTGCAGGTTTACATGAAAAAAAGGTTGCTAAAATTATAAATAAGTAGAATTGGTTTGAATGGAATTTATTCATTGCAAATTATTTAATGGCAAAAATAGAAACAATTTGGTGGAAAACAATTGGAAGAATGTGTCTAAAGCCGGGAAACTGCAGGGTTAGTTACCGTTGGCTAAAGCTCGAATGGTAGTTGCTAAAATTATTAATTTAAACCTTTCTTATTTAACCTTCTCACGCTTCACCGGAAGTACTAATTTGGTCCAATTTCTTAATTTTAATACTCACAACTCTTTTATTTCCATCTTATGAAAAGAAAATACATTCTCGTTTTTTTATTGATTTATTTTCATACTGTCTCTGGTCAGGACCTGTATAGCCTTTCTCAGATCAAACCCGGAAGATCGAAAGCGATAACTTCAGTGGATACCATACCGGAGGGTAATGCAGATAGAATCAGATACATATATGCTGGTGAGACACGTACTCTGGCAGATATAAAAGGACCGGGTGCTATAAATCATATTTGGCTTACTTTTAATGAAGCCAGACCCAATTGGCTGGAAGCCGGTGGATCTGCAGGACCGGGTGAATTGGTGATCAGAATGTATTGGGACGATGGAAAGGAACCTGCCGTAGAAGCACCATTGGGTGATTTTTTTGGAGCGGGTTTTGGTGAAAGGCACGAATTGCGATCACTCCCTGTAATGGTAGAAGGGGGGGATGGGTACAATTGTTATTGGCGAATGCCTTTCTATAAGAGAGCGAAAATTACAATTACTAATGAAAGCAAAAAAAACTGTAGAAGCTTTTATTACCATATAGATTATACTGAAGAAAAACTACCTCCGCAAACTCCTTATTTCTGCGCGCAATACAGAAATGAATTTCCTGAAAAAACAGGCAAAGACTATTTAATACTGGATGCCCATGGTACAGGCCATTATATTGGTACCGTAATGTCTGTGCGATCTCGCAGTCCATTTTGGTTTGGCGAAGGGGATGCAAAATTTTATATAGATGGAGAAAAGAAAGCTTCATCTACCGGAACAGGTACGGAAGATTATTTTTCGATGGCCTGGGGATTAAACGAAGCTCAGTATCCTTACTTTGGTTGTACTTATATGAGCAGTGATTTTGAGGAC
>JBGAVW010000046.1:0-41807 GCA_044227925.1 Saprospiraceae bacterium | reverse complement strand
AGCCGATATGCATAAAAAAATCAATTTGCTCACATCCGGAAAAAATTACCAGATACTCATCAACAATACAGGAGGGCCGCCAGCAGGACCTATGATCGATTTTTCCTTAGAAAAAATAGAACATAATTTTAGAAAACTATTTTTAATCAATCATGATCTGGTACAACTATTGGTACCCGGTATGAAGGAAAGCAATTACGGCAGGATAATCAACATTACATCTACTTCTGTAAAAGAACCTCTGAATGACCTTGGACTTTCCAATTCATTGCGGGCAGCTGTAAGCAATTGGGCAAAAACATTAGCAAATGAATTGGGACGCTTTAATATTACAGTAAATAATGTACTGCCAGGATATACCTCTACAGAAAGATTAAATGAATTATTTTCTTTCCGGGCAAAAAATTTAAATGTGGATCAAACCATTCTGGAAGAAAAAGCAATGGAAGATATACCCATGAAAAGATTTGGGTTGCCAGGTGAGATTGCTGCAGCTGTTGCATTTCTTGCCAGCCCTGCGGCAAGTTATATAAATGGTATCAACCTGGCTGTAGACGGGGGAAGGACGAAAAGCCTTTGATAAATGTACAACCTACCGCGGACAACGGACAATGTATCTCGGACAACAGACAACCTACAACGTTCCGTGTACATCTTACAAGATACCATGTAGGTCGAACAAAGTTCAATATGAATAATCTTGAATTGCACGTTGTACATGGTACGTGGTCCATTGTACATTTCTCTATTCAGTCCATTTAGCTCTGCTCTCGGACATAGCCCAGACCGATCCATTATTTTCCAGGCTATTAAACATGACAGTCCAGGCTGCCGGACCTTTAGACTCGCTTAGAATTTCGTAGCGCCGCATTTCCAGGATGGGCTCCAGGGGATTGATTAATACTGGACAAGCTTCCACACATGCGTTGCAAGCAGTGCAGGCGTGCAGCTCTTCCGGGCTAATATAATCGAATAAAGATTTACCATCATTGTATTTATCCGGGGTTTGATTTACAGAGCTGATGGTACGAGATACCTCTTCACATCGGTCTCGTATATCCATAATAATTTTTCGGGGAGATAATTTTTTGCCTGTAATATTCGCAGGGCATACAGCCGTGCATCTTCCACATTCAGTGCAGCTGTAGGCACTAAGCAACACTCTTTTGGGCAATTGAAATATATCTTTTACACCAAAATCAGAGCTTGCTTCTGTATTTTCGGCTGTTTGGTGAGTTGGTAAGCCCAACATCGACTTCACTTCATTGGTGATTATCGGAATATTTTCCATTTCACCGCGCGGCTTTAAACGGGCAAAATAAGTGTGAATAAAGGCGAGAAAAATATGCAAGTGTTTTGACACAGGTAGATAGTTTAAAAAACCAAGAACCACCAGGTAATGCAACCACCACCCTGCCCTTTCCAGCGTATGCAATGTACCTTCTGAAAATCCACCCAGCAGGCCAGGCATCAGATTGGTACTTACAGCGAAAGAATGGGCCAATTCATTGATGCCATATTTAATTGCAAGTGTCTGCTCGGCACCATTCATAGTAAAAACACCTATAAGCAATAAAATCTCTCCTATCAGAATAATATTGCCATCCCTGAATGGCCATGATTGGAGTTCGGGTGACTGAAAACGTTTTACTTTGATTACATTTCTTCGCCACAAAAAAGCCACGGTCGCAATAAAAGCCAGCACCGATAGTATTTCCAAAAAAGAAATGATGAAATCATAAAAATCACCTAATAAAAGGGAGAAAGCCCTATGAGTATTAAACAAACCATCTACGAGGATTTCTACTAATTCTATCTGGGTAATGAGAAATGCTATATAGATGAATAAATGCAAGAACGCAGGGATGGTAAGTTTAAACATTTTTTTCTGCCCCAGGGCAATCAATACTACGTTTCTCCAGCGTGTAGCCTTATCCATAATTGGCCCTTCCTCTTTGCCCAATTGAATTGATGCATATATTCTTTTAAAATTCCGGAATGCAAGGCCAAAGCCAAGTAATGATATTAAAATGAAGAATACGACTGACCACATAAAGACTAAAAACTTCTATCTTGCATAAAAATACAAAATTCAAAAGGGCTGTTATATGAAAATTTTGAATGAAAGCCAGATCAGACAAAAACTCAAGCGACTTGCTTTAGAAATACTCGAAAAAAATACAGATGCCAGTGAGATCGTTTTTGCCGGAATCAATAATAAAGGCTATGCTTTTGCAGAATTATTAAAAAAAGAAATTGAGCAGTTTTCGGATCTTAAAATCAGCATCACCCGACTCAAACTCAATCCGGCAGCACCTTTGTCCTCTGAGATCACTATTGATCCCACCATAGACCAGGCCAATAAAAAGACAATCATCGTAGTTGATGATGTAGCCAATACCGGCCGCACCCTATTTTATGCCATGGATCCGCTCATGAAAATTTTACCCCGCAAGGTGGAAGTGGCGGTACTGGTGGATCGAAAGCATAAATCTTTTCCGATACAAGTAGACTATGTGGGCCTGTCATTATTCACCACTATGGATGAAAATATAGAGGTGGAAATGGGAGGAAAGGAATGGGGAGTAGAATTGAGTTGAGTGGTTTTAAATATTTTGTTTTTTTATCCTGACAGGTTCCCTGAATACACCACCACACTTTATCGCCCTGATTACCAATTTGATTAAATATAAAAAAGCTGGTTTTATTTTACTATCTGTTTTAAAAAAGAAAGGCGACCTCTCAGCCGCCCTTCTTTAATCAATCATTTTTCTCTAAAAGACTTTCGTCCATTAATCAATCCACATTATCGTAGAGGAAGGAATTGTTTTCTCTTATCTGTGGCTCATCATCATTGGATATCGTCCATCGGGACATGGTATGATCTTTAGAAGAAGGCACATCATCGAGCGATACATTTCTGCGTAAGTATGCCGGTTGGTTTTCCATATCGGAGGCATTGCGCAACTGATGCATCTGGAAACGCATTTTTCTGTTGGACTCTTGTTTGCTTTCCGGTGCTTCGTATCGCATTTTTCTTTCATCATTAGTAGAAGACGAACTGTTAGAGGGTTCTTGTTTTACTTCTGCTTTTATAAACGGCTCTGACTGGCTGCGCACAGTATATTCTTGTGATTCGAATTCAATCGTTTTTGCATTGGCTTCGGTCAGATCAAATACCTCTTGTATGGTCTGGGAGGTTTTTTCTTCTTCCAAGGATACCTTGGTTTCTTTTTTTTCTACTTGCTTCACAGCTCCAAAGGATTGTTCAAATCCGGTGGCAATGATGGTTACGTTTAATTTGCCTCCCAGTCTTTCATCATAACAGTTACCCCAGATGATATCTGTACCGTAACCTGCTTCTTCTTGTACATACTCTGTGATTTCATATATTTCATCCATAGTCACTTCTTGCGAACCATACGAAATATTCAATAATATATGCTGTGCGCCGCGAATATCATTTTCTGCAAGCAAAGGTGAGTTTAATGCCTGTGTCACGGCATTATACGCTCTTTTATCACCTTCTGCATTTCCAATACCCATGATGGCTACACCAGAGTTGCGCATTACTGTGTTTACATCTTCGAAGTCAACATTGACATATCCGGGCATGGTAATGATTTCAGCTATTCCTTTTGCAGCTGTAGATAAAATATTATCCGCATGAGAGAATGCTTCACTGACGGGAAGATTGCCATAGATCTGGCGGAGTTTTTCATTGGAGATGATGACCAGGGCATCAACATTTTTTTTCATCTCCTCTATTCCTTCCATGGCCTGGTCTTTTCTTCTCTTGCCTTCGAAGGGAAAGGGAACGGTGACGATACCAACAGTAAGGATATCCATTTCTCGGGCTACTTTGGCCACTATAGGCGCTGCACCGGTGCCTGTACCACCACCCATACCGGCAGTAATGAATACCATTTTGGTATTGTCATTGATTAGAGCTTGTATCTCTTCCAGGGATTCTATACAAGCTTCTTTCCCTACCTGAGGTTTAGATCCGGCACCACGGCCTGAAGTGAGCTGGGGACCAAGAGTAACCTTTACAGGAACAGGGCTGGTCTCCATGGCCTGATTATCTGTATTGCATATAATAAAGTCTACGCCTACTATACCCTGGCGATACATATGTGATACTGCATTCGAACCACCACCACCTACACCGATCACTTTTATTATATTATCTGAATCATTCATCATCTCGAATTTCATAGATTTTATAGTTTTGCTTTTTTGAAAAATATATTTTTAATTCAATCACATTGATCCATTATCTCAAATCCGGATCAGGTGTGGGTTCGAAAAATTTCTTTATGTATTTCACCAAATCATTCTTGGGAGCTTCTGACCCTGAAGATGATTTTTGTACAGGAGTAGTTTCCATGGCAATAGGAGCAAGGTTGAGTTTCGCTTGAGCTGCCTCATCTTCTTGCACGACTTCCATAGGCTTTCCTTTTCGCAAGGGTATTTTCGAAACAGATTGCATTTCTTTCATTTTTAGGCCATACATCAGCAAGCCTACACCAGTAGCGTAAATAGGTGATGAAATCCGATCGTTCATACCGTGAGCAAAATGTTCATTTGGCAATCCGATCCTCGTTTGAAGGCCGGTGTGATATTCACATAATAATTCAAAATTTTTAAGCAGTGATCCACCACCCGTCATAACTATTCCACCAATCATTTTCTTTTCATATCCTGATCTTTTTATCTCATACATCACCAGGTCTAAAATCTCTTCCATTCTGGCCTGAATGATTCGAGCCAGGTTTTTCTCAGAGATTTCTTTGGGATCACGGCCTTTTAGTCCGGGTATCGTGATGATTCTGTTATCCACGATTTCATCGGCTAAGGCAGAACCAAATTTGATCTTCAGTTTTTCTGCCTGCTCTGTCATCACGGTACAGCCCTCTTTGATGTCTTTGGTAATCACATTACCACCAAATGCAATCACTGCAGTGTGTCGGATGATTCCCTCCTGGAAAATGGTAATATCTGTAGTACCACCTCCAATATCTACTAAAACCACTCCGGCTTCTTTTTCTTCTTTACTCAATACGGCCTCAGCACTCGCTATTGGCTCCAGCGTCATATCAGCTACTTTTAGATTAGCTCTTTCCACACATCTGAGTATATTATTTGTAGCAGCTATTTGTCCGGTGATGATATGAAAATTTGCTTCCAGTCTGTGTCCTGACATTCCAATCGGATCTATGATGCCTTGCTCTGCATCTACTGTAAATTCCTGCGGGATCACATGTAGTATTTTATCACCCGGAGTCAAACCCAGTTTGTACATATCCTTTACCAGCTTGTCGATATCATCCTGTGATATTTCTGTCTCGTAATTTTCACGGGCCAGAATGCCACGATGTTGCAAACTTTTTATATGCTGGCCGGCAATGCCTACATATACTTCATGAATTTCACACTGAGCATCTTTTTCAGCAAGGTCCACCGCATCAGAAATGGCTTTTACCGTCTTATCGATATTGGCGATTACACCACGAAGTACACCTTCCGACTCAACTTTACTGGCCCCGATGACATCTATTTTGCCGTATTCGTCTTTTCTGCCGACAATGCAACTTACTTTAGTAGTGCCGATATCCAGGGCAGCTACTATATTTAATTTTCTATAGTCTTTTGCATTCATCTTAATTGGTTTTAGTATGAATAAATAATGATTGATTTACGTTTTCTTTGTACATATTACCTGGCCTTTGAATTTTAGATTTATAACACTGTATTTATCCCATCCTTCAGCAGGTAAGATTTTCTTGTACACTTTTTTTATTGACTCCACTTTTTCATCCATATTATCAAGACCTCCTATCCGTATTTTGGAAGGCCCTAATTTGGGCACCAAAATCCAATCACCATCATTATCCGTGGCCATCTGCTCAATGAGCGTATTTAAAAAACGGTCCTCCCGAATGATGTGCGTAAGCTTAAACAAATCCGATTGAATTCCCGGTTTATTGACGCTCAGCGTATCAACCGTGTTGGGTACATCGGCATAGGCCACCAATACCCGGGGCGAATAATGCAAGGATGCCGGCATGGTGGTACCATCTTTATCCACATATAGGGAGTACCCTTCATGATTTATAATTCGTAAGATCGGTTCCCGCTGAGTGACCAATACATTCAATCGACTGTTGGCATCTACATATACATCAGCGGATTTTACAAAATCCATAGATTTGAGTCCTGATTCAATTTCGATGGGAGAAAGGCTGCCTATTGGCTTATTGGCAAATTCAGATTGAAATTTATTTGTAATTCGGGTACGCATTTCCTCACCGGTGATAAAGTCATTGCCACTTTCAAGGTGTTTTACATGCACATTTAATTGCCCGGTAAGACTGCGCATCTTTACCCTGTGTGCTTTATTATATAAAAATCCAAATACCAATAGCGTAGCTATCAGAGCATATCTGAGCATATTTTCGTTCGATGCCAGATGCTTTATTTTCATGCCGCCTGTGGTATTAATTTAAAAATTTCATTCACTATCGATTCCGTTGCATTTGGCTTCGCCAACGAAGCCTGGGCCGTCTTCATTTTATCTATACTTTCTTCATCATTGAGCAAATCGTACACTCTTTGTATTGCTTCTGTAGTCGCTACATTATCCTTTACCATTTCTGCTGCTCCTTTTTCTACTAATGCCAATGCATTATGTGACTGGTGATCTTCAGCAACAAAAGGTGCCGGGACCAGGACAGCTGGCTTATTTGCGATTAGCAATTCAGAAATAGTGAGTGCTCCGGCCCTGCATAAAACTACATCAGCAGCGGCAAATGCCAGATCTACCCTGTCAATAAATGGCATTGATTTAATATGAGAAGGCTTTGTAAAATTGGAATCATCAAATTTTCCAATGCCTTGTTTCCCGTATTGCCAAATCCATTGCACTTGATCTTTTTTGGATATGGTATCCATATTAAATGCCATGGTTTGGTTTAACGTATTCGCCCCCAGACTACCTCCCATTACCAGCACCGTCTTTTTATGTTCTGATAATCCGAAATAATTTATAGCTTCTGCTTTCTTGCCTGCCAGCCCAATTAAATCTTTTCGTACTGGATTGCCGGTGAGTACTATTTTATCCAGATCAAAAAATGCATTCATTCCATCATATGCAACACAAATCTTTTTTGCCTTTTTAGCTAAAATTTTATTGGTCTTGCCAGCGTAAGAATTTTGCTCTTGTATCAAAGTAGGAATGCCCATTCTATTGGCCATATACAATGTAGGACCACTGGCGTAACCACCTACTCCAACTACGATGGATGGACTAAATTCTTTCAGGATGGATTTTGCCTGTCCTAGAGATTTAGCGAGCTTAAATGGTAATAAAAGGTTTTTTAAAATATTCGACCTGTTGTAGCCCACTACATCGAGGCCTTTAATTTCAAATCCGGCCTGCGGTACTTTTTCCATTTCCATTTTACCATTTGCACCTATAAATAAAATTGGAATAGATGAGTCTCTACGCTTTAATTCCTGAGCAATAGCAATTGCCGGGAAAATATGCCCTCCTGTGCCCCCGCCACTAATGATCACTTTCATCTTCAGCTTTTATTTGAGTGAGTGAATCGGGTTTAGGATTGGCATCTAATTTTACGGCATCCGGTATCAATGTTTTCTCAGGTGCAGGCTGTTCTTCTTGTATGGATTCGATGTACTTACTCACACTCATGATCATACCAAAAGCTACACTGGTAAATAACACAGAAGTACCCCCCATAGATACCAGTGGCAGAGTAAGTCCTGTAACCGGCACCAGGTTTACCGAAACTGCCATATTCGCAAATGCCTGTACCACCAGGTTTAAAACTAAACCCATTGCCAGCATGGCCCCAAAAGCTTTAGGACTTCGCATTACTATTCGCGATACTCTAAAAAGAAGCCATAAATAAAGTAATACTATACCTGCCGCCCCTATGATACCATATTCTTCACAGATGATGGCATAGATATAGTCTGCATATGCTGCCGGTAAAAAATTTCGTTGAGTACTGTTGCCTGGTCCCACTCCGGTCCATCCTCCATTGGCGATCGCTATTTTCGATTGTTGCACCTGGTATCCACCACTACCTCCCATGAATTCGGTGATCCGGCTGATCCATGTATCTACTCTGGCAACCCCCGGAAAAAAGTGATTGATCAATACTACGGAGCCAAACATAAGGGCGCCGAATACAGCCATCATAAAAATGTATTTGAAAGATACTCTGCCCACAAACATGAGTATCACTGAAGTACCAAACATCAAGAGGGCCGTAGATAAATTGGAAGGTGCTATCAATCCGCAAATGATCAATACCGGTACCATGATGGGAATGAAAGCCCCTTTAAAATCTTTTATATAATCTTGTTTATTAGAAAGCGATCTGGCCAAATAAATAATCAATGCCAGCCGTGCATAGTCACTGGTTTGAAAAGAAAGATTGATTACAGGCAAAGTAATCCATCGCTTGGCATCGTTTGATTCATATCCAAAGGCAAGTGTATAGATCAATAATGGGATTGCTATCAAAAATAAAATGGGTGCCAGCTTATTATAGATCAGATAATTTTGCCTGTGACAAGCATACATACATAATAGACCGAGACCCGCCATCACAATTTGTTTGAGTAAATACATTTCCGTATTGCCTCTGTAGTGCACATAGGCCATGCTGTTGGTGGCGCTATAAACTGCTAACAATCCAAATACAATAAGTATACTGATGATCAACCATATTACTTTATCTCCTTTCCACTCCTGCTTGGTAGCTATTTGCAACATATTACCTGATTTTAAGAGTGATGATGGCAAGGACTGCCAGGAAGATGGCAGTAATCCAAAAACGGTTTACAATTTTCACTTCGTGCATACCACCCTTTTGATAATGGTGGTGTAAAGGAGACATGCGGAATATCCGCCGGCCTTCGCCATATTTTTTCTTTGTGTATTTAAAATAAGCTACTTGCAAAACCACGCTGAAATTTTCTATTAAAAAAATTCCGCAGAATACCGGTACCAACAATTCTTTTCTGAGCACGATAGCCAAGGTAGCTATGACACCTCCCAATGCCAGGCTTCCGGTATCACCCATGAAGACAGTGGCAGGAAATGAATTCCACCAGAGGAAGCCGATGCATGCTCCTATAAAGCAAGAGGTAAATATTACCAGTTCACCTGAATTAGGTATAAAATAAATACCCAGGTAATCCGCAAATATGGCATTTCCACTGACATAAGCGAAGACAATCAATGTAACTCCCACTATTCCGGATACACCGGTAGCCAATCCATCTATACCGTCGGTAAGGTTGGCTCCATTGGATACCGAAACCAAAATAAATATCACCAATAAAACGTATAGTATCGGAGTGGCTTTCTTTGCCCTTTCCCCCATCCATCCAATCAATTTGGAGTAATCAAATACATTTCCTTTCACAAATGGCACATTAGTAGATAAGGCCCTGGCATGCACCAATGTATTAGCATTACCTGCATTATCTTTTATACTTACCTTCTCCACGATTTCATATCCGGATTCGATCGCTTCTGCTTCAGTAAGCCGGATTTGTACGTTTTCATTATACATCAGCGTAATGGCCACCACCAGGCCACAAATAACCTGTCCGGCAAGCTTTGTTTTCGCTTTTAACCCCTCTTTATTTTTTTGGAATACTTTTATATAATCATCTAAAAATCCGATAAGGGACAACCAGATGGTAACAAAAAGCATTAATAGGATATATAAATTATCCAGCCTGGCCCATAACAGACAAGGAATCAAAATGGCTAAAATGATTATGATACCACCCATAGTCGGTGTGCCAGCTTTTTCTTTTTGACCAGCAAGTCCGAGATCACGAACCGTTTCGCCTATTTGTTTCCGTCTTAGAAAATGGATAATTCTATTGCCGTATAAAATGGATATAATCAATGAAAAGATCAAAGCTCCGCCCGCTCTGAAAGAGATATATTTAAATAAACCTGACCCGGGCAGGTCTATATGTTGATTGATATATTCAAATAAATAATACAGCATTCGATTCGTTTCTTAAAAATTTCACCATCAGAAAAGAAACAGGGAAGCGGGGTAAGAATTCACTTTTGAAGCCGTCGCCCGCTGCCTCTGTTAAAACCAACCTGAGAATGATAATTAACCTATTCTTTTTCATATTAAAACTTCTTTTAATATGATTTTATCGTCAAATGGGAATTTCGTCCCTTTTATTTCCTGGTAATTTTCATGGCCTTTGCCTGCTACCAATATGATATCACCTGACCGATCTGCCAAACGGGCAGCCATCCGTATTGCTTCTTTCCGGTCTGCCTGCTTATATGCATACTTATGATCTTTTTCATCAAGCCCTGCGACCATGTCATTGAGGATTTCGATCGGGTCTTCTGATCTTGGATTGTCTGAAGTAAGGATTACGATATCACTTTTGCTGATAGCAATCCTGGCCATCACCGGTCGTTTCGTTTTGTCGCGATCACCACCACAGCCCACTACAGTGATTACACGGCCATTATTCTTCAATGCTCTTATTGTGTCCAATACATTTTCTAGGGCGTCCGGGGTATGAGCATAGTCTACAATACCCAGTATTTTTTTACCAGCATTATATAATGTATCAAATCTGCCATCTACTGGAAGTATTTGGCTCAATTTTTCAAGTGTCTCATTGATTCCAAATCCCAATTCAATAGCTGCCGCATACACTGCAGTAAAATTATAGGCATTAAAATTTCCTACTAATCGGCTGTGCACTTCCACTCCGTTTATATCCAGTATCAAACCCTGAAGTGTATTTGCTTTTATCCGGCATTTAAAATCAGCCATCATACGCAAGCCGTACGTTTTAACGTTGGCTTCTGTATTCTGTACCATGATTTTTCCATTGCGGTCGTCTGCATTAGTAATGGCAAAAGCGCCGGGCATCAACTGATCAAAAAATTTCTTTTTCGATTTAAGATAATCATCAAAGGTGAGGTGATAATCCAAGTGATCATGGGTGAGATTGGTAAAGATGCCACCAATAAAACGTAATCCTTGCACCCTGTTTTGTTTCATTGCATGCGAGCTCACTTCCATAAAAGCATATTCACAACCAGCCGCTACCATGTCAGCCAATAATTGATTTACCCGCACAGCATCCGGAGTGGTATGAGAAGAATCAAGTACTCTATCGTGTATATAATTGCGAACAGTACTGAGTAAGCCGGCTTTATAGCCAAAAGATTCAATCAAACGGTAAAGCATAGTAGCTGTGGTTGTCTTGCCATTGGTACCGGTGACTCCCACCAATTTTAGTTTAGTGGAAGGAAAATCATAAAATGCACTGGCCACCAATCCAACACTGATTGATGTGTCCGCTACTTTGATATACTCAATTCCAGAAGCAATATTACCAGGATATTGCTCGCATACAACTGCTTTTGCTCCGGATTCTATTGCTTGTGAGATAAAATCATGACCGTCTGATTTTAACCCTCTTACTGCAATGAAAACATAATCCGCCTTAATCTGCCTGGAGTCTAAATCAATACCAGCTACTTCAAAAGAGCTATTCCCTATTGAGTCTATGTATTTAATATGCCGTTTTAAATCAGTCCAAGTCATGTTAACCCATTGTTAGTTCTATAGTTTGTCCATTTACTTTTGTACCTGGAGTAATGGATTGTTGTTTTATCCTTCCTACTCCCTGCATTTTTACTTTTAAGCCTTTATTTTCTAAAATATATAAAGCGTCTCTGAGTCCCATTCCCCTCACATCAGGTACCTGGGTGGTGTTTGTATTATTGCCAGTAAGCTCCAGTTTGGAATTATCAGGACTTACTAATGCCCATTCACTCATGCAGTTATTTTCAAATCGTACCCCGGTATAATGCAGAATGGTACGAAGGTCAGTGGCAAATCCACCTGCTTTAATATTGTTGTTTACAGTGATGTCATCCAGATCTACTATTTCACCTGGCAGAATAAATTGTGATGAAATGCAATAATCTGCAATCTCCTTAAATACAGGCATAGCAGCTGAAGCACCGTAGAATCCATTTGCCTTGGGTTCATACAACACCACTATACACGAATATTTTGGCTGATCTGCAGGAAAAAAACCGACAAACGATGCCTGATATTTTTTACCTTCATTTACATCACCTTTAAAATAATTGGTAACAGCAGTACCTGTTTTTCCGGCTATAGTATATAATCTATTTCTCAGGGCTCTTGCGGTACCAGCACTGTCTGATGTACTTTTTAATAAATCCAAAGCAAAATCCAGTGTAGAAGAGGAGCATATTTTACCATCCATCACTACCGGATCAAATGTTTTCACTGGCTCTGAATAATCCATAATCTGGCTTACTAATTGGGGTTTTACCTTCTTTCCATTGTTGGCTATAGCATTGTAAAAAGTCAGGGTTTGCAATGGAGTCAATGCCAGTTCATAGCCGTGAGCCATCCAGGGAATAGTTGTACAACTCCAGTTTTGTTTTTCGTTGTGTGGTTCCTTAATAAAGGGATTAGGTTCACCTTCAAGATCTATTTTGGTGCGTTCGTGCAGTCCAAATTGTTTTAATCTGGCAATAAATTTTTTTGGATTTTTTTCATAATATTTTTTAGCGGTCACCGCCATGCCTACATTCGACGACATTGCAAAAGCCTGTCGCATAGTCACTATACCACCATGATCTTCCGCATCTTTAATTGTTTTCCCACATAAATTGATATTACCATGATTTAGATCCAATTTATCATCAGGTGATATGAAACCATCCTCAAATAGAGCCATCATGGTAGCCAGTTTAAAAGTAGATCCCGGTTCTGTACCTTCAGCCACTGCATAATTAAAATATTCCCCTATATCATCGCCAGACCTGGATAGATTAGCCATAGCTTTAATGGCCCCCGTATTTACTTCCATGACCACTGCAGTACCACCCAGGGCATTGTGATGAGCCACTGCTTTATACAAGGCCTGCTCTGTAATGTCTTGTATATCAATATCAATATGTGTTTTGATATCCTGGCCTCTTTCCGGTTCGTAATCACCTATATCATCTACCGGTACCCAAATGTCTTTTGCCACTTTTTGTACCAACCTGGAACCTGTCTCTCCAGCAAGCACCCTATTATAAGCACCTTCGAGACCTACCGGATTTGCTCCCTCACGTACCGACCCTAGTGTACGACTGGCCAACATTCTATATGGTCGCTCTCTTCGTGATCTCTTTACGATGATCAAACCACTTTTATGCTGACCCATTCTGAATAAGGGAAAAGTTTTGATGAGTTCCATCTGTGCGTAAGTCACATCGTCTTTGATCATCAGATATCGGTTACCTGCTTGCCTTTCACGCCAAAGGAGGTCACGGAAAGCACTATCAGAGACCGCAGGATTTACATACCTCGATAAACAAAGAGCTAATGAATCCAGGTTAGATACGAAAAGATCGCGCTTGGAAGCCAATAAATCGATTCTTACATCAAAAAGCGGAAGTGATGTGACCAGTAGCCGCCCATCCGATGATAAAATATTACCTCGCTCTGCCTCCACAGGTTGATATTTTACATATAAACTATCTCCCCTTGATCTCCACTTATCACCTTCGATAATGCCTATCTGTGCTACCCTGCCAAGAATGACAAATCCTGCCAGTACAAAGACCAGGAAGATTACATATGTCCGTATGATGATTTCGTCTTTCATCAATTTATTTTGTGATCAGCTTCTTATTCGAACTATTTTTTGAATGGCCCAGGTCCAACGACTTTACATCATTGGCCAGCTGGGATGGAGAGCTGGAAAAAAGGAATTCTGACTTGAACGACATGTATTGCCATCTAAGTTCCTTTACCTCATCCCGTAACTTGTGTATTTGTCTTACTTTCTTTTCTGCTGCATGCGCATTAGCTATATAGAACAATGCAAGAAATCCGGAAAAATAAATAAAGGGGAGATTTTTGAGAACTATCCCCCCCGCAAAAAAATTGCTTAGTTTCTTATTTTGAGACCTTTCTTCCATATCCAAATATGATTTAAGCCTTTACACGAAAGCTCAGATCATATGAAAAAATCAGACTTCCATCACTTTTCTTATAAATGATAAAGTCTTACTCTTTTTCAGTTTGGTCTTTACTCTCAGGTATTGACTGTAGTTTTCTTCTTCGCAGGTTTGATTATTCTGCCAACTTTTCAGCAATTCGTAATCGGGCACTGCGGGCCCTGTAGTTTTCTTTTACTTCTTTTTCATTGGGCAACAACGGTTTTTTCGTAATTGCTTTATAATACATTTTCTTATTTCCGTATTGATCCTGATTAATAATGCCTTCGACATTGCCGGTTTGGATTACATGCTTTACCATACGATCTTCAAGTGAATGATATGATAAAATCACCAATCTTCCTCCGGGTTTGATAAATTGAATGGAATCTTCAAGTACTGCTTTGAGTACATCCATCTCATTATTTACGGCGATGCGGAGTGCCTGGAATACCTTGGCCATATATTGATTTACCTGGCCTATGGTAAAAGGTGAAGCCAACTGTACAAACTGACCTATAGTCTGAATTTTTGTTTTCTTTCTATAGTTAATGATGGCCGATACCAATTTAGGCGCATTCCATACTTCGCCGTACTCTTTTAAAATCGATTCCAGGGTTTTCGCATCACAAGTATTCAACAAATCTGCGGCGGATACTGGAGCTTCTTTGCCCATACGCATATCCAGTGGCAGTGCCAATTCTTTATGTCTGAAAGCAAAACCCCGATCTGGGTCATCCAATTGATGGGATGATACCCCCAAATCCCCCAAAAAACCATCTACCTGATTTGCTCCAAAATACCTGAGCCATCTCCCTACATATCTGAAATTAGAATGTATAAGTGTAATTCTGGGGTCATCGATTTTATTTCGAAACGCATTTTCATCCTGGTCAAAAGCATATAAATGACCTTTGTCACTTAATCGTCGGAGGATAGCCTGTGAATGTCCTCCTCCTCCAAAAGTCCCATCTACATATACACCATCCGGATTTATATTTAATCCGTCAATAGTTTCAGTCAACATTGCCGGTATATGGTATTCACTCAAGCTTGTGGTATTAAGACAGTTGAATTACCAAATACCTGGGCAGCCAAATCACTAAACTGCGATGGCTCGTTAGCCAGCTGAGCTTCATAATTTTTAGCATCCCACAATTCAATTTGATTTAAATATGCAAATAAGATTATTTCTTTGTTTACTCCTGCGTGATCAGTCAGGCTCTTGGGTATCAAAATTCGCTCTGCATTGTCTGCCATCACACCAGTAGCCCCTCTATAAAAATATCTCACAAAATTTCGCTGTACCGGATCATATATATTTAATCGGTCTACAACTTCTGCCTTTTGATCCCACACTGTTTTTGGATAAAGAATGAGGCATTTTTCAAAACCTCTATTGATCATAAAATGGAGAGCCACACCTTGTTCCATCAGTTGTTTAGACAGGCCTGCAGGCAGCTTTACTCTACCCTTATCATCTATGATTGTATGATATTCTCCTGTTAAACGGAACACTCTCTCTTGGTTTGTAAGCCAAATATAGTGCAGATGTTCCATTATTTACCACTTTTACCCACTTTTTTTAAAAATATTTTTTATCTTATTATTTTATTTAATATGTTAGACCACTATTATAAAGCCTTTTACATATTAAAAATAATAGATGTATGATTAAAAAAAGAGGTTATACATCAATAATACAAATATATAAACATTATATATTTTTTTAATATGTATTGTTATAAATCTAAAAAAAATTGAAAAAGCGTATTTAGCTTGCTTAAAAAAAGCTTATGAATTCAACCGTAATTTAATCACCCCTAATGCAGCTTCTTTCACGATCCCGCCATGCATTTTTGAAGTTCCGGCTACCCTGTCAGTAAATGTAATAGGAACCTCTTTTAATTTAAATCCATTTCTCCAAGACTTATATTTCATTTCAATCTGGAATGCGTATCCGACAAATTTAATCTCGTCTAAATTTAAGGTTTCCAGCACTTTTCTTTTATAGCATACAAAACCAGCAGTAGGATCTTTTACAGGCATCCAGGTTATCATCCGGGTGTACAGTGATGCACCATAGGATAATGCTAATCTGTTAAAAGGCCAATTGGTCACTTTCCCCCCTGCAATATATCTTGAACCTATCGCTACATCTGCTCCAAGGCTTTCACATGCCTGTAATAATTCCAGGATTTTTGCCGGTGGATGCGAAAAATCCGCATCCATTTCTATGAGGTACTCAAATCCCTGCACAAGTCCCCATTTAAAACCAGTAATATAGGCTGTACCCAAACCCAGTTTGCCCGGACGCTGTAATAAATGAATCCTTGATTGCTTGGTTTGAATTGACTTTACAATATCTGCAGTACCATCCGGTGATCCATCATCCACAATCAATATTTCAATATTGTCTTTGAGTGAAAGCACTGCATCGATAATAGATGAAATATTTTCTTTCTCATTGTACGTAGGAATGATGACAAGCGCTTTGGACATTGGTTGCGAAGATAAGGATTATACGTATTATAGGGAAATGTAATATGACCTGAGTTTTGTCACTTCCTTTAATATTCTAAATATCAGAGTATATCCTACAAGATCAGTATTGATAAGGTGGCAGGACTCTCTGTTTAAAGTAAACCTCTTGTATATCCCAACCACCTTCTTCATATGAATACTTCAGATAATATCTAAAAAGTAATCATTATGCGGTCGAATACACCAATGCACAAGTAATCTTTGGAACTCTTGAAGATAAGATGTGATGCAGCAATTTTAGATAGGAAAAGCCACCACGGAATCAGGTTTAATAAGATAATCAAATTGGGATTTCAGGCAATTTATTCCAGATACAATTTAAACTCTACTCTTCGATTGGTAGCCCTTCCCTGTTGAGTATCGTTGGAGGCGATTGGCTTATTGGATCCAAATCCACGGGAAGCTACTCTGCTCCATTGTAATCCTTTACTTATCAGATAATCACGGCATGCCCGGGCCCTTTGTTCTGAGAGTTTTTTATTTATATCTGCCGAGCCTGTATTATCCGTATACCCGGAAATTTCAATTTTGTATTCTGGATAGGTGACAAGGATTCGCGATATCTGATCCAATATTTTATAAGATTCTGATAATAATTTAGCACTGTTATGTTCAAATTGGACATCTTTCATAGCTAATGTAAGCACCTCTTTATCTTCTTTCTTTATCTCCGGACATCCTTTGTTGGAGGCAGGACCAAAGGTATTTGGGCAGCGGTCCTCACTATCATCTACACCGTCTTTATCCGTGTCGGGGCATCCGTTTTTAAATGATCCGGCAACATTGGGGCATTTATCATTTTTATCTGCCACCCCATCACCATCTTTGTCAGGACATCCTTTGGAATTTGGAGATCCCGCAACAGTAGGACAATCATCCTGATCATCAATCACTCCATCATTATCAGTATCAGTGGAAGGACAACCACGATTGGCTTTAGTCCCGGCCAGATTAGGACAATCATCGTCCTTGTCGGCCACACCATCTCCATCCACATCAGGGCAACCATTCAATGCTTTGATACCTGCTACTTCAGGACATAAATCCCTTGTATCTTCTAGTCCATCACCATCGGTATCAGGACATCCGGCAAACATTTTGGGTCCCGGTTTATCAGGACACAAATCCAAATCATTTGGGATGCCATCGCCATCCGAATCCTTGCTATCAGCCAGATCATCCATTTTCCTCTGGGGATTTCCTTTACCAAAATAATGGACGAAACCAAATGACAATTGTGTATTATTTCTCTTCTCAGACAATGAAAGTCTGTATTCAGCCTGCAGATTGATAAAAGTTTTTCTCCCTACTTTTATATCGAGTCCTGCTCCGGCTGGTATTTGAAGATTAAATTCGTCCAGGTTTTCAGTATTGATACCGGCTCCGGCAAGTACATATGGCCTTAATGTTCCCTTTTTAGTAATAAACCTGTATTGGCCTTGGAGATCCAATTCGCCAAATGTAATATTCTCAGTTTTATCTTTTAAATCAAATATACCTACTCTTACAGGTACATATACCCTTAAGTTTCTACCGAAATCCCTGAGATATCCAATTTCAAATCCACTATTGTATTCCCTGAAATTACCCAGGTTTTTCAGTGTGCCTGAATTAGGACTGTTATAATCGATCAAAGCACGCTTAAATGAAATCCCATTTCGTGCTGAGATTTCATATTCATAATTGGACTTAGATTCCATACCGGTAGAATCCATTTTTGAATCCACACCGGTAGATTGGGCCTCGAGTTGAATGAATAAAACAACTGCTAAGAATGTGATTACCCATTTTCTCATATAGATAAAATTTAAGTTTTCCATTTGTAAGAGCTTCTTTTAGCTTTAAAAAAATCAGTCAAAATTACAAATATTTTGTAAATATAATAATTTAATCTAATGTAAATAGTATTGGTAATCAGATAGGTTACGAATTTATTCAAAAATCACTGTCCGAAAATCTTATAACAGTCCAAAGTATAAGGACAAAAAACGCACTTAATTAAGGATTTAACTCTACAAAAAATCCGGTATCCATGTCTTTTCTCACATTGTCCCAATTAAAGTAACGACCATTCATGGCCAGATATACTCCTGGAGGCAAAGTTTGAGCAAAAGCCAAAGCTGCGCCAAGATTGAAAAAACCATCTGAAGAATTGCCAAAAGCATAAGGTATCATAGCTCCTGTCAGAATAATTGTTTTCTCCGGAATTTGAGCCTTGGCTAAAGCAGTTGCCGTATGCACCATCCTGTCTGTGCCGTGAGTAATAATTATTTTTTTTGCCTGGTTGCGTTTACAATTGTGAATAATGATGTCTCTGTCGTCATCGGTCATTTCAAGGCTATCAACCATCATGAGTGTTTTTATGTCAATATCCAGGGTACATCGGCCCCGCTCAAACATTTGTTTTAAATGTGTATCCTTAAAATACAATTCCCCGGTGATAAAATTATAGTCCTTGTCAAACGTGCCTCCGGTTACATACACTTGAATAGTTTCCATTATCGTTAGTTTACTTTAAATTTATGTACAGGTGCAAATTTAGCATTTCAAAAATGGGAATGAAATGAATGCAAAGTTGAATATTAGATTACCTTTGTCCGGGATGCCGATGCATAAGTTTTTAATCTTAACACTTGCTGTAACCATTACCTTTACTATCCATGCCCAGGACCGCCATTTTTCTCAATTTTTTAATTCTCCCATTCAATTAAACCCTGCCCTGGCTGGTGTAATAGATGGAACATACAGAGTGAACCTCAACTACAGGGATCAATGGAATAAACTTACCAATGGAAATTACAGCACCGTCAATGCCTCCGGAGATATAAATTTTAAAGTGCCCTTTAGGAAGTTACAACAGGACCTCCTGGGTATTGGGGCAAGTTTTTTGTCAGACAAGGCCAGCACATTTGGATTTCAATCAAACGAATTGGCTTTCGTAGGGGCTTATCATAAGTCGGTAGGGAAAAATCAATTTCTAAGTTTCGGATTTAAAACTGGAATACAACAAAGAGGTATCAACTTTGAAAACCTTAAGTTCGAGGATCAATATATAGAAGGACAAGGGTATGTTTCTACTAGCCGGGAGACATTGCCGGAGAATAATGTAAGTTTTGCAGAATTAGCCATAGGTTTAAATTACAATTGGAATGCCAACGATGAAAAAAGTTTTAATATTGGTATTTCCTGGCATCATCTCAATGCTCCGGATTTTTCTTACTTTAACCTTTCTTTGCCAGTAAATACACTACCTGTCAAAAAGCCATTATACCGGTTATTTTCATTTAATGTAAGTGGTTCTTTTTATAATGGATCTGGCGTATTAACACCTCGAGTATGGACATTAGCACAGGGACCACATTTTCAAGCCATGGCCGGAGCATCTTATTTACTTCCCATTGATCTGGATCAAACCAACAAACTGATCCTTGGAGGATATCTCAAAGGAGTTAAAGATGAAAAGGGACTAGCGGTGGAATCATTCGTGCCCATGATCGGAATTGAATTAGGCAAAGTAAACTTTACATTCAGCTATGATGCCAATACCAGGAGGTTAGCCCAAAACTATTTAAATCAGAGTATATTTGAATTTGGGCTCACCTTTACAGGCAGCCAAAATAATGTGGCTAATATTTGTCCTAAATTTTAGATTATGAAGATCGGGATTTCCCTTAGTGGCGGTGGTGCAAAAGGCATAGCTCATATTGGAGTATTACAGGCTTTATTAGATCATGATATTGAACCCCACATTATATCAGGTGCCAGTGCCGGAGCTATAGTAGGTGCATTGTATGCTGCCGGTATCCCTGCTTCGGATATGTTGCATGCCATCCGCAATACAAGTTATCTCAGGATATTAGGATTCCAATGGCCAGATCGCGGTCTGGGAGATATGAGTTATCTGAAACAATTACTGGCTAAACTTATCAAAACCGATTCATTTAAAAGTCTGCGCAAACCGTTGTATGTCTCCGTAATGAATCTGAATTCCGGCCTGGTAGAAATAAAAAAAGAGGGTCCACTTTTCGATTCCATTTGCGCCTCCAGCTCGGTGCCTCTCCTATTTAAACCTGTCGACATTGAGGGCAATCTATACCTTGATGGTGGTATAGGTATGAACATGCCTGTGCGTTGCCTGATCGGCAAATGCGATATCATCATTGGAGTAAACCTGGTCAATCACCACCCGATCGATGATAAATATCTCAGCAGTTGGAAAGAAATCATGTCCAGGGTATTTGATCTTAGTGTATATAATAATGTGAAGCCGGAAATGGAATTATGCGATATCGTCATTGAGCCTGTCGACATCCACCTGTACAGCCGGTTTAATTTCAATCAAACAGAACAATTGTATAAAGCCGGATACGAAGGTGCTCTCAAACAAATACCCAACATTAAAGAGTTAATAAAGAAAGAACAACACTTTGCTGAGTAATCAATACTTTAGCCAAATGAATTCAAGAATTACTATCGCAGTGTATAAACCAAAAGAAGGAAAAGAAGCTGCACTTCATGATTTGGTCCTGACACATTACAAAAGGTTATCCGATGAAAAACTTGTAACACAAAGACAGCCAATTATATGCCAGGCAAAAGACAAAACTATACTTGAAATATTTGAGTGGCAATCGGAGGAAGCTATACATGCAGCTCACTCCAATCCTGTGGTACTTGCAATGTGGAAGGAATTTGGTGAAGTATGTACTTACCTTCCTGTTGCAGAGGTAAATGAAAGCAAAAATATGTTTTCTGATTTTAGCCCTATCAACTAAATAACTATAGTGAAAAAGGTAATCCTGATTACGGGCGCCAGCAGTGGCATTGGAGCTGCAACTGCAATACTGGCTGGCAAACTTGGGTATTCTGTTTGCATTCATTACAATGCGAACGAAGGTGGAGCGATGGAAATTAAAAATCAATTACTTGCAAAAGGTGCAGATGCAGCCATTTTTAAAGCTGATCTGAGCCGAGAAAATGAAATACACAATTTATTTAATGCGATAGAAAATCAATACGGAGGCTTAGATGTATTGGTAAATAATGCAGGCATCACATTACCTCAAATGAAATTAGTCCAAATGACAGCCGCCCGGATAAAGGAGCACTTTGAAGTAAATACCCTGAGTACCCTGCTGTGCAGCAAAGAAGCTATAAAACGAATGGCTAAATCACACGGTCATGAAGGTGGAGCCATCATTAATGTTTCATCTATGGCAGCGACTTTAGGTTCGCCAAATGAATATGTAGACTATGCAGCTACAAAAGGGGCTATAGATACTTTTACCATTGGACTATCAAAGGAAGTAGCTATGGAAAATATTAGAGTCAATGCGGTACGCCCGGGACTAATCTATACTGATCTTCACGAAAAAGCAGGTGAGAAATCAAGAGTAGATCGCCTTAAACACATGGTCCCTATGCAACGAGGTGGAATGCCTGAAGAAGTCGCAAAAGCTATCCTCTGGCTGGCTTCAGATGACGCATCATATATAACCGGTAGTATCTTGAATGTATCGGGCGGAAGGTAATGGACCTAAGCCCGTTCCTTTCAAATCCATTGTACCAGATATATAACCAGGTGGACTTTACCCACCAAAATCATCAAAAGCAATATTCTCCTTGGGCACACCCATATCATCCAATAATTTGATTACAGCCGCATTCATCATGGGGGGACCGCAGAAATAATATTCTACTTCTTCGGGCTCTGGATGATTTTTAAGATATTGATCATACAGTACTTTATGAATAAACCCTGTAAAACCGTCACCTTCTCTATCTTGAACATCTTTACTCAGTTTCCAATTATCTTCTGGCATTGGTTCTGAAAGTGCGATGTGGTAACGGAAATTGGGGAATTCCTTTTCAATGGCCCTGAATTCATCGGTGTAAAACAACTCCCGTTTTGACCGGCCACCATACCAAAAACTTACTTTTCGGTCTGTAGTTTTGAGAGTATGGAACAAATGGAATAAATGAGATCGTAATGGGGCCATACCTGCGCCACCACCAATATAAATCATTTCTTTTTTAGTTGGCTTAATAAAAAACTCACCATATGGGCCGGAAATAGTCACTTTATCACCCGGTTTTCGGGAGAAAATATAACTAGAACAAATACCCGGATTTACAGCCATCCACCCATTTGTTTTTTTGTCCCATGGTGGAGTAGCAATTCGAATATTTAACTTTATAATATTTCCTTCTGCAGGATGGTTGGCCATCGAATAAGCTCTGAATATAGGCTCAGGGTTTTTCATTTTTAAAGGCCAGAGGTTAAACTTGTCCCAGTCTGGTTTAAACTTATCTGGCCCAGCCGGATCCTCCGGTCGTGGTTTTATATCAAATGTCTTATAATCTACCTCTGTCTGCGGTACATCGATTTGAATGTAACCTCCGGATTCGAACTCCAGGTGCTCTCCTTCGGGAAGCCTCACCACAAATTCTTTGATAAATGTGGCTACATTATAATTACTTACTACTTCGCATTCCCATTTCTTAATTCCAAATACTTCGGCAGGAACACGGATGTGCATATCCTGACGAACTTTTACCTGGCATGCGAGTCTTTTATGCTCTGCCGCTTCTTTCCTGGACAGGTGGTTTAACTCTGTTGGAAGTATATCTCCTCCACCTGAATCTACATGGCATTCACACATAGCACACGTACCTCCCCCACCACAAGCAGATGGAAGGAAAATTTTTTCTCCTGACAGAGTACTCAATAAACTACTACCGGGCTTTACCAATAACGGTTTCTCTTCGTCGCCATTGATGATGATTTTTACATCACCCTGGGCTACCAGTTTTTTCTGAGCATAGATCAATCCGAATGCCATCACCAAAAGCAGGATGGAAAAGGATACGATCGCCCAAACCACAAACATCAAATCAATTAAAAATATCATGACTTAAATTATAATGTTCTTTATTTAGCAAAATAATTAGCTGGATTGATTCCCATCAAACTCATAAAGGCAATACCGAGGAATGCGGTGATGATAAACGCTATACCAAGTCCTCTCAACGGTGCAGGCACATGACTATATCTGAGTTTTTCCCGGATGGCAGCCATGATTACTATGGCAATAAACCATCCGATTCCTGACCCTACACCATAAACAACCGATTCCGTAAAATTGTACTCTCTTGCTACCATAAATAGGGCTGCTCCCAAAATGGCGCAGTTAACTGTAATCAATGGCAAAAATATTCCCAACGCATTGTATAAAGATGGAGAATACTTCTCTACAGCCATTTCCACTAATTGCACCATAGCAGCTATACTGGCAATAAACAAAATAAACCTCAGGAATGTAAGATCCATTTTAAAAAGACCTTTTGGGCCTAAAACCAGCTCACTGATCACCCAATTGATGGGAACTGTAATGGCTAATACAAATATTACCGCTGCGCCCAGTCCAATAGCCGTTTTTACGCTTTTAGAAACTGCCAGAAAAGAACACATGCCAATGAAATAAGAAAGCACCATATTCTCTATAAATGCAGATTTTAAAAAAACATTTAGAAGATCCATTTTTTTATTTTTTTTCAATATTTGAATTATCAATTAAGAAATATCTACCAACTTAGCTTCTTTAGAACGTTGGATCCAGATGATACTGGCTATAAGGAACATAGCAGCTGCCGGTAAAACCATCAAGCCATTGGGCTGATACCATGACAATAAAGCAGTAGATTTGGTATTGATTAAAAAATCAGATGATGGTCCTATAATTTTATATCCTAGCAAAGCCCCTCTTCCAAAAAATTCACGGATAGCTGCAATAGCAACCAATATCCAGGCATAACCCAATCCATTTCCAATACCGTCCAGGAAAGATTTCCAGGGAGTATTAGCCATAGCATACGCTTCCAATCTACCCATCACTATACAGTTTGTAATGATCAGACCTATGAAGACAGATAATTGCTTCCATACATCATAGGAAAACGCTTTGAGAAATTGCTCAACGATAGTAACCAAAGCAGCTATTACAACGAGCTGTACTATCATCCGTATTTGCTTTGGAATACTGTTCCTCAATAGGGAAATTACCAAATTTGAAAAACCTGTCACAAGTGCAACAGATATACCCATAATCAATGCCGGTTTAATCATAGTTGTTACTGCCAGTGCGGAACAAACACCCAATACCTGGACAGTAATTGGATTGTCCATGTGCAATGGATCTATTATCAGGGCCTTTTCTTTCTTTCCCCACCAGCCTTCCTTTGGTTCAGCTGGGGTAGAGGTTTTAGTAACAGTTTCAGCCATTGTATATTTATTTAAAATTTGTAAATTATTTCTTTTTAAGTGATTCGAAATAGGGTAGATATACCGCAATGCCTTTCTTGAGCATATTGGAGACCCCTACAGAGGTAATGGTAGCACCGGATATGGCGTCTACTTCATGATCTCTATCTTTTGCACCACCCTTGATTACGCCTACAGATACATAACTACCTTCTTTCATTATTTTTTTGCCTTGAAAAGATTGAGGAAAATTAGGGTTGTCTTTAATCTCAGCTCCCAATCCGGGTGTCTCCCCAACATGCCCAAATGCGGCACCCAGTACAGTATTAAAATCATCTTTTAATGCAATAGTACCCCATACTTTATCCCACAATCCATTGCCCCTGCATTGAAGAAGATATATATTGCCTTTATCCCCCTTAAATACGAATAGTGGGTATTTTCTTTCATCCATTGGCTTTTTTTCTTCAGCAGCCATATCAATAGATTCTGCATCGACTCCTTCTACTTTTTTCCCGTTTGCATCCAATACTAATTTTTCAACCTTTTCATCAAAAAGCTTCAATACATCCTGGTCTTTCATTTTAGCAGGATCTACTCCTATCTGTTCTTTGATAGAACCCAATATGTCTTTTTTCTTAAACACTGCTTCGTTAGAATCATGGATCGGTTTTAACCCATTAACTACGAAAGCAAGAGCCACAGAGGTAACGAGTGCCATTACCAATGTATACATTAATATATATCTGTTATTATGCACGGCTAAGTCGTTTTGAAATATTTGATTGATAAATAAAATAGTCAATTAATGGTGCCATAGCATTCATAAATAGAATGGCCAGCATCCATCCTTCAGGGTATGCAGGATTCATTACGCGTACAATCATGCCTAATACTCCAATAAAGAATCCATATATCCATTTGCCTTTGTTGGTTGCAGACGCAGTTACGGGGTCAGTAGCCATAAAAGCCATAGCAAACAAAAAGCTACCCATATAAAAATGATAGATCCACGGAACATTCATATATGGATTGAATCCCCAGGCATTAAATAATATTCCGGTAAATGCACATCCCAAAACCATAGAGACCATTATTCTCCAGCTTCCGAGGCGCATAAAGATCAACATCAACGCACCAATAATTATGAGTGGTTTAGAAGTTTCTCCCACAGATCCGGGGATTGCACCATACCACAATTGATTTGTGGAATATTTTGCCGTCACCGCTTCCCAGCCTCCATTGGCTGCCAAAGCCAGAGGGGTAGCACCACTAAAGCCATCTACTACGATCCCATCGGCACCAAAAGTACTCCATCCAAGATTTGCCCATAGTTTATCAAACAATCCCAAAACCCAGCCTGAACCACCATATTCCGTAACCATTTGCCCTCCTGAAGATTTTAATCCTGCTACCCAACAATTATCACCTGAAATCTCTCCGGGATAAGCAAAGAAAACAAATACCCTCGCCACGAGGGCGACATTCCAAATATTCATCCCGGTACCGCCAAAAGCCTCTTTTGCAAATAATACTGCAAAAGCAACTGCAATAGCCAAAATCCAAAGTGGTAAATCCGGTGGCATGATAAGTGGAATCAAAGCGCCGGTCACTAAAAATCCTTCTTCTATTCCATGGCCTCTTTTGTAAGCGAAATAAAATTCTATTCCAAGGCCCACGACATGTGTCACTACCCAAATTGGCAAAAGCTTAACCAAGCCAAATAATATCTTTAAATGTATGGCTTCAAAAAAACCTACATGTTTTCCAATGGCCATAAAGTGTTGCTGACCTATATTATATGTACCAAAGATGTAGCATAACTGTAATGCAAGTACCACCATAGCCATGGTACGCTTTAAGTCAATCCCATCTTTTACATGTACCCCACCCCGGGTTACCGTAGCCGGTTGATATAAAAAAGTATAAAATCCATCATATACTGTATGTAAAAAAGGACTTTTCTTTTTATCAGGTTCAAGTGCTTTTATTTTATCTAGTAAAGCCATAGTATTATAGTATCCTGTTTCTTTTATTTAATAAATTAACTTTCAGCTTTTAACATATCCAGACCTTCGCGAAGCATAGCTTGCAGAGGTTGCTTTGATGTACAGGCAAATTCGCAAATGGCTATATCTTCTTCGGCCAGTTCCTGGATTCCCAAACCTTCCATTCTCTCAACATCTTTGGTAAGAATTGCTTTCATTAGTGCCTGAGGGAATATATTCATGGGTAATACATCTTCATATTGTCCCGTCATTACAAAAGCCCTTTTCTCACCATTGGTATTGGTATTGGCATCAAATTTTACATCACCAAAAATTTTATTTGGGAAAACGCCAGAAGCAGAAGGCATAATGCGAGGAAGAGCCCAACCAAACATCACTTCTTTATTCCCTTCTTCAATGGAGGAAACCTGGTCATCGTGAAAATGTAAAAATCCATTTGCAGTTTCCTGTATTCCACTCAATACATCACCACTGATTATTCTGCTATTATCATTCAATAATCCCTGACTGAGATCGCCAATGGAGGCGCCAACATATGATTTTATATAACCTGAATCTTTAAGTCCGGTACCACCGAGTGCTATAACCCGATCCGCTTCATGTCTTGCTCTCAGAAACAATGCTCCAATGCTGATGACTTCCTGTACACCCAATGTCCATACTCTGCCACCTTTCTTAATAGGGGCAATATGATGAATCTGAACGCCTACATTTCCTGCAGGATGTTTGCCTTCAAACCAATGCTTCTCAACACCTTGGGCTTGTGTAAAGGCTTTTGAAGGAGCTGAATCAGCATTAGCATTTAACCCTAAATGAACTTTTCCTCCAGTGAGTCTGGTCAGCACATCCAGCCCTTTTTGAAATTCGCTTTCTTTTCCTCCAATTACAAAATTGGCATTTGGAGCTAAGGGTGCAGAATCAAAAGTAGTAATGAAAATATTATCAGGGGCATGCTCCAGGCTGGCGATCGTGCCAAATGGCCTTTCTATGATCATAGGCCATACGCCTCCATCACACATATATTTAACAATTTGTTCCCTCGCAGCGGAGTTAAGATCAAAGGGTAAAAAACTTTTGTATTTAATTTCTTTATCCGCCAGGATCACTATGGTAGTGATCGCTCTTTTTTCGCCTCTGTTTACTTCTATCACTTCACCGCTCACGGGAGCTGCAAATAAAACAGCAGTATTGTGTTTGTCAAAAAATAGTGGGTCACCGGCTTTTACCTCATTTCCAGGTTCAACTATCACTTTGGGAATAGGCGCAATACCTCTGAAGTCACTGGCATTTATCGCAAATCTGGTAACCGGCTTATTAATAATATTTTCGGCAGGCTCGCCATTCAATGCCAAATCATGTCCCTTGGTCAATTTAATTACTGGTGCGTTTCCGACATAGGATTTTGGTTTGTGAGAAAACCAATTAGAAATCTGAGGAAAGATGGAATATCTGGACAAATCTTTCTCACCTGCTCTCATTGCTTGTATCTGCATTAGTTTTTCTGCAATGAGCAAGATAAAGCCCAACAACAGAAATACAGTAACCACAAGAAATCCCCTACTTAATAACCAGGAATCGGAAGAAGAAGACTGTGCAAAAGAATTGAAATAAAAAGTGAGGATCAAAAATGCAGTAACGACTGCTCTAAAATTAAATTTATTCACAGATTGCCATTTTTTCGTGCGCCGCAAAGGTACAACAAGAATGAAATCAAAATAAAATTGTTTTACATTTTTAATTCTAAGTTTTCTAAAAAAAATCAACGACTTTTATACCCCCCCGTCATTTAATTTTTCCTTATTTTGTAAAGGAAACCGTTAAAAATCAAAGCTAACCTCAACAACCATAATACTGTGGTATACCGACATATTACTTATTAAATTTTTATTTAATATGTATTTGGTCAGATCAAAAGAATATTCCTACATTACCGTAGTTTTTAAAAATTATGGGTGAACAAAGAGTAAATAAACCTAGTTCTGGCAAGGATTTGCAGAAATTTACAAGGGCTTTACTGAATGATATCAAGTCATTTGAATACATGTTGCAAAACGATTGGTTTGAAAAAGGCATCCATCGAATTGGTGCGGAACAGGAATTGGTAATAGTCGATCTTCAAAATTACCGTCCGGCTCCAATCAACACAGAAGTACTGGCCAAAATGGAGCCTTATCCCTGGCTGGATACCGAGTTAGCTCGATTTAACCTGGAGACTAATTTTACACCCCGAGATTTAAAGGGAAATTGTTTCACCGAATTATTAAATGAATCCACGGATCAATTAAAAATTATCAAAAGAGGACTTGCAGAACATAATGCTGATTTAGTGCTTACAGGCATATTACCAACCATCCGAAAATCAGATCTTGAATATAAAAATCTTACCCCCAAGAAAAGATACCAGGCGTTGATGGAGGCTGTTGCCCAACAATTATCTACAGACTCTTTTGAATTAAGGCTAACCGGAATAGATGAATTGATGATCAAGCACGATTCGCCTTTATTGGAAGCTTGCAATACCAGCTTCCAGGTACATCTGCAGGTATCACCATCTCAATTTGTAAAATTTTACAATATTGCTCAGGCATTAGCAGGGCCTGTAATGGCAATTGCAGCAAACTCTCCACTCGTATTCGGAAGAAGACTATGGCATGAATCAAGGATTGCCATGTTTCAGCAGTCACTAGATACCAGGGGATCAAGGGCAAATATGCGTGAAAGCAGCCCGCGGGTCCATTTTGGGAGGGATTGGATCAATGAATCAATATTAGAAATTCACAAAGAAGATATATCCAGGTTCAGGGTATTGCTTGCCGCTGATGTGACAGAAGATTCGCTCCAAATGATTGCTGAAGGCAAAGTACCCAAACTCCGAGCGTTGCAAGTACACAATTCCACCGTATACAGATGGAACAGGCCCTGCTATGGAATCAGTGATAATGGAAAGCCACATTTACGCATTGAAAACCGGGTATTTCCCAGTGGACCTACAACTATAGACGAAATTGCCAATGCCGCTTTCTGGATTGGGTGTATGGTGGGGCTGGCCAAAGAAGTGGATGACATACGTAAAAAAGTATCTTTTGCCGATGTTGCAGATAATTTTATCAAAGGTGCTCAATTTGGTATCGACAGCAAGTTTAATTGGTTTGATGATCAAAAAATCCCGGCTGTAGATCTAATACTAAAAGAATTATTACCTGTAGCACATAAAGGGCTCAAAGCACAGCATGTAGCTGACGAAGACATAAATAAATATCTTGGCATCATCGAAGAGCGTGCTAAAAAGCATATGAATGGTGCCCGATGGCAACTGCGTGCCTACACCAAACTGATGGAACAAACCAACCGGACCGAAGCGCTCACGGTATTAACTGCTTCCATGCTTCAGCACCAAAATAAAAACATACCCATTCACAAATGGAAAATGCCTGAGCTCAAAGATCTGCGCTCCTATAAGCCCCAGGAATTGCAAGTAGGTGATTTTATGACTACGGACTTGCTTACTGTACAAGCAGATGATATAGTAGAGTTGGTAGCTGAACTCATGGATTGGCGAAAGATCAGATATATGCCTGTAGAAGACACCAAAGGCAAACTAATAGGCCTAATTACTTCCAGGTTATTGCTCAGATACTTTACCTCTTCCAAAGCTAAAAAAGCTAAAGTGGTAAAGGACCTCATGCTTAAAAAACCGATGACAGCATCCCCGTCTACTACCATCATGGATGCCATGGGAATGATGCGGAAAAATAAAATCGGCTGCCTGCCGGTAGTGCAGGATAACGAATTGATTGGAATATTTACAGAGATGGATTTTATGAGGATCAGTGCGAGTTTGATGGAGAGGTTAAGTGATCATGATAAGGCGGGGGTGGTAGAAGAGGGGTGATTAATGCTGAAAGGCAACTAGTAGTAACACCGAAGACATGGACATTGTGTAATAAAAGCGAGGATATCGTAAAGTAAGAGACAATACTATTCTTCATGCCGGTTGTCATGCCGGTTGTCAATTTTGAAATGATTAATATCTCAAGTTTTTAGATTCAGTAAAAACCAAAAAACACCCAAATATGTGATCCCATCCCAGGAACATTTTTCCTTGCTAATACATATATTTGTATATAAGAAATTTATAAAATTTGTTTGTGGGCATTAGAGCGTCTTTGAATTTTTAAATTGTAATTCTTCAATAGCTTTAGTGGGTCAATTTTTCTAGTTACTACATAGAATTGATTGGATGACGAAACCGGCTACAAAGCATACGGCATGCCATCTATAATTTCCCAGAGATGTTACCATGGGAAATAACCGGAATACGTAAAATTGGTTAGTCCTTTTTTAAGCTCTAGGCAAGCTTAAGTTATTTAAAATTGGGAATAAAGACAATACTTTACAAAACAGCTATTTGAATTTTTTCTCGAATTCCAATCCAAGCATTTAGTCTGAATACGTACAACTACTCCAATGAAATTTCAATTCTCAATTATTATCTCTACAAGCCCATCACCCTTCTGATAAAGGCTTCATCCAAGCCAGCTCCGGCAAAATCATCAAAAGCACGCTCAGTGACTTTTATGATATGATCTTTTATAAATGGAGCGCCTTCTTTTGCACCTTGACCAGAGTCTTTGATACAGCATTCCCATTCAAGTACTGCCCAACCATGGTAACCATATTGAGCAAGTTTGGTGAAAATGGCTTTAAAATCTACCTGGCCATCACCAAGTGATCTGAATCGTCCTGCACGCTCTACCCAATCACCATACCCTCCATATACTCCTGACCGGCCGGATGGATTGAGCTCAGCATCTTTTACATGGAACATTTTGATGTAATCATGATAAATATCTATGTATTCAAGGTAGTCCAGGTGTTGTAATACAAAATGACTTGGGTCGTATAATATTCTGCATCGGCTGTGATTTCCGGTGGCTGCTAAAAATCGTTCAAAAGACAATCCATCATGCAAGTCTTCACCGGGATGTATTTCATAGCAAAGATCTACTCCACAGGCATCGAATTCATTTAAAATAGGAGTCCATCTGTTAGCCAGTTCTTTAAAAGCGGCTTCTACCAAGCCCTTGGGGCGCTGTGGCCAGGGATACACGGTATGCCAGATCAATGCTCCCGAAAAAGTAGCATGAGCAGTGAGACCAAGGTGCTTACTTGCATGTGCAGCCTGCTTTAATGTATTCACTGCCCAGGCTGTTCTCTCTTTTGGTTTACCTTTTACATTATCGGGTGCAAAACCATCAAATAACTCATCATAGGCAGGATGTACCGCTACTAATTGCCCTTGCAAATGAGTTGATAATTCCGTGATTTGTAAGCCATATGAGTTTATTTTGCCTTTCAAATCATCACAATACGTTTTACTTGAAGCAGCAGTGGGTAAATCAATCAATCGGCTATCCCAGGATGGAATCTGTATACCGACATAGCCAAGGTCAGCCGCCCATTTACATACTGTGTCTAATGAATTAAATGGTGCCTGGTCACCCATAAACTGTGCAAGAAATATTGCAGGTCCTTTTACATTTGATAACTTAGCCATGGTAAATCGAAAATTTATTTTAGAATATTAAATTATTTTTTATCCAGTAAATATATTGCGATCTGTTCAATTTCCAATTTGATAATTCCGCAATTATTCCATGGGGCCTTTTCACACTTCCCCACTTATCCATTTCACCTATTGCATTCATTATTCTTTCTTGTCAGCAGTAATTATATATTGAAAATTCAAAGTTTGATCATCTACGACAATATTTTTATAGCCCAAATCATACAGTATGTCTTCTATTTTGTCGGCATGCATGCGCTGACTTTTAGGTGGAGCTATTTGTTCAGGTAGTCGCTTCATTTTGAAATCCACAATTACAATTCGGCCATTTTCTTTAAGCTTTGCTTTCAATGATTCCAGATACCTGCGCGTATTTTGGATATATGTAATTGTATTTACTATAAGCGCCCCGTCTATCTCTCCTCTTTTCAAATTGGGATCTTCCGCCCTGGCAAGTCGTGTTTGTATTAAACTTTGTTTAGCAGAATCCAGCCTGCTTTTATTGGATTCAATATAGGCCAATGCATTGTGATCAATATCGATTGCTAAAACTTTAGCACCTTGCTGGGCCAATTCAAAAGTAAAAAAGCCGGTTGGTCCTGCACCAATATCTGCAATTACTTTATCTTTTAAATCTGAACCAAATAGACCGATGATGAGCCTTGGCTTTTGCCATGCTACACGATTGGGTGTACTAAGACTGGGTTCCGTAATAACAGGGATAAGAGTATCTTGATTTTCAACTACGGAGTCTTTTGCATCAATCACCTCCACTAACGGAGCTTTGACTTCCTGTCTACAGGAAATAATCAAAGTATAAAAAAGCAAGTGGCAAAAAAGACTATTTTTTGAGATCATGAGATGAATCCAAAAGTACATCACAAGTCTGACTCCTGCAACTGAGAAGATGACTCCAAAATCAAGCTTATACGTTAATAGTTATAAATTCTCATTTTACCGGATATCTTTCTATAATAAAATTTCAACTTCTTTGGAGGTCTGATTACTTTGAGCCAGGGATCTTATTGGTAAGATGCCTTTTAATTCAAAATTGTTTCTAGCCAGGTAAAATAAGTTTGTAGCGGCAGCGCTGAGTTTATCAGACCAGCCCTAAATGAAACAGCGCATCCCCGATATGGACCACAGAAGCATTATTATGTCCAATGATATATCCCGAAAATTTTGATTTTACCTGGTCCACTTTTATATTATCCGGATCTGTAATTGTGCCTAAGATTTCTCCTTTATTTATAAATTGACCGGAGCTCCGTGACCAAACAAAGAGGCCTGAAGATGAAGCTCTGATCCATTTATCTTCATTTATATAGATAAGATTATCCAAAAGATTTAGGCTACCTTCTGTCATTTCATTTGCAATCAAAACATTTTTTATCCCTTGCAATGCCCGGTTTATACTCAGGCCGTCAAACCTTCCGCTTTCTCCCCCTTCAAATGCCAGATTTGGAATTTTAAATTTCTCAGCATATTGCCGCAATGAATTGGGTCTAAGTTTTGACTCCACCATAAATGTGGTATTAAATACTTCAGCCATTTTAAAACTATTCCTGTCATTCCTTGTAAATCGAACCTGTGGATAATTAAATCGTTGCTCTCCCCCTGTATGAAAGTCGATGAGTAAATCGGCATACGGTAATATCTCCTTATGAAGTATATGTGCTATGCGAGAAGCAAGCGACCCTTTTGGGCTTCCCGGAAAACTTCTATTAACATCCTTGCCCTCAGATACATCCCGGGTAAATCGGATGAAACCATAAACATTTAATAATGGGATGGTGATCAGGGTACCCGATGCCAATCCTCTGTGTTTATATATTTCTGCAGCTCTTCGTACAATTTCTATGCCATTGACTTCATCGCCATGCATACCCCCTACCAGGACTAATGTTTTGCCGGGATTGATGCTTTTGTTTACATATATATGAGTAAAGATTTTAGTACCGGAGGGAAGATGACCCACTGGGATTTTGATCATTTTTTGCTCACCGGCTTCAATGATTTCATTTGCGATGACCATTACTTTGCGATCATTCACCATTTCCTGTTTTTTGTTCTATCATTTCTATTATCTTATCTGCTATGCTGTTTCCCGTCGTTTGCTCAATACCTTCCAGACCAGGTGAAGCATTGATTTCTAATATCAACGGGCCTTTTTTTGATCTTAAAATATCCACGCCTGCTACATCTAATCTTAATAATTCAGTGGCTTTAAGTGCTATTCTCTCTTCTTCTGAGGTAATCTTTACTGGCTTGGCTGTTGCACCCTGATGCAAATTAGATCTGAATTCACCGGGTTTTGCCTGCCTGCGCATACAACCTTCTATCTTCCCATTGACTATCAAAACTCTGATGTCTGAGCCTTTTGCTTCAGAAATAAACTCCTGAAGTATGACCTGTTCGTCCAATCGTTGGAAAGCTTCCAGCACCGACAGCGCCTGTGCTTTATCTGCCACTTTGACAACACCCATTCCCTGAGTACTTTTTAATAATTTAATGACAATAGGAAAAGTGAATTTTCGTAATATTTCCAGGTTGAATTCCGAATTAAAATGAAGACAGGATTTTGGCACCGGCATATTATGCCCCGCAAGGAACTGGCTGCAGGTCCATTTATTGCGAGCACGTAATAAGGCTTCTGATGATGTAGTTGTATAAATGCCCAATGAATTAAAATGATCTATTAAGCTTGCTCCCACATCCGTGGCAGTAGCACCTATCCTTGGAATTACAGCATTCAACGGTATCAATGGTTTGGACTGATATAATATTTTATGTTTTCCGTCCTGAATAAGCTGACTGCATTGATAAGGATCCAATACCAGCATACGGTGTTTTCTTTTCCTACCGGCTATGACTATACTTTGAGTAGAATATAAGCCCGGATTTCGCGACAGTACTCCTATGATCATAGCAATAAATGTACGCCATTGATACCTTTTTATAAGAGCTAATTTAAATAAAATAAAAAGCAGGTCTGTAAGCCGGATTCTGTGCTTTTGATTTCTCAAAAGTATCTATCATTTATCTGGGTCATACTTCACAGTATGACTCTAGCTGCCTACCCTCCCTGGATGCATATACAATTGGACGAGCAGCCCAATACCTCTTGCGAGGAACCAGGGTGTACATGGCATTTCAACACATAAGGTTTATCCATGATGAAAATTACTGATCATCACCGTGTGCTCTTACCACACATTTTCACCCTTATCTCGTCAATGACGGGATAAAACAGGATAGTATTGAAGTTTATTCCTGTTGATTATCCAGTCATTGACAAGACGGTTATTTTCTGTGACCCTCTCTGTCTATAATACTGCTATTACAGCCCACGTATTACGTGGTATGTTGCTCTGCGTTGTCCGGACTTTCCTCTCCTATTAGTGAGCGATAGAACGACCTGCACTGCAAATATAACCGCATATAAACACTTGAAGACCCAAAACACATTTATTAAAAGAATATATGGCAAAAATAAATGTATTATTCAGATCATCAATAGTTAACATATTTAAATTAATCTTAATATATTGTGATCCATATTTTTATGTTTTTTAGATTCAAATATTTATTCGTTGCTCTTTTATGCTGGGGGGTAATCCTGACTACCAACTTTATCCAAAAAACAAACGAAAATAAATCCAGCCATCTTACTCATATTCAGGCCACCCTCAATAAGCTTGATGCCTATTGTTTAGCGTTGATAGGGGCAGCTATAAATCATGAAAACACCGGCCGAAGATTAAAGGAAAAAAACATTAGTTATTTTGTCTATTCCAATCAAAACTTGATTTATTGGAATCAAAACGACGAAACATTGATTCAATCTCACCGGGAAGGATTCAATGAAAAAAACAACACCCTTCTGTATTGTCATAGCGTTCGGAAAAATAATCTGCGACATGTTTATAGCATCCCCATTCTGAATGTGCAAAAAGAAACAGCAGGCCTGGAAAAAAAGAAACTTCTTTCCCCTGACCAAAAGCAGGTTGCATTTATTCAAACTTCGTACTCACCAGGAGGCCTGACACGCTGGTTGTATCTGATGTGGTATATTCTCGGTTTATTTTCTTCTATGCTTTGCATAAAGGATTTGGCCGTTGGATTAATAAATAATCAAAAAATAATATCCGGATTATTGACTTTTACTTTTGGAATTTTCCTGGTAAGAATAGTTTCTCTTTTTATAACAAAAAATGTTTTTTTCCCTGATTCCAATTTTTTCAATGGTGAGATCAAACCATCCCAGCTCAGTCCAACCTTACTTGACCTTTTAATTAATATTTTAATTATAAGCATGTTGGTTTGGTTCGTTAGACTACATGTACGGCCGAGGTATTTTAAAAGCAATAATACTCAAAACCATCTTATTGCCATATTAAATTATTTTTTGGTGTATGTATCCTCGGTAATTATGATACAAATCTTCCGGCAATTGGTATTGGGCTCCGGTATTTCATTTGATTTTGAATATGTATTCTACCTGGACCTCAAGAGCCTGATTGCATTAGTTGGAATATTGACATTGGCCATTTCCTTGTTTATTTTAGATTTACACTTGCTGCGAATAATACGGCACCTGGGATTAGAAGCAAAATCCAGACTTGCTTCCAATGGAATCGCACTTTTATTCATTATCCTTATTCTTTTTGTTTTACCCATTAATTTTCCATTAATCTTAATATTAGGCATAGCAGGATATCTCACATTACTTGATATTTCCACAGATTATCTCAAGCCAAAGGCTTCGTGGTATTTAATTTGGACCATTACAGGGGCTGTATTGATTGCTTCTATACTGTATCAATTTCATATAGAAAAAGATATACTTCAACGAAATGAAATCATAAATCAATTAAAAGAAGAATTAATTATTAATCCAGCCGGTTCCCCTTCACAAAAAGAATATGGTTTGAGAAAAAAACTAGCTGCTGTTGTATCCGGGTCATCATACCTCGCTTTATATGAGATAGTGACCATACCAGACCTGAATGTAATCGCAGGTAAGCACAAAGCATATAGCGAAATAGACGCATCCTCAAGTCTGTACCTGGCAAAAAAAACAAATCCTCTTTTCAAAGTTTGTTCTTTCTTCTCGTACATTTTCATTTTACTGAATATAATATTGCTTGTATTGCATTTTCTCAATAGCAAATTAAAATGGTTTACTTTTTCTATATTCAAAATATTTCCATCTAATCAAACACTCCGGTACAGAATACAGACCTCGATGTTACTTATGAGCATTTGTTCATTTATGCTTATAGCCGCCGTAATTGTGTTTTATGTAAAGAAAAATACTGATATCTGGCACAATCCCATAGAAAATGTATCCTTAAATGAATTGCCCGATATTAATTTATTAAAGAACACCAATGGCTCATTTTTGGTATACAATCAAGAAGGATTACTATTACCTGAAAAGATTGAAAGAATGGATTTTGATGACTGGAATTCGATTAAAAAAGGTAACGGGGAAGTTAAAATCAAATCCATAATACACAACAATGAAAACTACTTTGTTAAACCAAATAATGAACAATTATCACTTCAAACCAAAAGAAAATTAAATGACTTCCTGGGGGCTCTTTTAAATGTGTATGTATTCCTACTCATTGGAATTGTGTTGCTTTCTATGCTGGTTGCCAATTCTATTGCTAAGCCTCTAACCATTTTAAGTACGAAACTCAAACAAATCCAGGTGGGGGGATCCAATCAAAAATTGGAATGGAACCGCCAGGATGAATTGGGTGGATTGATCAGGAACTATAACGAAATGATACAGGAACTGGACCGATCAACCCGTATGCTCGCCCTTACCGAAAGAGAAACAGCCTGGCGGGAAATGGCAAAACAAGTGGCGCATGAAATAAAAAATCCACTCACTCCAATGAAGTTGATCACTCAACATCTGCAAAATTCTATATCGCGTACCGACCATGATGAAATACCAGCTTTGGTAAGAAGGGTAACTCAAACCTTGATAGAACAAATAGAAAACTTGTCCAAGATAGCTTCGGAATTCTCCAATTTTGCAAAACTACCTGCACCTGAAAATGAAAAAATAGCATTGAATGAAGTAGTCACCTCCACCCACGATCTCTTTAGAAAACGGGAAGACATGGATATTCATCTTCGCGTGCCTATAGATGAGATTTATGTTTTTGCAGATAAGAATCACATCATCCGTGTACTTACTAATTTGATTAAAAATGCAATACAGGCTATACCACTTGGAAGAAGAGGCAGGATAGAAATCATTTTATATAAACATCACAAAAGAGCCATTATAAAAGTTACCGACAATGGTTGCGGTATTCCCGATTCTATGAAAGACAAAGTCTTTTACCCGAATTTTACAACCAAAAATTCCGGTACCGGCCTCGGGCTTGCCATTGTGAGAGACATTATTGATTCTTGCAATGGCCATATCTATTTTCATACTTCCGAAAATAAAGGCACAGAATTTTTTGTAGAATTACCACTGATGCATATGGAAGATAATTTCAGAGAAGTGGAAAGAGTAAGTCTATGACCTGGATACACCAATAGCATTCATCTTTGGCAAAATTGGGCTGTAACAAGTTTCATGTTATGTCCGTCCGGTGTGAGCAATTAAGTTAATGCATTTCGTATACAATTCTGAATGATGACTTCACCAAATGGCGTGAGATCATTGAATTTCTATTCATTTAAACAGAGAACTTCAGAAACAATTCACTACCTGATTAAAGTCAGATCTCCCCTATATACCAGTTTTTCTCCGTCAGTAAACTCTATTTCGATAATATAAATATATACTCCACTTGGGGCTGGCCTGCCTCGATATCTTCCATCCCAGATAATCGCACCTCCGGCATCTGGTGCCAAATTTCTTACCTCGGTCATTACATCTCCCCATCTGTTGTACACTCTTGCATAATTGATACTGATCACACCAGGTCCGGTATAAACCCTAAAATCCTGATTCACTCCTATTTGATCTGGTTTGAACGCATTGGGTATGAATACAGATCTCTTGGTATCCACGGTAATATTGAGATCATCTGTGGCTTTACATCCATTCTGGTCAATGGCATTTGCTTTCAGGCTAGTGTTTTTTATAGGCCCAATTTTAACTATTGAACAGTCTGTCGAGAGGCATATAACTCCCTCTGACCAATCTACTTTAGAGATAGGGCTATTGCTTATGGTAGAAATGCGCAAGGTGTCTCCGAGTCTGATCTTCTTGTCCGCACCCAGATCAATATTGAATTTGCTGGGATCCACTACTGTAATCGTAGTATCCAATGAACATCCTTTTCTGTCAAATACTGAAAATTGATAAGTACCTGCGCGCAAAAATGCCTTACTGGCAGAGGGTATACTATTTCCATTATTTATTGCAAACGAATAACTTGCTCCATTCCCCCCACTAACAGAACTGATAAATACAGATGCTGTATCACCGGCACACTTAGGCGTAAATACCGGCATGATACCCAGTTCTATCTTCGGTGGAGCATTCATACTAATATTACTTAAGGTATCAGTACATCCTTTTTCATCTGATACTATTACTGAATACACTCCTGGTGGAATATTTCGTATAAAATTACTGTCGGGTAAGGAAGGGGTCCAACTATATTTAATATCCCCATTATTCCCTCCGCTTACTTTAACCCCAATCTGACCATCGTTGCTGTTGGGACAGGTTATAGCCCTGAGCTTTAAGGTATCTAATGTTACCTGTAATGCATCCGGCTGGAGTAATATAATCGAATCTACAAACCTGCAGTTATTTAAGTCAGTAACTGACACGGTGTATTTACCAACAGTCAACCCAGCCCGTATGCTGTTGGTATCGCCATCATTCCATGCTAGTTTATAAGGAGAAGTGCCTCCGGTAGGAATATAGGTTATTGACCCATTGTTTTGTCCATTGCAGAGTATATCTTTTGAAATCGTACGCAATGGATCACGTGTAATAGCATCAGGCGATGAGATGGAAAAATTAAGTTTTGTACTACATCCATTTCCATCAAATACGGTGACCTCCTGATTGCCGGCACATAGTTTATTGGCTATAGCGGCTACTGAATCCTGAATTATCTCACCTGACTGCCATCTTACTTGAAAATTCCTATTAGGATCAGTACCACCTGATAATAATAGTCTGGCTTCCCCACTGCAATCACCTGTGCCGGCGCATTTGACACCTCTGAAAGCAAGGGTATCAAATAATGCAACAATTTTTGGTGGTTCTATGAGATCAGCATTTACTACTAATGCCGGACATTGATTTGCATCCACAATGGTGACGGTATATTTTCCAGAAGCTAATCTTGAAAATTGGCCAAAATTTTGAGTTGGTCCATTATTTATAGAAAAGGTGTATGGACCTGTACCTCCTGATATGGAATCCACTCGCAGTACTCCCTGAGATAGTCCCGGACATAGATTAGGAATATTGGTAATGCCTTGCACTTTTAATTCGCCGGGCTGGCTTAATTGCACAGTATCAAACCCCTTACAGCCATTATTATCAGTAACCTCAATAATTACAGGTACGTTTGCTTTGATATTTTTTGCTGTTACAGTGGTATCCCCGTTGCTCCATCGATAACTTTCAATATTAAATCCGGGGGCTGGCTTTGCTGTAAGGGTAGTAGCCTGGTCAAAGCATTTTATTGGAACAGTGTCGATTGTAACTGGAATCGTAGTTTTAGTAAAATTAAAAGAAAGTAAATTATTTGTAAAACTGGCCACACATCCATTTTGATCTTTTACATTTACTGAGTAACTCCCCTCCTTTAATCCTGTTCGAGTATTGGTATTTTGATTAACATCGCCCCAGGTATAGATATAGGGGCCGGTACCACCTTTCATTTGAATAGATATGGAACCATCATTTCCCGGTCGGCAACTTTCAGGCTTCACCTCAATTTTTGCTGTATCTAACAATTCAGGTTGATATATATCCACCGTATCTAAAAAATTACATCCTGACTGATCTTTTACATTTATATAATACAATCCACTTTTTATTTGATCATGTCTCGCCACTGCAGCTGTATATTTGGTTATTGAACCGTTGGACACATTGGTAATGAGGACACTGTCCAATGAGAGGGCTGTACCATCTGAAAACTTTCTATTTCTAATTGTGATTCTCCCATCCGATGCATTAAAACATTGTACACTATCTATAGCAATTTCAGCCGTCACCGATTTTAATGCCTGAACATTAGCATAACTTGTGTCTGTACAGCCTTTGGAATCAGCTATAATTAATCCTATTCGACCTTCTCCAAGACTAGTAAATGCGTTTCCTATTTTAGTTCCTTTACCTATCCACTCAAA
>JBGAVW010000045.1:0-41847 GCA_044227925.1 Saprospiraceae bacterium | reverse complement strand
GTCATTGAACCTACCGTGGACCTGGCATTGCTTGTACTCACTTTTTGTTCTATTGCAATAGCAGGGCAGATGCCTTTTATATAGTCTACATCAGGTTTTTTCATCCGCATAAGGAATTGCCTGGCATAAGATGAAAGCGATTCTACATATCTTCTTTGGCCCTCTGCATAGAGGGTATCCATTATTAGTGACGACTTTCCAGATCCGGATACCCCTGTGACAACAATTATTTTTTTCTTTGGAATCCATACATCTATGTTCTGTAGATTATTGGATCGGGCACCTTTAATATAAATTGACTTTCGGGTGTCTTCCTTGTCAATCTGGGATACTGGCTTTGTTGTCAAAATAGTTGAGGACTTTTATATAATTAAACTGCCAAAGATAAGCAAAGTGATAAATCCAATCTTCGCTTTACAGTAGTTTAGATAAATAGCCCCAAATACTACAGTTCACAAATGCTGTTAAAAAATCCTGAGTTTGGATTCGAGTTAAATATTGTTAAAACTGATCGATTGTTATAAAATATTTAGAAGGGATAGTACAAAATTAGAGTTTTGGTGTATATTTGGCTTATTAATTCACAATCATAAATAGCATTCGCCTATAGACTCATAACTTCTACACTATATTTTATTTACGAACCGATAAAACATATAGTTATGCAAGTTATGGCTTATTCCGATCAGGAACTTATTCAAAACTACCTCAATGGCGATGATCGTTCATTTGAAACATTATTGAATCGTCACAAGACAAAGATTTATACTTCGATATATCTGTTTACCCGCGATTCTGAAGCGGCTGAAGATATATTCCAGGAAGTATTTATCAAAATTATCGACACATTGCGAAAGGGAAACTACAATCATGAAGGAAAATTTTTGCAGTGGGCTATGCGTATAGCTTATAATATGTGTGTTGACCAGTTCCGCAGATCAAAGCGAAATGCTCATGTATCTACCGGAGAGGCATTTGATGTTTTCAGCATCATACCATCTCACGATGATAATATGGAACAATACATGATAAAAGAACAAGGAACCAATCATATAAAATCCTTAGTAGATCAGTTACCCGATGAACAGCGCGAAGTAGTAATTCTCAGGCATTATGCTGATATGAGCTTCAAAGAAATATCTATGTTAACCAGGGTGAGCATCAATACCGCTCTGGGTAGAATGAGGTATGCTTTAATTAATCTCAGAAGAATGATGGAAGAGACTAATAAGCAGTTTTCTTTGGTGAAATAGAAACTGGCTTAATAAGTTAGTTTTTCATAAGGTAGTCAGACTTTCATATGGAAGCCTAAAACGGATTGGTTGGACTCTGCCGCAATCAATGCAATGGTAAAAATTTGCAGAAGGAATTGGGTCTTCAATTCAGCATTCTGAAGAGATATTGAAAGACATATATTGTAAGCAAGGTGTGAATAGCATGGGCTTGGATCATGCGGAAGTAGATTGATGTTTTCTCTTTCTTAGAGATGCAATCTTGCTTTTTTAGCTAGTAGCTCCTCTTCTGTTTCTACTCTGTCTTCGTCTAGAATACAACAGTCTACCGGACAGACTGCTGCACATTGAGGTTCCTCATGAAATCCTTTGCATTCTGTACATTTATCGGGAACTATATAGTAATAATCAGGCTCCACCGGTTTGTTTTTTTGAGCTGCGTCTACTTCAGTGCCATCTTCTAAAATATATATTCCTTTTACTGTATTGCCATCGCTAATGGCCCATTCAATTCCTCCTTCATAGATTGCATTATTGGGACATTCCGGCTCACAGGCACCACAGTTTATACATTCATTAGTGATTCTAATTGCCATAATAATATTAGAACAAATATACTGACGAATAGATCAAAGATTTTTATTTAAACTTACATTTGAATATCATTAAGTAAGAGCTAAGGTGCTGAATATCAGTAGCTGCATAGATATCTAATTTTTGACTTTAATTCAATATTTTTTGAAAGCTCTGACTAATTTTTTAATTTTGATAAAAAAATATGGGAAAACGTGAGTTGAAGGAGGTATTGATATTAAATGCCGCAGAGAAAATCTTTGAATCCGTTGGTTTTGATAATACCAAGATGGATGATGTAGCCAGGCAGGCAGGGATGAGTAAAGGGTCAATTTATTTTTATTTTCAAAGTAAAGAAAATCTGTACATGGCTATAACCTATAGGGGAATGCAAAAACTCAATGATCTTATGTACAATTGCCTCAATGATCATAAAAATGATAAAGGGGCCCTGGGGGTTGTAGGTTTATTGGAGACTTATATTGATTTTGCAGAGGATTATCCTTTATACATAGAATGTTTGCTTGATTATATGTCAATAAACCGCTCCTCTTCATCAGGAATGGATATGGCGAAGATGACCCAGGCCATGAAGGAGAGCATTTATTACCAGAAGATCCAGGACATTCAAAATATACCCATTACATTGGCTATAAAAGAAATTGACAGGGGCAGGCAAGATGGTAGTGTACAGAATAGAAACAAACCAGAGCTGCTTTTTATCACAGCCTGGGCTACTATAGTGGGTTATCTCAAAGTAACGAATGCTTCCGGAAAACACAGGTCTACATTATTAAAAATCAGCAAACCTGAATGGAAAAGATATGTTTTACAGGTAATGAGAAATCAATTGGAGGCGGTAGATTAATTTTAGTTCAAAATTTAATCCATTAATATAAATTCATCTAATTCAACCTGGTCAAAATCTTCCACCATTTCTTCCACCCATTGATTAAACCAATTATCAGCGGCAGTTTCAATTCGGTCGTTTTGTAATTCTAATTCTTTGTTCATGGTTTTATTTTTCTTTTAATTATTTAAAATATTGGTTGGGTATTCATTTGCAGCTAATATATGCTGGGCTATATTCCTTCTGTGATTTTTTACATTTACCAGAGGGTATTTGGTAAATCTTTTTACTCCCATGGCTAGTGTCTTTAGCACATCGCCTTCTGCAAAACTGGCCAATGCATCTATCGCATATTTATTTAATCTTGCATTGATGTCGTGAAAAAATACTTTTACTGTAGATTCCTGCACTGATTTTTGTTCAGGTTTTAAACCTAGGACCGCTTGCTTTTGTACTCTGTGAAGCAGGGACTCTGCATTTAATATATCGATGAGCATATCAGCACAGTTGGTCACGATCTCCTGCTCATCCTGGAGGTTTATTTTGCCATCCATCTGATACTTTACAGCCGCACCCGCCACTAATAGGGCAAGTTTCTTGAAATCTTTCAATGCATTCACCTCAGTGCCCCATTCACCAGAGACAGAGTCCATTGATGGCATTGCTGTCAATTCTTTTTGTACAGCCCAAGCTGCATCGGTCAGATTTATATGACCCTTCATGGCTCTTTTCATCAGCATATCAAAAATCAATAGCCTGTTGATCTCATTGGTGCCTTCATATACTTTGTTTATTCTTGCATCACGATATGCTCTTGCTACCGGGTTTTCTTCAGAATAGCCGATACCTCCATGAATTTGAATGGCTTCATCTACCACATAGTCTAGTGCTTCAGAAGCATTGACCTTTAATACGGAGCATTCTATAGCGTATTCCTCAGCTGCAATCAATTTAGCCTGGGAAGGATCTGTACCTTCCTGTATTAATTGATCTATTTTTTGTTGCATTTGATTCGATACACGATATACGGTACTTTCTGCTACATAGGTACGAATAAACTGTTCAGCTAATTTGTATTGAATAGCTCCAAATTGGCCAATAGTCTTACCAAATTGCATCCTTTCATTGGCGTATTTCGCACTTCGTGTTATTAAGGTTTTACAGCCGCCAACACAAAATACTCCCAGTTTATATCGACCGATATTCAAAGCATTAAAAGCAATTTTATGCCCTTTACCAATTCCGACCTCGGAATAGTCACATTTTCAAAAAATACCTGTCTGGTCGAGGAGCCTTTTATTCCCATTTTCTTTTCTTCCTCGCCCAGTGTGATGCCCGATGTTTTAGCATCCACCAGGAAGCATGAAAAACCACCTTTGTTATCCTTCCATTCTGGTCCGTGGACCTGTGCAAAAACGATAAATAAATGAGCCCAACCAGCATTGGATATCCACATTTTTTGCCCATTTAATATAAAATGGTTTCCGTCTGAACTCAAATCAGCTTTGGTCTTTGCTGCTAAGGCATCAGATCCTGATCCAGGCTCCGTAAGGCAGTAACTCGCAATGGTATCTCCAGTGATCAAACCCGGCAGATACCTTGACTTCTGTTCTGCAGTACCAAAATACAATATAGGTAGCATGCCTATGCCCGTATGGGCCGCATATGTCGTAGAAAAAGATCCCATCGGACCTAAAATATCAGTTGCTAATGTGTTTGTATTTGTATCCAGATCAGATCCGCCATACTCTTCCGGCATATGAATTCCCAAAAATCCGAGCTCACCCATTTTTTTCATCAATGCGATGGATACACCTGGTTCCTGTCTTTCTATTCTATCTGAATTGGCCCAGATATCATTGACTAAAAAATCACGGGCAGTTTTAGCCACCATTAATGATTCTTCTCCAAATTCCTCAGGTATAAAGGTTTGATTAAAATCAGAATCTTTTACGATGAATTCTCCGCCTTTCAGTAATTGAGTTAAAACTTCGACTGCCATATATTACTGGTTTTTAATATTTGACCCAAAGTTAAATTTTAATTGCAAACTTATCAAGTCATTCACTCAAGATTAACATTTTGAGACTTGAAAAAATAAAAAATATATTGACTACTGGTCAATATTTTAATTGGAATTTGCTTTTGATAAATCTGTGCATGAGGTAATACCATTTTTTTTTGCCTTCCATCAATATATATTCGATAGGGAATCTGTTGTCTTATGTTTTAATATTTCCCTATATTGTATTTCAAATCATTACCAGATGAAATCATTTTCACTTATTTTACTTTTATTGAGCATTTTGAGCGTGTCGGCTCAAAAGAAGAATCAAATCAAACCAGCAGCAACTGTGGCTGCGGATGCAACCAAGCCACAAATCACTATTGACGATAAACAATTTAAAGCGCTTAAATGGCGCAATATCGGACCATTCAGAGGGGGGCGATCTACGGCCATTTGCGGTTTGCCTGATGAAGTAAATACCTATTATATGGGTAGCACCGGGGGAGGTGTTTGGAAAACAATGGATGGGGGCCAATCGTGGCGAAATATTTCAGATGGTTATTTTAATACAGGATCGGTAGGAGCTATTCAGGTCTCCTGGTCAGATCCGAATGTAGTTTATGTAGGTATGGGCGAATCTCCGATAAGAGGTGTAATGACCTCCCATGGTGATGGAGTATATAAATCTACGGATGCCGGGCTTTCGTGGGCCCACCTGGGATTGAAAAATGTGAGGCAAATTTCACGAGTCAGAATACATCCGCAAAACAGTGATTTAGTATATGTAGCGGCTCAGGGCAGTCCTTATCAAGCTACTTCGGACAGAGGGATATATCGATCTTCCGATGGTGGCAAAACCTGGGATAAAAAATTATTCGTAGACGAGAATAGCGGGGCCAGCGATTTGAGCATGGATATGAAAAACCCAAGGGTGTTGTATGCTGCATTTTGGGATCATCAACGATTACCCTGGTATGTCCGCAGTGGTGGCAAAGGAAGTAGTATATGGAAATCCACTGATGGTGGTGATACATGGAAAAAACTCACTGTGGGACTACCAAAAGCCATCATGGGAAAAATAGGAATATCTGTTTCTATGGCAAATCCCCAAAGGGTGTATGCTATCATCGAATCTGATGAAGGAGGACTCTATAGATCGGATGACGGAGGGGCAACTTGGGCATTGATTAATAGTGACCGGATATTGCGAGCAAGGGCCTGGTATTATATGCATATTTATGCTGACCCGCAAAATCAGGACAGAGTAATCGTTTTAAATGCCCCTTATATGGAATCCACAGATGGAGGAAAGTCCTTCAAGAATGTGCAGGTTCCCCATGGTGACAATCATGATTTATGGATTAATCCTAATAACAATTCGATTATGGCGAATAGCAATGATGGTGGAGCAAATATCAGCTATAATGGAGGCCTTTCGTGGAGTACTCAGGCAAATCAACCTACAGCACAGTTTTATCGTGTAATAGCGGATAATCGATTTCCTTACTGGGTGTATGGTGGACAGCAAGACAATACCGCGCTTGCAGTAATGAGCCGTACCGAAGGTCCGGGAATAAGTGGAAAAGATTGGTTGGTAATATCAGGATGTGAAAGTGCCTGGCCTGCCTTTGACCCCAATAACCCTCGGTATATTTACGCCGGTTGCTATCAAGGTATAATAGAGGAATTTGATTGGGAGACCAAGTCTCAGAAAGATGTGATGGCATATCCTTATCTCGGGCTGGGATCCAAACCCGGCGAAATGAAATACAGATTTAACTGGAATGCTCCAATCATTGTTTCCAAATTTGACCCAAAAGTTATTTTTCATGGAGGTAATAAGGTGCTTAAATCATCAGACAGAGGAATAAACTGGACCGAAATTTCACCTGATCTTACCAAAAATGAAATTTCAAAACAAGGGAAGGGTGGTGGCCCCATCACTAATGAGACCGCGGGAGGAGAAAATTACAATACTATTGCATGTCTTATCGAATCACCTCTGGAAGCTAATGTATTGTGGGTGGGTACCGATGATGGTCTGGTACAAATGACCAGAGATGGTGGAAAAACATGGTTGAATGTTACACCAGCAGATATGAAAGAAGGTCTTGTAAATAGAATCGATGTTTCTCCGCACGATCCGGGTACAGCATATGTCGCATTTACCCGCTATAAATTCAATGATTTTGAGCCGTATGTATATATTACTAAAGATTATGGTAAATCATGGACGCAAAAAAACAAAGGTATCGATAAGGAGGCCCATGTCCGGGTAGTGATCGAAGATCCTGTAAGAAAAGATCTATTATATGCAGGTACAGAAACGGGTTTTTATATCAGTTATAATGGAGGTGAAAATTGGCAGAAATTTCAACTCAACCTGCCTGTGGTACCTATAACCGATATGCGTGTGCATCAAAATGACATCATTATGTCTACAGCAGGAAGGGCATTTTGGATATTGGATGATTTAAAACCACTACAAGATTATAAACCCGAAGATGTAACCAAAAAGCTAAAAGTGTATCAACCTGAGATCAGTATCCGATATGGGTCTGCAGGAAGTATTGAAGGTTTGCCACCATCATCAGCACTGGGAGCCAATCCGCCCTCAGGAATGATTTTATATTATTCAATTATACCCACTGATACAGCAGACCACGTAAGCATTGAAATTACTGATAAAGATGGTAAGTTGGTAAGATCATATGCTTCAAATGAAAAATTACCCGCCAAGCGTGTATCGAAAGATACAGCTATGAACGTATTGGTATGGAACTTCCGTACAGAGTCTCAGGTATTGCCGGAAGGCTTGTTTGTCATTGGGGGAAATTCGGGTTATAAAGTCAGTCCGGGAAAATATAAAGTAAAAGTCACGTATGGAAAAGAATCAGAAACTAAAGAATTTGAAATAAAAAATGATCCAAGGCAGACTACCACTGCAGATGAATTTAATGAACAACAGTCGATTTTAGCCCAACTAAAGACTTCTATTGATGATATTTATGAACAGGTGAAAAAAATGCGGTACGTAAAAGAACAAGCCAATGCATTTACAAAACGTGGAGACCTCGAGAATAAAGAAATCAAAGACAAAATCAATGCTATAAATAAAAATATTGACAGCCTGGAAGCCCTGCTGGTACAGTCCAAAACTAAAACTTTTCAAGATGTCATCAATTTTGAAAATCAATTGGATGGTAAGTTAAAACACGTAATGGATGTAGTTGATGATGCAGTGCCTCCCGTTACGCAAGGTCAAAAAGTGAGAGCCAACGATCTCATCAAAGAATGGGTGACACAAAAAGCGGCTGTAAATAGAATAATTCAGGAGGAAGTAAAGGAATTAAATAATTTGATCCAAAAGCATCAGGTTCCATTTATCTCCACTCAACCGACAGGCAGCAAGGCACCTGCCAAGAGTTGACAGGTCAAGAGAGACTGTAAACCGGCAAATAGAGCAGTAGCAAATATTGAATAATTGAGCAAATATTTGAAGTATGAATCAGTTTAAAAACAGGTCTATAGCACTCATCGCTCATGATGGTAAAAAGCTTGACATGGCCTCATTTATATTTAAGCATCATGCGGTATTGACTCATTTTACTTTATATGCTACCAAGACTACAGGTACTTATATTGAAAGGGAAGGAATTCCTGTAATAAAATTATTATCGGGTCCTCAAGGTGGTGATGCCCAGATTGCTGCAATGGTTGCTGAAGAAAAACTGGATGCTGTACTTTTTTTTAGAGATCCATTAAATGCACATCCACATGAGCCGGATGTGCAAATGCTGATGAGGGTATGTGATGTTCATAATGTCCCATTGGCGACTAATCCAGCTACTGCCACCATGATATTAGATACTTTAGTAGCTGCAGAAGTAAGTAAGTGAGGTGATTATTATGAAAAAATGAATGATTAATGACAAGCTGAAATATGAATGAAATGTCTTTGAAAAAAATTGAATTTGGCTCCCTGATGGCCAAGGTTGAAGCCTATAAAAATGTTTTACAAAATACAGATACCTACAGGCAAAAATGGAAGTCAGAAATGAAACCCATCATTGAAAAAGTATTAAATGAGTTCATTTTTCAATCTGGTATAAAAGCGGAGGTCAAAACACAGGATAAAATCGATAATCTGGAATCATTAGTCCTGGATCTGGGCAGGAGCAGCAGCGGCATCAGTGAAAGTATGGAAGATACAGATGTGAAACGTACTATGATCAAATCAAATGGTGCATTAATTTATCAGCAATTGTTTAATGGTAAAATAATGGTGATGGTCGTAAATCCTACTATAGAAGGATACGGCGAACCAAAAGCTCCCATCACCATTGAGATATTGAGACCAGAGGAAGTAAAAGAAAGCTACATTACCCGGCATTTGGAAACTTTTATTAAAAGCATCACAGAATGGGAAGATTTCGATGATCACATGCCTTCGAAAACCCCTATAGGTTTTCAGCCGTTAAAAGACCTCGGTGAGAGTCTGAAATAACACACTGATTTTAGTCAGTGGTCAATGATATTAGATTTTATTTATTTGCTTCCAAAATCTGATTATTATGATGGAAGCTGCAATGAAAACCCGATCTATTACTCTACGGCAATTATTTTGCGTAAGTCTGGGTCTTATTTACATTTGGTTTGGGACACTAAAATTTTTTCCGGGCTTAAGTCCTGCTGAGCAACTGGCAGGTGAGACTCTTAATTCCCTTAGTTTACACACTATTTCAGCTTCCACAGGTGTACGACTTTTAGCTATATGGGAGGTTGGGATTGGCCTGGCCTTTATCCTCAGCCTGGTAAATAGAATAATTTTGATTTTATATCTGCTTCACATGCTGGGTACATTTACTCCATTATTTTTATTGCCGGAATATTCATTTAGTAATATGCCCTTTGTGCTGACATTGGTAGGACAATACATTATTAAAAATATATTATTTATTGTGGTGGGTATTTGGTTATGGAAAGAAACCGGCAAGTAATGTGCTTGTATGGATAAAAAAAGGCAACCTGTTGAGGTTGCCTTGCCTTAATTAAATAAGATAGATTTTGTATGGATATTACATCATACCATCCATGCCACCTCCACCATGTGGATGAGCATGTCCGGCTTCTTTTTCTTTTGGTTTGTCATTTACCACACACTCTGTGGTCAGTATCATACCAGCAATGGAAGCAGCATTTTCGATAGCAATACGGGTTACTTTAGTTGGATCGATTACCCCAGCTTTCTTTAAATCTTCGTAAGCGTCCGTACGTGCATTGTATCCGGTAGCCCCTTTGCTTGAAAGTACTTTCTGAAATACTACACTACCTTCTACACCAGCGTTTTCAGCAATGATACGTAGAGGGGCTTCGAGCGCTTTCTTTACTATTTGGATACCTATAGTTTCGTCTTCATTGTCGCCTTTGAATTTATCCAAGGAAGGGATAGATCTTACTAAAGCAACACCACCACCGGCTACGATACCTTCTTCTATGGCAGCTCTTGTTGCATGCAATGCATCATCTACTCTGTCCTTCTTTTCTTTCATTTCAACTTCTGTAGGTGCGCCAACATACAATACCGCTACCCCTCCTGACAATTTTGCCAATCTCTCCTGAAGTTTTTCTTTATCGTAATCGGAGGTTGTAGATTCAATTTGCTGTTTGATCTGATTGATTCTTGCCTGAATCATGGCATTGTCACCGCGGCCATTTACAATTGTAGTGTTGTCTTTATCTACTGTGATTTTTTCAGCCTGGCCGAGCAGGTCGATTTCTACATTTTCTATTTTATATCCTTTTTCTTCTGAAATCACAGTACCTCCCGTTAGAATGGCAATATCTTCCAACATTGCTTTTCTTCTGTCGCCAAAGCCAGGGGCTTTAACTGCTACTACTTTCAGATTTGCGCGAAGTCTGTTTACTACCAATACTCCAAGAGCCTGGCTTTCCATATCTTCTGCTATTAATAATATTGGTCTTCCTGTGCTGATTACCTTCTCTAATAAAGGAACAATTTCCTGCATATTAGAAATTTTCTTGTCATGAATCAGTATGAATGGATTTTCATACTCAGCGGTCATGTCTTCGGTGTTGGTAACAAAGTATGGAGAAAGATACCCTCTGTCAAACTGCATGCCCAATACTTCTTGTACATAGGTATCGGTACCTTTTGCTTCTTCAACGGTAATTACACCATCTTTTGATACTCTTTTCATTGCGTCAGCTATCAGGTTTCCTATTTCTTCATCATTATTTGCTGAAATGGAGGCTACCTGTTTGATTTTATTAAAATCGTCACCGATGGTTTCAGTTTGATTTTTTAATTCAGACACAACTTGTCTTACCGCTTTGTCAATACCTCTTTTGAGGTCCATTGGATTAGCTCCTGCAGCTACGTATTTCATACCGGCGGTCACCATTGCCTGGGCCAATACTGTTGCAGTAGTAGTTCCATCACCAGCCTGATCAGCTGTTTTAGAAGCCACTTCTTTTACCATTTGTGCTCCCATATTCATAACAGCATCTTCCAGTTCTATTTCTTTTGCAACAGTGACACCATCTTTAGTGATGATAGGCGCACCGAAACTCTTTTGAATTACCACATTGCGACCTTTAGGTCCGAGGGTTACTTTTACAGCATTTGCCATTGCGTCGATGCCCGCTTTTAATCTTTCGCGTGCTTCTGCATTAAAACTTATTTGCTTAGCCATTTTTATGATTTTTACTAATTAAATAAAAAATAATTTAAAACAATATTATAGTACTACCAGGATATCATCTTCACGCATGATCAGATAGTCCTGACCTTCGTGATGCAACTCCTGACCAGCATATTTTCCGTATAGGACAATATCTCCCACAGTTACGGTCATTAGATTTCCATCTTTACCAGGGCCTACGGCCACTACCTCACCGCGCTGAGGTTTTTCTTTTACAGTATCAGGGATGATGATTCCACCTTTAGTTTTTTCTTCGGCAGGGGCCGGCTTCACGATTACTCTGTCATTGATAGGTTTCATGATATTAAAAATGTTTATATTAAAATGTTAAATAAATTGAATTTTGCTAGCTTCTATCATTAATAATGCCAATTCAGATTGAGCTGACATTTTTTCAGATTTGAATGTAAATAACTAATAATTAATGAGTTGATGGATACATTATCTGTCATAAAATGCAAAAACTGTCTGGTAAAATTGACAGTTTGGGTATTTATTGAGGAGTTAATGGAGCTGCGGTTTCGCTTCCGCCAGTTACAAACATGGCAGTAATGATGCATAATATAAATAAGGCTGCGATCAAGCCCCAGGTAAGTTTTTCTATAAAGTCAGTAGACCTTGCTACGCCGAAAAGTTGATTGGCACCCTGGCCTCCAAAAGTAGAATCTATACCACCGCCTTTTGGATTTTGTATCAACACAGCCAGGATAAGCAGGGCACTTACTATTCCAATTAACACTATTAATAAAGTAATCATAACGAATTTTCAGTCTTTAATTTTTCAATTTTGACTGCAAAAGTAGCACTTTTTTCAGGATATTCTATAGCCAATTTTTCAAACATCTGAATTGCAAGATCTGGTCTACCTTGTTTTACCCATAAATTTGCCAGGCTTTCGGAGCTTATACCCTGGTTTAGATCCAAACTCGATTTTATTAGTTCATCAGTTTCATGATGAATATCTGGTTTGCTGCCAACTTTACTTTCTGCAAATTCGATATTCGGTAATTCAACTTCATCTTGATTCGAAGGTATGGTACAAGGCGGTAGAGTATTCAAATACTTTATAAAATCTGATTCCTCAACAAAATAGATCACTTTTTCATCTTCTTTAATCTGAGGAGGGGACTGCTCAGCAATAGATAAACTTGGTATTGAAGTACCAGGATCCGAAGAATTGGAACCTGATTTTGACCTCGGGGTTGAATCAGCAATAGGTAGTTCGGGTTGAAAACCTGAGTCGTCATGCGTGGGGTAGAGCACATCTTCATTATTCAAATCAGACACGTACTCTTTTTGGGCACTTATATGTAATTGTAAACTGAGATCCTTGTAAGATTTATCCTCGTGAATATGATTTATATCAAGTTCTGCCAAAAAAGGAGTTTCTGCAACAGTGTTATGCATTTCCGTGGTTTCTTCTTTTGAAGCAGATTCAGGCTTGTGTAATCTATATAAAAAGTCCTTTATCTTCATCTACAAGGTTGAGACACAAAAATAGGAAATTAGTATATATAATTTAAGCTTTGTATTATCTTTATTTGTATGAAAAAGATATTGGGCAATGAGCTGGTATGGATTCTATTTCTTTTTTTAGAAATGGTTTATAAATCCAATCATTTTGCAATTACCAAAGTTTCACTTATCCGAGCCATAGCACGACCAAAATATTCTATGGTGTAAAAAAAAATTAGATAGAATGCCCGGGCCCGTTAATGTAAATGTTTCCTTTTGTCATATTTTAAATCATAATAACTTTACTCAGCAGTGAATATACCTACCAGTCAGCTTCCCCGTATAGTAATAGTAGGAGCAGGATTTGCAGGCCTTAGTCTTGCAAGAAAATTAATGGCCAAACATTTATTCCAGGTAGTCTTAATTGATAAAAACAATTATCATCAGTTTCAACCATTATTTTACCAGGTTGCTATGGCAGGGTTGGAGCCGAGCTCAATTTCATTCCCATTGAGAAGAGTACTGAGGTCGGATTCTAATGTATATATCCGGATAGCAGAGGTATTATCGGTAGATCCTGCTTTAAATTTGATCATTACTGATATCGGGAGTCTGGTTTACGATTATTTAATACTTGCCACCGGGGCCAAAACTAATTTTTTTGGTAATCATAATATTGAAAAGATTGCGCTCACTCTAAAATCATTATCTGAAGCATTATTGGTAAGGAATACTATTTTGGATCACTATGAGTCTGCACTGGAAGAGGCTGATGTCGAAAAACGCCAGGGGTATGTAGACATAGTTATTATTGGTGGTGGACCATCAGGTGTAGAGCTAGCTGGTTCATTAGCCGAAATGAAAAAATACATATTGCCAAAGGAGTATAATGAGCTTAATCCAAAAGAGGTAGACATCTATCTTATAGAAGCAAATGCAAACCTCCTGGCCTCGATGTCAAAAAAAGCATCTCTAGCGGCAGAAAAATATTTACATAAAATGGGGGTAGTGGTAATGAAAAACAACCGAGTATCCAATGTCGATAATGATTTTGTATATCTTCAGGATGGGTCTAAAATTATGAGTAAAAATATAATCTGGACAGCCGGCCTCACCGGGGCTGTACTCCCGGGTTTGCCTGCAACCTCAATTACTAAATCCAATCGTATAAAAGTGGATAGGTACAACAGGATGTTGGATAGCCAGAATATATTTGTCATTGGAGATATTGCTGCGATGGAGCTAGCGGAATATCCAAACGGGCATCCTCAGGTAGCCCAGGTAGCAATACAGCAAGCAAAAAATCTGGCATATAATCTCAATAGGATGCATCATAAAGAATTTAGATGGCGGCCTTTTACATATAATGATCTTGGCACATTGGCCACTATTGGAAGAAATAAAGCTGTTGCAGATTTTAAATTATTTTCATTTTCTGGTTTTTTTGCATGGATACTGTGGTTGTTTGTTCATCTGTTTCAGTTGTTGGGGGTAAGGAATAAATTATTCGTTTTTTTAAATTGGGTATTTAATTATGTCTCATACGATCAGGCTTTGCGTTTCATCATAAAGCCTAAACAAAGCCCTCGAAATACATCAAAATAATGAGTAGCTATAAATAATTAGTAGAAAAGGTTATAATGCAAATACTAATATTGGTTTTGGTGAGTTTTGGAGCATCCTGCCTTAGTTTTTATTCGGGCTTTGGACTTGGCACTTTATTATTACCTGTGTTTGCCTTATGGTTTCCAATAGATCAGGCCGTTTTAATGACGGCGACGGTGCATTTTGCAAATAATATTTTTAAATATGCATTGACCAGGAAAAATTTAAATCCAGTGATCTTGTTGCGATTTGGCATTCCTGCAATAGTGGGGTCTATAACCGGCGCTTTGATATTGAATTTTTTAAATGAAGTTACTTCTGATTATGCATTGAATGTGTTCGGATCAATCAGGATGGTACATCCAATGAAAATGCTGATCGGGATGCTGATTATTGTATTTGGTATAATGGAATTTATAGAATTTGGATCCAAAAGATGGTCATTAAAATCGATGACCGTGGGTGGCTTTTTATCTGGTTTTTTTGGAGGTTTATCTGGTCATCAGGGAGCTCTGAGAAGTGCTTTCCTATTGCGGTATGAGCTTTCCAAAGAAGTATTTATTGCCACTGGTATTGCAATTGCTTGCCTGGTGGATATTTCACGTATCCTGGTGTATATGCCCCAGATTTTGACAGGAAAAATAAGTTCGAATACAGGATTAATTTTGTTTGCAATACTGGCTGCTTTTGGGGGAGCATGGCTGGGAAACCGGTATTTAAAAAAGATTAATATAAAGTGGATTAAAATAATTACAGCTATTGGTGTAATTTTGATAGGCATAGCACTTGCTATTGGATTAATCTAAATTTAATAAATTATGTGGTCATGGCTCTCTAATCGTGCACCCGGCTATCAAAAAATTGCGGATAAACTTAAACTGAATTACACCGAAAACGATGATAAAAAATCATTGCTGGCGTTGCATAAAAGGTTTAAGTTATTTAAGATTGGAAATAGCAAAAAAATAAAACACATTTTAAAATGCGATACTGGTCTGAAAGATCAAACGTATTTGTTTGAATATTCTTATACGGTATCTACAGGTAAGTCTACTTCAATCATTATCCAACATGTATATTCGGTCTTTTGTCCGAAAGACTATCCATTGTTTTTTATTAAACCTCAGAATTTTTTAGATGATATAGGAAAGTGGTTTGGAATGCAGGACATCGATTTTGAGGCCTTTCCTTCTTTTAACAAAAATTATTTAGTGAAAGCACAAAACCCACCGGTCTTTGAAAAATTTATGTCCCCGGATGTATTGGGTTTTCTATCCTATGAAAAAGGATGGTGTGTTGAATCAATAGGAAATCAAATTATTATTTACAAAGCAACCAAAAGAATGAACGAAGAAATGGTGGAACCGTTTTACCAAGCCGCGTCTACTTTGTATAATTTGATCTCAGGTCAAAAATCACTTGCGGGCATGGATTCTATACCCGCATTGAAGAAGAAATGAACAGATATAAAATGTATGAGTCCATCGCAGAAAGTCAAAAATGGCATACATTATTTAAAGGCGATGCACAGACAGCGTTGGGTATAGGCCCGTTTCAATTATTATATGAAAATGCCTCCGCTGAAGTAGAAGGCATATCCAAAACTTCGGCCTCCACAAGAGAATTATTATTTGATATTTATTCTCGTTCACAAGCCAACACAACGGTCTATTACTATATGAATCTTGAAATTAATTGGCCTGTATTTTTATTGAAACCAAGGTATAACTTTGATCATTTCGTATATAAATTCATTAGCTGGTTCAGGGATCATAAAAATAATCTGTACACAGATTTTTACAGTAATTATAAATTGATTTCACCGATGCGTAACATGGGTTATCATTTCCTAAGCCAGGAATTGCTTTTGTTTTTTAACTTTGAACATGGTTGGACAGTAGAAGGTAATGGTCACCAACTTTTGATTTACAAGGATACTGTGTTTATAGAAGAAAGCCATTTAATTTCATTTATTGAAGTATGCCAAACGATACTCAAAATGTTTGCAGCTGAAAAGGTGTTATAGTAATTGTGAAAATAAATGCAATGGCGGCAGTCACGAAACAGTAATCCATACTACAATGCCTAATTAACTAGTCTGGCTGGGCCGTACTTCAATTTTACTGGGTAATGTTCTGGGGTTCATTTTTAAAAGGTCGATTACCAGTTGGCCTATATCTTCCGGTTGTATCTTCCAATTATCTTTTTCGTCTGGCAGGTGATTATTAAAATAAGTTGCCACTGAACCCGGCATGATGGTTGTTACTTTTATTCGATATGGCCTCAGATCCAACATTATGGCTTGAGAAAATCCAACCAATCCAAATTTACTGGCATTATAGGCTCCTCCATTGGCAAAGAAATTGGTGCCCGCCAAACTGGCCATGGTGATGATATACCCTTTCGAAACTTTCAATGCGGGTATAGATGCTTTTACGCTATTAAACACACCGGTTAGGTTAGTATTTATGGTATCATGCCACTGATCAGATGTGAGCAAATCGATAGGAGCAAAATGTCCGACTCCAGCGTTAGCTACCAATACATCCAGCCTGCCCCATTTATCCAATATGGATTTAATTGCCAAAAGCTCATCGTTTTCGTTTTTTACATCAGATTGGATGGTCAGCCAGCTGTCGGCCGGGAAAAGAGATTCAGTTTTATTATCAATATGTCTGCCTGAAATGGCCACTTTCATTCCATTTTGGATAGCGGATATTGCAATACCGAGCCCAATTCCTTTAGTGCCTCCTGTAATATAAATTACTTTTCCTTGTATTTTTTCCATGGTGTTAAGTATAACAAATGTAATGCAAATTGGTTTTAAAGCTAATTTATTGTCCCCTGCTATTATTCATGGTTTGAGGGTTGTTTTTTCGGGCTGAGATAGCGTTTTATCAAAATTGTAAGTAACCCAAAACTTAGTTTTTTAGAAGAATTACTTGCAAAAGAATCATATTCTAAATATATTGATGTCACTAATCACTACTTCCTATGAAGAGAATTGTTTTATTTTCGATTATACCTTGTCTCATTTTTAGCTGTACTCCGGAGGAGAAGATCCAGTCTCCTGGTTCTGCAGCAGTACAATCTAACGCATTGAAAAATTTTGAGTATTTCACCTATAATGAATATAAACCCAAATTTCAAGTCAGTTCATTTAACGATCCGTCCAAATCAAGCACTAATCCAGAGCCGGGAAGTCCGATAAATAGCGGCAGTATACTCATGGGTACCAATAGTAAGAATCCGGCACCCGTGGATCCGGTTGTAAATCTGGGCAGAGTCTTATTTTATGATAAAAATCTTTCAGTAAATGGACAAGTATCCTGTGGATCATGTCATATACAAGGAAAAGCATTTACCGATGGACTTGCATTTGCAGTAGGCCATAATAGAGCGATCACTGAAATGGGTTCGATGTCCATTCAAAATATGTCATTTTTAAACAACTATCAATGGCAATCGACTACAGATGATCTGGTGCAACTGGTTGCTAAACCATTGGTACATCCCATCGAGATGGGTAATCGAAGCATAGAAGATGTGATTTCAAGAATTAGAACATTAAATTATTATGAGGTATTGCACAAAGTTGCATTTGGAAATGCACAGATAGAGGAAAAAAGCATTACCTGGGCACTGGCACAGTTTGTCGGAAGTATTTATTCCTCTAATTCAAAATTTGATAAAAGTTTAAAATCCGCTTTTGCTGATTTTACAGTTGAGGAAAAGCAAGGTAAAGAATTGTTTTTTGGTAAAGCATTGTGCAATCAATGTCATTCTTTTCCCACATTTGCTGCACCCGATTTTGTAGGAGGTACCTATGGTAAAACCATTTCAACAACTACAGCGAATAGTAAAGGAATCGATACGGATAGAAAAGGTATGGCCAATAATGGCCTTTCCGGATTGGTTGGTAATTTGACAAGAGTAAAAATCCCAACATTACGGAATATCGAACATACCGGACCGTATATGCACGACGGTAGATTTATTACTTTGGAAGAAGTAATTGAACATTATGATCACGGTGTACTGGCAAATACAGATTTAGATGCGGTCTTAAAATCCAAAGAAAATTCACCGATTAAATTGAATTTATCCCAATCTGAAAAACAAGCACTTAAAGCATTTTTACTTACACTCACTGATACAGAAATGTTGACGGCGAGGAGGTATTCAGATCCATTTCAATAATTTTAACCGGACTTTATTACATTTATAGTGAATGCTTATAAACACAAGAGGATTCAAAGATGTAAAGTAAAAGTGACTTGGAAAGCGATATAGATTAGACAATGCTTAGTACTTCCTGCCGCTTCTATCTACAAAATTACTACTGGCTTGTTGAGTACCCATTATCAACACATCCTGAATGTTTACATAAGGGGGCCTGGACGCTACAAAATAAATAGTCTCGGCTACATCTTTGGATTTGAGGGGATTAAAGTCATTGTAAATCCTGGCTTTTTCTTCGTCACCATGAAATCGCACTTTTGAAAATTCAGTTTCTTCGGCCATACCTGGAGCTATCTGGCTCACTCGAATGCCATGGGTATACAAATCCATACGAATGGTTTTAGTGAGCATATCTACTGCTGCTTTGGTGGCACAGTAGACATTTCCCCTGGCATAAGCATCTTTGCCTGCAGTAGAACAAATGTTGATGATGTGTCCGGATTTATTTTTTACCATGTCAGGAGTAATGAGCCTGGTGATGTAAAGCAAGCCTTTTATATTGGTATCGATCATCGTTTCCCAATCCCCCAGATCACCTTCATGTATATAATCCAGACCACTGGCCAGACCTGCATTATTTATCAATATGTCAATGGGTTTAAATTCCCGGGGTATCAGGTTTACGGCATTGCTTACATCTTCATATTTCTGAATGTCGAAAGATAGAGTTAATACGTTTACTTCGTATTTTTCCACTATTTCATTCTTTAATTCTTCTAACTTTTCGGACCTTCTGCCACATATGATAAGATCATGTCCGTGGGAGGCAAATTCATATGCAGTGGCTTTGCCTATGCCAGATGTAGCACCTGTGATTAATACTTTCATATTTTAGTTTTCAATATTTGAGCAATTCGGTCTTCAAAGTCTTTTACAAAATCTTTGTATTTACTTGTGGCAGGCCCATCAATACCTGTATGAATAAACTGTATGGTATTCTTTTTGTCTAATACAATCATAGTAGGGTAGGAGAGTATGGTATCTATAAAAGGTAACTGCTTTGATGTTTCAGCTTTATTGGTAGATGTACTGGCAAGAAGTATATCGTATGGCATGTTCATTCTGTTTTTATAATTTTTAATACTGGCTAAAGACTTAGCTGTATCTCTGTATCTTTCACAGGCTAATGCAATAACATCAATACTCTGGTCAGGATGTGCTTTTAGATAAGATGTGATAAACCTGGTTTCATCATAGCAGTTTGGACACCAGGTCCCCATAATCTGAATGATTTTAATATCCTTTGTATACTCTTTTAAAGTTTTGGTATTCCCGTTTTGATCCAAAAAGGAAAACGAAACCGGAGTGCCTGTTGCTTTATTCAACGTGACTGCATCGGTCAGCCTGGCATTGTTATTTTTTATTCCTTCAAAATAGGATGGTGCTGATTTGCCTGATTTAAAAGTGCCAATGAGTGAATCTCCTGTTACTTTTCCGAAAAATAAAAAAGCATGTGCTCCATCAAAACAGCTTAGATAAAATTTATTTCCATTAACTGTTCCTTCCAAGTATCTGTAATCGCCAGTCTCTGTCCTAAAAGTGCCACTTAACACGTTACCGGATTGTTTTAATTCACCTACTGCCGGGTATGGGTTTTTGGTATCTGCATCAAAAATGCATGACCAGTTTCCGGACATATCGGAAGCTGGACTTTCGGTCACTACATCGAATCGCTGGTTTTTGCCAAACCTGGCGGTAAAAGGGATAGAATAATTTACTTTGCTGCGAACAGTCCAATCTCCCTGTAATATACCCTCTTTGAGAATAGCACGGATGTGTGAATCAAAAATTGGGAAATCAATAAATACAGTATCCTCGGCCGTACTTCGATTTCTGGCCACTCTCACATCTTCTAATCGAATCCTTTCTTCGGCATTTATGATTTCTATGTATGGCTTTTCATTTTGATATTTTATTTCGAACAAAAAAGGCAAGTCAGATTCAATATCATTAATTGGGCGCGTTTTGTCCTTTTCGTAACGATCTATTTCATCCTTGAGTGATAGTTTGGGTTCAGGATTTAAATTTAATACACCTCTCCATATGCCCGGGGCCAGCGAAGGATAGGGATTTTTAGGTTCAATGCAATATTGAAAAATAAAAATGATTAAAGTGAGGAAGAATATATTTTTCACGATTCTGATTTTTCGCCCACAAAATAATCCTCTTTATACTTAAATAATACATTAAAAGTGGTAAGACTTCCATAGATTCTCGTAATATATTGTTGCATCTCTACTTTTTCTGAATCGGTTAGTTTTGAATGACCGTTTATTTTTTGCTCCAATACCCTTAATCGATCTCTTAACATCACTATTTTGTGAAAAAAAGTTTCAATGGGTAATTCTTTGGGTTTGAGATTGGCATCGGAAGGCTTCAGGATAAGGTTGCCCTGGTCCCATTTGTCGCCAATTTCAGTAACAGAGCTGATGTCTGACCACTGCTTTAAGATTTTTACCAAAGATTTTTCGGCTTGGGTGTAGGTGACCAACTCTTCAGGCTCTATACGTTCTATTATCTCCCAGGCAGTATATTCTTTGCCCACAGATTTTATCCCATAATGCATGAAACAAACATCGTATGCTATTTGATAAAGTCTGATGACCACTCCTTCGCCATAAGCCGGATGTTTTACTCTGCTTCCAATGCCCAATATTTTATCTGAATCCATACTATGAAATTGTATTTTTGCACAAAGCTAATATTCAAATGAAATCAAAATCCATTCTGTTAATTATTTTTCTCAGTCTTGTTGGCTGGGATTCCCTTTATTCTCAAAAAATAGTAAAAAAAATTAATAAAAAAGTTAATGAGAAAATAATTTACCAGGACATGATGTATTTGGCCTCAGATGAGCTTAAAGGCCGCAAAACAGGTGAACCTGGGAACGAAATGGCTGCCAGTTATATAGCAGAAGAATTTAGAAAAGCGGGTGTGAAAATTCTGCCTGGCTTGAAAGAGTATTATCAAACACTGCCTTTTATAAAGTACAAATTAGCGCCAAGCGGGTCAATAGATTTTTTAGATAAATCCTTTACAATTAAAGATCAACTTTTAATATTGGATGGTTCACCTGTCCTGGAGGAGGTAGGAAATGCTGTATTTGCAAATTATGCTTTAGAGGAAGATTATACCGGGTTAGATGTGAAAGGGAAGTATGTCCTGGCACAATCCGGATTGCCTAAGGTTGCAACGCCTCTTGAAGTCTTTGAATCAATGCCCCGTAAGAGGAAAATCGCCAAAGAAAAAGGTGCCCTGGGCATTATCGAAATTTATACTCTCCCATATGCATTTAATGCAATTAAGAATTATTTTTCACAAGAGCGTATCGAGCTATCGCAAAGCGCTGCAGAGCCGGTCTCCTTATTCCATGCCTACCTTCAGATTCCGGCCAATGTCAATAAACCTACCTGGGAAAAAGGGCAATCATATCCAATAAAAATAAAAAGCCCAGGACTTATCAACAAACCCGTCAATGCAGTGAATGTAATCGGCTACATTCCTGGAAAGAAAAAGGAATTGGCAGACCAATACATTTTATTAACGGCACATTTTGATCATGTAGGTGTGCGAGCAGGAGCAGTGGTTGATAATGATACGATATGGAATGGCGCACGGGATAATGCATGGGGTACTGTGAGTATTCTTGCTGCCGCACGATTTTTTGCTAAGTACCCGCCAGACAGGTCGGTTTTACTGGCAGCGGTAAATGGAGAAGAAATTGGATTGGTAGGTTCTAAGTATTTGGCTGATCATCCGATAGTGCCCTGGAATAAGGTAATATTTGATCTGAATAGTGACGGAGCAGGATATAGTGATACTACAATAGTCTCCATATTAGGGCTAAACAGAGTAGGGGCGGCTGATGAAATGAATATGGCATGCAAAGCATTTGGTCTTTCAACCATAGCTGATCCAGCTCCTGAACAAGGCCTTTTCGATAGATCGGACAATGTAAACTTTGCAAAGCTTGGTATTCCAGCTCCAACATTTGCAGCGGGTTTTAAGACTTTCGACGCTGTAGTTTCAAAATATTATCATCAGTCGATAGATAATCCTACAACTATCAGCTATGGATATTTAAATAGATTTACTAAATCGTTTGTATACTCAGCCTATCTGATAGCCAATAAATCTAAATTGCCTCGTTGGGTTGAAGGCGATAAATACGAGGCCGCTGCAAAAAAACTATATGGATATTAGGATAATAAAGGCCCCCCGACCCTTTAAAAACTTAAAGGAAGATAAAGTTGGTATAATTTATTGAAAATCTTTTTAATCAACAGCTGAACCAATGTGATAACAGTATTGTTTATATTTCTGTATTTTTGTAAGTATAAATGAATGAAAGCATGACAGAAACATTGACGGATACTAAAATGCTGACTCTAACTTCTTCTGCTATTGCACAGCTAAAAAAAATTAAATCTGAGCAACAAATATCTGATAATCATGGACTTAGGGTTGGTGTAAAAGGTGGGGGGTGTTCCGGATTTTCGTATATTTTAGGTTTTGATCAACCTAAAGAAGATGATTACAGATTTGAGCAAGACGGCATTGAAGTTTTGCTCGACAAAGCGCATGCTCTTTATTTAATGGGCATTGAAATCGATTGGCTGGAAGGGTTAAACAACAGGGGATTTTCTTTTAATAACCCAAATGCCAAAAGTACTTGTGGCTGTGGTAGTTCTTTTGCAGCTTAGTATTCATATCCATAACTGGTCTAGTACTTTACAAATTTTCCATTTCCTTATCATAAGATTATCTTTATGCTATGCAATTACTTGATGGTGCACTAGTATCCCAAAAGATTAAATCAGATTTATTAATCAAAGTATCTGAGACAAAGGCGATGGGACATCGTGCTCCCCATCTGGCCGCAATATTAGTGGGTAATCATCCGGCCAGTGCATCGTATATCAAAAATAAGATCAAATCCTGTGCAGATGCGGGTTTCGATTCAACTTTAATACATAAAGACGAAAATATAACTGAAGGTGACTTGATCGATATAATAAATATGCTTAACCATGATGACAAAATAGATGGCTTCATTGTACAGTTACCTTTGCCAAGACATATTGACGATACAAACGTATTATTAGCTATTGATCCTAAAAAAGATGTAGATGGATTTCATCCAATGAACTTAGGGCGAATGATGATCGGCTTACCTTCGTATATACCTGCCACGCCCCTGGGAATTTTAAAAATGATAGAGCATTATAAAATTCCAACGGAAGGGAAAAAAGTAGTCGTGCTGGGCAGATCAAATATAGTTGGCACACCGGTTTCCGTACTCATGTCAAGAAAAGCATATCCCGGTAATGCAACTGTGACGCTCTGTCATTCAAAATCGGTCAATTTGGAATCCATCACCAGGGAAGCAGATATACTGATTGTAGCATTGGGAGCTACCCGCTTTGTCAAAAAAAATATGGTGAAAGACGGTGCAGTCGTAATCGATGTAGGGATGAATCAAATTGCAGATAATACCACAAAGACAGGTACCCGCTTAGTAGGCGATGTGGATTTTGATACTGTAGCACCGATATGTTCCTATATTACCCCGGTGCCTAAAGGGGTGGGCCCTATGACGGTAGTAGCATTGATGATCAATACCTGGCATGCATATAATAAATCCATCTATGGTTGAAAATAATCAGAATTATTATTGCTTTTATTTTCCAGTACTGCTCGACGAGATTCAATTAGCTGCATTATATGAATTGGGTTTTGAATCATTCGAAGAAAAAGAGACTACTATGGATGGCTACCTTTCGGAATCTATATTTGATCAAACCAAACTTACTCAGATACAGAAAGTCTGTTCTTTTTCTTCTTATGAACTCATCAAACAACAAAATTGGAATGCCATCTGGGAAAGTGGCTTCATGCCTATTGAAGTGGATAATATAATCTATGTAAGAGCAAGTTTCCACCCAACAAAGGATTTGAAATACGAGATAATTATTGATCCGAAAATGGCATTTGGCACAGGACATCATGCTACAACATATATGGTATTGAGCGAAATGGTAAAATTGGATTTACATGACAAATCCGTTCTTGATTTTGGTTGTGGTTCGGGTATATTAGCCATAGCTGCTGAAAAAATGGGGGCTAAAATGGCAGATGCTATTGATTATGATTCTTGGTCGGTAGAAAATACAAAAGAAAACATCGAATTAAATAATTGCACTAAAATTCAGGTTTGGAAATCGGATAATCTGGCCTCAAGTAATAAATACTATGATTTGATATTAGCCAATATTACCAGGGATATCTTAATTCTAACTTCCAATGATATATATCGCATTTTAAAACCGGGGGGTATAGCCATCTATTCGGGATTTATACCTGGTGACGCCGCAAAAGTAAAGTCTTACCTGATGGCATTGGGTGTAAAACAATTTAAAATGGTGATAAAAGAGAGTTGGGCCTGCCTGGTTTGGTGCAAATCGGTATGATTTTAACTTATTTGGAATTTAATGTATTGAACAGCAAATACCGATTGGTGTTCTTAAACCCCTTTTTTGAATATAACCGATTTGCTTTTTCATTGTGCATTTCGGCTTCCAGGTGCAGCGTTGCTAATTTTAATTCCTTTGCTTTTGTTATAATAAAGTCCATGACCTGACTTCCTATGCCTTTACCTCTTTGATCAGACTTCAAAAAGAGTTCATCTACAAATGCAATTTTACCTCCATATTCAAAGCTAAACCCAAAGGTAAGGCACACATACCCTATTGTCCTGGATTCTTTTAATATGATATATAGTATACCTGCCGAAGGATGGAGAATAAAATCAGCGGTCATTTGGGCTTGTTTATCCTCATCAAATGGATACTGGTCTATTGAATAAAATTCTTTACGCATGTTCAATATTGCCATTACATCTGGTTCCATAGCGGGTCTTAAGATAATCATGTTGCAAAGATATCATTTCAATAAAAAAGGATTAAAGAAGTCATTTCTTTAATCCTTTTTATCATTGGAGCAGAATAAAATATCTACAATTTCTTTCTTTCTCCTTTTTCTATCGCATCTACCACTTCCTGGATGGTATCCTGGGTAAAATGGCCTCTGATATTGAGTATTATAGTTTCATCGTCGTCTTCATCAATTAACAAGACCAATCTTTTGATTACATCTTTTTTGCCCCAGGACATGATTTCAATATGACTGTTATCTTCTTTTACGGTAAGCAAGGTTTCGTATTTCTCATCTAATAAATTTTCACGAAGCCTGATCAAATCATCCCGATCTATGGAATGTCCGTCTTCAGTATAAATAAGCGATACGGAACCCATATTGCGCAATAAGGGGCGTATGGCTTCACGATCAATAGCATCTTCTTCTTTTAATGCTATGCTGCCAACGAGTCTGACCAAAAATCCCGGGACAGTGAAACTGTGTACACCATCCCGAGTATTAAACTCTCTTCTAAAATCAGTAAAACTTTCTTCCTGAGCAGTGGACAAGGCTCGCAATCCAAGTATAAGAATCAATGAGAGAATTGTTTTCATGTGTTAATTTTTTTTAATTCTTTCCAATTTATCGGCACCGTCGATTTTAAGTGTTTTACCTAATCGCCCAATCTTGTTTATATCAATATTACCTACAAAAGACAGAATGGTAAATTCATCATCATCCCCTACAAGCATTAGTAATTCTTTAATTACATCATCATTTCCGGGCATTGATTTAGTAAGAAATATGGCATCTTCTCCTTCATCCCGAATTTTCATCAATTCTTCATACTCTTTAGTATTGATTTTGCTCAAGGCTTCTTTGTAGTATGCACGTGGATTCTGATGGGTACTTAAAATGTGTAAAGCCGAAAGACTTTTAAGAGTCTCCTGAAGGTCTGCGTCCATGTCATTGATTTTGATCTTGGATACCATCTGGAACATTTTCGGGCTGATGTAAACAGTCGAAAAACGGTCGTCGTCGATGTAGGACTTAAAAAATTTGGTTAGAGCGTCATCTTGCTGTGCCGACAGGTTGCCTGTCAATAAAATGATTAAGAAAATAAATACTTTTTTCATGGTTATGATATTAATTCTTTATTGATTGATTATTTCTAATGTTTGTGTCTTGCTTATGCCATCCAGAGCTTTGTCTGTGCCCCTGTTCATACGGGCAGTGAGGTATGCAAGGGCAACTTTTGTTTGCTCCAAAGCTTCTTCCGGGGTTTGATATGTATCCATAGAGGTCAATTCTGACTTTTGCAATTGTTGGTATTGAAATACCGCCAGGCTTACGGAGAGCACCAATGCTATACTTGCTGCAATGGAAATTATTCTCCGCCATCCTAATTGAATCACTTTGGTTTCAACGGCCAAGGTGTTTATTTTTTTCATTACGGTGTCGGTCACATCAATAGAAACCGCTTTTTCATTTTTCAGATATGTAAAAAAGGGTACAAGCTCTTTATGATTTGGTGCTATATTATTCTGACTAAAATAAAGATGTAAGATTTGCTCATCCTCAAGGGAAGAGTCACCAGCCCAATATTTCTCCAGCAAACTATCTATTCCGTTTTGGTTTGATTTATCTCCGGAACTTTGTATTTTTTCCAGCACATTAGAGGTAATATCTATTGCAGTATCTTTTTCATTGTTAATATAACTAAATAAGGGTATAAATTCTATAAATTCCGGTGCTACCTCGCCTGAGGCAAAATAACTAAAGATCATTTTTTCATCAGCAAGAGAAGATTCACCTGCCCAATACTTATCCAGTAATTTTTTTATATTTTCATTAGATCTGTCCATGTAATCCTGATTTTAGTATTTTTTCTTTTAAACTTAACCTTGCCCTGTGCAGGTTTACTTTGACCTGAGCCAATGGTATGCCACAAGACTCAGCGATTTCATCATAGGATAGACCTTCGATATCTCTGAGATGGATCACCAGTTTTTGTTTTTCCGGCATTTCGTCAATTAATTTTCTCATAAGTCCGAGTAATTGGTTTTTGGATGTTTGTTCGTGTGGCGTATCTTGTTTGTCTTCTACTTGTACCTGGGTATTGATATCGAGGTGCACTTTTCGAGCCCGGATCCTGTCAATACACAGATTACGAGTCACGGTGAACATCCACCCGTCTATATTTTCAATCTTTGAAAGCTCATCCCTGCGCTCCCAAATTTTAATCAATACATCCTGCACTATGTCTTTTGCATCATCCTCTTTAGGCATGAGTCGCAAGGCGAATCGGAATATTTTGTTTTGATTATCCTGTACAAATTCTTTAAATTCCAATTGATCCATTGTTCGAGAAAGTTGACGGTTTTTAACAATTTTAGGTTACACTTAACTTGAAATAAGCCCAAATTTTAACACTTTTGGCATTTTAAATCATATTTCAGGCAGGGCTTCATTCGATAATTAGGTAAAACAAGGTACATATTCAAACTTAGAAATAGTCAATTTAGCCGAAATAGAAATTTATACAGATGACGGCGTTTTTATTATATTCACGATATTTGTCCTATAAAAATTAATTTAATGCAATATTTCAGACAAGAAAAGGATTCACTTGGGTATGTAGATGTACCTGAAGATGCATATTGGGCAGCTCAGACTCAGCGATCTGTACAAAATTTTAAAATTGGGGGTCATAAAATGCCCATTGAAATCATCAGGGCATTTGCCATCTTAAAGAAAGCAGCAGCCCGTACAAATTTTAGTCTTAAGGTTTTGCCAAAAGAAAAAATGACCTGGATTTCCAACGTTTGCGATGAAATACTGGAGGGCAAACTGGATGATCAATTTCCTTTAGTAGTTTGGCAGACCGGATCTGGTACGCAGAGCAATATGAATGTAAATGAGGTGATTGCAAACAGAGCCCATGTAATAAATGGGGGAAAACTTACGGATAACAAAAAGATATTGCACCCGAATGATGATGTGAACAAATCCCAATCAAGTAATGATACTTTTCCTACAGCAATGCACATTGCAGCCTATGCTGCTTTAATGGAGATCACCTTACCCGGACTGATTGAGCTTCGTGATGCTTTGGCTAAAAAGTCAAAGGTCAATATGAAGGTTGTAAAGATCGGCCGTACGCATTTGATGGATGCGACACCAATCACGCTGGGCCAGGAACTGAGCGGATATGTTTCTATGCTTAATCATGGTATAAATGCAATCAAAAATAGTCTTGGACATCTCTCGGAGTTAGCTTTAGGGGGCACTGCTGTAGGTACGGGTATAAATACTCCCAAAGGGTATTCAAAAAAAGTGGCTGCTGAAATCGCAAAACTTACCGGGTATCCATTTGTCTCAGCACCAAATAAATTTGAAGCGCTTGGCACACACGATGCTATCGTGGAAGCACATGGTGCATTGAAGACGATTGCTGTTTCTTTGTTTAAAATAGCCAGTGATATAAGATTATTAGCTTCCGGTCCGCGCAGTGGAATAGGTGAAATCATAATTCCTGATAATGAGCCAGGGTCCTCAATCATGCCTGGAAAAGTAAACCCAACTCAGTCCGAAGCTATGACAATGGCTATGGCGCAGGTGATGGGTAACGATGTCGCTATTAATATAGGGGGGATGAATGGCCATTTTGAACTAAATGTATTTAAACCCATGATTATCAATAACTTTCTAATGTCTGCCCGATTAATTGGCGATGCCTGTGTCAGTTTTACTGAAAATTGTGTCATAGGCTTAGAACCCAATAATGCCCGAATAAAACACAACCTGGATAATTCATTAATGCTGGTTACGGCGCTAAATACAAAAATAGGGTATGACAAAGCCGCTGAAATTGCAAAGAAAGCACATAAAGAGCACAGTACCTTGAAACAAGCTGCTATAGGTCTTGGATACGTGACCGCAGATCAGTTTGACGAATGGGTTCGACCAGAAGATATGGTGGGGTTGAAATAGAGTTTTGACCCTTACCTATACCTTTTTGAAGTTGACATTTTACTGAGTGCATAAAACGCGAAGCCTAAAAGCGACATACAGACTACAATTCCCAGGATAAACATAATACAGTAAGTTGGTGGTTTAAATTAACTAATGTCAAATATCTATAAGGAATTGATAAATACCAAAATTTTATTGGTTTTTTTAACATATTTTTTTTAGTAATTTAATTAATATGAATTCCTTAGAGTTTAACCCGGAAAAAGCTTGCCTATATTGGCGGCAAATATTTTCACTGCAATGGCTAATAAAATCAATCCAAAAAATTTTCGGATTGCCAACAGTGCCGCTGGTCCCAACAAGCGGGATAATAATCCCAAAGATTTGAGTACAATGAAGACCACTACAAGGTTAATTATAATGGAAGTAAAAAGTACTGAAGTAGAATAGTTTGCCTTCAAAGACATGATGGTAGTAAGCGTACCAGAACCGGCAATTAACGGAAAAGCAATAGGGACAACGGTACCAGAACCATGACTGGATTCGGATTTAAAAAATTCAACTCCAAGCACAAGTTCAAGTCCAATGATGAAAATAACAATAGATCCTGCAACAGCAAAAGAGCCAATATCTACCCCCATGATTTTTAGAATGGATTCACCCACATATAAAAATAGAATCATCAAAAAACCGGAAATCAAGGTTGCTTTCAATTCGTTGATACCTCCATGCTTTTCTTTTAATGCAATCAGGACAGGAATAGATCCCACTACATCTATCACCGCGAATAGGGTGAAACTTACTGTCAGCCAATGATCCAGTGACCAATTCATTTTTCATATAAAATTAAGATATTCTCTCATATTTGTATTTGTATGCTGAAATTGATTGAATGTCCGCGGGATGCAATGCAGGGTGTCAAAGAGTTGATTCCTACACAGACTAAGATCAATTATATAAATCAACTGTTAAGAGTGGGATTTGACACCATTGACTTTGGGAGTTTCGTATCACCCAAAGCGATCCCTCAGATGGCGGATACTCATGAAGTGATCAAATCACTGGATCTCACGGGTACAAAATCAAAACTTTTGTCCATAGTGGCCAACAAGAGAGGGGCTGAAGATGCCATAAAATACCCGATGATAGATTATATAGGATATCCATTTTCTATTTCAGAGACATTTCAAATGAGAAATACGAACAGCACCATAGCTGAATCTATAGAAACTGTAAAAGAGATACAAGCCATCTGTGCAGATGCAAATAAAAAGCTCGTGATCTATATTTCTATGGGTTTCGGAAACCCATATGGAGATCCATGGAATTTTCAGATAGCACAGAAATGGGTAGATGAATTGGCAGACCTGGGTATACGAATTATTTCTTTGTCCGATACCATTGGTGTATCCACACCCGATTCCATTGATTATCTTTTCTCTAATCTCATCCCTCCTTATCCGGATGTAGAGTTTGGTGCTCATTTACACACCACTCCTAATACGTGGAAAGAAAAAGTAGAAGCTGCCTGGAAAGGGGGATGCATGCGATTTGATGGAGCACTAAGAGGGCACGGTGGATGTCCTATGGCTAAAGATGAACTCACCGGCAATATGCCCATGGAAAAAATGATTTATTACTTTGATGATTTAAGTGTAGACATGAATATTGACTGGAAAGAGTTGCGAAAGGCAGTAAATATTACGGATTCTATTTTTTTGCATTAGACAAGAACCCGTTTATTTTCCCGGATGTATTTCATCTCAACAGCATGAAAATCGTTAAAAATCAAGTGAGTAAACTCTCCAGGCTCTCCTTTTTTGATTAAATGTTCATCAATTTGAATCACAGGCATGGCTTGTTTGGTAGTGGAAGTTAGAAATGCTTCATCTGCCTCATAGACTTCCTGAAGGGAAATAGTTCTCTCCTGCACTTTTAAATATTTTGATCCAATTTCAAGGATGTGTTTCCTCGTGATGCCCTCGAGAATATTTTCTTTTGGGGTGATCAATACATCATTTTTGATTATAAAAATATTTGCTCTTGATGTCTCTGAAACCATATTGTTTTTTACGTAGAGAAAATCATCATATCCACCATCTTTGAGTAAATGCCAATTCATCATGGCTACCAGGTAATTGATTGACTTTATACCCGGGGTTTCACGTACATAATCTAAGGTCTTGATTTTTAGAGTTTTAATTCCATCAAATGAATCAAATACTGTAAAGCTAAGATCACCGGGCAGGACCAATAAGCAGGGATTTCCGTCTAGATTAAATCCATTGGAAGAAATGCCACCTGTGAGGATAATTTTAAAAACCCCGTTTTCAATGCCGTTTTTATCGATTAATTGATATATAATATTAGCCAGGTCGTTTAAAGGGTATGGGACACTGAGATTTAATTTTTTCGCAGAATGGATAAATCGTTGCAAATGATCATACATAAACACGGGTACTCCATCCAATACTTTGAAAAAATCAAACACCCCGTAACCCCGCATTACGGAAAGATCGAATGCGGAGACCATTGCTTCGGATTGATGTACTATTCGGTTATTTATAAAATGGTATTGCATTCGAAGAATTATGGAATTGGTTGAAGCAAATTTACAATAAAGTATAATAATCCGATATTTTCCAATCATCCACTTAATAATGAAATAGCCTGGAAGGTGGATTTCATGGAATGATTATACATCTGCAAGTTGTTATCTAGACTTCATTAGGGATTAACGTGATAAACTGTCAGGTAATACATTTTTTCTATAGCAGCCTTGTCAAAGAGCGTGATTTGGTTTTTCCTTAGTGATGTTTTTTGCCAACCAGATGTTGGATAAATTTTAATTTTACCCTCCTTTGATTTCAGAGTAAGTGGAAGATTAAATCCCGGAATGCAATTTGAATACCGATAAAACACATATTGCTGATCACCACTGAAGTAATATTCAAAGCTTGGAATCTGAGTGGAGTGTAAATATTGATCAAATACTTTATTGTACATGAATTTTGCTTTACTTGAAATGTAGTTTTCGACCTGAGATGAGGTTACTATCTTATGGTAAAATTTTTTATTCATACCGGTTAAGATTTTTCTGAATAAATTGTCGTTGTCCAATCCATGCCTTATAGAATGGAGCATATTGCTCGGTTTGGGGTACATATCACCGCTGCCCTGGTCATTTACATTATACTTCCCTGTCACCGGTTTATCATTTCTGATCCCTCTTCTGATACCGGCATTATAGACATCGGCCGCGTCTTTACCATAGAAATACTCGATAAAAAGAGTCTCGCTATAATTTGTAAAACCTTCATGCACCCACATATCAGCCAGGTCCCGGGTAGTAATATTATTACCAAACCATTCATGTCCGCTTTCATGAATGATGATAAAATCCCATTTCAATCCCCAACCCGAACCTGAACCATCTCTGCCCCGGTATCCTGGTTTGTATCCATTGCCATACGACACGGCACTTTGGTGTTCCATTCCGGTATTGGAAGTCTCTATTAATTGGTATCCATCTTCATAAAAAGGGTAGGGCCCAAACCAATGCTCAAATGCCATAAACATGCGATGTACCTCAGGTGGCATATATGATTTTGCTTTTTCTACATTATAGTCCAATACCCAATAGTTGACATCAAGCATACCTTTTTTTCCTTTGTATTTTTCACTAAAATTTACATATTTTCCTATGTAGGGAATTATACAATAATTGCTGATTGGATTTACTACAGCCCAGGTAAATGTAGCAGTGCCATCACTGTTTTGTACTTGAGATTGAAGGCGACCATTAGCAATAGCAATTAATGTATCCGGGACTATCATTGCTATTCTTGCACCATGATCAGGTTCATCGTATTGAAAGTCCTTACAAGGATACCAAACTGAGGCTCCTTCGCCCTGGCAAGTTACCGTCATCCATGGTCGACCCAATGAATCCTTCGTCCAGGTCCAACCAGCATCCCACGGAGCCCTTTTTGATTCTTTTGGTATTCCAGAGAAGTATAGGGAAATTTTATGTACTGAAGATTTTATTTGATCCGGCATTTGTACATGAAATACATTTTCTTCCCTGGTATAAAAAAGCCTATGCGAGCCATTGAGAACAATACTATCCATCTGCAATGGCTTTTTCATGTCGATTTGCATCATAGTGCCCACGTTGTTTTGCAATACACTATAGGTAATGCTGTTATGGCCAGATATGGTTTTATTGATATAATCCGGTCTTACGCTAAGATCGTAATATAGTATATCCCACCAAGCCCGCTCGGTTGTATTAGAGCCTCTGAGCGTATCAGCACGATTAAATATTTTCTCATTCTGAGTAAAACTATAACCAGGAAGTAAAAATATAGATACTAGCAGGAGCCAGCTTCGCCATTTATACTCATTCCTAATTTTAATAAGCAAGTATGGCATCATTTTACAATTTTATCCAGGATCATTTTAATTATTAAGGTTGAATCCGGAGAAACATTAGGAGGATAATTTTTTCGTTTTACCAGGTGAGGTGGAGCAATAATTCTTTTTATTTCACCTGCCTTCATTCCGCGGAGCGCTTCATCTACTGCCGCCGTAGCCTGGTTACCGCCAATCAGCACTTTTACAGGTCTGCCGCTATTTTCATTTGAATACAGTACCGTGCCGTCTCTATAACTGGTGGTTTCGTACAGGAGTATTTCATTTCCTGATTTGGCAGAGGGTCCCTTGCCTTTTTTAAGGACCTGGTATTGGAGGCCGGAAGGAGATTGTTTAATTTTAATGGTGCAGCTATTAAAAATTACCGCTACTAAAATGAGAATACATATTTTTTTAATTGATTGGGTATGACTTATATTATTCATTGGTATACATTTGCTATTTTACAATAATGATATTTACATTACTTAATAATCCTGAAGGCATCGGCACACCATCAGCTTTATAAAAAGGCATCGAGGTAAATGTAGTTTTAGTAGCACCAGGCTGAGCATCTCCTATCAATCTATTTACCCATGTATTGGTAACTTTGATTTTAACTGAATTATTTCCGGTAATGATGTAGGGGGTAATGTCTATTTTGAATGGCGACTTCCATATCGTGCCCACCGTTTTGCCATTTAATATAACTTCTGCGATATGAGCTACTTTTCCCAAATCAATCCGATATTTTGCAGCAAGATCCTTTTTATTAAGGGTAAATTCATTTTCATATACTGCCGTGCCTGAGAAATATTTTATATCAGCATCTGCATTTTCGGTCCAAGTAGCAAGGGATGTTATATTGATAGTTTTACCTGCAATATTTAGTTTCCAGGGTGTATTTATTGTATGTATCGATGTCTCTATTTTGGAAGGCAATACTATTTTGTCTGCCAAAGCCTTTTCTTTAAACACTATAAAATAAGCGTCCCAGGATTCAAAATGTAATGGGATAATGGTTCTGCCATTTTTTATTTCGTACGATAGTGGTTCTTTTTTTCCAGTGACGGGATGCCAAAGCTCAGGTATTTTACCAGCTACTCTAAAACTTATTTCGGCAGTAGTAGGGTCAATACTTCTATTATTGAGCCAATAGATATCCATAAAAGAAGGTGAATTGTTGGCAAGTTTTGTCCTGCGATGCCGGAAGACTATTTTATGATTGGTATTGGTGATCCATACATCCGGTTGAAAATTTATTTCTGTAGTTGAATTTAATATGTTTTTGTTCTTCCACACTTCATTTGCTAAAGACTGAAAAGCCGCGTCATCATCAGATAAACTGGGTGATTTTTCTGGTTTCTCGCCAATCAGTTTTACGCCTGCATCTACTAAAGTTTTAATTTTTTTCAAAACCGGTAAGGTCATAAGTCGTGTCGATTTGTCCAGCATCAATACCTGGTAAGAATTACCTGCGAGGGAGACTAATTTTCCATCCTCCACTTTGATTGCGTTGATTAGCGCACTACTATTCACAAAATCAAATTCATATCCTGCCGGTATATCAGGAAGCTTTTGACGGCATAGCCAGGTGATATTTGTATTTTCACCGTATAGATAAAGTATGTCCGCTATATTTTTGCCTTGTTGTAATAAATAACTGGATCGACCAAGATAAGCCATCCAGGCTTTAGCACCGCCTTCTGCCCAGGTTTCGTGTCGGGTAAAATATTGACCAAAAGGCCCAAGTGAGAATCCCGGCTTTGTTTCCAATGGCTGATGAACAGAAGTATGAATTACAAATCTGTTCAGACCGGATGCCATTTCCAGGTCAGCTGTTCTTTTTAATCTTTCGGGATATTCCTGAAAAGGTCTTCCTACTGAAGTCATTGATTCACCTGCTACGAATGGCTTGCCATAAATATTGGCTACGGATGCAGATTCCCTAATATCACCTTCACTGCGAACTTCTTCATTGTTACCGGCAGCAAGGCTTCCCGGTGTCCACATGGCAGACATAGGTATATCAGCATTTTTTTTTACATCCATGCCATCTGCGAGATAAATTCTTCTGTCTTCATGTGATTCGGTATATCTTTTCATTCCTCTTTTATGCAGTTCATCACCAATCACATCATAATGGTTTTCTGCAATGAGTTCACCTATGGTTTTTCTAAAATCCCATAAAAATTTTTCACTTGCTTCAGTATTGGAGACTGTTCTGCCAATGAGTGCCGGAATCCAGGAATTTATATCGTATCCCCTGCGACTTTTAAATTCTGTTTTAAATTCTTTAGTCCAATTCATATGACCGGCTTCATAACTGTCCAGTACCATGTATTTTAATCCTCTTGTGCCCATCATGCCGCCTGTTGCTTCTTTGTACTTATCAAGGTATGTATTGATGTATTTTTTCACTGCTGCTTTATCTAATTTGTCCACTTCCAGTCCTGTTGCTTCGGGTGAGGCAGGATGATTTTGTCTGCCAGTAAGTGAATATCCAAATCGGATTATATTCCAATTGCCATCCGGTGCATTCCAGGATAATATACCATCCGGACTCATTTTTGTGGTAAGGTCTACAATGTCTTTTAAGTCAATTTTATCAGGATTGGGATCAGTATAAGTCTTTAAGTCTTCTTTCCATGGAGTAAAGCCAGTTTTGTCTTCAATCTGATCGATTCGTGTCGTATTATATAAATTAAATTCGGCAATATCTACACCATCGGGTTTATCCCCTTGTGGATTTCCACCAGACATGGCAGCTATTATATTGAATGGTGGAGGAAGGGTCTTAAATGCGATTCTCCAAAATTTAGCAGTAGTAGGTGCAAATCCAATTGTATTCAAAGGGACAGTACTTCCGGAAAGACTTGCAACATCTTTAAATAATATTCCATCGTCACTGACTTTCAGCGTGCGATTTAATGGAACACCATCGAAGTCTTCCAGGCCAGTATGATTTGCCCCGGCAAGAGCAATTGCTTTAAAAGTCATGGGCTCAGCAAATTGATACTGAAGCCACATGTCTTCTCCTACCTGCATGGGAGGAATGTGAGATGTTTTCATCAAATCCCCGTCTGTAAGATCTTGAATAGAAAATTGGCCACCACTTGACGAAATCAAGGGGTTAAATTCACGAAGAGATTTTTCTACAGAAGGGATTCGATATGCGATGACCATGGCATCCTGATAAAATACCGGTGGTGTACCAGCTGGTCCGCTTAGGAACGATTCTGATTTAAGCATATGATTTTGATATTTACCAGTAACACCGGAAGGTGCAGGCAATTTTAGCTCAATTGGCATGCCACCACTGACAGTAGTTTCCGTCCATACAAACTTTTTCATTCCGTCTTTAGGCTCAACCCAGGGCCCACCGGTGACGGACCAACCAGGGGATCCTGCTATGGCCATTTCCAATCCTTTTTTATCTGCAAGAAGGGTAGTGAATTTGAAAGCTTCTTTCCATTCTGGAGTCATAAATACCAATTTTGTGGGTACTACTACCGGGGTGAATAGATTAGCATCAAAATTTTGAAAACCTCCAATGCCTGTACGCTGCATCCAATCCAGGTCTTTTTGGATTCCTTCTTTAGTGACATTACCGTTCATCCAATGCCACCACACGCGGGGCTTGGCAGCATTGGGCGGGTTTTGGAATTGCTGGAAAAGGGAGGATTGGCTTACAACATTCGTTGCAACCGATAACAGCCATAAAAGGATATATTTAGACTTCATATTAAAGTAGCTGAAATAAAGATTAATTGTTTTTATTTAAAGTTGGTAAGGTAGAAATAATCAATAAAATTATACGATTGAAATTTACTAATAAAGACACGAAAATTCTGGCTAACAGGTTTATTTTACGATGATAGAATTGCAAATGATTTTGGACAAATAAAACGTAAAAAGAGATTTACCAAAATTTGGATTGGATATAGGGGGAAAGTAACAGATAACAATAAATGATGAAACTTAAACTTGTACAACCAATAGAAATACGATTAGAATCGTTATTGTAAACCAGGGTTGAAACTGTGTACGAATCTATATTTCTTCATCAATAAATTATACTAGTTCAAATATCTTCAACTCCAACATTGGATATGCGGCGCTGTTATTTTACGAGTTAGCTAACCGCGATTATTTTAATACCTTTACTAAAATTTTTAAGAGGGTCCTTATTAGCAATGCCAGACAATCGTCAGTTAGCTATAATTTTATTTGCCGATATCCAGGGATATACTTCGATCATGCACCGTGATGAGCAGTTGGCTTCCGCAAGTTTACATAGATTTTATAAAGAATTAGAATTGAAAGTAACGGCTCACCAAGGGCGGATAGTGAATTTCTACGGCGATGGTGCTCTGTGTATATTTCAAAACCCAGTAGAAGCTTTGCATGCAGCCATGGAATTGCAGTTGGGATTTCAACAAACACCTGCTATACCTGTACGAATGGGATTGCACAGCGGGATGGTGGTGACTGAAGGAGATAAAGTATATGGTGATAGTATTAATATTGCCTCACGGATAGAATCGGCTGGCTTACCTGGGGCAGTGTTAATATCAAAAAAAATGCGTGATGAGGTAAAAAATCAGCTGGATTTTAAATTTACTTCATTGGGAAATTTTGAGTTTAAAAATGTTGATGAGCCGATTGAATTGTTCGCCTTGTCAAACGATGGATACATAATCCCCAGGAGAGAACAAATGGAGGGCAAATTAAAATCAATATCGCTTACACAAAAGTCTGCCGCCAGGAAAGGCTTAAAAAATAGCATGCTCTTGCTAACCGGACTGTTTTTTACAATTGTTTTATCTTGGTTGATTTATAGAAATTATTTTTTTTCGGATCCAAATCTGGAAATGGATTCCAAAAAATCTATTGCCGTATTGCCATTTAAAAATTTAAGTGAAGATCAAAGTCAAAATTATTTTGGTGAAGGTATTGTAGAGACTATTCAAAGTAAACTATCAGAAGTACAAAGCCTCAAAATAATATCTATGGCATCTACTTTGAATTACAGTGATCACAAAAAATCGGTACAAGAGATTGCTCAGGAGCTTAATGTAAATAATATACTGGAAGGCTCCGTAATGCGGGATCAGAATAAAGTAAGAATCATCGTAAAACTCATCAATACCTTAACCAATGAACTGATATGGACAGAAACATATGACAGGGATCTTACGGATATATTTTCCATTCAGTCCAATATAGCCCAATCCGTGACTTCGGCATTAAAAACTAAACTCACCACTAACGAAAAAAGTAGCTTATCTAAAATACATAAAGGAGACCTGGCGGCTTATGATCTGTATTTGACAGGGCTCCGAGATTTGCGATTTGCCAGATTTGATACAATGAGAAATTTTAGAGCATTACAAAAATTTCAAAAAGCCATAAAGTTGGATCCGTATTTTGATCCCTCTTTTGTGAGTTTAGCCAATTGTTGGTACAATCGCAGGAATTTTGGATGCGGTGATCCTTGCAGAGATTCTGCATCCTATTATGTAAATCTTGCTCTGTTATTGAATGAATTTAATGCAGATGCTTATGTGCTGAAAGGTCAGCTGGCATGGGATCGAACGCAATATGCTGATTCAAAAAGATTCTACGAAAAAGCCCTGGAAATAGCTCCTAATAATAGCGAAGCGATGAATCATCTTGGCAATTATTATTTTTTAGAGACAGATAGTATTGAAAAAGCTCTCAATTTATTTGTTGAGGCACTTACCCATGATCCAAGAAATAATGGTACAGATGAAAACCTGAATTTGTATCGCAACATCAGCAAGATCTATGAACGGGCTGACATGTTAGTGGAAGCAGATGCATTTCAGAAAAAAGCCCTCCAATTTGCCCGCCCCGAACAACGTAAAGGAATCTATTCAAACCTGGGGGATATAGCTATACTCAGAGGCCAATTTAAAGAAGCCCTTCAATGTTTTGATAGCACCGATAATGAGAATTCGACTTCATTTAATGTACTGGACAATTGGATTTTTGCCAATGATCTTGCAGGTAATTATACTAAGGCTGAACAAGGATATAATCGGATGTTAGAAATGATAAAAAATGGTTTTAATGAGGATATCGAAACCCATACTTTTAGGCATAGATATGCTCATTTACTCTGGAAAAATGGGAAAAAGGAAGAAGCCAGGATACAATTTGCAATGGCTTTACAAAAACTTGAAGCCGATGTGAAAAATGGCACCAGGCATTCTGGCCAGGAATATGATTTAGCAGGTATCTATAATTTTTTAGGAGATAAAGAAAAAGCCTTTGAATGGTTAGAAAAGATGCCTTTCGGCACATATATTTACAAACTGGCCAAAGTAGATCCTTTATATAAAGACTTGATTGGCACACCTCGATACGAAAAAATAATGGCACCACATCATGAGAAAATAAAAAAAATGCAAATGGCCATTCGAGCCTTAGAGGCTAATGGTGATCTGATAAAAGAGTTGAAGAATTAGATAGAAGTAACCTTCTTCAGTTTCATTTTATTTTTTATGATAAAGTTTTGAACCAAAATACAATGATTGGAGAATTCATTTGAAAGGAATGTTTCTTGCCAGTTACCGGAGAGATTTAAATGGTTTGTTTTTTAATTTATAAGGAAGAATTAAGATGTAAATTTGTTGAAAATAATTTAAATATATAAATATGTCAGAAGAGTTGAAGCCTTGTCCACAATGTACATCACCTTATGGTTATTTACTAGGTGTTGAATTGTATGCTTGCCCTGAATGTGGACATGAATGGAATCCTAACGAAAAAATAGAACATGATGGTATAAAAGTGCTGGATTCAAACGGCAATGAATTAAGTGATGGAGATAGCGTAATCGTTATAAAAAACCTTCCGGTAAAAGGATCACAAAAGCCTATTAAAGCAGGAACAAAAGTGAAAAACATTCGCTTGACGGAAGGAGATCATAATATTGACTGTAAAATAGAAGGATTTGGCTCAATGGCTTTAAAGTCTGAATTTGTTAAGAAAGCATAGATTGCTGATAAAGCTTTTTAGCTATGTATACTTTAACCTAAAGACTACAACAATTTTTCATCCATTCTCCCAATGGGAATATCGTTGACAAGTTAATCTTGCTTACCACTTTTTTCGCTAGCCGTCTCTTTTGTTTAGTTATTTAATAAATGGTTGATCATAATATCTCCGTCCTGTGTTTTTATACATCGCATTCGCCAATGCGGCAAACACCGGTGGATAAGCAGGTTCTCCCATCCCCGTAGGATCTTCATTACTTTGCACAAAATCTACCTGGATTGCTTTGGGAGCTTCATGTATGCGTATATGGCGATAGGTGTTGAAATTATTTTTATCCGGGACACCTTTATCAAAACTTTGATTGCCATAGAGAGCAGTACCAATGCCATCTACGGTCGCGCCTTCTGCCATGTTTTTTGCACCATCGGGATTTACAACGATGCCACAGTCGATTGCGCACCATACTTTATTTAATATAGGATTGCCATCTTTCATATCGAGATCAATTACATTAGCTGCATACGAATCATGACAGAAATAGGCAGCAACGCCTAGTTTTTTTTCTTTCTTTAACGTATCCCAGTTTGATTTTTCACGAACTAATTTTAATACACCGGCATAGCGATCAGCATCGTAATCATTATTTTTACCTACGGGGTTTTATTTGGCACGATGCAGAAGATCCAACCTAAAGTCAATGGGATCTTTACCAACCGCTTCGGCTAGTTCGTCTAAAAATGATTGTTCGGCTGAAGCCGCGAAATTGGATCGCGGTGCTCGAAACGAGCCTACAGTGAGATTGGTTTCGATGATGGCGTCTTCTGCAAG
>JBGAVW010000044.1:0-43046 GCA_044227925.1 Saprospiraceae bacterium | reverse complement strand
AAGAAATTACCAGCCTTGACCTTATAGAACTCAGGAAACTGATCCTTAATATCACAGAATCAATACCAAATAATACCAGCTGGCGGTTTGTACCAAAATCTTTTGTATTCAACCCTGCACAACCATTTGTGTTTTCTGAAAAAATTGACATAACCTCATTGGAACAAGACGAGTTAAATAAAGACTTTGTAGGGATTAAAATAGGTGATATCAATCAGACTGCCCAGGCACACAGTTTGTTGGGTGCAGAAGCGCGCACCTCTCCGAGATCAATAGACTTCCTGGTCACAGATAAAATAGTAAAAAAAGGGGAATTGGTTTCCATTGATTTCCAAAGTAATACAGCCGAACAGATTCGGGCACTGCAGTTTACTTTTGATCACAAAGGTCTGGAATTAGTTGATTTACAAAGCAAAAGTATACCGTTAACGGATAAAAATATAGGTGTATTCAAAGACTATACTACCTTAAGCTGGAATGAAGCTCAAGAAGCCAGGTCAATAACCAATTCTACTTTATTTACCCTGCAATTTAAAGCGACAAAGAATATTATTTTAAGTAATTCCATCTCCATAAATTCCAGGGTGACGCCGGTAGAGGCTTATGATGGTAAAGAAATATTGAATATCGGATTAAAATGGTTTAATCCACTTTCAGCCAAAGTGTCTTCCTATACATTAGAACAAAATACACCCAATCCATTCACAGGGAAAACGCTCATTAACTATCATATACCAAAAGCAGAAAAAGTTAATTTAATCATAACCGATCTGCTCGGAAAAATTGTATTCACCAAAACGGTTGATGCAAATGCAGGTTTAAATCAATGGTTGGTAGAGCAGAATAGAATACCTGCTTCGGGCATTTATTATTATTCTATTGAAGTTGGCAATTTTAAAGACACTAAAAAAATGGTATTTGTAAAATAATTTAACCCATCAGACGGAAAAAACGAATTTTCTATAAGACGAATCAACTTATGTGAATCTAAAAGACCTGGTGATCCAAACCAGGTCTTTTTTTTATGTTATTAGACAAAGAGAGATTACTTTTGAGGTACACTTAACTAACCAATTCAAAATGAAAATCGGAGTTCCAAAAGAAATCAAAAGCAATGAAAATCGGGTTGCAGCTACCCCTGCCGGTGTAATGGAGTTTATCAAAAAAGGGCATGAAGTTATGATCCAATCCACAGCGGGAGAAGGAAGTGGATTTTCAGATGCGGATTACCTCCAGGCAGGTGCCCAAATTTTAGGTACAGCCAAAGAAACTTATGGCGCAGCTGACATGATCCTGAAAGTCAAGGAACCGATTGAATCAGAGTATGATCTGATAAAAAAAGACCAATTGGTGTTCACTTATTTCCATTTCGCTTCCAGTGAACCGCTTACCATGGCTATGATTAAAAATGGAGCGGTTTGTCTGGCCTACGAAACGGTGGAAGCAGCAGATAAATCATTGCCATTATTAGTACCGATGTCTGAGGTAGCCGGAAGGATGGCCATACAGCAAGGAGCTAAATATCTTGAAAAACCAATGAAGGGACGGGGAATATTACTGGGTGGAGTGCCCGGCGTACCACCTGCTAAAGTCATGATTTTAGGCGGAGGAATTGTAGGTACTCAGGCTGCTAAAATGGCCGCGGGCTTGGGGGCCAATGTCATGGTTTTAGATGTAAATCTTAATCGGCTCAGATATCTCGATGATGTATTACCCAGCAATGTAAATACGATATACAGTAATGAATATAATATTCGAAGATTAATACCGGAAATGGACCTTATCGTCGGGGCAGTCTTAATTCCAGGAGCAAAAGCACCTCATTTGATCACCAGGGATATGCTAAGTATCATGAAACCAGGTACTGTTTTAGTCGATGTTGCTGTTGATCAGGGAGGATGTATAGAAACTTGCAAGCCAACCACCCATGCTGATCCTACCTATGTAATAGATGGGATTGTACATTATTGTGTAGCCAACATGCCTGGGGCTGTTCCGTATACTTCTACTCTGGCACTTACTAATGCTACCCTGCCTTACGCTATAGATCTCGCTAACAAAGGCTGGAAAAAAGCATGTGTTGACAACCTGGGATTGCGCAGAGGACTTAATATCGTTAATGGAAAGGTAGTGTACAAAGGAGTAGCCGAAGCTTTCAACCTTAACTATGAGCCGGTAGAAGTGGTACTTGCTCCTTAGCATTTCTGCTAGTAGTAAATTAAACATTTTTTGTTAATAGATACTGGAATCCTTGCATTCACAGTTATTCTATATTATATTTAAGCATATATTTTATCACCAAATCTATCTGAAACATGCATATCTCTTTCGATGAATTGCGTCAGATCAAGCACATGCTTCCTACTGGCGGTGTATCAAAAATTGCTCACGACCTTAACATTGATGAACAAACGGTGCGGAATTATTTTGGTGCCAAGAAGTATCAAGATGGCAAAATTGTAGATCAGCACATTCAACCTGGCCCTGCCGGTGGATTCGTAGAGTTGGAAAATGAAGAAATTTTAAATAAGGCAAAGGAGTTAATCTCCCACTGAGCATTTAAAAGGATTGATAAATCCTAAAATCACATCCTTCTAATCGCATTTTATCATCTCCTGATAGGTGAACTATTTCACGTGTCAGGAGATTTTTGTACTCTGATGATAAATCTTTCACGGTGAGTGTAAATTCTCTCACCTCAGAAGACAGATTCATAATCAGTATTACATCAAGTTTGGAATCAAAATCAAATACCCTCATCGAAAATATTTCATCCACTGGTACTAACTTGTTAATTTCATATTCTACGCGGTCTTCAAAATTTTTCCTTACAGATAAAATGGAATTATAAAAAAAATCCAATTGGGGTATGTGAGTATTCCAATTAATTAAATCCTTGTCAAAAAATTTAAGTCTATGCATAAGAGGTAATTCCTGACCAGAATAAATCAGGGGAACACCGGAAGGCATTAATGCACTAAGCACAGCGTAAAATCGTGCATAGGCTCCATATCTTTCATATTCAGTACCATTCCAGCTATTTTCATCATGGTTGGATGTGAAATAAAGAAAATATTTACCCGAAGGTGTCCTGTTTTGACAGGAATGGATCAATTCAGACAGATGATACTTGTTTAGTTTATGCGTCGCTATTCTCCGGGTATTGTGCATCCACTCCCATGCGTACAGCATATCAAAAACTTCGAAATAATTCAAGTCTTCACATTCGCCCAGCCAGATCAATTTTTTGATTTGATCAAGCTGATTTTTTGCCTTTCTCCAAAATTCTAAAGGTACTAACATGGCCATATCACATCTGAATCCATCAATGCCGGTTTCTTCCACCCAGAATTTCATACAATCCACCATAGCCTGTTGCATATCCAGATTGAAATAATTCAGGTCTATTACATCTTCCCATCCATTGCGCTCTGTAAACTGGTTGTATTCATTTTTTTGATAAAATTCGGGGTTAGATTTTGTCCACACATGGTCCCACCCTGTATGATTGGCTACCCAATCAATAATAACTTTAAGCTTTAAATCATGGGCTTTTTTGACCACACGTTTAAAATCCTGCAAATCACCATATTCCGGATTGATGGAAGTATAATCTGCACAAGCATAATAGCTGCCCAGGGTCCCCTTTCTATTTAAAACAGAGATCGGTGTAATGGGCATAAACCAAACAATTTCTACACCCATTTGCTTTAACCTCGGTAGCTCCGATTCAAATGCAGTGAGGGTCCCTTCCTGAGTGTATTGTCTGAGGTTTACCTCGTAGATATTGGTTTTGCGAAGATCTATTCCCATTATTTTAAAATTTGAGGTAAAAATCCTGAGTTAATGCCTTATATTCTTCGGTAAAATCATCGCCCTGGCTATGAATGATTAATTCGCTTTTTAACTGAGGAAGTGAAGTCCTCGTAAAATCGATAAGGATTCGTTCTACTGATTTACCAGCTCTGCCAAAAACTTCTGTAATTCGATGGGGAAACAATCTATAGGTTTGACTAATTTCCATGAAACGCAATCCTTGAAGATAAGGCAATATTAAAGTCAGTTTTCCCGAATCATCCAATAATCGATCCACAGCTTGCAATAAATCACCGTGCGGCAATTTGGTGGTATGTCTTACATCATTTCGTTGATTATTTTCGGAAAGCATACCCCCGGTAAAAAAAGGTGGATTGCTGATTATGATATCAAATTTCCTCCTGCAGGACCTTGAAAATTCCTGTATGGATTGGTGGTGAATAGTAAATACATCGGCCCAGGGAGAGGATTTAAAATTATCGCCAGCCTGTTTTATGGAAAGATCATCCACATCTATCGCATGTATTTCGCTGCCTTTCCCAATCCTCTGTGCCATCATCAGCGCGATCAATCCGGTCCCTGTACCAATATCCAATGCAGACTTGCCAATATGAGTATCCGCCCATGCTCCAACCAGGACGCCGTCCATACCCACCTTCATGGCTACCAAATCCTGATTCACTACAAATTGTTTGAATCGAAATGGTTCACTTTTTTTCAATTCCGCCATATAAACGGCAAATATCGAAACTATGAATGGATATTAGAGAAGGAAGAGGTTTTAAAAAAATACAATTATTGTACTGAACAAAATCCTGCCCGAAATTAATACTGAAAAATTGGAGTATTACTCCTTGCGAAAGCATTTATAATATAATCAGGTACAATTCCTTTTTTCAGTGCTCCCTGTCTTAAAATCAAGCAAGTAAAAAATGGATTTTAGCATATACCCACTACCCGCTTCGAAATTGTAAATCGTACATTTGTACACCGCAAATCATAAATAGATTGTCTGCAACTCGTTTCGAACCACTGGCATTGACTTCTGATTTCAGATCATGTTTATCTTTTTTTGAGTACACCGATGAATCGTATTTCGTGACAGGCAAAGCTGGAACCGGGAAATCTACCTTACTGCAACTATTTAAAGATACCACTCGCAAAAGAGTGGCTGTAGTAGCACCGACAGGTATTGCGGCTCTTAATGTAAGAGGACAGACCATTCACTCCTTTTTTGGGTTCCCTCCCTACCCGCTTAGAAACAGCCAGATACATGTGGTAAAAAATCAACGGATGTATCAGCGGTTGCAAACCTTGGTTATAGACGAAATATCAATGGTAAGGGCTGATATGCTGGATCAAATAGATTATTTCCTCAGAGTAAACTGCGAAAAAAATGAACCTTTTGGTGGAATCCAGTTGATATGTTTTGGAGATTTATATCAGCTGCCTCCGGTATTATCTAACCTGGCAGAAAAACAAACTTTATTAGCACAATATGAAACACCTTATTTCTATTCAGCCCATGTATTCAGAACCGACTTTGATGTAAAAATGATTGAACTCAATCATGTGTATCGCCAGGAGGAAATGCATTTTATTCAACTCCTGGACAGAGTGCGAACCCGTACATTTGATTACGATGATCTGGACGAACTGAACCAGCGGGCGAAAAGTAAATTACCTGCAATAGATAAGCAAATTACGCTCTCGAGTACCAATGCAATTGCTGATCGAATAAATGCAGCGAACTTACAATCAATTGACAAACCTATACAAACCTATCATGCAGAGATAGAAGGAGAGTTTAATCAAACCAGTTACCCCACAGAAATCACGTTAGTGTTAAAAGAAGGAGCGCAGGTAATGTTTGTTCGAAATGACCCCAACAGAGAATTTGTAAATGGCAGTATTGGTACCGTAGTGAGCCTGGGTGAAGAATTTATTTCAGTAGAAATAGATCAATATGGCAAAGGCAAAATTATTGAATTGCAACCTATGGAATGGCATATCATTAAATACAAATTGGATCGCGATGGAGAATTACAGACAGAAGTGGTAGGCACTTTTCGCCAGTTTCCGCTTAGATTGGCCTGGGCTATCACCATTCACAAAAGCCAGGGTAAGACCTTTGATAAAATCAGCATCGACCTGGGTTATGGTGCATTTGAATTTGGTCAAACGTATGTAGCCCTTTCACGTTGCCGCACATTGGAGGGAATCATCTTAAACAGGCCACTTAAACCCAATGACATACTGGTGGATGAACGAATTAATGAATTTTATGACAGCAAGAAAAAAGTAAAGTTAACTGGATGGAAACCCTGGCTGGAGAAAAGGTAGAGACCCATCCGCTTTCTAAACAAAGCCTACTTGTTAAGTACTAATTTTTTTTTGGAGCCTTCTTACTATGCTGTATGTATCTATTTTAATTACCAAACGACAACTCGTGAAAAAGGCTACAATTTATCTTCCAATACCTGCTTCATCAGATCATCTAACTGTTCTGCACCTATGCCTTTGGAGATGATTTTTTTGTCTTTATTGAGAATGAATATTTGAGGTGTGGACTTTACATCGTAGAGTACCTTATATTTTGACTGATGATATGGATCAGCAGCATTAATCCAACCTGGTTTGATATTATTATCATCTAAGTATTTCCAACATTCTGGGACCTTATCTGTAAACTGAGAACATACGGCCAGTATCTCTACCCCAAGCGATTTATATTTTTCATAAAACTTGACAATCGAAGGTAAAGAGGCCTTGCAATGGCTGCACGTAGGGTCCCAAATAAACAAAATAGTATAAGGAGATTTAATGCCATGCAGACTAACCGGTCTTTCTTCAGGATAGCGTATTACTTTTATTTCAGGTGCCGTTTTGCCAACCAATATGGGTCTCAGACCATCCGCATTTTTTTTCATCTTGTCCAATTGCTCTGCATCTATCCAGGGAGCAAATCCTTTTGAATAGTATTCATCCACGAGGTGTACATATATGCCATCAAAACCCACTATTTTAGAACCAGCGTATTTATTTAAATAGTGTATGAGGTAAAATTTAAATGATTCTTCAGCAGGCTGGAGTTTTTTAAATAAATAGTCTAAGGCCAGGTTGATAGAGTCAGGTGCTTGTGGGGTTAGTTTTTCAACATAGTATTCCAGTCGCTCATGCAATAAAGGGGTTCTTAATAATCTTGGATCACCCAGATCAAGGTGGTCAAAATAATGAGCTTTGTAATGCAGGTATCTTTTGAGATCAATTTCTTCTTTAGTCCCGGTAAACTCAACCATAGGTACATCAAACGTGGATTTTACGAGTATAGAACTGATACTGGATGGCAATTGACTCACTATGTGTTGTTGTTTTTCTTTTACACTTTTATTGATGAGGTCCAGCTCGGCCTGAATTTTAGATTTAGCACTCTCATCCGCACCCTTTAATTTTTCATTTAAGGCCTGCGCCTTGGGTCGCTGAATATCAAGGAAATTAAGGTAGTCATAGAAAGTCTGATTATCCTGAGATCCTTGTATTTTAATACTCTTTACAATTTCATTGGCATCTGCTTTTATTACCAGGCTAGATTCGCCCTTATTGACAAAAATTTGAATAAAATCATTTTTAGGTGGCATTACCAACAAATAGATACCCGGCTCCAGGTCACGGTCTTTTTTGAATTGAAAGAAACCATCTTTTTTTATTGCAGTATCCCGCAGGTATTGCTTATCAGCATAATAATAACCCAGGTACATAGTATCGGTGGCTGTATTGCTGATATACGCCTTTATATCATAGCCTGTTGCAAATGATAAGAATGAGGAACAAAAAAAAGCTAACGAAAGAATGTTTTTCATGCGCAAAATATCAAAACACAAAATTCGCAAACGAAAGTCATATTCTATTGATTATTAATGTTTATTTAACATGTGCATCAACATAAATTTGAAAATGTCAAATTAATTAATTGTCAATCGGCTGCACTACCTTTATCCGATGGATCTAAGTTATATTTTAAATCACCTTGGAGAAGAAAGGTCAAATTATTTTAATGCTGTGTCCCCTCCTATCATCCAATCCAGCAATTTTGTTTTTGATAGCGTCCAGGACCTGAAAGATAAAATCACCACCGAATATGAGTCGCATGTCTATACCAGAGGAAATAATCCCACTGTAGCCATCCTTCGGAAAAAACTTGCCGCTCTGGAACATACTGAAGATTGCCTGGTTTTGTCCAGCGGAGCATCAGCTGTAGCTGCCTCTATTATGGCACAAATCTCACAGGGAGATCATATCGTTTGTGTAAAATCAGCCTATAGCTGGACTAAAACACTTTTACAAAAATACTTACCCAGATTTGGTATAACTCATACTATGGTAGATGGGAAAAATATTCAAGAAATTGAATCTGCCATATTGCCTACCACTAAAATACTATATTTAGAAAGTCCTACTTCCACTACGATGGAAATCCAGGATCTAAAAGCATGCAGTGCCCTTGCAAAAAAATATAATTTGATCTCCATTATAGATAATAGTTATTGTTCTCCCCTACTTCAAAATCCGATTGATTTCGGTATTGATCTGGTAGTTCATTCAGGTACCAAATACATTAATGGACATAGTGATATAGTGATGGGGGTAATCTGTGGAAATACAGAATTGATAAAAAAAATTTTCTATAGCGAATACATGACTCTTGGCCAGATCATAAGCCCACATGACGCTTCATTGGCCATCAGAGGCTTGCGCACCATTCATTTGAGGGTCGACCGATCAGCGCAGTCTGCTGCCTATATTTTAGAAAAACTACAAAACCATCCCAAAATAGAAAAAATTTACTATCCTTTTCTGACTGACCAACAGACATTGGCATTAAAGCAAATGAAAGGGGGAGGTATGTTTACACTGGGGCTCAGGGCCAAGTCAAAAGAGGAAATGATTCGTTTTGCTGAAGCTTTAAAATCTTTTTTAATTGCGGTCTCGTGGGGAGGTCATGAATCATTGATCATGCCCATAGTGGCATTCCATGACAATGCCGGCTTTCCTGATTCTGATAATCACTGGAATTTGGTGCGATTTTACATCGGATTGGAGGATCCCGAAATATTATTAAATGATATTTTGCAGGCACTCGTCCATATTTCACAATAAGTACTTTAGCAAATATCCTAAGGAATAGTTAAGCTACTGGATATTGGGTACTTGTGTTTACAGCCTCGCTTACCTTTGTTTTCACTCCTGATGAAAATTATTTTCTCTCTTTTATTGTTAATTTGTGTTCTGAGCTCGAAAGCAGCTGATAGTACACAGAACACCCCGACATTTGTATTCAATGCAGTAGCCACAAAAGAAAAGATAAAAATCGATGGTATCTTAGATGAATCCATCTGGAAAGATATTGCACCGGCAGAGTTTTCACAGGAACATTGGCCTCAAAACGGAAGAGCTCCGATGAACAAAACCGAAGCCATGATCACCCGAGATGATCAATTTCTATATGTTGCGTTTAAATGTCACGACATCAATGAAAAATACATCATTCAGACTTTAAAGCGTGACTTTGAGTTTGACCAAAATGATTTCATATCGGTCATGTTGGATCCCAATGGTCAAAAAAACACGGCTTATATTTTTGGTGTAAGCCCTGCAGGAGTGCAGGCAGAGGCTTTGGTTAACCGGTTTGATGTGGATCCAAACTGGGATAATAAATGGTACTCTGCTGTAAAAACCCATCCGGATCACTGGATTGCTGAAATCGCAATACCCTTATTTATCCTGCGGTATGAACCCGCCCTCACTTCCTGGAATTTAAACTTCCTCAGAGGAGATGTAAAAAACTATCGCTTTTATACCTGGGTCAAAATACCCCAACAATACGATGGTATAGATCTTGGTTTCCTGGGTCAGTTAAATTGGCAAGATGGATTACCTAAAAATGGAGGAAAAGTTACAGCCATTCCATATATCAACACCAGCACCGCCAAAGACTTTGAAGATGCCACGAATACAAAAAATAAATTTGGGTTTGGTGGTGATGCCAAAATCACTTTATCATCCAATCTGAATCTGGATTTGACCATTAATCCTGACTTTTCCCAGGTAGAGGTAGACAGACAAGTGACTAATCTCACCCGTTTTAATGTTTTTTTTCCTGAAAGAAGGAATTTTTTTCTTGAAAATGCAGACTTGTTTAGTCAATTTGGAGACCCTGAAAACCCTATATTTTTTTCCCGCCGCATTGGACTTGACAATGATGCGCGTGCGGTACCAATAATTGGTGGGGCAAGGCTCACTGGCAACCTTGGCGAAACCTGGCGATTAGGCATGATGTCGATGCAGACTAAAACGACATCTGGTCAGGCCGGCCAAAATTACAGTGCCTTTACCTTACACAAAAAACTTTGGAAGAGATCATTAATCAAGGGATTGATTACCAACAGGCAGGCGATGGATGGCAATAGTGAATTTTCTAAAACAGATTATGGAAGAAATGCATCCCTGGAATTCGTGTATCAACGGCCTGATGGGAAGATATTAAGCTGGCTTGGACTACATGATTCCTACAAACACAATATTAAAAATGACAAGCACCATGCCAGTACAGGTATCTGGTATAATGGAACCAATTTCAGCACTCTATTCAGTTTCAATACTATTGGAACAAATTATACAGCGGATATGGGTTTTTTCAACCAATTGGACAATTATGATGCAGTGCGTGATACAGTAATCAAACAAGGTTTCCATGGCGCTTTTAATAGTACAAGATATGTTTTAAGGACTCCCAAAAACAAATTCATTAATTATCATGACCTATCCACCCGAACCAATTTAAAACAAATACCGAATAGCTTTATCAGTGAACTGACTACCGGGATTTATTATGAACTGGGCCTGAAATCATCTGCAGAATTATCCTCAGGCTGGACATATAATCATACCAGGCTTTTGTATCCATTCACTTTTACCGATGCAGTCCCTCTCCCGGCCGGGCCATACAATTACTCCAATTTCAGCCTGGAGTTTCAATCGGATGTGAGAAAACCTTTTGGCTATGAAATCGAAGGCAGGACTGGTGGTTTTTATAATGGTGCAATTTCTTCGTTGGAGATGGGGGTCAGGTATAGGAGACAACCCTGGGGAAATTTTCAAATGAATTTTGAATATAATAGAATCACTTTCCCCGGCCCCTACGGAAAAGCAGAATTTTTATTAATCAACCCTAAACTGGAATTTAATTTTAACAGGAATTTGTATTGGACCACATTCTTACAATATAACACACAGGCAGATAATTTTAATATCAACAGCAGGCTGCAATGGAGGTACAAGCCGATGTCGGATATTTTCCTGGTATATACCGACAATCATGCAGTGGAATTATGGGGGCCTAAAAACCGAACACTGGTCTTAAAAGTAAATTATTGGCTCAACCTATAAGAAAAGCTCAAGAAACTGGATCAGTAAAATAATGCCTATAATGGCATAAAATGACCACATGGCTTTCCGCAGGTAATCAAATTTATTTTGAATGATTTTACTCAGTACAGTAACTTGTAATAACACATCCTCGGTAATTTCATATGTGGGTGGAGTAAGAAAACTGTCAATATATTCTTTAGCCTCTTTCTGGGATATATCATTAAAATAAATAAGTTGTTTACTGGCGACATTGGGCTGTCGCACGATCCTGGGCATTACGGTATACATGGTAAAATATACGAGTGTCAAAGCAGCAATAATCAGGAGACCGAAAAGAAATTTAAATACCGCACCATGGGAAATGATGTCTTTGAAGTCACGAAATACCACTGTAAGGATCAGACCTGCTATCATATACAGCAAGTATACTTTATAGTCAGCAAACCGGATCATCTCTTGAAGGGAATTGTACAGTCTCCAGGCGTGTTCTGCTTGTAGTTCCTTTTGGGGACGATGGGTAATAATTTGGTCAAGTTCTTTGGTTTCCATGGAAAGCATTTTAATTCGAATACTAAAATAATTATACGAAACCTATTCGTATTAGATAAATAATTTTGAAGTGATAAATTTTATCAAAAGCAATTACGCCTTTTCCGGATTTGCACAAGCCTCACCTGCTTTTCTGCCACATACCACGCACTCGCCTATCTGATCTTTGAGCCCCTGGCTTGCATTAGCGCAGGTACCGCGAAATTCTTTACCACTAATCCAATAGCGTAGATTGATCAGGGTAAAAGCAATTACAAATGTTCCAAAGATGATGGTGAGTAAGGTGAAAAATTGAGTCATATAAGATTAACTATCTTCGTACAAAGATAACGGATTTCATATCATGAATAATGGAAAAGATACTGCTGAAGCTTTCATGCGATTAGTTAATATCATGAACGATCTCAGAGAAAAATGCCCTTGGGACAAAAAACAGACTATCGAAACACTTCGAAATCTGACTATAGAGGAAACTTATGAACTGGGAGATGCCATCCTTAACCAAGATTATAAGGGAATAAAGGAAGAAATAGGTGACCTGATGTTACATCTGCTATTTTATGCCAGAATAGGAGCTGAACAAAATGAATTTACCCTGGCAGATGCTTTACATCAGGTATGTGAGAAACTTATACACCGCCATCCACATGTGTATGGTGATCTGAGCGTGGCCGATGATGCAGAGGTAAAACAAAACTGGGAAAAACTAAAATTAAAAGAGGGCAAAAAATCCGTATTAGCCGGAGTGCCGGTATCGTTGCCCGCTATGGTAAAAGCTTACCGAATGCAGGAAAAGACGAAACAAGTCGGCTTTGAATGGGATACAAAGGATCAGGTGTGGGCCAAAGTACAGGAAGAGCTTGCAGAGCTTCAGGAAAGCATTACAGAAAACCACCCTCACTCTCATGTTGAAGAAGAATTTGGTGATGTACTATTTGCATTGATTAATTATGGCCGATTCATAGGGGTCGAGGCAGAAACTGCTTTGGAGAGAATTAATAAAAAATTTAAAAACCGGTTTGAATATATTGAACAGAACGCACCTAAATCACTTGCAGAAATGAGCCTCGGGGAAATGGATTTACTGTGGGATGAGGCCAAAAAAAATGGCTTGTAAGCTTTACCATTACAAAAATGAAATTTGTTGATTGACTAATTTGTCAAAAATATACATTACAAAATTTGTTAATACCTTACACAATTACTTTAAATTTTAATAAATTCGTTTTCAAATTCTTTCAAAATTTAAAAATGAAACTAAATATGAAAAGATTAATCTATTTTTCTTTGTTGGCTTGTATTACTATATACATGGGGTGCAAGCCTGAATCCATAACCTCCATCAATAGCTCAGCACTTACTGAAGATGAAAAATCATTAGTGGCTGCTGCAGGATTTAATGCGAACTGGGCAGAAAAAACAAAAGAAGGGTTGTTTTTAATTGAAAATGATATTCTCCTTTCCAAAGCCGAACTGGAGTCTCTTTCACTGGAATTACCGGCACATAATTTTATTATAGCCAATGAAGAGCATTATCGCACGACCAATGTGGTGAGTACCCCCGCTACCGGCCAACGGGTGATCACCGTAAGCCTGGGCAGTGGTTTCCCATCTTATTATTCTACCGGCCTGGATCAGGCACTGGCGAGATACAATTCGCTTAACCTTACTATCCGGTTTGAGAGGGTAGCATCCCGGGGTAATATCGAGATTACTGGTTCAAATTTAGGCACTACCTCTACCGGAGGTTGTATACTTGGCCGGGCTTCTGGTTTCCCTTCGCGCAATGGCAATCCTTCAAGAGGATTCACATTAAGCACCAGTTCCTGTGCCACAAGCTATTTGAACTCTGCTGACAAAGCGGATGAAGTAATGGCGCACGAAATTGGTCATTGCATTGGTTTTAGGCATACTGATTATATGAACAGATCGAGTTGCGGCCAAAATTCCAACGAAGGAGATGCAGGCGTAGGTGCCATCCATATTCCTGGCACGCCAACTACGGTAACTGGCAGTTACAATTCGTGGATGATGGCTTGTACAAATGGAAGCCCTGCATTCACTACAGTTGACAATGACGCCTTGATTTATGTGTATTGATTAATAGATCGTAATTAAATCTGACTAACAAAAAGTCCCCTTATGAAAGACCGTGAGGGGACTTTTTATTTTAATTTAGTTTTGCAGAGTTAAAAAAATGGTTTTATTGAACAAGTTTACGATTGCAATCTATTTATTTATTCTAACAGCATCCATAAATTGTACTAGGGTCTCAAGCTTGGCCATAGAAAATATTAATGCATCAAAGACATCGCCCTATTTAAAGAAATATCTGGCCGGTTGCTATTCTCGTGGGAAAGATGTATTTATATTGACATCCCACTCTTTGGAGAAACTCCATTCACGGGTCATGCATGAATCAAAATACATCAAATTAATTGATGTAAATGCTCCTTCCCATTCTATAAAAATTGAATGTGAAGCAGGTTACCTTTTTAAAACAATCCTGCATTGGGAGGAAATCGTATTTGCTGATAAATTTGTAAGCGCGCATGAAGAAAGCATCGTAAAAGGGTACAACAGAAGTTTTCATGGGGTTAACTACATTGATCGCACCTATCCTTTTGCCAATGGAAAGAACATCCTGGTTGGAATCAAAGAAAGATCCCCGGATAAAACCGATATTGACTTGCAAAAAAGGGTTAAAGCCAGTCCCCTGGCATCTCCTGAAATAACGAGACACGCAACAGAGATATCCACGCTGGTTGGTGGAGCAGGCAACAGCGATTACGACGGTCGAGGTATCGCCAATGGCTGCTATTTTTTTCCCAGTTCATTTGATAATTTATTTGCTGATGAGCTGGCATTACTGGAAGAGAATAAAGTAACTATTCAAAATCATTCCTATGGAACCATAATTCAAAATTTTTATGGAGCGGAGGCTGTAAGCTACGATGTTCAGACCTGGACTAATAAAAATATAGTACACGTTTTCTCTGCCGGTAATAGTGGTGAGTCATCAGCATCTTCCGGAAAGTATATTATAGAAGGTTATGCCAATACCACAGCCAATTTTAAAGCGGCCAAGAACACTATTTTAGTGGGTGCAATCGACATGAGTGGCAATATTTCTAAAGCCAGCTCATCCGGGCCATTATACGATGGTCGGTTGGCGCCCCATTTGGTTGCTTTAGGCCCTAATGGAACATCCGATGCAGCTGCCCTGGTCAGCGGTACGGTTGCTGTGATGCAGCAATCGTTTGCTGATAAGCATAATGGATTGATACCACCCGCTCCACTGATAAAGGCCATTTTATTCAATACTGCGGATGACATCCACAGACCAGGGATTGATTATAAATCAGGCTTTGGTGTACTCAACAGTAAAAAAGCAGTGGAATCGATAATAAATAATGAATATCATGAAGGTAATTGTACTTTAAATCAACCATGGGAAAAAGAAATAAATATTACCCATACTACAAAAGAACTAAAGATTACATTGTCATGGAATGACTCTGCTGCAGCGGTAAACAATCAAAAGGCATTGATAAATGACCTTGATCTGGAAATAGAAGAAATGAACAGCCAGAAAATTTATTTGCCCTGGAGCCTGAATACCTTTCCCCAGAAAGATTCTCTCGAACAATCACCCGAAAGAAAAAGAGATTCGCTCAATACTTTTGAGCAAGTAAGCATAGTCAATCCATCGGGCAGATATAAATTAAAAGTAAAAGGCCACTCGCTTCCTGCTGCAAATTTGTCCTTCTATGTAGCAATCAAAGCTGATTCCATAAATACTTTTTTATTTACCAGTCCTGTACATTCGTCAGATATCAGCCATAAAGAAGATTCATTAGATATAAAATGGTATACCACTATGCATGCTGATGAAATCGGTGCGTTATACTATTCCACAGATCGGGGAATTACCTGGAATCCAATTGAAAATAAAGTAAACATTTTTAAAGGCCAATATCGTTGGAAAACCAGGGATACGAGTTCGACCCTGATGTTCAGAATGACAACCTCGTTTGGAGATTTTTTTTCCAATGAAATCATTATTGAAAAACCCATCGCTTTTCGGTTGGAATACAATTGTACCGATTCAGTAAAAATCACCTGGTCTCCATACCTTTATGCCATCGGGTACAAAATATATGTACTGCCTGACAGCCCCTATATTAAACATTTAATGACGGTTTCAGACACATTCATTGTGATGAAAAAAAATAATTTTCCTTTCCAGGTAATTGCAATAGAACCTGTATTGTCTGTGAATATACCTCCCCGCAGAAGCGAAGCATTTCAAATTCAAAATCAAAGGACTTTTTGTTATTTCAACACTTTTTATTTTAATAATTTAGAGGGCAATAAAGCCGATCTGATCCTCGAATTGAGCACGCTGGATAATATCGATGCAGTTGTATTCGAACAAGTCTCGGGTAACGGAAGTTTAATAAAAGAAATAAAAAAGCTGACCAATCTTAATGGTAGAAAACTGAGTGCTTTGACTGATGAGCTTTCATCCGGAATCACTTACTTCAGATGCCGAATCATATTAAAAAATGGGGGAATATCTTATACCGATATTATCAGTACCATAACTTCAGGAAAAAACAGTTTTCTGATTTATCCCAACCCAATCATCAAAGGGGCTAAATTACAATATGTGCTCAGGCAAGGGTTAAATCCGGATATAAATTTTGAATTATTCGATCTTACCGGCAAGATCATTTTGGAATTGAAGTCCATATCAAATCCTCTCGATTTAAACGGATTAGGCCCCGGTCTTTTTATTTACAGGGTGAGCTCGATAGATAAGACACAAATAGCCACTGGAAAAATCCAGATACTATAGCTTTTTGTATTCAATAATCATTTGGATACCCGTTAATTATTTCTTAATCAATTGAATATACTTGATACAAGATCGTATTTTTGTATCTCTCAAAATAAAACTAATGAAACCATTTCTATTGATTTTCGCCTTTTTTCCATTTTTTCAAGGCAAGTCCCCGGTAAGTTGGTCAAGCACTTCACAAAGACTTACAAGTTCAGAATATAACCTGGTATTTACTGCTACAATTGAAGACGGCTGGAACATTTATTCTCAATATTTAGAAAGTGAAGATGGCCCGGTAAAAACTTCATTCAGCTTTGACGATAAAAACAATATTCAACTTATAGGTAAAAATGTGGAATCAGGAGACATTAAAAAAGTAAAAGACGAAATGTTTGACATGGAAGTGATAAAGATCAAACACAAAGGAGTGTTTACACAAAAAGTAAAAATAAAAGATATTTCAAAACCAATAACAGGCACGATTGAGTATATGTGCTGCAATGACATGCAATGTCTTCCTCCTAAGTCAGTCCCTTTTTCCATCAGTCTTGCCACAGCACAATAAAGAAAGAATCCAATGAATCTATTTGTACTACTATTTACTTTTTTCCAATTACCAGGAACAGCAGAATATAAACCCATACACTGGTCGCATTCTATAGAGCAGATAAATGACCAGCAGTACAAGCTTATATGGAAAGTAAAAGTAGATAAGAACTATGGTACATACAGCCAATATCAAATTCCAAATTCTACAGTACTTCCTATCGAATTTATTTTTGAAGACTCCTCTGGAATAAAGTTCATTGGAAAAAATGAAGAATTGGGAAATATCAAGACCGTGTACGATCCTGTCTTTGATGAAAAAGTAGTGAAGATCACTGATTCTGCCATTTTTACTCAGATTATTGAACTTGACAAATCAATATTATCCCTGGTTGGATATGCTTCGGGGAATGTTTGCGATGACAGGGCCTGTACCCCCTTTGATTACGATTTTACATTTTCCATCCCCGGCACTACCCCTATTACCAATTCAAAAGATGGAGCCTCTGCAATTCCATCCTCAGCAGCTGACAAGACCACCATTAATCAAGTCATACCTAGTCTCCAATTAAGTTACGGCAATGTAAAAAGTGAATGCAGTACAGAAGAAAAACAAATAAGTACATCGCATTTATGGACATTTTTATTTGGTTTTTTAGGAGGATTGCTTGCCTTGCTCACTCCGTGTGTATTTCCTCTGATACCTCTTACCGTAAGTTACTTCACTAAAAGCAGTAAGGATAGAGCTACCGGTATCAGAAATGGAATTTTATACGGACTATCCATCGTTTTTATTTATGTTGCCATCGGTTTATTAATCACCACCCTTTTTGGAGCTACTGCATTAAACGATCTATCCACTAATCCTTGGGCTAATCTCGCCTTCTTCGTCATTTTTGTTGTATTTGCATTCTCCTTTTTTGGATATTACGAAATCACTTTACCGAGCAGCTGGAGTACAAAAACAGATGCTATAGGCAGAAATGGAAACCTGATTGGAATATTTTTTATGGCCTTTACGTTGGCGATCGTTTCATTTTCCTGTACCGGACCCATTATAGGTACAGCACTCGTACAATCAGCAACTTCCAAAATTGGACCATCCATAGTAATGCTCGGATTTTCTTTGGCATTGGCCTTACCATTTGGCCTGTTCGCCGCGTTTCCGGCCTGGTTACAAACACTTCCAAAATCAGGCAGCTGGATGAATAGTGTAAAAGTAGTACTGGGCTTTGTAGAACTGGCGTTGGCCTTTAAATTTTTATCGGTATCTGACATGACCTCACATTGGGGATTCTTGAGGTACGAACTATTCATGGGTTTATGGATTTTGCTATTTGGAATGACTGCTGCCTATTTATTTGGCTTATTCAAATTTCCACATGATAGCCCATTGAAAAAATTATCCTTGGGCAGAAAATTAGTGGCAGGTACATTTGCTCTATGGACATTATATTTATGCACTGGATTCATGTCCAATGAGAAAACTAAGACTTACAATTCCCTTTCCTTATTAAGTGGACTCGCTCCCCCAGCCTATTATAATTTTTTCAAGCCTTTGCCTGGTGCAGATGCTGCAATCAAGGCTAAATACCCCTCGTTTGGTAAATGTGCTAATAATATAGATTGTTTCAAAGATTACAATGAAGGGGTAGCTTATGCTAAAGAAGTAAACAAACCCATGCTTTTGGATTTTACCGGCTACGGATGTGTAAATTGCCGTAAAACTGAGGAGCATATCTGGGTAGATGAAAAAGTAAGAAAAAAATTAACTGAAGATTTTGTATTAGTATCCCTGTACTGTGACGATGAAACTCCTATAGTACCTGCTATTTACTCCGAATCAAGGGGTAAGAAACTGAGAAATATTGGAAACAAATGGGAGGATTTTCAAATTCTTAATTTTCAACAAAATTCACAACCCTTATATGTTCCGGTAGACCCAATAGATCAACAAACATTGATTCCGGCCAGAGGGTACCATAGCAGTATCACAGGGTATCAAAGTTTTCTTGACTGCGCTCAGCAAGCGTACAAAGCTAAGAAATCAAGCTCGCTGGGGATGCAATAGCAGCAGCTATTCAATTTGCTTTTCGAGAATAATGAATTTTAAAGGAACTAGTGGTGTACCAAATTTATTATCCGTAGGAAAAGGTTTTACCTGACCTGTATCTATATATCCATTTTTTTTATACCAGGCTATCAATTCTTCCCGGAGAGAAATTACGGACATTGTAATTTTACTACACCCTTTGCTTTTGGCGAATTCATCTGCAGCAGCCAGGATTTTTTTCCCAATACCCAGGCCCTGCATTTCAGGATCTACGCTAAACATGCCGAGATATAAGGATTCCACGTTCTTTTGCAAATTTACATTGGCTACTATTTTACCATTCATTGTATACTTAAGTATCCAGGAATTTTCTTTAGTGATTAAATCCGCAATATCATTTTCATCTGTTCTTTTATCTCCTTCTATTAAAAAAGCTTCCGTAGTCCATCCTTTTTTGGAATCCTCGCCTCTATACGCTTTATTTACATTGGACAATATCTCTGGAATGTCGTCCAGTCCGGCTACTGATATCATATTACTTTATTTTATTTTTAAGTAAAACGAGAGCATATTTTTGCAGGTCCTCTCTGCTGCCTTCGACCATAAAATTATTTAATAAAAATGATCCCATAAATATATCCTGATCCCCATCCCGATCCATATCCAGTATTTCAATCGTCATCCATTTACCTCGATTTGAGTTGGGAAAAGTATACGGTACAAATTTATCCCCCTGATGCTCAAAATAAATAAATGCCGGATACCTTTGTTGCACAGCGTGAGAGAAAAAAGCAGTCGAAGTAATGTCCAGGTCCCCATCCAGGTCAAAATCTGCAATTACCGAATGTAAAATATTGGGATAAGGAATAAAATCATCAGCTGAAAATTGCATATTACCCTGGTTATGATAAATCCTAATACCATGAAATGGTTTGGTAGTGATTGAATAGTCTGCATTGTCTCCATTTGATATAATGATGTCGGGTCGTCCATCCTTATTCATATCGGCAATGTCTATATCACATACTCCGTGAACCGGTGGGAATGTAATCACTGTAGCGGGATCGGCCCAGCCTTTTTCAGTGCGCTTAAAAATCACTACTCTTTCCTGGCCTTGAGCCATTAGCGCTATTAAGTCTTTATTTGTATCCCCATCTATATCAGTCAAAATGGTTTTTACACTTCCTGCCATTGGTATCAAATCCTGCTGCTTAATTAATGTATCATTTCCAAATTGGTATGCTGACAAACTTCCTGATTCAAAACCAAATTCAGAAATAATGAACTGGTCAGTTAACTCATCAGAATAAAAAGTCATGTGCACCGGTCTATGTAAATTTTTTACCATAATTGATCCAGATTTCTCCTTTTCAATTTTGATTATACTCCCTCTATTTTTTTCCGATGGGTACATGTTGGTAAGCGCAAGGATGTATTTAGTATCATTTAAGTTTAAAAAGTCAAGCGGTGTTTTACCAATAGTTATGGTATCCGGGTGACTCAAATCAGGATTAAATGAATAGATCACTCCTTTTTCCAGGCCAACGTGAATCTTACCAGCTATACTGTCATATTTCAATAGTGTTACCCTTGGGGTTTGAATTTTGTCTCCATAAGGAATAACCTGAAATTGAGTCAAATTCTTGAAATCAGATAAAGGCACATTGATACTATCAGGACTGTACGCATCAAAATAAGCCAGAATTTTGGACCAATCATTTTTTGAAACCATAGGAGAATCGGGGTATACATTTCGATTTACCATCTCAGCAATTTCTTCCATATCAAACATGCTGTATGGATTGTATCCCGCTGTTTGAATGCCCAGTCTGCAGCCCATATTCGGCAGTACACTGATTGCCCATGTTTTTTTATCCAATAAAGATGGCTCCGGAAGCAAATGACAAGAACTACCGCAAAATTTTTTTACAATGGTGAGCGTATCGGCATTGGTATCTGTTGGTGAAATGTACTTATGATTAGTATCATTTTTACAAGCAAGTAAGCAAATAAAAATGATATAAAAAAGTAGCCTTAAATCAGTTAGTGACAAGAGAACAAAAATACACAATACTAATTTATGATTTATGGAAGGAAAAAATTGCTAAATTTTATTTTGAGGGGCCAATTTTAATGTAAAGTTCAGGACTTGTTTTTTGTTTGATATAAATTGGTAATTGGTTAAATATTGGTCCTAAAAAGAATGCTTTATCCTAAGGCTTCAAATGTTTCTAACCCAATAGCCATCAGGTCATTTCGACCCCTATGGGGTAGTATGTCTTACAATTTGTATTTTAATATACCCTGCAGGCAGCTCCTTTCACCGGATTAATCGATATGAGCAGGTAAAGAGGATAGAATGATATTTGAATCCCTTCTATTCAATAATATGGCCTGCAGGTATAACTTTATTACCTCACACATTTTTTCATATGCATTCTTCACTTTTTGATCCGGTTGATTAATCATTATTATATATTGATTGAATGCCACAAAATGGCTATGTGAAAGTCGAGAAAAGGTCAAATGTTTTTTATTCACGGCCAACGTATCGTAAAAAAAACTGCTGCGTGGTACCTCAAACCGGGAAGGTCCACCAGCAGTAATATTTAAATACGGCGTACTAAATGAAGAGCTGTCGTAATAAACAGAACTAACAATCAAATCCTTTCCATAAGCATACTGTGAGGCAGCATCTAATGACACCAGGGCTTTGGCAATGTTGTGCTTCATTTGATATAGAATATGAGAAGCCCCTCCAAAACTCCAGGCTACCAAAGCAAGATTTTCTATGTCACAAAATGCGAGTTTAGCTATTTCGTTGTATACCATCTCTATATCACTAATTTGATTAAGAATTCCTCGTTGATCAAATCCAAATCTGGAAGTAGAATTCTCCGGAAGACTAGGGTAAGAAACAACCACAAAGCCATGGCTGGCGAAATATTCTCCCATCAATGAATAAACAAAACCAGGTGATGTAAGTCCATTTCCCATTAATATCACCGGAAACTTTCCTGGTGCTGCTTTGGCCTTCACCACAGATGCAGTTTTTATTTTCGCCAATTTCAAGGATACATCAGTCACTTTTGCTGAATCCAAGTACTGTTCGGTCCAGTTGGAAATAATTTTATAGGCAGGCAAACCATCCCAGGTCGCATTTTGATCCGATTTTACATAATCCATATATGTCATTCCTTTATTGGTACCTGATCGTGCTGGATACCAGATGTGTATCGGCAATGTCCTGGGAGATATCGGAACAGATGAATATGGCCTTTCATAGTTTTTACTGATTATTTTTATATATCCGGGCACATAATTTCCAGGATTGGATATCTGCCATAGCCATTCTTGTGCTGATATCTGCCCACCTATAAAGAAAGTGAATACGCAAATAAAAAACAACTTATTTTTTCGATAAAAAAATATCAACCTATTCATAAATTGTATTAAATGAATTGTACAGGACAATGTATATAAATCTTAATTGGTGTTGATCCCGACCTACCTTCTTTCATTTTTATATAACAGGATTTAAAAATGGCTACCGGAAAAACCAATTGACTAAATTGCTGGTTTTATCCGCAGTATTCTGCCTTTATCAATTCCAAGGTAAAGAAAACCTTCAGGTCCTTCTTTTACAGATCTAACCCTCCATTTTTGGTCTGCAAATAATCTTTCTTCATGGATCACTTTACCATCTTTTAATTCCACTCTATTCAGATGCTTTAATGCTAAAGCTCCGATAAACAGACTGTTTTTCCACTGAGGAAATACAGAGCCCGTATAAAAACTAATTCCACACGGAGCAATAGAAGGCAAATAAAAATAAATCGGTTGTTCCATACCTTCTTTCGCTTTAATCCCCTCGCCTATTGGTAAGCCATCGTAATCTATTCCATGACAAATAATCGGCCAACCGTAATTTTTGCCACGCTCGATTAGGTTTATTTCATCTCCTCCTCTGGGACCGTGTTCGTGTTCATATAATGTATTCGAGCCCGGGTAAAAAGCAAGGCCTTGTGGATTCCTATGACCATAACTCCAGATTTCAGCTTTTGCACCTGGCACATTAACATAAGGATTATCTTTTGGTATACGGCCATCGTCATGCAATCTTATTATTTTACCTAAATGATTATAAAGGGATTGAGCGGAATCTTTTAATTCATAAAAATCGCCCATAGAGAAATATATATATCCTCCCTTAATGGCAATACTGCTTCCAAAATGCCCTTCTTCTGTATACGTTGGAAAAGCTTGAAACAATCGTTGCCGGTCAACCATTAAATTTGCTTTTATTCTTGCCCTATCCAGCACCATAGTATACCCTTTGCTGTTTTTAATGGTGTAGTTAAAATAAATCCAACCATTCTTCCTGAATTCAGGATGAAGAGCAATGTCCATCATACCTCCAAATGCTTGTCCCTGGACTTTGGGTAGATTTTTGATTAAAACCCTTTTTTTGGTAATGGGGTTTAATGAATGTATAGTACCGTGGAATCTATCCGATACAAGGATATTCCCATCGGGTAAAAATGCCATACCATATGGCACCATGAATGTATCAGATATGGGTTCAGCAAAAAGGTTTCCCAGTTCAGATTTCAGTACCAAGCTTTCTTGCCCTTGGCAAATACGGTAAGCCAGTACTACTAACCAAAAATAATATTTCATTGAATTATGGATTGAGGTCAGCAAAATGAAAAAAATATACCCTGAAATGATTGGTAGATATTGCTAATAACAAATATTTAACTGCTATATACTAAAAAAGCCTTGTAAAGGATTAGAATACAAGGCTTTATGACTTTTAAAGTAGCTTCGAAGGGAATCGAACCCCTACCACCTGATCCGAATTCAGGTATTCTATCCATTGAACTACGAAGCCGCGGTGCAAAAATAAGTATTAATCATGAGCATTAATAATTTTTATAACATCCGAAATCCTATCTCAGAATAATTTTATATTTGGCAGGAATGTCAGAAAAGCTAAGACTTGAATTTTCCAATGACCCGGCTATAGTTGATCAAATCCTTGCATTACAACTAGTAAACCTCAGGCAGAACATATCCAGTGCAGAAGCAAAAGATCAAGGATTTGTTTATGTACATCATAAAAAAGAAGCTTTACAATCCGTGTGTGATACCGAGCCTGCGGTGGTTGCATTAGTGGATACAGAATTGGTTGGATACGCCATTTGTATGCATAAAAAGTTTAAAGATCAGGTACCGGAATTACAAAAACTTTTGACATTGATAGATAGCTTGCTTCCGCAATATGTTGGAATGAATGATCCGAGTTACTTGATTTGCGGACAGGTATGTGTTAATAAAAATTTCAGAGGTCTTGGCCTGATGAGCAAGCTATATGAAAAAATGCAAGATCTCAGTGTTCAATATCAATTTTGTGTTACTGAAATTTCAAGTCAAAATACACGTTCCTTGCATCTTCATAATAAAGTAGGATTCAAAATAATTCACACCTATACTAAACATGATGAAGAATGGAATATTGTACTTTGGGACTGGAATCATTTAAAATCTAAATAACCCTTATTTTTAATAAAAACTTAAAAAATGAGTAAACAAACAAACCTTGTAGAATCCGCGCTGCCAAAATTACCTGATATGAGTGAATACTCCTTTGCCATCATCAATACAGCCTGGAACAGGGACATTACTGAAAAACTGGAAGTGGGTGCGATGAAAGCGCTCATAGCACATAAAGTAAAAAAAAGCAATATCAAAGTATATACTGTGCCAGGTGCTTTTGAATTGGTACATGCAGCCAAAAGAATAATCAAATCGGAATCGGTAAATGCCGTGATATGCCTCGGATGTGTGATCAAAGGGGATACACCCCATGATGTGTACATTTGCCATGCAGTATCTCAGGGAATAATGCATTTAAATATTGAATATAAAGTACCGGTGATTTTTGGAGTGCTAACCACAAATAATGAAGAACAAGCTCACCAGCGAGCAGGAGGCACCAAAGGCAATAAAGGATCTGAAGCTGCTTATACTGCGATGCAAATGGCCTTATTTGTTGACAACCTATGATTTTAAAATCAATTCTGGCTGGTACATTTAAGTTGGACGGTGGTGCCATGTTTGGAGTGGTGCCTAAAAAGATATGGAGCAAACTAATAGTGCCAGACGCAAATAATCTTTGTACCTGGGCCTTGCGTTGCTTGTATGTTGAGGACGCAGGAAAGAAAATACTCATTGATACCGGGATGGGCAATAAACAAGAAGATAAATTCTTTAGTCATTATGAGCCTGAAGGTACCCGACTTATTGATGAAGCCCTATTCCAAAATGGAGTGGATCCCTTAGACATAACGGATGTTATATTAAGTCATTTACATTTTGATCACTGTGGTGGAGCTTTTTTAAAAAATAATTCCGGCGATATTTTCACTCCATTCCCCAATGCGGATTTCTGGGTGCATGAATCCCAATGGCTACTGGCCCTTAATCCAAATCCAAGAGAAAAGGCTTCTTTTTTAAAGGAAAATATAAATCCTCTGGTAGACAAAATAAAATTCATTGACGAAGCCAATTCCCCATTTGAAAAAATAGAATTTATCAGAGTTTCAGGCCATAGTGAGGGAATGGTGCTGCCTATAGTTCAGGTTACCAATAATAAAAAAATATTGTTTGGTGCAGACTTATTTCCTTCTATCCATCATATTCCACTGCCGTATATCATGGCTTACGATATGCAACCATTGATTACCCTTCAGGAAAAAATTGAAGTATTGCATCGAATAGTAGACGAAAAAATAGCCTTATTTTTTGAACACGACCCGGAGAATGAAATTGTTATTTTGGATAAAGATGACAAAGACAGATTTATTGTTACATCATGCCTCACTCTGCGTGACTACCTAATCAAAGATTAAAATGTTTTAAAATTGTAAAAACTCTTTCAACAATTTTTGCAATGTTTTAATTGTGGTTTCATCAATGAGGGTATTGTTTTGATCCAGGAGGGTTTCCACTCTTGAAATAGGTAATTTATTGGGATAAATAATCATATTCATATACATCAATATCCCTGTCAGGTGTTCCATTCCCCTGAGGTTGCCTGCCCTGCCGGAAGCCACACCGATCAATAAGGCTTTTTTATGATAAAAAGTCTCTTTTGATTGAGATATACTACAGGCATCGATAAAAAGTTTTAATATACCTGGAAAACTACCGTTGTATTCAGGTGAAATGAAAACCATTTTAGAAGCAGGTATCATATACTCATCCTGGATTTTCCGGATATCCGCACTGATCTGTTCCGAATGATACATATTCGAAGATTCAAAAGCCTGTATGGGGATATGAGCCAGGTCAAGAATGATTACTTCGCCATTATAATGCTCATTTAAAAAAGATTGTACAAAATCACTTACCGGTTTGCTTTGACTGGCTGAACGATTGGTACCATGAATTACTAAAATCATTATTGCAAAATAGGAGGTTTATTGGTCAAAAACTCAATACACATTAAAAATTTATTGGAAAGTGAATTAAATTGGGACTTTTCAATTTTATTTACTTTTATGCTAGGGATTAATTTCTATACTAATGCTTTCTAATCAAGTCAAATGAGTTCCAATGATAGCTTTTTTACCGTAGCCCACCAGGCCACAGGTATTTACAAAGAAAAAGGTAGCTCTTTTATGGCTCAGGTTTACCCTTTACGCAGTGAGGCAGAAGTAAAAATTATTTTGTCAGAGTTAAAAAAAGAACACCCTAAAGCCCGGCACATCTGCTACGGATATCGCTTTGGTCCGGATCAGGAGTACCATAGAATAAATGATGATGGGGAGCCATCAGGTACTGCCGGCAGACCAATACTGGGACAATTAATTAAATATGACCTCGAAAATACATTAATTACCATAGTACGGTATTTTGGAGGCACACTTTTAGGAGCTTCCGGATTGGGCAATGCTTATAAATCCGCTGCCGAGCATGCCATCTTCAATGCTAAAATCGTTTCCATTATGAGGAAATCGTATTTCGGGTTTGAATATAAATATAGCTCTGAAAAATTTATTGAATCATGTATTAGATTGTTACAAGGCCGGATCGAATCAAAATCATACTCCGAATCCGTAAAAGCCACCATATCCTTTCCCATTACCAAATCGGAGACTGTAATTGATACTATTCGTGACTTTGCAACAAAATCCAGATGGAGTGAAGAAATTGATATCCACTTTCTATCTAAAGACCATTATTAAAGTGGTAATACTGATATAAAGACTATATACATTTTATTATCTCAATAAAGTCACATCTCCTGTTAAATATACTGGCTTATTCGTTGCTGGACAAAATCCTTCCACTGAATATACATACACACCGATGGGTGCATTCTTTCCTTTAAAGCTACCATCCCAACCTACAGCAATGTCGAATGTATTAAATACCTGAACACCAAACCGGTCAAATATTCTAAACGATTTGATCTGGTCGGAAGATTTAGGTAGTACATACAATACATCATTGATCCCATCCCTATTGGGAGTAAAAACATTGGGTACCGAATAAAAATCTTTTGGATTGCAAGAATTGGATATTTTCACCCTTACCACCTGATCCAATTGGCAAGAGGTGGCAGGATCAATAATTTCGAATAAATACCTTTGATCCTGGTTACCCAGGAATACAGGAGAGGAACAGTCTGAACAACTAAGTAACGTATCTGGAGTCCAGTTAAAATTATATTTTTTAAAATTGGTCAGTGATTTATTCAATTGAAATGGAATTCCGGGCAAAACATGGATATCGATACTGTCGGCTAATCTGATAAAATCGATTACGGTCACCTTGAAAAAAGCAGTATCCGGAGCACAGGTTTGATTACTGGCTATTACGCTGTAGCTTGCAGATTGGTTGGCTCTTATTAAAACTTCGGATACATTGGTACTTCCTGCTATATCGGGTCCTGACCAGGCAAAGGTGCTTGCTATGCCCTCTGGTTTGAGGATGATTTCATCCCGAGGACAAACTGTAAAATCTCTACCTTTAATTTCAGTCTTATTTACTACGGAGACTCTATATTCTTCTTTTACGGTACACAAATCTTCAGTAAGACTGGCTGTGTAGGTAATGGATTGTGCAGGATTGGCGATGGGATTTGAAATACCTGGATTTGATAAGCCTGCAGAAGGGCTCCAACGAACACTACCGTGCAATGATCTTAATTGGACAGGTGATCCAAGGCACACGGTAGTATCATTGATACCGGGTATTAGGTCTGATGATAACACTTTAATCCGGATAGTATCCTTTACCGGACAACCATTCTTGATGGCATTCAAAATATACCGGGATTCATTTACCAGTGGTCTAAATACCGGATTATTACAGTTAGTACATGAAATACCTGATGTTCCTGTCCATCGTATGGATGATATTTCAGGTATAAACAACCTGACAGTATCACCGGCACAGATAGTCCTGTCTTTCTTAAGGTCTATTATGGGTTTTTCTCTGACTTCTACAGAGACTGAATCAAACCGTTCGCATCCAAGTTCATTTTCGACTCTTACATAATACCTGGTACTTTGCATTGGTGAAGCTATTGGATTGCGACAATATTCATAACAGCTTAATCCTTTATTGGTAGAATCCCAGTGATATACATACACATTATCTTTCGCATCCACTAACAAGGGCAGTAAATCGCCAGGACAAATGACCGTATCATTAGTTATTCCAAGGTTGCCGATATTATTTTGAAATGTGGTAATTTTTTGAGTATAAACATTGGTACAGCCACTTGGATTGACCACTTTAAAGGTATATTTCCCGGTATTGGATGGCCGGAACTCATATTTTTCACAATCATTACACAGCGCAGTTGATTCCAGGGACCAGCCATAGGTAACTCCGGCAGAAGGTTGAATCAACTTGGCTGATAAAGCAGCTCTTGATCCCGAGCAAAGTGTTGTATCGGAAGCAATGCGGGCAAATGTTGAATTTCGGCTATGAATGGATTGGACAAGAGTATCTCTGCATCCAACCGTGTTTTTGGCTATCAATTGAATAGATAATAATCCTTCGTCACGCAATGTATATAACACCGAGTCTTTGGATGAAAATGTTGACCCTATTCTCCAAAAAACAGAGTCTAACGGTACTTCAATCGAAGCACTGTGATTTACTGCCAACAATTTGTCTCCAATACAAAAACTATCCTGGCTTAATGAAAAATCAGCTGCTGGCCTGGGGAATACTTGAAAAGCATTAAGATAGGTAATGGAATCTGAACAATAAGCATTGGCAATAGAATATTTAATCGAATATGAACCGGAAAATTCTATATTCAATTTTTTAGGAAAGCTTGTAAGCGTAGTATCGATAAAATTTCCAAGTAACCTGAATTTCAGGTTAGACAATGGATGTGAAAAAACACTACTATCAATAAACTCAACCTCATTACCAAATCCACAGATAAATTTATCCTTCACGCCTACAGATGCCTTTGTTTGCCTTATATCTAAAGTATCCAGTAATACAAAATCCTGGCATTGATTGGTATCGGTAACCACCAATACAGGTTGATAGTCCCCAGGCTTGTCATAAATATGGTGCAGGGTATATTTCCCTTCGATTTTACCAAGTACATCCTGAGCTCCATCACCCCAATCCATGACAGCCGAGGTCACACCGGTCATTTCAGTATTAAAGTTAATATCACCCGGTGTGCAAAAAAATTTATCATACGAAGTCAGATTGCGAATCGAGGGTCCTTCCACGTTGACTGTAGAAGGTTTGACTAAAGTATCAGCACAGTCAGGAGTGGTGCCGGCTACCAGCTTAACCGTATATTTTCCCCTTTCCAGATATAAATGGGTTGGGTTTGTACTATTAGAATTAGAGGATTGATCTCCAAACTCCCATTGAAACCTATTGGCATTATTACTCAAATTAGAAAAGGTCGCAATATAAGGTCGGCAATTTGTGGTAGCGATTCCTAAAAATTTAAAATCAGCCGTCGGATCTTCCACCCTGATTTTCACAATAGAATCAACCTTTACATCACATCCCGAAATGGTGTCTTCTACTGCAAGGCTGACAAAATATAGTCCATCCATAGTATATCTATGCAACGGTGAAGGTTGATCACTACCGGTACTGTCACCGAATAACCATTTTACGTTAGTCCATTGCCCTTGAATAGCAGGATTAAACTGCAACATTTGTCTGTTACAAGTTAGTGTATCCACCACCGCATTTGCGATAATTTTATTGGGCGTTAATTTCAGGCTATATTCGTGTACACAGCCATGTATGGATTCTACACTTATACTGATCAGTGGTGTGCTAACCACATCCAATTTCACCCCTACCCTGTTGGTATCTTTGATTAAAAAATTACCAAAGCTCCATTGATTGTGAATGATTGAATCATTGATAGCAATACTTTTATCTAAAAAGTGCAGCACCGAATCCTGACACATCAATTTTCTTTCCGGTACCAACGATGATATCACCTGGTGCACATTGAATGAATCTATTACAATAGTATCCCGACAACCCAATAGATCAGTAGCGATCAATCGACCCGACGATACTCCCCCTTTGGAAAAATGAATAACGGGGTTTTCTGTTGTTTCAAAAGCACTATCAGCGCCCGGAAAAAAATAGTCAAAACTCACTGCATCTTTTGAAAGATTGATGATATTGACAGTCGCCGGTGCACAAATTTCTTTTGTATCCGATTTGAAATCTGCCTTTATTTCACGTATTTGAGCGTTCGAGATCTTTGTATTTTCAGGACAAAGTGAATTTTTATTAAAGGCTCTGAGCGAAACCTGGTAATCATTTCTTTTTGGAAAGACAAAAATCGGATTTGCTAATGAGCTGGTATCATACAGTGTATCCGGTACGCCAAAATCCCATTCAAACAAATCTCCATTTTTTGAATTATTTACAAATATTTTACGAAGCGGGTCATCACAATCCGATGTAATAGAAAAATCTGCTTTAGCCCCCTTTATTTGTACACTATCAATGGCTTCATCGCCTTTACACCCATTGTGAAAGGCAGTATGAATGATAAAATACCGTTGAACATCATCGATCGAAAACTCAATGTGTTTATCAGAATATACTCTTTCACCAGGTAAAATTTTCCAAAGAAAACTATTAGCAAAAACAGAGCTGGTATCCCTTGCTTTTACCGGTAATCCAAAGCACAGAGAATCCACTACTACCAAATCAGAATTGGGTTTTGCTCCTGCCAGTATTATTTCCTTCAATTCAGTAGAATCGGTACAACCAAGAGAATTTACAACAATTAATTTTACAGAAAACCTTCCGGTATCAAGAATGACAGGATTAAAATTAAATTCAGTCGAAGTCAATGGACTTGGTGTATTTATAATCCATTTTACTGAACTAATGGGATCCGCACTTTGACTATTTTGATTTAGAGAAGTGGACAAAGGAGCACATCCTGATACCAGTCCTGCAGCTATTGAAGCTTTCACATTATATGCTTCGATCAAGCCTTTTTCTATCTGATGACTGCAGCCATGCTCATTGGTTACTTTTAGTCCTATCTTATATTGTCCGGCCCCAACAAATCGAATGGCAGGCATCGAATCATTGGAAACGAGGTTTCCATTATTATACCATTCAAATTTTTTTGCTCCGATGGATGTGTTTATGGGCTTAATCTCGATGGGAAATAAACAATGCCTTTGATCATTCTGAATATAATCTGCTACAGGAGTGCTATTAACCACAATGGTGTCTTTGGCAATGTATTTTGAAGTACACCCCTTGTGTTGAATGGAATGGCTTACCAGGTATTTTCCAGCTTTTGAATAAGCATGATTTGCGTTTGCCGCCAGAGACAGCGTACCATCACCAAAGTCCCATACATGGTTTTCTGCGTCTATTGAAGCCGAACCTTTAAATTCAATAATTTCATTTTCACAAACATTTGATTTGGGCAAAGAAAATTTAGACAAATTTTCAACAATAACTGCATCAATAAATCTAACCGTATCGCCGCAATTACTGTTAGAATTGATTGCTGCCACGGAAACCGTATATTTTCCTTCACCCTTGAAGGTAACATAACCAGGATTATAACCAGTAAGAATATTACCGTTTGCAAAATTCCACACGTAGGAAATACCTTGAATATTTGGGCTTCTATTGGTAATATTTACACCACCTGCTGTATCACATATAATGCCCCCTCCAAAATCAACATCAATGATTGGCTTTTCTATTACCTTAATAGCTGATCTGGTAATGGTAGCCCCGCACCCTGCCACATCCTTTGTACTCAATGTAATATTATACCTGCCCCCGTTAGTATAAGTCGAATTCACTACTCCGGGTACAGTCTGTTGAACTACCCCTGCAGAACCACCCACTTCCCATGTCCATTGCACTATTGGACCATTTGGTGAAAAGGTAATATCTTCAAAAGTGTTTTGACCACCTGCACAAACAATTGAATCTTTTGATTTAAATTCAGCCTGGTAAGTTGAAAATACCTGTATAAAATTATCCTTGCATATACTATCCCTCAGCCCCTTGTTATCTACAACAGAAAGGCAAACTTTGTATTTACCCGGTACTGTATAAATTTTAATAGGATTTTGAACCGGTGAGTTGGGTCCTGTACCAAAAGACCAGTTAAAAGAAATAATGTCTCCGGTGGAAGCATTTGAAAATTTGGCTTGTACTATACCACATCCTGATGCATGATCGACATTAAAATCCGCCTTAGGTTGAGCGAAAGCTGTACCTCTGGTCGCCAAATATAAAATTATTAAAAAATAGTAGGCAGTTCTCATTCAGCCGGTATGCAATTTTTTAATTAGTTTTGGTCATTTGGGATAATCCAATAATATAGATAGTCATGCAATATAACGAAAGTAACTTGAGCAAAGAAAATTGTTTAGTCAATAAAAATTAACTCAAACATAAAAAAATATTTAGAATGTTAAAAGTGGGCATTACTGGAGGAATGGGTACTGGAAAAACATTTGTAAGTCAGTTGTTTAAACTTTTAAATATTCCTATATATGATTCCGATTCAAGAGCCAAGTGGCTCTGTGACCATGACCAAGTAGTTGTATCCAGCATTAAAAATTTACTCGGTGCAGATGCCTATACGAGGGAGGGCAATTACAACAAACCGTTCGTCGCGAAACTAATATTCAATAATCCAGCATTAAAAATAAAACTTGAACAAATTATACATCCGGCCGTGCAGGCGGATAGTGAAAAATGGTTCTCGGACTTAATATCCACCAGGCTTTACCCTTATGCCATTAAAGAAGCAGCTTTATTGTTCGAATCCGGTTCTTCCAAATACCTGGATAAAATAATTGTTGTGGATGCGCCATTAGCAAAACGAATCCAGCGCATTCAAATTCGCGACAATAAATCAAAAGAAGAAATAGCTACGCGGATAAATAATCAATGGCCTAATGAAGAAAAGGTAAAGCTTGCCGATTTTATAATTATGAATGATGAAATTCATCCGGTAATACCCCAGGTACTTGCAATTCATAAAAAATTAGTTGCTCTGAATCAGGAAAAAAACAAAGTTTAATCTCCATTATCTTTACGGAAAAAATCCAGGTATGACCTCACAGGAATATATTTCATTAGAAAGCAAATTTGGTGCACATAATTATCACCCGCTGCCTGTGGTCTTACACAGAGGCCAGGGAGTACATGTGTGGGATACTGATGGAAAAAAATACACTGACTTTTTATCTGCTTACTCCGCAGTAAATCAAGGTCACTGCCATCCTAAAATAGTGCAGGCCATGATCGAACAATCTCAAATTTTAACACTCACTTCAAGGGCTTTTTATAATGATCAGTTGGGTTTGTTTGAAGAAAAATTGAACCATGTTTTTGGTTATGATATGGCTCTACCAATGAATACAGGAGCTGAAGCAGTGGAAACGGCGATCAAAGTTTCGCGAAAATGGGCATACGAAGTGAAAGGTATTACACCTAACGATGCGAAAATCATATTCTTCGAATCCAACTTTCATGGAAGGACATTGGGAGCGATCTCTGCCTCCACTGAGACCAGTAGTACCGGTGGTTTTGGTCCATATCTGCCCGGCATCATTATAGCTCCTTATGGTGATATAGATACTTTAAAAGAAATAATGGAATCCGAAAAAAACATAGCCTCCGTAATCATAGAACCGATCCAGGGTGAAGCTGGTGTAATTATACCTCCCCATGGATATCTACAGTCAATTTCAGGTTTGTGTCAAAAGCATAATGTCTTATTTATTGCCGATGAAATTCAGACAGGCCTCGGAAGAACCGGAAGGTTATTAGCTAGTGACCATGAAAAGGTACGGCCCGATGTGGTATTATTAGGAAAAGCACTATCGGGCGGATTACTGCCCATCTCTGTAGTCTTAGCCGATAAAGAAATTATGGAGGTAATAAAACCTGGACAGCATGGTTCCACATACGGCGGTAATCCACTGGCCGCCAGAGTTGGGATCGCCGCACTTGAAGTAATTATTGAAGAAAAACTACCGGAAAATGCAATGAAAATGGGGACTTTACTAAGTCATGCACTAGTTGAATTGAAAAAAGATGCTCCATGGATAGTAGATACCCGCGGTAAGGGATTATTACATGCGATTGAAATAGACGATGACCCGGAAGGAAACGCAGCCTGGGAACTTTGCATTCAAATGGCAAAACAAGGACTACTAGCAAAACCAACTCGGGGAAATATCATCAGACTAGCACCTCCTTTAATTATAAATGAGCAACAACTAGCCGAAAGTATAGATATTATAAAACAAGTAATGATGATGCATATGACCATTGCATAAATGACCTTTAATCTAGAGATCATTTAATAGTTTTTCCTTCATTTTCATGAATTCCGCATCCGTAATCAGTCCTTTTTCTTTAAGTTGACCCAATTCTGAGATTTTATTTATAATGTCGGATGAAGATCGGGCTTTAGTTTCATTTACCACTTCTACTTGTTTTTTTTCTTCTTCACGTATTTCAGTTGCAACTTGTTTCCCTTTTTCAAACATTTCATCGTAAACTCTTTTTAACCGGCTTAAATCAAAATCAAGAAAGGTACCCCCTGTTTCAAAATGTCTTTTAAATGCATGACCTAATGCATAGGTAGAGGCTCCCGACATGATGGATACCGCCATTCCGCCGATAAAACTACCGGCTCCAGGGATAAATTTTACCACCGTCCGGGCTGCTAACCTGGCTAGTCCTGAAGAAGTCAAGGAGGTGATGATTGCTTTACCTTCGGATTCTTTAAATTCCAAATCATAGACCCGACACAATTGTCTTACCATATCAAGTTGTATAGCCCCTACTGCAAAAAAATCAGCCACCGGTACCGGTATAAATCCCGCTCCCATGGCCCATACTAAATGATTACGAATCACCGAATTTGCTTCATTATCGTGTATGTTTTTTTCCTCATCATTAAAATCTTCCATCTCTATTATTTTTTACAAATATGCACAAATAGGTCGTGTAAATCAAAATCTATTCGACTAAGAGGAAATTATACCATCTTAATCTAACAGGTTCTAATCTAATTGGCCAGTCCTGAGCGTTACTTTATACTCACGGTCTCCCCGGAGCTGTGGGCAGTAAATTCAGGAGCATACATGCACTGTAATGTAGAAATACCATTGCTGTACAATCCTTTTTGAGTAACCCGCAAAGGATATTCTAAAACAAAGGTACCTGCAGAAATATGATCGATAAAAAAATGGGTAGCAATGTCTTTAGTACTTTCATAATACCCAAGACTTCCCTGGTATTTATATTGACTAATGACATTTACCGGTTCCAGGCCGGCAGCCCGCATATCTTTTAAATGTAAATAATCCATTGGCCGATCCACTTTCAATTCAATTCTTACGATCAATTTATCTCCCACTTTATAATCCGTCACAGATTTTAATTCCCTTTTATTCCCTTCAGTAGTCTCGATATACATTTTTTTATGAATTGCAATCGGCATGGTTTTAAATGAAGTGATTTTATTTAAATCTTCAAAATATTGCCAGTAAATCCCACCCCATAAAATATGATTATTTTCATTTTTCACTGTGAAGGAAGCTAATTCAGGTTTGATTTCATCCGATTGCTTTTTAATTTTAAAATATCCAAGTCCTGGTGTGACGGCGGCAGCATCCGGCGTTTCAAGTTTTGTACCCCATCTGATTTCCGGTAATTTGGTTTCATTTATCCAACTGGTCTCTCCATTTACCAACAGCGCAAAGATGGCCGCAGATGTAGCCTTTGTACTGGACCATTTGTTGGTCTGTTTGTTTTTTAAAAGCCATAGGCGCATTTCATCAATTTTAGATTTATCATTCAGTATGTCTGCATAGGCTTCTATCAATATAGCCTGAGTTTCGACTGGCAATTCAAAATACCGGTAACCATGCTCAAATTTCCAATACATACCCAACTCCTCTTTGTGCTGGGCTCGTTCGTCCAATGAAACTAATATTTTCTTTGGTATCGGTGACCCTGCTTTCCACCTATGAATCCCCAATGCAAGCAAACCTTGATTGTACAGTCCTTGCTTCAACCATTCACTTTCGGCTTTACCTAAAAAGTATTTAAAAGCTTCGTCATTATCTATAGGCCATTGGGTAAAAAATGACCTGGCATACAAATAGTGCTGGGCAATATCAGGCAATCCAATATCCTCCTTTTTCATTAATCGTTTGGACTCTTCATAAAATTTTACCAATTCCCTGTCACAATAAAACACTGCATTTTGAATCACATCATCCAACTCACTTCCAAGTACTCCCAGTTTTTTAAGATGACCCAAATCTTCGATTATATACTGGGTAATATACCAATCATCTCTTCCTTCAAACCAGGGAAAACCGCCATTGGAAAGCTGCCTCGCTCTTATTTGATTTAATACTTTTTCTTTTTCACTTGACATTTTGTTGATATCAAAAAGCACTGCTATGAGTTTTTGTTGTTCGGCTTCATTCAAAGCATCGCGAACCCATGGAGTTTCAGCCAGAACAGCGGTCTTTAATTCTTCATTTTTCTGTAATGGGCTTTTCAGCATGTCGTTTTTCGCCCAGGCATCAAACACATTTTTAATTCTCGGATTGGACTGTACTATCTTTTCTGCTAATGAGTTGGCAAAGAATCTGTTTACCAGCTGCTCTGTACATTCATGCGGAAACTCCATCAGATAAGGCAATGCTTGAATTGCATACCACACAGGATTAGAGCTGATTTCAAGTGATAACTGATGATTCTTTAAAGTACCAGATCCTGATTTCGCTACTAATTCTTCAAACTTCAAAGATTTTGTTTGTTTGGCCCTAATGGTAAACGGCATTGTTTCTGTCACCAACATTCTATTAGTAAGTATGGGTATCGCATTTTCTTCCGCATCTGCATGTGCACCCGATTCCGCTATTACACGATAACCCAATAAACCTGCATATCCCTCCGGGACTGTAATATTCCAAGCCAGAGGTGCTGATTGCCCTACGGATACGGTAAAATTAATTTTGTCGTTTATCAATTCAAATTCTTTATTCACCATTTTTTCAGTGATGGGATCAAATAATTCCAATCTGGCCGTACCGGATATGGTTTTATCACTCAGGTTACTGACCTTTGCCGGGAAAACCATTTTATCATTTTGTCTTAGAAATCTGGGGCCATTGGGAAAAACCATCAATTCCTTTTGTGTTAATATCTCCTTTTCTAAATACCCTGATTGAAGATCCTGAGTATGTCCAAATACCATCAGTCTCCATCTGGTCAGAGCCTCATTCATTTTAAATTTTATTATAAAATTTCCTGCCTCATCAGACTTGATATCCGGGTAAAAAAACACAGTTTCATTTAAATTTCTCCTGGGTACAACCACTGAGGGTGATTTTGAATTTTGATCTGTATTTTGAAGATCTGCACTTGAAGTTTCTTCCTGCTTATCAACACTATTTTTTCCCGCTTGTCCTTTTGGCTGAGGGGGAGGCGCAGCCATGGCATCTTCCATAGTAGCTGCCTGAGGCATAGCATTTCTTGATTTATACATTATCCCACCTCTGGCTATTCCGCGACCTCCATATAAATTAAATCCAAACCAATTCAAATTTCGATATAGTTTAGGTTCTAATTCCTGATAACCCGTATTATCACTGTATTTTACATATACAGCCTGGCTACTATTGAAACCTATTGGGGTATATTGAATGATCGGCATCCATTGTTCAGAATATAAATTCCTGCGCCATTCGTGCGGATATAAAGCATCCAGTGATTGGTCATACATAGCAGCCACTAATTCTGCAACAAATTTGTCTTTGGAATTACCTGAGATTTTAAATGACCACGACTCATTTTGACCAGGTTGAAGTTTATCCCTGTAGCTGATAGTCTGAATAGTTAAATCTTTATTTGACCAATCTATTCCAAATGCGATTGAAGAAGAGTATACCCTGTTATCCCTGACCATTATCCACTGTATCTGATGTAGTTTACCTCTGTCTTTTTCATCCAGTTTTGTTTTATCTGATACGGAGCCATCCGATACAATCCATTTAAAATCATTTGAAAAAGTTGAATTTTGAATTACATACTGTGGATTTACCTTGGTTATGATTGAATACGTTAATTCTTGTCCGGGTTGTAGTTTTGAAGCATTTTGGATTGAGAGGAGCGGTTCATTTTTAGGATACACTTTATTTTTAGCATCATTTACCCAAAAATAGGTCTCATATATGGTCTCTTGATTATATGCATCTTTAGCTTTGGCAATGAGTTTGTATATACCTGGATCTGGCAATTCGTTTAACTTAATAGGATTTTCACTTTTAAAACCAGTATTTAAAATTATTTTTTCCGTCTTCCAAAGAATAATTTTGTCTTCGTCTTTATATACATCAGTCGGAAACCAATTTTTATAATCTGATTCAGGAATAATATATTGATCCGGTTGCGGCCAAAATCGCTTACGATACATATTTTTATCCTGGACTAATTTATGCAGCTCAACATGACCATTGGCTGAAATTTTAATATCATTCAAATCTGTAGCAGAAATGATAAATTCTTTAAGGCTGTCTCTATCTTCAATTTCAACCAAATTTGACTTCAATACCAGATTTTTATTACCAATCCGGGTGATAAACGTATTTGATCTGGTTTCGCCAGTAAAATCGGTCACATCAACTTCAATGGAAAAAGTATAACTTACCTCTTCTTTATTTAAATCTGTTCCGGGCTTAACTTTTGCATTAAAGGGAATGACAAATTTTCCAAAAGCATCGGTCTCCGTAACACCTTGCTCGATTATCTGTGGTTGTTCATAAGGAATAAATCCCCACCATTTCCACCATGGCAATGGTCGCTGCCATCGCGTGCGTGTGACTTTATATTTCACCCGAGCCTGATCAACCACATTACCTGAAAAATTTCTAGCTATACCAGAGATGGTCTTGATTTCATTTAATCTCGCAATAATTTTACTTGTATCAAAGATCACTTCAAACTTTGGTCTCTTGTATTCTTCTACCTGTAAACTCACACTGCTGTTGCCTTGATTGGCTAGTAAAGACATGGAACCCAATAAGCCCCCGGCCGGTGTCATAAAACTTCCGTTAAAAGAACCATATTCATTTGAGGTAAAAACTTTTGAAGCTTTTTCCTGGCCATTGGCATCAACAAATTTTACATCCACTTTTTTATTTTTAATGATACTGACCTTACCATCTGGCTCTCTTAGTATAACTAATGCCTTAAAGTATACGGTTTGTGAAGGCCGATAAATCGATCTATCAAGAAAAAATAATATATCTTCAGTAGCATGTGCCTTCGGTACTTCATATGAATTATTTGAAAAAGCATCATCTAGCCAAAGTACATCATTTCCTTTTTCCAATTTGACACTGAAAGTGCGACTAGCCGGTAACAGTGAAGCCACTTTCCCTGTTTTATCAGAACTAGTCTTTGTTACCAGTTCATTGATATAAGTCTGCGTACTGGGCTTGTATTTTCTCTCATAAATCGAAACAGTGGTTTCGGCAACCGGAGATCCGGAATATCTGTCCATTACCACAATATTCTTGGCTGTGGATCTTCCTCCTGCAAAATAATTAGAATGATAGGAATGCAAATAGGCCAGATTAGACACATGTGTGTACATCAAAGCTAAAGATCCTTTTCCGAGAGCAAAACCTTCATCGTCGGAAAGCAGTATGGCATACATACCAGATGGAAGTGGATCTATTTTTAACTCTACATGATGTTGAATTAAATCGTCATTCGACGGCAATGAGGAAGAAGAAAGGAATTTGGTCTGAAGGTTGGCTATAGCAGGATAATATTTTTCGATGGATTGGCCAAAAATATCATCCCGCAGATCGTCTGGAATTGCTACAGCCTTAATGAAAATGCTGGAAATATTCTTATAAGTTAGCAAAATTCGGAAGGGCTTGTTTACAAGGTTTACTTGCTCAACCTGGGCGTGCAGGTAAGGAGTTTTCAAATTGTGAATTTGATTAGCTGCCTGTTTTGCCTCATTTGTATTTGTATTTTCCTTTACTATTTGTTCATAAAGTTTAAGGGCCTTTTTCAGTTTGTTTTTATGCAAAGTATCGACCCCCTGCTGCAAATCAGGACTACCGTTTTGCATGTACAAGTTTGCTAATAATAATTGGAAAGGTGCTGCAAGCTTTTCACTGTTTGTTTTAGTAATCCAAGCTGTAAGTCCTTTTTCATATTCATAATCCTTTTCTGCACCGGTAAAATGATCAAATGCATATTGCAATCTTTTTTGCACCACATCAATCCAGGCTTTGGGGTTATTATTTTCAAGGTTAAATTTTTCAAGATCCCTAAATAAATTGATAACTTTTTGTTTAGAAGAAATTTCATCTTTTATGTCAACCGTCAAAAAATCTGTTGTATGACCAAATAATTTAGGATTATCCATAATAAGACTTTCATCAGATTCATCTATGTCAGAACCAGTATTGATAAAATGGTCAATAGCACGGTGTCCGAGTATATCATATAAAGTAGGTCTCAGAAGGTCCGTGTTTTTTTCATCAGTTAGTAAAATGCTGTAATCTGCAACTCTTGCCTTTTTAAGTGATGATTCTATGAGGGATTGCTCATAGTGATATCTGCTTTTCTTTAAAAAATCGCGACTTGACCATGTATCAATATCCGGATCCGGATCGCCCTGAATGGGAGTGCGTTGGTTTATTTCCCAAACATTCATCATATAATAATTGTAATACAGCTCCCCTAAAAGCGAATGTGATATAGCAAGGGCAATCGGGTCTGAAAGGCTTAATCCTTCTTGAGCAATTAATTTTATGCCTGACTTCACTCCATCCTCATCTAACTCTCCTGTGTATTTGGCTTTATGCAGCAAGGCTTTGATCTGTTGTAAAGAGTTGGAGTCTGATTTGGCCATTATAAAGATTGAATCGACCATCTCCAAGGCTGACTTTGGTAAACCATCTTTTTCTTTATCGGCTACTTTTTTCCATAGATCTTCGTATGATTCCATTTTTATCTGCTCTGGTTTTGAATTTGGATTGGATAATATTGTTTCTTTAGATTTCATTCCACCACAAGCCGAAATGATACTGATTAATCCTAAAATTAAAAATAGATATAATAGTCGCATATAAAAGTGTATTATAGGTGAGTAGATGCATAAAATTCCATTCAAGATAGCGGATTTTGGTGGATTAACTTGGGATTAACATGTTGGCAAATCGCTTTATTTTTTTAATCTTTATCAAATGAATAAAGTAGCATTAATAACAGGAGGAAGCAGAGGTATTGGATTAGGCATAGCTCAAGCTTTGGCTCAAGCCGGATTTGATCTGGTCATAAATGGGGTAAGAGATAAAATACAAGTTGAAGAAAATCTGCAGATCTTACGTACTAAGGAAATACGCCTGATGTATTGTCAAGGCAACATAGCCATAGAGGCCGACAGGTATCGTATGATAGATCAGGTAAAATCGGAGTTTGGAAGATTAGATTTACTCATAAACAACGCAGGCATTGCACCAAAGATCAGGACTGACTTATTGCATATGACCCCGGAAAGTTATGACGAAGTAATGAATACCAATCTGAAAGGACCGCTCTTTCTAAGCCAATCTGTTGCAAATTGGATGATCGAGTCAAAAAAAGAATTGCAGGATTATAATCCAATGATTATAAATATCAGTTCCATTTCAGCCACCGTTGCATCGGTGATGCGTGGCGAATATTGTATATCGAAAGCGGGGATCAGTATGATGACACAATTATTTGCTGTGCGATTGGCAGACTACGACATTCCTGTATATGAAATAAGGCCAGGAATAATTGCTTCTGATATGACCTCTACGGTAAAAGGTAAATATGATAAACTTATAGATGAGGGATTAACATTAATCAAGAGATGGGGACAACCGGAAGATGTCGGTAAAGCTGTAGTGTCAATTGCTTCGGGGGCCTTTCCTTATACAACAGGCCAGGTTTTTATGGTTGATGGCGGAATGCTGGTGGATAGACTGTGAAAGCAATAATTGCATCTTTGCCCAACCCAGATCTTGGATTCCTGTAAATCGACAAAAGGTTACCCCGGCCGTGGAAATTACTTTATTTCGAAGAATTTTCTTCTTTAGCGATTGCCAGGAACCGGGAAGTGTATTTTAAATCAGGCTCCGGAAAAGAAGATCTCAAAGAAATCCTCCGATTAAAAGGCCTTATAAAATAACTCAAGAATATCTT
>JBGAVW010000043.1:0-43889 GCA_044227925.1 Saprospiraceae bacterium | reverse complement strand
CTATTGCAAATTTTGGGTCGATTTTGGAGGATGAAAAATTTGCATAGAATTGAGTTGTTTGGTATCCTCCATTACGACCTTGAAAATGTGTTCCCTGGTCCATTCCTACGAAAATACCCCCGTCAGTAGCAAAATAAATCTCTTCGGGTCTAAGTGGATGGAAATAGGTACCATGCACATCTGCATGCACATAAATGGTGGTATCACCTTCGACACCACCTACAGGGATCCGCCCCATGTTTTGGGCATCCCAGGAAGTGACATTTATATAGCTGGAGCCACTATTATCCGATAAAAAAACATTTTGCCCTACATAAGATATAAATTTTGGGTTGGTTGGATGAATTGCTATATCATGAGAATACCAGCCTTGTACTCCGGCTACATCATTATCTTTCATCAAATCCCATGTAAGGCCTGCATCTATCGATTTGAACAAGCCTATAGACCGGCCTTCATCTGCAATAGAAGCATACATGATAGACGGATCGGATTTGCTGATATCAATTTTAGCTTTACCTGAGTATTGTACAGGTAGTCCGTTAGTAAGCTTTACGAAATTGCCTCCGGAATTATTTGATTTATAAATACCACTTATAGCCTGGTCTTTATAACTGCCATGCGTAACAAATAGTATTTCTGGATTGGAGTAATTTACCTCGATATCAACTGCCATAGGTACATTATGTATCAATGTCCATTTTAATCCTCCGTCGGTAGATTTGTATAAACCTTGCGTGGTGGCTGCATACACTATCTGGTCATCAAAGGGATCAAACTTCATATTCTGAACTCCTGAGATAATAGAGTTTGAAAGTTTTAAAACCTGGTCCCAGGTCTTGCCTCCATCATATGATTTTAAAATGCCCATGCCATAGGTACCGCGGTGATATCGGTTTACAATTCCGGGTGCCGAATTTTCTTTGTTATATACTTCCCCTGTCCCGATCAGTAAGATGTCCGGATTGCGGGGACTTATCAAAATAGATGCAACCGAATATACTGGCAAACTGATAGGAACCTGTACCCAACCATGATAGCCTATTCCTGCAGAAGATGTTTTCCATAGACCACCACTCGCAGAGCCTGCATAGATTATGTTTGGATCTGTGGGATGAAAAGCAAGGCAAAGGGTTCTTCCACCAATATTTTTGGGTCCGATAGCACGCCAGTCCGCTTTGTCTACAGCACGAAAAGTGGACTTGAGTTTTGAAGAAGCATCTATAAGGGCATTTGCCGATACTTTTGTTTGCCCATCAAATCGCACATTCACCCACTGATCAAGTGCCTGCGCTGCACCACTTTGTGTTTCTTTCCTGGTTGCCGATTCATCTATCTTATCATTACAGGCAACCCAAATCATCAACAAACATAAAAAGGTCAGTCGGATCAAAATCATGAGATATTATAAAAAGATGTAATATATGAGGCAAATATACAAAATGACTTAACAAGATTCTAAAGTTTGGATAGTATAATTGGTTAATATTTGTGAAGCCAGTTCAAAACATCTATTTTTATGGTCTCATGATCGAAGGGAAAGAAGCTATTGCCGCGCTCATTTATAAAGAATTAGAAGACATCCAAGCCGGTGGATCTGCCGATGCAAGATCTGTGTCCCGATTGTACCAGGCTGTAAATTATTTCTTCAGCCGGATCACGGTAAATGAAAAAATTTATTTTACTACATTATTTGCCCGCATGGTGTATGCTGGAATCAATTATAAAATTCCACGCAGGGAGCTTTCACTTTTACACCATTTCCGCAAAATGGCATATCAGTCTATTTATAAAGATGAAGTCAAAAAGCCTTTCAGTGACGATCAACTCATACAATTAGGTATCTACAGCCTTTCCAATGTGGTTTCCTTTATCTGCCAGGCAGATTCTCCATTTGCTTTTATGACCTGGGAAGAAAAATTATGGGATGTACTTTTTGTAGAACCCAATTTTGAAAAACTCTTATCCAGCTGCAGGGTACTGATTACACATTCAGATTCAAATGAATCGGTGCTTACCGGAGTCAGTGAAGAATATCCACATCATGCAGTCTATATTAAATATCATGTGGCTGGAATAAATGATACGCAGACCGATATAATCAAATCTTATTTAAAGCTACAACCCTTGCCGATTTCGTTGCAACTAATTGATATAGAGGTGGAAGCTGGAGGGGGCTGGGTTCCGCACCAATTTGTGATAGAGCCTGATTATTTAGTCGATGTTACATCAGTTGCAGAATGCTTTAAAGAATTTGGTGTGCTTACATGGTCGTATTTGTTGAATAAATACAAACCTAAACCTTCCAATTCAAGCATCTTATTGGGTAATGCCGCCAATTATTTTCTGGATGAGGTATTGGTTAATAATGAAGTGCCATTTCCTTATCTGATGAAACAATTCTTCAAAATGTATCCGCTAGAGTGTACATTGTTGAAAGATAGTGAGGTGGTAGATTTGAACACCAAAGCCAAGATGCATTTTACCAATCTAAAAAGAGTGGTAAATGAAGAATTTAAAAGCATTGGAATTGAAGAAGAGGGTATCTATCTTGAACCTACCTTTATTTCGGCCCAGTATGGATTACAGGGCAGGTTAGATCTGTTCTATGATCAAATAACCAAACAACATGCTCATATTGTCGAGCTCAAGAGCAGTAAGCCATATAAAACCAATGCCTATGGCATAAATGCAAATAACTATATTCAGACCTTATTGTACGACCTTTTGATCAGGTCCGTATTCAAAAATAAAAAGAAACTTTCTTCATATATTCTGTATTCCCAGCTAGATAATAAAGCGTTACGGTATGCTCCGCCTATCAAAGCACAACAAATTGAAGCTCTGGCGGTACGCAATGAATTGGTTCTGATGGAACTCCGGCTCACCAAAAATGAATTGTTGGATGAAATGCTGGCCCAATTGCATCCTGGAATTTTGCCACTTCAACAGGGATTTATCGCAAATGACCTTCAGGATTTTCAACTTTTTTATTCCTCTTTAAAACCTGTAGAAAAAGCATATTTGATTGAATATACTGGATTCATCGCCCGTGAACATCATCTGGCTAAAGTCGGCGAACACAGCGACGAATTTAATAACGGTATGGCAGCATTATGGCTTAACAATCGATTAGAAAAAGAAGAAAATTTTAACATCCTTAGCCAGCTCGTTTTTTCAGAGGAAAAGGGGAGTAGTGAAGATCATTTGCTGGTGTTTACCCGAACCTCAGAATCAAATGAATTAGCTAATTTCAGGCAAGGAGATATTGGTGTTTTATATCCTCATTCTATTTCAGGAGTATCGCCGTTAGAACATCAGATTTTTAAATGCAATATTATAGACATCAAGGAGACAAGCATTACCCTCAGGCTGCGCAACAAACAAAGGAAAAACTCGGTATTCAAACAATGGCCACAGTGGAACCTCGAGCATGATCTCATCGATTCGAGTTTTCAGTCCCTGTACAGATCGGTCTTTGATTTCCTTACAGGAGACGAAAACAAGAAAAAACTGATATTCTGCACTGAAGCTCCCTCCAGACCACAATTTAAAGCGTTGTCTCACGAATTGCCGGAGGATTTAAATGAAGAACAAAAAACGATTTTGTCCAAAATAATTCAAACACAGGATTATTTTTTGCTTTGGGGTCCGCCAGGCACAGGCAAAACCAGTATTATGCTAAGATCGTTGAGCAAATATTTGATAGAACATAGTGATGATCAGATTTTACTATTGGGATATACGAACAGGGCAGTGGATGAAATTTGCGAAGCTCTCGATTCAGTGGGCCTTGATTTTTTGCGCATCGGTTCACGTTATACAGCACAGAAAAAATTCTGGAAACATTTTCTCGATGAGCAAGCCAATAATATTGAACGGCGATCCGATTTTAAAAATTTATTAGTTTCCAACAGAATTATTGTAGGTACTCTGTCATCCATAAACGGCAAGTCAGAACTTTTTCAAATAAAGACTTTTGACTGGGTGATTGTAGATGAAGCATCTCAGATATTGGAACCTATGCTTGCCGGTATTCTTACCAAAATAAAAAAATGGGTTTTGATAGGTGATCATAAGCAGATGCCTGCTGTAGTGGTTCAGCGACTCGAGCACAGCAGCACAGTTTCTTCTGAATTAAAAGAGATTGGGTTAATCAATCTTCGCAATTCATTATTTGAGCGAATGATGAATCAATGTAAAGAGAAAAAATACGAATGGGCCTATGATATACTCAGGGAACAAGGAAGGATGCACCAGGATATTATGACATTCCCTAGCAACCATTTTTATCAGGGTCAGCTGAAGGTATTACAACAAGCCCGTATAAAAAAAGAATTGGAGGAACCATTAGCTTATATTCTGCCACCCGGTGCAGATGACCTCATGATCAGACTGGCATCCAGCCGAATAATTTTTATTAATACAAAACCGGATGATCAGGGTAAGTCAAAAATCAATATTTTCGAATCGGAAATGGTAGTGGATTGCATTCATTCATTTGAAAAAATATTTGAAGTCAATAATATCCAGTGCATGTCAGATACTATAGGGGTAATCACTCCCTATCGGGCTCAGATAGCTCAAATCAGGAAGAGCATGCAGGATCGTGGCAAGGATTCCGATAAATATACTATCGATACTGTCGAGCGTTACCAGGGTGGGGCCAGGGAAGTAGTGATCCTCTCATTATGTACAAATAGATTTAGCCAGGTCCAAAATATGATTTCATTATCTGATGACGGAGTAGACCGCAAATTAAATGTAGCACTCACCCGAGCCAGGAAACACCTGGTGATCATTGGAAATGAAGAGATCTTATCCGGTTACCCAATATACAAGGAATTGATTGAATATTGTAAATCAATGGCTTACGGGTAGGATTTGGAAAGCAATTGCCCACTTCAATAATTATCTTACTTACACGGATTGGCACATTATCTCACCACTATCATCTTAAACTCAAAGTCAAGAGGATTAAAATCATTTAATAGTACATCAAATAGTCGCTGGCCATATACCGAATAATAGGTTATAAAATTCTCCCTTCTTTCGGCCAAGCCGCCTTCAGGCATTAGTCTTTCTTTTAATTTTTTGGCTCTATTCAATTGCACCTCCAGTTTTTGTTTTTCAGATTTAAGCAATTTTTTTTCTATGTATTCGATCGACTTTTGCAATTTATTTTTTTCGCCTTCCACCGTAGCACCAAGAGTTGGGTCAACAGCAATAGATTTCATTTTTATCTGATCCATCCATTTTAAGATTTCTGCTTCTTCCGATTTAAGGTCAAGGTCAGACTTACTTATTCTTTCGGCCAAATCATTTATCATCACATCCGATCTTTTATCCAGATCGCGCAGGGTCAAATGGTATTCCTTCATCTGATTTACTTCTTGTTCAGTTGCAATCAGGAAGGAGTCCCTGCGAACCAGCATGGGATAGTCGACTCCCAGCTTTTCAAATTGATTTTTTCTTTCAAGCCAATAAGCCAATTCTCCACCACCGCCCACATAAGCTAGGTTTGGAAGCAATACCTCCTGGTATACCGGACGCATAATTACATTAGGACTAAATCTTTCTGGATGCTCTTCAGATTCTTTAATAAATTCCGCAGCACTCACTTCCTTGTTCAACCCTGCAATTTTGTAAGTACCATTTTCTTTTTCTATTCGTTCACGAAAACCATTATCAAGGTAAAATAAATTAATATCACGGGCAAAGGAGGCCGCTTCATAACCTCTGGAAGCCAATGCATTTTGGGTATCGACTACAACGTTTTTTGATACTGACCCCATTAATTCACTTTTAATAAACGGGGCAAACTCTTGCTTTAGCAGCACATGATCCGTATTCAACACCAGCAGTCCATAATCGGCAAATAAGGTGGCAAGCAAAAATTGAAAGGATTGGCCAAATGTTTTTTCTTTACTATACGCTGCATCTAAGAGGGAAATTAATTTATGGTCAAACTCATTACCTGGTAATAGATTTTTGACTTCTTCAATGCATTTATATATTTCCTCATTTTTAAATCTTCCAACCGGCCCTTGTTGCAGCGTTTTCCATTCTATTTTTTGTCCATTTACATAAGTATGATTGAGCTCCGCCACATCATGATCTTCTGAGCCAATTACAAAAAAAGGAATAATGGTAACTTCCGGATGCTGTTCTTGTATTTGACGGGCAAGTTTGATGGTACTTAACGCTTTGGAAATTACAAATAATGGCCCTCCAAACAGACAAGGCTGATGGGCTGTACATACAGTAAAAGCATTGGCCTGTTTTAATTTTGCTATTAAAGGGATTGCTGCAGTAGCTCCTGGAATGTCCGCATACTGTTCACGTAATACCTCCGCCACGACAGCTTTTTTAGCTGGGTTTCTGGTTTGAATAATTTGATTGAAAGTACCCAACTCCGGTGCCCACCGAAAAAATTCAGAAAGCGAGTTGTTTTTTTTATTTAAATCTCTATCTATTTTTGAAAATACATCGAAATCGGAAATAGCAATGGAGTCGACAATCATAATTTGATAATGAATGCAAAGATAACAGAAGCACTAGTTTAGCCAGCGACCTTATGTTTTCTATAACAGTTTTGATTTTTACAAGTAAAGTGATTGGATTTTTAAATGGTATACTTTAAACCTAAGACTCATCCCTTCATGTATTTTACACCACTGTTCGTATTATAAAAGAAAAAGGACCACATATCGGCTATTTCGTCAATAATTTTAGAAGTAGGTTTGCCTGCTCCGTGTCCTGCATCCGTTTCCACTCTGATGATCACCGGATTATCACCTTTGTGTGCTACCTGTAAGGCAGATGCAAATTTAAATGAATGAGCCGGCACTACACGATCATCGTGATCTGCCGTGGTAATCATAGTCGAAGGATATTGAATGCCTGGCTTGAGATTGTGTAAAGGTGAATACTTGATCAGAAAATCAAATTGTTCTTTCTTCTCACTTGATCCATATTCTACAGCCCAGGCATGGCCAATAGTAAACTTGTGATATCGCAGCATATCCAAAACACCTACTGCCGGGAATGCTACTGCAAACAGATCCGGACGCTGAGTCATACAGGCTCCTACCAGCAAACCTCCATTAGATCCCCCTGCAATAGCCAACTTGCCTTTTGAAGTATATTTCTCACCTATTAAATATTCTGCTGCTGCAATAAAATCATCAAATACATTTTGTTTTTTTTCAAGCATGCCTGCCTTGTGCCAATCTTCTCCAAATTCTCCACCACCACGTAAATTCGGCATAGCAAAAACACCACCATTTTCTAATAAAATTAGCCTCGATGCACTAAAAGAGGGCTGGAGTGAGATGTTGAATCCACCATAGGCATATAAATAGCATGGATTTTCTCCATCTAATTTTAATCCCTTTTTATGCACGATAAACATAGGAACTGAAGTGCCGTCTTTACTTTTGTACCATACCTGTTTCTGCTCATATTCATCGGGGTTAAATTTTAACTCAGGTTGAAAGAACGGTTTTGAAGTATTACTTGCAATATGGTATTCATATATACTTCCCGGATCAGTAAAAGAAGTGAATAAATAAAAAAGCGATTGATCTTTTTCTTTTCCGCTAAACCCGGTTACACTACCTAGACCATTCAACCTGATTTCTTTTTTGTTCATGCCGTTATAATCAAACTGGTAGATCTTGGAACTTGCATTTTCAAGGTATTCTACGAATAATTTTTTACCCCCTGTAGAGACACTGCTCAATAAATGCTCTGTCTCAGGGATTAATACTTTCCAGTTTGATTCTTCAGGATGATGTACATCAAAAGAGATCACTTTATTCCTGGGTGCGTGGACATTGGTCATAGCTATAAACTGATCACCCACATTTCCAATGATGCTGCTTTCATTATCATATCCTTTAAATAAAACCTGGAAAGGGTTTTTATCACCTATTTTTTTATATGAAGTTTCAAAACCAGAGGTCCCCTTAGAGGCATATAAGATAAGGTATTTACCATCTTCTGTCACCCCGCAATTGTGGTTCATCAGCGGCTCATTTATATTTTCATATATTTTGGTATCTATGTCTTGTACTGTCCCTAACTTGTGATAGTATACAGAGTGATATTTATTTGCTTTGGATAATTCAGTGCCCTGGTCCGGGGTAGGATAACGGCTGTAATAAAAACCATTGTCGTCCCACGAGGCTCCGCTGAATTTTACCCATTTGATCACATCGGGCATTTCTTTATTGGTGGCTATTTCTCTTACGTGGATTTCCTGCCAATCAGACCCTGCATCTTGCCTTGCATAAGCCAGGTACTTGTCATCCCTGGATGCACCTAATAGGCTGATCGAAGCTGTGCCGTTTGCTGATAATTTATTTGGGTCGATAAACACCAACGGGCTTGCTCCTGATCCTTTTTGATAATAAATGATGGCCTGGTTTTGCAAGCCATCGTTTTTATAATAAAAATAATATTCGCCCACTTTCCTTGGCGATGAAAGTTTTACATAATTGTAAAGATCAGAGTATCTTTTTTTAATTGAATCCCTGTAGGGTATTTGGGCCAGGTAATCGGCAGTAACTTTATTTTGTTCTTTTACCCATGCCTCTGTAGCGGTCGCTGTGTCGTTTTCCAGCCACCGGTATGGATCAGCAATGTTTTTACCATGATAATCATCTTTTACATCTTCGGTCTTGGTAACAGGGTATTGCACTTTTATTTTGGGATTGGCGGAATGCGACATGTCATTACTTTTACAATGGATTAGAATCAGACTAACTGAAATAAATACAAATTTTAGTTTCATTTTTTCAATTGAAATAATATGATTGAATTAATTTGGCAGCCTAAAATTAAACTTTATGAGATATTTCGATGAAGGTTTTATTAAATACTTTAAAGGGTTGGCTAAGAATAACAATAAGACCTGGTTTGATAAAAACAAACCGACCTATGAAACCGTTGCTAAAAAACCATTTGAAAAATTAGTGGCCGACCTGATTCTGAAAATGCAAAAACTTCATCCTGGTTTTCACTGTGAAGTAAAAGATGCTATTTTCAGGATCAATAGAGACATCCGGTTTTCTGCTGATAAAACCCCTTATAAAACACAAGTATCCGCTGCTATTGTAAATGGAGGTAAGAAAAATTTTGTAGATCCCGGTTTGTATATCGAATTAGCTCCAGGCAATTTGTCCATCTATGGTGGTGTGTATATGCCTGACAAAGAACAATTATCTGCAATACGCACTGCAATTAACAATAACCCCACACAAATAAAAAAACTTAAACAAGATAAAAAATTCAATGCAGTGTATGGTGGAATAAAAGGAGATATAAATAAAGTATTGCCCCCTGAGTTTAAGGAAGCTGCCAAATCAGAACCCCTCATAGCACACAAACAGTTCTATTTCCATACTAAATATACCGATGATAAAGAGTTGCTGGGTGATCATCTGGTCCGTTTTATTATGAACCATTATGAAATCGGATTGCCATGGGCTAACTTTTTTTCAGAAGCATTAAAAAAATAGTGTAATTTGACATTATTGGCTTAGCTTTTTTGCATTTACAAAGTGCTGAGTGATTAATGTCATTTCTTTTTATAAATGCACCAAAGTGCATTACTATAGTATGGCCGTTTATTTATTAAATTGCTAATTTCCGGCCCCCATCTCTATTATTTTCAATGGATATTATTACCAATGAAACTAGTTGCTAAAAGACGCCCTGAACTCATATAAATTTGTTAATACACATTAACAAATTGTTGGCTATATAAAATAACCAATTTTATATCTGCTGTTTAATTTTGTATGGAATTTTTTAACCCAATTCAAATTAAATTTAAAAAAATCACTACATGAAAAATCTTTTTTTCTTATTAGTTGTGGGTTTCGGTTTGATCGTAGCCTGCAAAAATGAAAATAGCTCTGTTCAAGATCAGGCTAGGGCTGCAATCGAAGGCACTACTCCTGCAACTACTGACCCAAATGCCGCTGCTGATCCTAATGCTGTAGCTGCCTCTGTACCATCAGGTCCTACTACTACAATGCAATTCATGGAAGAAGAGTATAATTTCGGTACTATCAACCAAGGTGATGTAGTATCTCATACTTTCAAATTTAAAAACACCGGCTCTGAGCCATTGATCATTACAGATGCCAAAGCAACTTGTGGATGTACCGTTCCTAAAAAACCAAACGAGCCAATCGCTCCTGGTGAAACTGGTGAAATCGTAGTAGAATTTAACTCTGCTGGTAAAACAGGCGCTCAAACTAAACAAGTAACTGTTACTGCCAATACTAATCCTCCTCAGTCTTTTATCCGTATCGTATCTGATATCAAAGTAAAAGATGCTGCCGGCGGCGCTCCTGCTGGAAATCATTAATAGAAGGTCAAATAAGTACAATCAAAATATAAGGATCTCGGCCCTCTATTAGATGGTTCGGGACTTGATCAAACAAAGCCGTCTCAATTCGAGACGGCTTTTGTGTTTTTGGATAAGGTATTCATTCTGGATTCTTATTAGGATTTCGAAGTTCATTTTAGTATTTCGTAAACCACAAACCATGTTTCCATTACTATCTCAAAATAAAAAATGTGAATTTGTCAAGGTATGGACAGGAACAATTTGAACTATTAGCACTTAATCATCGGTTTAGGAAGTGATTTAATCATTAAGAATACAATTTCATTATTTCTGTTTTGCAAATGGATTTCCTTATTTTCGCAGTCCATTTCTAGCAAACAAATGTCAACTTCCGTTCTCCAAAAACTAAATGCTTTCCAGGGTAAAAAGATATTGGTAATTGGAGATGTAATACTGGATATTTATCTTAAGGGAAAAGTAGATCGTATCTCTCCCGAAGCCCCCATTCCCATTCTGAATCATCAACATACCAGTCATGCATTGGGAGGAGCTGCAAATGTAGCTGCAAATCTTAAAGGACTAGGGGCAGAAGTAACTTTAATATCAGTAACCGGACAAGATGGCGAAGCGGAATACCTGGAAACCATGTTGGATCTCGAAGATATCGGGCATCATCTGGTAAAATTAAATGACAGGCCTACTACCAGTAAAACAAGAGTGATAGCCGGAAGCCAGCAGATGATCAGAATAGACCATGAAAGCATTGCTGACATTAATCAAGAGTCAGAAAATCAGATCATTTTGGTAATCGAAAACTTAATCTCCAGTCATAATTTCTATGCTATCGTATTGGAAGATTATAATAAAGGTATGCTCAGTGCCACTATGATAGAGAAAATCACCAAGGCAGCAGCGTCAAACCAGATCCCGGTAGTAGTGGATCCAAAGAAAAATAATTTTTTTGAATATAAAAGGGTAGCCCTATTTAAGCCTAATTTTAAGGAATGCGCGGCCCAAATTCCCTTTCCTTTGGAACCAACCTTAGAATCTCTTTCCAAAGCCGACCAATACCTCAGAGGTAGATTAAATCATAAAATTTCAATGATTACCTTGGCTGAGCACGGCATATTTATTACAGATGGGATTGATAAATACCTGGTACCTACCGAAATAAGACAAATATCCGATGTGAGTGGGGCAGGAGATACTGTAACAGCGATTGCAACATTTGGTCTGATTGAATCGTTATCTTTGTCAGAAATTGCTACCTTGTCGAACCAATCTGCAGGACATGTTTGTGGGATACCAGGCGTACATGCGATCACCAAAGAAGAGCTCGCTCATTTACTAAATTGAAATATTTTTCAGAATTTAAACTCATACTTTAAAATGACATTAAGATTATACACATTTGTTTCCTTCCTTTTAGTAGCGATTAGTATTTCTGCACAATCCCGCCTGAGAATTACTTCTCCGGCCTCAATAGCAGGAGATTATGCCATTGGTAAAGGATTGTTAGGTAATGGATTTTCCGATACACTAAGAGGAGAATTAATTATTGCCAATAATGGAAATAATTCTACACTTGCTTGTGACACCATAGCCAACAACGTAAAAGATAAAATAGTATTAATCGATAGGGGAAATTGCACCTTTGTTGAGAAAGCTCTCAGAGCTCAAAGAGCGGGAGCGAAAGCGGTAATCTTATGTAATAATACCATCGGTTTGCCCGGAGTTTTTGGTTCCCCCGATCCGGCCATAACCATTCCTTATGTGATGATTTCCCAGGCTGATTGTATTAAAATAAAACCGGCTGCCAATGGAGCCCAGGGCTTTTTATACTTCTCTGACCCTACTGGAGCAGAACCAGTCCTTTATTCTGAAACTTTTAATGGAGGTAAAGGGGCATGGACAACAAAAGGAATCAGTAATGCAAAAGATACATTTACCTGGGATTCAAGGGGCATTTCAGATGGTGCACTGGGTGGATTTGTTATAGATGCCCCCACAGCAGATAATGGTGCAATGGTGTTTGATGCTGATTTTTTGACAACTGGAGGAGATACGTTAAAAATTCCCAACGGCCCTCCACCTTATCCAAATCACAGAGGTGAGCTAATCTCTCCTGTAATTAACTGCAGTAGTTTTTCAAACGTTACTCTTAAATTTTTCGAGGTTTATGCGGCTTTAAATAGTTCGACTTTTATTTCGTATTCCACAGACGGTGGTAATACCTGGGCCACACCTATTGAAATAAATGAGGATATCCAACCCAATCAAGCTACCACCCGTGGTAAATTTATTAAATATGAATTACCACAGTTGGCTGGCAAAGCACAGGCAAGGTTTAAATTTATTTTTGATGGAGATTTTTATACCTGGATTATTGATGATGTAAAACTATTGGGTAAATCTCAATTTGATGTTGCTGTTCAACCCAAACAATTTTTCTTTCCTTTTAACTTTGCCACACCTGCAAGCCAAATCAGTACAGACACCAGTTTTTTCTCTACTGATGTAGCCAATTATGGCTTGGGTGCTGCCACAAATGTAAAATTAAAGGTATCTATTACTAATAGTGCTGGTGCGTTCTTGCATCGGGACTCCATCGTGATTGCTAATCTTCCTGCTAATGCTGTTGATACCACTTTCTTCTTTCCCAAAATGTTTGTCCCGGGTAGATTGCCAGCAGGTACATACACATTATCTTATGCCATTGAGGGTTCAAGTGGATCACCTGCAGATGCGGATCCTACAAATAATATTCAATCTCAAGTTTTTCTGTTAACCACCGATTTATATTCTAAAGATGATGGGGTAGGAAATAATTCAGGACTTCGGGCCAATAATGAAGGTGATTATTTCTTTGGAAATCTTTACACTACGGCTTCTGATTGGAATGCAAATGACAAGTTTAAGGCCACTGAAGTTACTTTCGGTGCATTTATGCCTTCTTCTGATGGAGTGTTGAAAGGAAAATCCGCTACAATTTATTTAGCGGAATTATTGCCAACCGTTGCTGCTGACTTTAGTAATTTCGAAGACAAGGCTATAACTGAAAACCCTGCTCAACTAAAAATTGTGGGATTAGGTACATACGAATTTAAAGAAAACCAATCGGAAACTCCAACGATAACATTGCAGGATTTTAATACATTTAATGATAAAGTGGATATAAAAAAGGGCACCCGGTATTTGGTTGGGGTTTCTTACAAAGAAGGTCTTTCTAAAGCGTATCAATTTGTAGAATCCGATATTCAATATTTTTGGGTTTCCAGTCTGTTTTTTGCTAATGGACAATGGTCTGCCTCTCCCGATGCCCCGGTAATCAGGATGCGCATTGAACTTTCGACGGCCGTTGATTTGGTAAAACTTCCAGAAACTACTCTTAAATTAATGCCAAACCCTACTACTGATTACATCCGCGCTGCTGTAAATTTTGAAAAACCAACTAATGTAAATTTTACTATTGCTGACATCCAGGGAAGAGTAATGCAATTCATTCCTAAGAAAAATGTGACAAAAGAAACATACGATTTCGATACCAGATCCTATGTTCCCGGCACTTATCTGATGAGGATTTCAACTGACGAAGGCACGAGGACAATGAAGTTCGTGGTTCAGAAATAAAAATCGTTCAGGACATCGTACTGGACTGACGATATTAAAAATATTAAATCAAAAGGTGGAAAGATTGTTCTTATCCACCTTTTGATTTTATTGTAGCAATCATCTCAGGGAACCCCTTCTTTGGATATACGTTGCTAATAAATTTTATAGAAATCAGTCTATACTGCAGAAATTAATATTTGAGATGGAGTAAGAATGTTTACGAGAAAATCTGAAATGGCTTGACTTAGAGCACACAAAAAAAATGGTAAACCAATTGCCATAAGTGAAAGAGAGATTGTACATCGTACATCGTAAATTGTACATTGTATGTTGTACATTACTTGTTGCTAAGCACTCATGCTCAACTTTATCTTTTTTTCCAATTCGTAAACACTTGTTTTGAATTTGTCGTCTGTATCGAGAAGGTCTTTTATTGTTTTGATAGAATAGATAACAGTACTATGATCTCTTCCACCAAAAGTGTTGCCGATTTTTACCAGTGAATAGGTGGTCAGATTTTTGGCAAGGTACATGGATAGCTGCCGTGCAATCACCACTTTGCGCTTCCTGGTTTTGGCATGCATAATATTTTCATCTATATCGAAATGTTCAGCTACTATTTTTTGAATTTGTTCCAGTGTGATTTCTTTAGAATAGTTTCGAACAAACTTAGCTATCACTTCCTTCGCCAATGGAATATCGATCTCACGCTGATTGAGTGATGCCTGTGCTGCAATCGATATTAATACACCCTCCAACTCACGCACGCTCTCCTTTATATTATGACATATTAGCTCTTGTACAGTGAACGGGATTTTTATGTCTTCTACACCGGCTTTGGCATCCAGGATGGCCATGCGGGTCTCAAAATCGGGCTTATTCAGATCAGCGCTTAGTCCCCATTTAAATCTGGAGATAAGCCTTTCTTCCATATCTTGCAGATCTTTGGGCGCACGATCTGAGCTGATAATGATTTGTTTTCCAATCTGATGCATTTGGTTAAATATGTGGAAAAATATCTCTTGTGTTTTAACTCTGTTAGCCAAAAACTGAATATCATCCAATAGCAATACTTCTACATTTTGAAAGAATGCCATAAAGTCATCAATACTGTTGTTTTTGATGGCATGAATTACCTGCTGAGTAAACTTTTCAGAGCTCAGGTATAATACCCCTTTTTCGGAGTGATGTTTTAGAATTTCATTTCCAATGGCTTGAATCAAATGCGTTTTTCCCAAACCTACAGAGCCATAAATAAAAAGAGGATTAAATGCCGTACCCCCCGGTTTCTTAGCTATTGCCAGTCCTGCAGACCTGGCCAATTTATTACAATCTCCCTCCACGTAGTTTTCCATAGTGTAGGCTTCATGTAGATTCGATTCGAATTTTACTTTTTTGATGCCGGGTATCACAAATGGATTAATGATCTGACTGGCATCTACGGTTTTAGGCAAATTAGGATCAGTAGCACTGGTACGGGTTTGCTTTTCCATAGGAATGAAATATTCCAATCGTCCGCCCTTGCCAAGTTCGTGCTTAATACATGTTCTCAGAGTATCCAGGTAATGCTCTTCGATCCATTCGAAGAAAAACTTGTTGGGTACCTGGATGGTGAGCACGTTGTCTTCTAATCGCACCGCTTTGATGGGTTCAAACCACGTTTTAAAGCTTTGCTCAGGCAGAGCAGCCTTTATGGTTTTGAGACAATTTTCCCACACGAGTTGATGCATTAGAAGCATAAAAGATACTAATAAGGTTTAATACGTTTTTTGAAATTAAATGAAAAAATTATTCAGAATTTGGATTCCAGATCTGAATAAGGCAAATGTCATTAAATTATTGCGAATGCCGTGTATGTTTTGCCCTGCAGATAAACATATTTTCTTCAACCATTTATAATCCATTCATTTTTACAAGTTTTACACTTGTGCCTGGATTTATTACGTTCGAAACTGATATCTATCCTTCCTAACATCACACCCGCCCAACCCACTTGATTGATGATGAGCGGATTGCCTTCTTTATTTTTAGTCAGGATGGCATTATCAAGGAAAGTATGGGTATGACCTCCCAGTATCAGATCCACATGGTTAAGTAGGGGAGCCAGGTTCACATCAGATATCTTAGACTCTTTATAACTATATCCGAGGTGGGAAAGACATATAATATATTCACATTGGAGTTCATTTTTAAGTAAATGGGCAATGGTATTTCCTTTCATTATGGGGTCATGGTATATTGTATTGCCATATAGATTCTTAGGAACTAACCCTTGTAGTTCTATCCCCAATCCAAATATACCTACTTTGATACCATCCACATTTTTTACAACATAAGATGGGATTGAATCGTGTAAAGGACTGTCTTTGAAATCATAATTTGAACTGATCACGGGAAAGTCAGCCCATTTCAATTGATTCTTTAAGTTTTCCATGCCACCATCAAAGTCATGGTTTCCAATAGTAGCAGCATCGTAGCCAAGAGCTGTCATAGCTTTTATCTCTATTTCACCCAGATACATATTGAAGTAAGGGGTGCCCTGAAAGATATCACCTGAATCCAGAAGCAATACATTTTTTTCTGCTTTACGAATTTGATTTATCAGGGTGGCTCTCGATGCTACGCCTCCCATGCCTTGCAATCGGCTACCGTCCATCGGGAATGGATCAATTCGGCTATGTACATCATTAGTATGTAAGATGGTAAGCTTGATTAATTCTTCCTGTTCCCAACCTCTTGAAGGCATGCCCATTGCAAGATACCAGGCACCGCCCACAGCACTATGTTGAATAAAATCTCTTCTTTTCATGTTTGTGTCTATTACTTTTTGACAATTATTCTCTGATCCAGAGCGGATTTTACGACTTTTTGATCACGGGCTTCAGCTATTAGTACAGACCGCAGCAGGATATTTTTATCCAATCTTTCATTATCTGATAAATACGATTGATTATCACCTCCATTGGCAATATAATCCGGCATAGCAACGAAATATTCCTTTGTATTCTCTATCGGCAACCCATTTATTAAAAGGGATTCCACTTTTTTATTTGAGATTATCATTTTTATATTGGATGACACAGGCCCTCCTTCAATTTCAGCTAAATAAGAAATGAATTGTAATAACTCTTCGTGGTTTAGTTTAACCACTAATAGCGAATTATCAAAAGGCATAAGTTCAAATACTTTGCCGACCGTAAGGTCGCCTTTGGCTAACGTAGGGATGCGAATACCTCCATAATTTTGATAAGCAAAATCAATTGGTTGTTTAAAGTTTTTCTTTGCCTGGTTATAAATAGCATCAGCCACCCAATTCGTAAGAGTTGATTCCGGTCTTTCTTTAACCATTGGTTCATGCACATATGCTATCACCTCATTCATTTTAGCATCCATATTTGCTTTATATGCACTGGTCAGTGCAAGGATACTGCTGTCCTGGGCAATATTGGTAACCCTTATGGTTTTGGCTTTGGTATCAGCCAGATGATCTATTGACCTGCAGGAAAAGCAGGTGATACCAAAGCATAACACCAGTAGATTAAATCGTAATTGCATTCTGCTAATCTGTCTTTTTTTATGAATAATCTGATAAAAATAGGTCATTTAATCACCTTTTAGATTTCCACCCTTCTGCATGATCGTCGCTTCTTGGGTCAGCTCCACCCTCCAGCTTGCCATCTTTAGTCACCAATATGGCATCTACCAATCCAATGGATCGGATATCTCTCATTTTATGTCCCATCATCTTAAGTTTTTCCTGGACCTGATCATCAAAACTTTTTGTTTCCATCATGATTTCATCAGGTAACCATTGGTGATGAAATCTGCTTGCAGCCACAGCCTCTGACATGGACATGCCCCATTCTATTACATTAAGTATTACCTGAAATACGGCGGTAATGATGGTGCTTCCTCCCGGACTGCCCAATACCATAAAAAGTTTACCATCTTTCTCAAGGATGGTGGGAGTCATACTGCTGAGCATACGTTTTCCGGGTTGTATTGAATTTGCTTCAGCGCCGATCAAACCAAACATATTGGGCACTCCTGGTTTTGCACTGAAGTCATCCATTTCGTTGTTCATCAAAAAACCGGCACCGTCTATAATTACTTTTGATCCATAATTTCCATTTAAAGTGGTGGTGACTGCAACGGCATTCCCGTCTTTGTCTACCACGGATAAATGGGTAGTCTCAAAGTGTTCCAAAGCTACTTTAAAATTTCCTGCATAAATACTTTTGCTTTCGGATGCTTTTTCCAAGTTAAAATCAAGCATGCGATACTTTAAGTAATTTGGTTTTAACAGTGAATCTTTTGGAACATCAAAATAATCTTCATCACCAAGATATTGTGATCGGTCAGCATACGCTCTGCGCTCAACCTCGGTCATAAGATGTATGGTGCGAATATCTCTGTGGCCCCATTCTTTAATGGGGTAGGGTTCCACCATTTTTAATAATTGTGCCAAAGCAATTCCCCCGCTGGAAGGTGGAGGCATAGAAATAACTTTAAATCCTTTATAATCTGCTATAATGGGGGATCTCCATTTAGAAGAATAATTTTTTAAGTCATCGTAACTGATGATTCCGTTGGACGATTTCATTTCTGCCACGATTTTATCAGCTACTACACCGCCATAGAAACCATCGCGCCCATGTGCTTTAATTTGTTTTAAAGTCCATGCCAATTCTGGTTGTATAAGGATGTCACCTTCTTTCCAGGGGTCTTTCTTTACCAGGGCATTTTGACCATTGTATTTTTCAAAAATGGATCGGGTAGAGTTTAGTCTATTCGCTTCATCCCTGGTGATAGCAAAACCTTTATCAGCCAACTTTATGGCAGGCTCTATTAATTTATTGAATGCTATTTTTCCGTATTTTTTATGCGCAGTAAAATGGCCGTCAATGGTACCGGGTACTCCCGATGCCAAATGGCCCTCAAGACTTTGTCGGGTGGGATTGCCGTTGGCATCCAGATACATATCTTTAAAAGCAGCGGCTGGTGCCTTTTCTCTGTAATCAAGGGTATTTATTTCTCCTGCTGCGGATCGGTATACCATAAATCCACCACCACCAATATTACCGGCTCTTGGATATACTACAGCCAAAGCCAATTGAGTGGCTATACTGGCATCAACCGCATTGCCACCTTGTTTCAAAATTTCAATACCCACCCTGGAGGCCAACGGATGACCACTTACTACCATGCCATTATCCGCAATTGCTTTTTTTTGAATGGAAGATTCATAGCCGGTGACAGGATAAGATGATTTACACCCAAGGAAAAAGATAAACGATAGTAGAATTGGTACAATTTTCATGGTAATTTGTAATCTAAATAAAAGTTTAACTGACATATATTAAAATCTTGATCCTAAATAATGAGGCAACATGGCTCTCCATGTAGGCCAGTCGTGCGGCATATCATATCCCCAAATATCCAGTTCATGTGGAATACCTTTAGAATTTAATAAATGAGAAAGCCTGCGGGAAGCATCCGGACTCTCATAATTACCACTACCTGTAAGAATATGTATATGTTTTTTTTGCCGCAACAGAGGAAGATGATGATGATCGTTTAAATTGGCGAGATACGCCATTGGCGAATTAAAATACACTTGTTCATCATAATGCCCATCCGTATAACTCTGCAGATCATAATCTCCACTCATCGCTATCACTCCGTCTATCAGGTCAGGCCTTTTGAAAAAAAGATTGGCAGAATGAAGTGCCCCTAAAGAAGCTCCGGAAATTACGATCGGGGTATCCCAGGAGGTATGTGTTTTTATATAGGGTATTACTTCATTATAAATATAGGCATTAAATTGATTGTGCCGTATGCCTTTGTGTGGGGGGTGCATCTTTTTATTGAGCCAGCTTTCATTGTTTATACTGTTTACAGAAAATACTTTGCATTTGCCGCTATCTATGATCGGAGCTATAGCATCGATCATGTGAAATCGCTCATACTCAAGATAATCTGCAGCTGCCGTAGGCAATAATAACAATGCGAATCCGTAATGACCATATCGTACTATCTCCATGTGTTTATTCAATGAAGGGGAATGCCAGCCATCTAAAATTCTTTCCATATATTCATTATCTTTTAAGATCTAAATATAATAAAGAAGCGTAGGATCAGGAAAAAATTGTCCGTGATCCACTATATATTTACATGATATGCAATACCGGATCGACAACCTGAGGGTTTCGTACACAAACAAATTAGGTAATCAGGATACCATTTTGCATGATTTCCACCTGGAAATAAATGAGGGGGAATTTATTGGATTATTAGGACCGTCAGGGTCTGGTAAAACACAACTGGCCAATGCAATGGCCAGATTAAATCAATTTTTCGGTGCAGAAATCCATACCGATAAACAAATTTTCAGTACATCCGGGCAAACATTGGACCTTTCAAAACCAACTGATCTGATAGAATTTAAAACTAAACATATCAGTTATATTTTCCAGGAAGCCTACAGTTATTTTAACCCATTAAAAAAAATTAAGCATCATTTTGAAACATTCAAATCCAATGGGAAAGATATACTTGCGATGATGGAAAGCCTGAATCTGAAAGAAAATAATAGGATACTGGACTCATACCCCCACCAACTTTCGGGTGGTCAGCTTCAGAGACTTGCCATTATAAGGTCGTTGGTCAGAAAACCGTCAATACTAATTGCTGATGAAGTTGATTCCGCACTGGATGAAACCAACGCTGGCCTGGTAATGAAGCTTTTGATCCGGTATAAAGCCGAAATGGACTATGCGTTGATATGGATTACACATGATCAGCAGAAAGCTAAAGAAATATGTAGCAGAATTTGGTATGTAGAAAATGGCCAAATTATTTATGATAGCAACCCAGGTTCTTTTTTGACTACGCAAAATAAAGTCTTGAAAAAAAAGGCACCGGTTTCTAATGAAGTTCTCCTGGACATGATCGAGGTTTCCAAAGTCTATAACCGGGAAGGTATTGGCTGGAGCCCCTCAAAAATTCAGGTTTTAAAATCCGTTAGGCTAAAAGTGTACAAAAATGAAATAGTAGGTCTGATAGGTGCCTCGGGCTCTGGTAAATCTACGATTGGTAAAATACTGGCAGGCCTGGAAACTTTCGACAAAGGTGCTATTTGGATCAATGGATTAGAAAATAAAAAATTAAAGCCAACAAAAAACATCATCTACTTATTCCAGGATGCCTATAGTGCTTTAAATCCGGAACATTCTGTACAGGAAATCCTCACGGAGGCATTGGCTATAGCAGCTTCAAAATGGACTATTTCAGATTTATTAAAAAAGGGGCATTTAGAGGATTCTATTTTAGCAAAAAAATCAAACCAATTATCCGGGGGCATGCGGCAGCGATTGGCTTTGGTAAGAGCATTGGCTTTAGATCCTGATCTCATCATACTGGATGAATCATTAAATGCCATGGATGAAAAACTAAAAAAAGACATAATCAGTCTTTTACTGGAACATCAATCCAATACAGGCATGTCTATTTTATTGATATCTCATCATTTACCTGAAGTCATATCACTGGCTGACAGGATCTATGCGATTGTTGAAGGTGAAGTTCATATACAGGATTTGCATACCAAATAAACATCCAGTATCTTCATTCAATTAATTTTAAAAATAAAATGAATAAGAATAATTTGACCAGAAGAAGATTCCTTACTTCTGCCGCCGCATACGGGTCAGGTCTGTTGTATGCACCAAATATAATTAAGAATTTATACCAAAATTCTTCATTGATCAATGGGGTCCAAATTGGAGTGATTACCTACTCATTTAGAGAAATGCCGGACACCAGCCCTGAAGCAATACTTGAATATATTAAGCAAACAGGAGTGGGTGCTGTCGAACTGATGGGTGATCACGCAGAAGTATTTGCAGGAAAGCCTAAAAATCCGGTAAACATGCAGGAAGTATTTCCATTAATGCGGTTGCGGTTTGAAAAAAAGGAAATGTCAGATGATCAAAAGAAACAATTGGCTGAAGTGGATGCTAAGATTACCGATTATAAAAAACAAGTAGCAGCCTGGAGAGCATCTGCTTCGTTCGATCCATTTCAAAAATTAAAAAAAATGTATGAAGCAGCCGGAATTAAAATTTATGCATACAAGCCGGATGCATTTAGTACTACCAATACAGACAATGAAATCAACTTTGGAATGAAAGCAGCAAAAGCATTAGGAGCCAATCAAATTACGCTGGAGCATCCGGGCAATGATGCCCATACACTCAAGCTTGGTACTATGGCCAAAGCCAATAAAATCTATGTAGGCTACCATGGTCACGAGCAACAAACTTTTAATTTCTGGGATACCGCCTTAAGCCAATCCAAATACAATGCGCTGAATCTGGATCTGGGACACTATATAGCAGCAGGTAATACCACTGCCTTAGAATTGATCAATAAACAGCATAAAAGAATTGTGAGCATGCATATAAAAGATCGCCAAAATAAGGAGCATGGTAAAGCGAATCTGGTATGGGGCTCAGGGGATACTCCAATAGCTGAAGCCTTACGTACCATGCGTGATAAAAAATACAAATTCCCTGCAACCATCGAATTGGAATACAAAATCCCCGAAGGATCCAATTCTGTGACGGAAGTAAAAAAATGTTTGGACTTTGCCAAGAAAGCCTTGATGGCATAAAGAAGTTATCATTTAAAAAAACAAAGGGCAAGTATTGACTTGCCCTTTGTTTTTTATTGAGGAATTGGATGGTATACTAAAATCAACTTTCATTCATCACTCTTTCCTGATGTTCTATTGACTCCTCATGAATAGCCGATAATATCTTACTGATAAACTCTTCTCCAAGGCCGAGTTTTTTGCCTTTTTCCAGGGATTTTTCAATAATTTCATTCCACCTGCCTGATTGCAATATGCTGATGTTATTTAATTTTTTAAACATGCCTATCTTATCAGCCAGTTTCATTCTTTCACCGAGCATGTTTAACAATTCAGAATCTACCACATCTATTTGATGTCGGATATCTTCTATGTTATCGAGGAATTTAGGATCATTTGTTGTTTCATCACGAACTACCAATCTTTCGAGGATTTTTTTCAAACCTTCTCCAGTTACCTGCTGAGCAGCATCTGACCAGGCTGCATCCGGGTTGCAATGGGTCTCTAACATGATGCCATCGTAATTAAGATCCATGGCGCGCTGAGCTACTTCCCACAAGCCGGGGCGGTTGCCGCAAATATGACTTGCATCACAAATGATGAAGAGATCAGGGTATTGTCGAATAAGTTCTATCGGAATTTCCCATCGGGGAGTATTGCGATAAATTGATTTACCAAATGCAGAGAATCCACGGTGAATCACTCCCAGCCTGGTAATACCAGCTTTTTTCAATCTCTCCAAAGATCCGATCCATAGACTCATATCCGGGTTTATTGGATTTTTCACCAGTACCGGAATATCGACTCCAACCAAGGCATCCGCTATTTCCTGTACAGAAAATGGATTTACCGTAGTTCTCGCACCTATCCAAAGCACATCAACACCTGCTTTGAGTGCATCAAATACGTGTTGGGTATTAGCCACTTCAGTACATGTCTTCCAGCCATATTCTTCTTTAACCCTTTTTAGCCAGGCCAGACCTGGTCGGCCTATCCCTTCGAAACTACCGGGTCGCGTACGAGGTTTCCATATGCCTGCTCTAAAAAGATCCGGCTCGATTCCTTGTTCTTTCATTTGTGCTGCAGTAGCCAGTACTTGCTCTTCAGTCTCGGCACTGCAGGGGCCAGCTATCAGGTAAGGTCTTTTAAATTTTACCTCGGTGAATGGTCTGGTAGATAATGTTGCTGTTTCCATATTAGCGTAAAATTAATTGAGTTGTTTATGATTTAGATTTTTAATATTCTTTTGATTTGATTTGCCTCTTCGATCATTGACCGGAATGTGGCAAAGTCTTTTTTAATTAAAAGGGATCTGAATTTTGAAAGGGTATTGATGTGCTCATCCAGTACATCAAGTACGAAGTCCCTGTTTTGTTCAAATATAGGTACCCACATATCGGGATTGCTTTTCGCCAACCGCACCGTAGAGCTAAACCCTCCGCTGGCTAGATCAAATATGCTTTTCTCATCTTTCTCTTTTGCCAATACTGTGAGCGCCAATGCAAATGAACTAATATGGGATATGTGGGATACATACGCCACATGTAAATCATGTGCATCTCCTTCAAGGTATACCAACCTCATTTGCATCGCCCGTAACAAAGATTCTATTTTAATGACATGTTCTTCACCACTCTGTTCTTTGTTGACTACCACACAAGTTTTGTGAATGAATAAATCGTCTACGGCGGCTTCAGGACCTGAAAATTCAGTACCTGCCATGGGGTGACAAGCTACAAAATTATTTCTTTTAGGATGATGCTTGATGGACTCTAATATATTGTGTTTAGTAGAGCCTACATCGATCACGGTTTGGTTGCTTACCAAATCCAATATTTGCGGCAGTATCCTGGCTATGTGATTTACAGGAATAGCCACCACTACGATATTCGATTTAATTATTGCCTGATCTAATGTGAGCCTTTCATCTATAATACCCAATGATTTAGCTTTTTCCAGATGCAATTCATTATTATCTACTCCAATCACATGATCAATAAGTCCAGTTTTTTTCGCAGCCAGGGCGAATGAACCACCTATATGACCAACTCCAATTATAGAAAGTGTACTCATATTGCTGCTCCCTGCGTTTTGAGTTTTAACGATTTTATTCTTTGCAGTGCCTGGTCAAAAACAGAGATCGGGGTACAGAGGGAAATCCGTAAGTATAGGTTACCATTTTTACCGAAAATACCACCAGGTGTAATAAAAACATGCTGTTCATTAAGGATGAGATCACTCAACTCATATGCATCCTTATACTCACCGGGTATTCGTCCCCATAAAAACATTCCCTGCTGATCTTCCTGGTATTCACAACCTAATGAATCAAATATGGCCTTGGCATATTTTTTTCTTTCAGAATATATTTTGTTTAAGGATTGATACCAGTCCGGACCAAGTTGTAATGCTTTCACCGCTGCCATTTGTACAGGTAAAAACATTCCACTGTCCATATTACTTTTGAATCGCAGTATGTATTCAATCCATTTTGCATTCGTGCATACCATTCCTACTCTCCAGCCTGCCATATTTTGTGCCTTGCTCATGGAGTTGAGTTCTATTGCCTGATCTTTGGCTCCGTCAATAGAAAGCAGCGACACATAATCGTTATTTAAGATAAAACTATACGGATTGTCATTGCATAAAATGATGTTTCTATCTTTGGCCCAGGTCAGTATCTCAGATAAATATTCCCTGGTTGCATATTGGCCGGTAGGCATGTGCGGATAATTAATCCACATCATTTTAATCTCACCAGGTTGTATTGAATCTAAAGAAGAAAGATCAAGTCTCCATTTATTTTCTGGCAATAAATCATAAGTTACCGGTATGGCACCACATAATTTTAGTGCTGCACTATAAGTCGGGTAGCCCGGATCAGGTATTAAGACTTTATCTCCTTCGTTTAGAAAGGCCATACAAATGTGCATGATTCCCTCCTTGGAGCCTATAAGTGGTAATATTTCTGAGTCAGGGTTCAGGTCCACTTCGTAATATTTCTTATAAAATTCGGCCATGGCTTTGCGCAACTCAGGTCGCCCCTGGTAACTTTGATAGCCATGTGCATCTGGTTTCTGGGCCCATTCGTTTAATGTATCCAATACTGATTTGTGCGGAGGTAAATCAGGGGAGCCTATACCCAGGTTGATGATATCAGCCCCATTGGCCCGCATGGCAGCAATTTGTTTTAGTTTTGTAGAAAAATAATATTCTTCTACTTGTGAAATTCTATGAGCAGGATCAATGTTCATATTGTTTGCCTTTACTGTAAATTCCTAATACTTTTAATTCATGGGTAAGTGGTTTGATGGTATCTATTGCGTGTTTCAACTGAGTTGTATTTTCAGCTATAAAATCCACCCAAAAAGCATATTCAAAAGGCTTTCCAAGTATAGGAATGGATTGAATTTTGGTCAGGTTGGCTTTTTCATTTGCTAAGACAGTAAGAATGTGGTGCAGGCTACCAACCTCATGGGTCAGCGTAAAAATGACCGAAGCTTTATCACCTGTCTCATCGTTCGCGTTTTTTTTCCTTTTTTCAAGAATTAAAAAACGGGTAAAATTTTTCTTATTTGTTTCAATTGATGGAGTGAGTATTTCCATTCCATAGAGTTCAGCAGCCAGGCTACTGGCTATTGCCCCGCGGGATTTTAGCTTTTTTTCCTTTAATTCTCTAACACTATATGCTGTATCGACACTTTCAATGAGTTTTACATGAGGATAATTTTTAAAATATTCCCTGCATTGCTCAATAGCAATAGGGTGGGAGTGTACTTCTTTGAGATCTTCGTGTTTTACTCCTGGATATACTATTAAGTTTTGTTTTATCCGTAAATACACCTCTCCATCTATATATAGGTTGGCTCTGTTGAGTAAATTATAATTGGGCATGAGCATACCATAAATGGTGTTTTCTATTGCCATCGCTCCGAACCGGACTTCTTTCTTTACTATTTTTTCTGCAATTAGTTCAAATGTGTCCGTTTCAATTACCTCAGGTTTAAGATCGGTAAAATACCGCTGTACAGCAATATCATGGAAAGCACCCCGATAGCCTTGTATAGCCACCTTGGTTTTTGCCGAATCTGCCTGATCGGTTTCTTTACTTGTATTTTCTATTCGGGTCATACTTATTTACTTCCATAAAACACTGAAGGGAGCCTCGATTTTTCAAGGACTCCCTTCGGTTTAATTCTTTTATTGAAAATTCAGATCAAACGTTGGTCATCCTACCATTGTAATAATAGTAGCTAAAATAAAAACCAAAATAAGATCTCTTAATCATCGGCACAAATATAAACGATTTTACAAAATTGGAACCGGCTACAATAAATTTTTCTTTTTTATATATGATTTATTGGAAAAGACAATTTCCGGACATTTTCCGATCAATACTTATTGCCAAGCTTGACATAGGCATCATGCAATGTATTTATTTTTAATATGGCATCACTGTAATCCATATTGGAGAAATCCAATGAAATGGTTTCAGCTTGCCTTGAAATGGATGATTTTTTACTTTCCAATATCATTTGGCTAGTTATGAAAATCATTCCAGTGATGCTGGCAGCAATCAGCCAATATCGTAAATTCAGCAGTTTGGATGGTTTGGATTCCAATTTCGATTCCAATCTTGCCCACGCAGATTCCGAGGGGGTTATCTTCAATTCTTTACTTTTTTCTTTAAATATAGACTCTATATTATTCATCACTGTTTTTATTTATTGATTTAGACGATTCTATTAGTTGTTTTAGCTTTTTCTTTGCAAGTATAAGTTGTGATTTGGAGGTGTTTATACTGATCCCCAGCATTTGGGCAATTTCCCTGTGTTTGAATTCCTCCATTACATAGAGATTAAACACGGTTTTGTAACCTACAGGTAAAGCATCTAATAGTTTTATTACATCTGCCTCTTCCAGTTCGAAATGCCCTGTATCGGTATTTTCATCCGGGATGGAAAGATTTTCGTTCATTTCAGTTATATCAAGCTTTCTTTTTCGAAGCCACATGAGCGATTCGTTAACCATGATTCGTTTCATCCAGCCTTCGAAACTGCCTCGTTGGTCAAACTGCCTGATATTAGTAAAAATTTTGTAAAACCCTTCTATCATCACATCTTCAGCATCGTTATGCTGTACAATATACCTTTTGCAAATGGCCAACATCAGCCCTGCATACCTGTCATACAATGATTTTTGAGCTTTGGAATCGCCTTCGCGACATCCACTGATCACATTTTCAATATTGAATGCAGCAGACTTAATGGCTCTTTTTTATCTAAAGATGCAAAAATTAGCTGTTTTGGTGTACTCGATTCGACCCGGATTGGTCTATTATGTCGAATATGGGTGTTTTTTTACATTTAGAAAGACTGAATAAATGTTAAATTCAATGAGTAAATAGATGGACCAGATATACAAAGAAGCAACCTACAAAAAATCCAATTGCAGCGAGCCATGATATTTTCTTTAAATACCATAGAAAATCAATTTTTTCCATGCCCATTGCTGCTACACCAGCAGCAGAGCCAATGATCAGCATACTACCACCTGTGCCTGCACTGAATGCAATAAAATGCCACATCTTATCATCCATGGGTAAATCGTACATGCCTATGGTGGCTGCGACTAAGGGCACATTATCTATCACAGCTGACATCACTCCAATTAAGGTTGCGACAATGTCACGACTGCTAAACCATATATCGAGCTTATGTGCCAAGGTCTCTAAATAACCAAGCGATTCCAACGCACTAATAGCCATCAATATTCCGAGGAAAAAGAGAATGCTGGAGAGCTCTATTCTGGACAAAGCATTTTTTACTGAATATGTATGTTTTTTTTCTTCCGTGTAATCAACCTCAGGATGAATAAACTCTGATATAAGCCAAACTATGCTCAATCCAAGCATCATGCCCATCCAAGGTGCGAGATGGGTAATGGTCTTGAATATAGGTACAAAAATCAAAGCGCCTACACCTGCAATCAACATGGTTTTACTTGATAATAATTTTTCTTTAATCTTTTCCTTCTCGCCGCTTTCCCTAAAGCTTGCTATATCGCCCTGGAAAGTGGGCAGGAAACTAGCTATTATTAAAGGTATACCAAGACATATAAACGATGGTATTGCCAGATTTTCAATCAATTTTACAGTACTTACCTTTCCAGCTATCCAAAGCATAGTAGTAGTGACATCCCCAATAGGGGTCCATGCGCCACCGGCATTGGCAGCTATGATCACAAATGAAACAAACCACATTCTTTCCTCCCTAGTATGGATTAATTTTCTCAATAAGGATATGAAAACAATGGTAGTAGTCAGATTGTCCAATACAGAAGACAAAAAGAAAGCAAGCCAGCTGATAATCCAAAGTAATTTTCTTTTATTACGAGTGCGGATCCGATTGGTGATTACAGAAAATCCCTTGTGCAGATCTACCAACTCCACGATGGTCATGGCGCCAATCAGGAATATCAATATTTCCGCAATTTTGCCCAGGTGGTGCAATATGGTTGACTCCAGGTCATGGACTGCAGTACCTTCACTGACTAAATGCATTTTCCCTACCGATACCAGGGTCCAGCAAAGTATACCCATTAGCAACGAAGGGATGGTTTTATCTAGTTTTAATGGATGCTCAAATACAATCAATAAATAGCCAACTACAAAAGTGATAATCACCAACCATGCCATACAATTAAGGTTTTTCTAAGTCCAATATAAATTGAATAATTGTAAAAAAAGAATTTAACCGCAAAAAATACCAGACTTAAAGATTTGGTAAAATAATCAGCTAATTATTATCGACTTCAACTTTACTGAAAAGTATAATATATTTATTTATAACCGGAAAGTCGTAAAAATTAATCCATGGTGTAGGGAAGAAATAAATCGGAAATCAAATCCTGTAAAGGTAGATTTTTCTTTACCCCTTCACTAAATAATTAAGGTCGTATCTTTGCAGCTCACATCATATGGTCAAAATAGCGGATATAGAATTGGGAGATTTTCCAATATTACTGGCACCTATGGAGGATGTAAGTGATCCGCCTTTCAGAGCATTATGCAAAAAACAAGGCTGTGATTTGCTCTATACAGAATTTATTTCTGTTGAAGGCCTGATCAGGGATGCTACCAAAAGCCTTCAAAAATTGGATATTTACCCAGAAGAAAGACCAATCGGAATTCAGATATTTGGAGGTGAACTCGATTCTATGATGAAAGCACTTCCCATAGTGGAGGAGGCAAAGCCTGAAATATTGGATATCAATTATGGCTGCCCGGTGCATAATGTGGTTTGTAAAGATGCTGGAGCTGGTATACTAAAGGATATCCCCAAAATGATTTCACTTACCAAGGCAATAGTTGAAAATACCCATCTGCCCGTTACGGTAAAAACAAGGTTAGGTTGGGATCATAATTCTATTCAAATACACGATGTGGTCAAAAGGCTTCAGGATGTGGGTATCAAAGCTATTTCAATACATGCCCGTACACGGTCGCAGATGTACAAGGGGGAAGCAGATTGGTCCTATATTGCTACTATAAAAAACGATCCATCCATTTTTATTCCTGTATTTGGTAACGGAGATATTGATACTCCCCAGAAAGCCAAAGAATACAAAGATCGGTTTGGACCTGATGGCATCATGATTGGTAGAGCCAGTATAGGATATCCCTGGATTTTCAGAGAAATAAAACATTATCTAAACACAGGAAATTTATTATCACCCCCTAATCTACAGGAAAGAATAGAAGCGGTAAAGGAACATTTGCAATTTTCGGTTAGATGGAAAGGGCCTAAACTTGGCGTGTTGGAAATGCGCCGGCATTATAAATCCTATTTTAAAGGCCTGGAAGGAATCAAACAGTATAGGGAAAAACTAGTGCTTGCACCGGAAGCATCCGATATATTGGAACTATTACAAGAAATAGAAAATATTCTCGATCCTGTTTTAGCATGATATTTAATTTATCTCCCTTTGAAAGAAAGATATTTCAAGTGATAAAAGAGGCTTCTGAATCACTGGGAGTAAAATCATATGTCGTTGGAGGCTATGTCAGAGATAAATTATTAGGAAGGCCTTCGTCAGATATAGATATTGTGTCAGTTGGCGATGGAATTGCTTTAGCCAATGAAGTAGCGGGCAAATTGAATCCCATTCCAAGGATAAGTATATTTCAACGTTTTGGTACTGCCCAATTATTACATGGCGAACTAAACATTGAATTTGTGGGTGCCCGGAAAGAATCTTATCGCGAAGATTCACGTAAACCTACAGTAGAAGGAGGGTCTCTGGAAGATGATATTGCAAGGCGAGATTTTACGATCAATGCGATGGCCGTAAGCCTCAACAATGATGATTTTGGCCAACTTATTGACCTCTTCGACGGAATGAAACACCTGGAAGCTAAAATTATTAAAACCCCTCTTGACCCGGAAAGAACATTTTCTGATGACCCACTGCGTATGCTTAGAGCGGTACGATTTGCTAATCAGCTAGGATATGAGATAGAGACAAATACCTTGGTTGGTATCAAACAATCCGCGGGCAGGATAGGGATCATTTCCAGTGAGAGAATACTTACAGAACTTGAAAAAATTCTGACTTGCGACAAACCCTCAATTGGATTGAAATTGTTGCATCAAACTTCACTTTTGCACTTTTTCCTCCCGGAACTCACCGCATTGGAAGGGGTAGAATATATAGATGGTAAAGGACATAAAGATAATTTTTATCATACTCTGATGGTTTTGGATAATGTCTGTGTCAAGTCAGGTAATATTTGGCTTCGCTGGGCAGCCCTGTTTCATGATATTGGAAAACCCGCCACCAAAAGATTTAATGGAAAACAAGGATGGACATTTCACGGTCATGATTTATTAGGAGCCAGTATGCTACCCCGGATCTTTAAAAGGTTACGTTTGCCTACAGATCATAGAATGAAATACGTGCAAAACCTGGTGCGGCTCCATCTTAGGCCCATCAGCCTCACTAAAGAAGAAATTACGGACAGTGCCATTCGTCGTGTATTGTATGAGGCTGGTGATGATATTGATGACCTGATGATACTGTGCGAAGCAGACATCACTAGTAAAAAGGCAGAGAAAGTTCAAACCATATTGGAAAATTATCAATTGGTTAGAACCAGAATGCAGGAAATTGAAGCAAAGGATAAGCTCAGGTCATGGCAACCTCCCATAGACGGTGAAGAAATAATGGCAACGTTTGGTCTTAAGCCATCGTTTCAGGTAGGTGTCATCAAAACAGCAATTCGAGAAGCAATTCTGGATGGCAAAATTGAAAACAATTATGAACAGGCTAAAGAGTTTATGATCTCAGAAGCTGAAAAACTGGGTTTGAAACCCCTTACATAATTTGATAATATTAAATCTAAATACTAAAAATGATACGAATGAATTATAATAATTACTTGTGGATAATATTACTAGCGGTTGCTTTACCAATGACTTCTTGTCTCGGGCCCAGTCAGTCCGAAGAAGACGAAGATATCATTCTTGATTATATTAGTAAAAACAAGCTCACAGCTATCAGGCACAATAGTGGCATTTATTATATCATTAAAACGGAAGGGTCAGGAAATAATCCTACTATTAATAATACGGTAACGGTACACTATCAAGGATACCTCACCAATGGGAACCAATTTGACGGTACTACTACTAAACCGGCAACTTTCCCTCTTTTTAATTTAATTCAAGGCTGGCAGATTGGAATCCCACTTATTAAAAAAGGGGGAGAAATAAAACTTATTATACCCAGCGCCTTAGGATATGGGCCAAATCCCCCATCAAATGCTATTCCTTCAAATTCTGTATTGGTATTTGATATCCAACTGGTTGATTTTAAATAATAGGTCTCTGCCTTGAACAGAGGAATTTACCACCAGTACAGTTTAATAGTCTATTTGAAAGTCTGAAAAGGCTGGTATCTGGTGTTTCTGTTTATATTGGAATTGGTTTTTACCAGCAGTTTTTTATGTAATAAAAAATAAAATGCCTTGCCAATACTGGCATATAAATTTATTCGTACACCCATATTCATGCATTAGAAATGCTATGAGTAGTTTAGTCAAACCCTTTAAATGAAATCCAAAATTAGCTGAAAACCAGTTCCTTAATAAGCAAATGAAACTAAAACTGGTTTACTCTTAAGATATTTTAAATTATTCTGCAGTAGCAGCTTCAGGAGTAGCACTGGATGCTAATTTTCGTTCTTTGATCCTCGCTTTTTTACCTGATAATTCTCTGAGGTAATATATTTTAGCTCTTCTTACTTTGCCTTTTTTAAGTAAAGAAATATCAACTATGCTAGGGGAGTTGAAAGGAAATATACGTTCTACACCCACGCCATTAGATATTTTTCGCACACATATGGTTTGAGTAAGCCCTTCACCTTGAATCTTTATTACATCTCCTTTAAAATTCTGGATCCTCTCTTTATCACCTTCAATGATCTTGTAGCTGATATTTACATTATCACCCGCTTTGATATTGTGATTACGACGGTCTTTTAGTAACTCGGATTGAATAAATTGAATTGGGCCCATTTTCTTAAAATTTAGGCCGCAAAAATAGACTATTTCTGACTATTTTTTATAAAATAATTCAGAATTATGCTTTTCTGATAAATTAAGCCATCTATCCATTTAAATTAAATGTAATATATTGATAATCAGCTAGTTGCAATTTAATTCAGCAGGAATTACCTGATCAAAGTGGCAAAACTTTTCAGCTCTTTGACCTCATCTTTGTCAGTTTTGTATTTTACCACACATACATAAACTCCATTTGCTTCCAGGTTGCCTTTATTGTTTTTACGGCCATTCCACCCTGCACGTGGATCCTCAGAATAGTAGATTTGTTCTCCCCACCGATTAAATATTTTCATCGAAAAATCCCGCATTCCAATTGTTGACCCGGTGCCAATATAAATATCATTTATTCCATCGTTATTCGGAGTAAAAGCATTTGGAAGGAAATAACTTATATTTAAACCTACTCTGATCAATTTAGAAATGGTATCAATACATCCATTTTCATGTCTTGCGATTTGGGTGATTATATACCTGCCGGTATCCAGGTACTTATGAATGGGATTTTTCTCAGATGATGCCAGATTATCACCAAAATTCCAGGTCACATTCAAAGCTTCCCTGGCCAGATTAGTGAATCGTACACTAGGATTAAGTAAAGTCAATTCTTTGGGTTCAAAATCAAAATCGGCCTCCGGACCATCCTGTACGATTACAAAATTGGGAAACGATTCTTTAGTCACACATCCACTAGGTGCCTTTATGCTCATAGAGATACTATATGAGCCTGGCTTAGTATAAACATAATTGGCATTTTGCGTATTTGCCTTATTTCCGTCGCCAAAATCCCACTCCACTATATAATTTGAGTCCAGAGGAATAGATAAATTTTCAAAATGAATATCAGCCGGTACGCAAGCTCTGAATCGATTGGGCAGTACATCTAATATGGTAGGGGAAGGGAAATAATTAAGATCTTTTATTTTTTCCGATTTACATATTTTACCATCCGTGACGGTAAGTTTTATAGCATAATTACCTGGTTTTTTAAACAAGTGGGCTGGGGATTTTAATGAACTTTGATTTCCATCTTTAAAATCCCATGTCCATTTTTTAATGGGTGTCAATACCCCGGTAGATTTATCGGTAAATTGAATAGCAGAGCTGGAACATTTATCGTAACTAAAATCAAAATCAACATTGATATCTGACGGAATAATTTTCAGTTTTACATAAGCTGTATCACTGCATACCAAGGCATTTTTGTTAACTATCATAATACCTTCATATTCCCCAGGCTCAGGAAAAGTAATAGTAGGGTCTTTATCATTACTGGTGATGGCTACACTGCCTGGTCTTGCTTTGGAAGTAAACTCCCAAAAATAAGTTTTGATATATTCTGCCCTGAAGCTTTCATTGAACAGGGATACATTTCTGTCGCCACAATGATTTAATGTAAAAGTCTTACCCATACTGGTGTCTGCTTTTATTTTCGCTTCCACCGCTTGTTCGCAGATACCCACATTAAATTGAAAATCTCGATGTATTTCTCCAATAAGTTTGCCTTTTCGGTATTCAAAGACGCATATACCCATTACATATTGTCCAAGTTCTCTTGGCATACCTTCGAGTTTCCCGGTCATCCTGTCCAGCGAGAGCACACCAGGACCCATGGGGTCTTCCGTAGTGTAGAGTGGGGAAACGAAGCTTACATATTGGAATGGGGGAGAGCAAATTCTTGGATCGGGCCTGACAGCAGCACAGCCTGATCCCCCAAACGGATCTCCCTGGCCTGATCCTCCTCCGGCCAGTGGGGTGCAGAATCCATACACCAATGAATCACCTTCGCTATCAATTGCACTGTGGTCAAAAGTAAGCGGAAAGTCAGCACATACTACAATAGGTGGAAAGGATTTAAACCTGGGACTATTATTGCAGTTTAGTTGAGCTTCAGGAGTGATTTCGATGTAAAAAGTGGCCCCGGTATTGTTGGGGGCAATCAGGTTTAATATAGTATTATTTCTGCAGCACCTCATGTAATAAATCACATAGGTTTCATCGGTAAGTGGTAATTCAACATTGAAATTGTAGCTCGATTCCTCCACACATACATTAGGTGGTATGATAAGACATGGATTGTTATCAGGTCTCACTCTGTTTATAGGGCCATGATTGACCAAAAATTGTCTGACATAGGTGTGCCTGTTATTGGAATATCTGTAAATACCGAATGTGGCATCCGGATCATAACCTGAACCGGAAGGGTTACTGCAATCCCTATATATAGTGAGATTTAAAGAATATACTCTGGTCGAATTTCCGGATACTGCTCCTGTGCAGGAATAGTAAAAATCCGATCCTATAATATGTCGTGATTGCAGATCTGTATACAATACACAGATAAACAGGCAAATAAAAAGAAAAGCATTACGTACTCTAAATACACACATGTATCAAAAATGGGCTAATACAATAATCCATATTTACAATTACAAAATTACCTGATTAATGTGGCAAATCCTTTTAATTCTTTAACATCACCATGGTCGTCTTTATACTTAACGATGCAGACATAGACTCCGTTGGGTTCGATGGGCCCGGAATTATTTTTTTTGCCATTCCATGCTTCATTAGGATCTGTGGATTTAAAAATAATTTCGCCCCATCGGTTAAAAATTCGTAATTGAAAATCACGCATACCTGTAAAGGCCCCTACGCCATAATAGGTATCATTTATTCCATCGTTATTTGGAGTGAATGCATTAGGCAAAAAGTAAGAAATATTTAGTCCCACCCGAATTCTTTTGGATACACTATCCGTACATCCGTTTTCATGCTTTACGGTAAGAACGGTCACAAAATCTCCTGTGTCTTTATACTGATGGATTGGGTTTTTTTCTGTAGATCCAGACTCATCACCAAAATCCCAAAGGTAGGTAATCGCATCTTTGCTTTGATCAGTAAATTTTACATTGGGATCTTTTGTGGTGGGTTCTTTTGGATTAAATACAAAATCGGCTTCCGGACCATTTTGGATCCTTATAAAATTGGGAAAAGTCTCTGTAGTAATGCAGCCACTTGGTGCTTTAAGTGACAGCACTATGGTATAGACTCCCGGTTTTTTGTACTCATGGGTGGCATTGATTGTGCTTGCTGTCTGTCCATCACCAAAGTCCCATTTTACTTCATAAGTGGAATCTACAGGTATTGAGAGATTGTCAAAATTTACTACCGCTGGTACACAGGCCCGGAATTTATCAGGTAATATATCCAGTAAAGCAGGAGAAGGGAAATAGGAAAGTCTTTTTGATTTGGTGACTTTGCATATTTTTCCATCGGTCACAGTCAGTTTAATATCATACTCCCCTGGTTTTTTATATAAATGAATTGGATTCTTGATTACGGCTTCATTATTTCCATCGCCATATTCCCATAGTATGGTTTTTACAGGCGTGACAGAACCCGAGGCAAGATTTGTAAATTTGATGGGAGCTGCATTACATTTATCATATTCAAAATTGAAGTCCGCTTTGAGATCAGACGGTATAATGTTCAGATTGATAAATGCCGTATCATTGCATACCAATGCATTTCGATTTACAATCATCATGCCTTTGTATTGTCCTGGAGTTGGAAAGTTAATCTTTGCATTTTTTGCGGAAGAGGTGAGTAGGGGGCCGGAATTGTTTTTTAGTTTAAACTCCCAATAATAGTCTTTGATGAAATTTTCAGTAAAACTTTCATTGGTAAAACCAATTTCACTATCACCACAATAATTTATTGAAAAACTTTTTCCATCCACAGATATGGAATCGGCTTTAATCTTAGCAGTTACTGCTTGTTCGCAAATGGTTACATTAAATTGAAAATCTCTGTGCAATGCACCTATTAACTTTCCATTTCTGTATTCATTGACACATATCCCTACCACATATTGACCTAATGATGTGGGACTGCCCGTAATCATGCCGGTGAGCCGGTCTAGTTTTATCACATCTTTTCCTAAGGGTTCAAAAAACGAAAAACCGGGCGTAGATCCCAGGTAGTTAAAAGGGGGCGGGCAAATGCGGGGATCCGGGGTTGGACTGGTACATCCTCCCTGACCGCCTGGAAATCCTCCACCATTGCCAGATCCACCACCAGCCAATAGTTGACAAAACTCATACACCAATGAATCACCTTCTGCATCCTCAGCGCTATGATCAAACTCAAACGGGAAATTGGCACATATTACAATCGGCGGGAATTTATTGAACCTGGGGCTGTTATTGCACGTAACCTGAGATTCAGGTGAAATTTCAATAAAAAAAGTGCTTCCCGTGGATCCGGGATTTGGAATATTCAATATGGTTCTGTTTCTGCAACACTGGATATAATAAATCACATAGGTTTCATCTATGACAGGCAATTCCACTGAAAAATCATAATACGTGGTTTCAACACAGACATTAGGCGGTACGATGATGCATGGGTTCTGATCGGCACCTACCCTCGAAATGGTACCATAACCTATGTTAAACTGCTGGTAAAATCGATATCCCCTGGTCGAGGAATAAGTATAAATACCAAATGCAGCATTGGCATTGAAAAAAATATTGGTGCTGCAATCGCGATACACATCAAGGTGAAAATCATATACTCTTGAATTTGAATTTCTGCCATTTCCCTTGCAGTTATAATAAAAATCACTACCAATAATATGCCTGGCCTCCAGAATTTGGACAAAGAAAAAGGTTTGGATTAATAGTACATATCCGATCCTGGCTATTTTTTTCAAATTCATCTTATTAAAGTTACGGAACCTTTGACTACTTTGGTTGCCTCACTGTCAACAGAAAATAATATTTGATATACATATACTCCAATTGGTGCTGATTTACCTTTTCGGTTGCTTCCATCCCAGCCAATCGAAGGATCAAAACTTTTAAACACCACATCGCCCCAACGGTTGAGTACGGTAAGGCTATAATCATTTATGTTGTTTTTACCAAGCTCAGGTTTAAACACATCATTCACTCCGTCTCCATTAGGAGAGAATATATTAGGAACAAAAAAATCGGTATTTTCTCCCACACGGATAGCTAAGATAGCACTATCTATGCAACCATTAGCAGAAAAAGCTTCCAAAATCACATTGTATACCCCGGCTTTTTCATAAGTATGACTAGGGCTGAAATCGGATGATACGTTAGAATCACCAAAACTCCATTTATACCTGTTAGCATTTACAGATTCATTTTTTAAAATTAATGTTGCATTTTTCAAAGTAAATAGAGTTTCATTTGGTATAAATGCTGCTTTTGGCCTCTCGGCAATTTTAAATGGGGTGCCAAAATCTTTATTAATCTTACATCCGGATGGTGAGGTGATGCTGATTTTAACGCTTAGATTTCCTGGCGCAGTAATTGGAATGGAAGGACTTGCACCTTGGAAAAGTCGATTATCACTGAATGACCACATATATGAATAGGTTGAATCTGATAAATTGGTGAGACCTAATTTTAGGATTCCTGGATAACAGAATAAGGTGTCTACTTTTTTAAGCATGGGTTCTGATGGTACCGGGTAAAGTCTGATGATTTTACTGATGGAGGTGGAGCACTGAGCATCGTTGGATACAGTAAGTTTTACAGTGTAGGTACCCGGAATGGAATAACTATGGACTATGTTTGAAATACTATCAGACTTGAATCCATCTCCAAAATCCCAGGAAGCGATTTTGGGCAATGTGGATAAAGGTTGAACAAATGTAAATGGTCCAAGGGAGCAGGTATCAATCGGACTGGCAGTACCTATTCCAGAACTGATTTTTTGGCCTACATTGATCTGTACATTTATGGAATCACTACATTGGTTTCCCCGGTTCAAAACCATCTTACCTCTGTAGACACCGGTGTCTGGTAATAGCCTGTTAAAATGAAAACTATCAGATACTATTTTGTTTCCTTTTGGATCTGTAAACTCCCAATTAATTTTTTTAATAAAATTAGTATCCGTACTTAAATTAGTTATTTTAAAAGGAGCAGATGGGTCGCAGTTTGTAAGAAAGGCTATATTGTTTTTAACCTCTGCCGATTGAATGGCTGCTTTGATGGTGATATTGCATGCGGAAAAATTAATCTGTATATCTCTTCGTTGTACCGACATCAATACTCCATTTTTGTATTCTTTAACACATACACCAAATGTGTATTGTCCTAATGTATTGGGTGTTGCCATTAACCGATTGTTGCTGATTACTATGGGGGTGGTTGATGGAAATGGAGAATTAAATTTAAAATTACCTGCAAACACCACTTCCTTCAACGTGGGGATACAATTTTGCGGGTTTGGAGTTATGCCCAGGCAATCATTGGGATCACCACTGGTGCCTCCGCTGCCTCTGGGACCGCCTCCAGTAAGTGGTGCACATAATTCATATGCAATACTGTCATTTTCGGCATCGACGCCCCCCAGGTCCATTGCCAGGGGCTCGTTCACACACGCGATAGTAGGGAGGTTGGATTCAAATTTTGGACTTGAGTTTTTTGCCCTGAAGGACTCTGGGGTTAATTCCATCAAAATAGTGCTGCCGGTGCGGCCGGGATCCATTATATTGGAAATGGTCATATTGCGGCAGCAACGTTGGTAAGCTATCAAATAATTGCCACTCGTTTCCGGTAGTTCTATATTAGTAACGTAGGTAGCCGCCCCCACACATACATTTCTCAATAAGGATGAACATGATCCCGAGAAATCAGAATATGACGGCGATCCACCCAGAAATGCCGTTCTCTTTAGCACAAATGCATAGTTTCCCGGGCTACCTTTATATATTCCAATATCAATATTTCCTTCAATAGTTTTATCTATATTGCAATCCGTGAATAGTTTAAGTGTAATCTGATACATATTGGTATTGGCCATGCTTCCAGGCCCTAAATATTCATAATACATTACGCCACTTACAATGTGCTCGGCAAACAATACGGTATCAACTAAAAAAATAAATTTTAATATTAAGAAAAATTTAAGTGTTTTTTTCAATTGTCTATTGGTACTGAAGTAATAATTAGAACTGCAAATTAGTTTATTTTATTATTTTCTATCGATATTGCTTCATTAAAATGACTGAGTGGAAAGAAGAGTTTAAAACAGGAGCGGGTATATTAGTAAGTGGGGGCGTCCTGCTTTACCCTACCGATACTATTTGGGGGCTGGGCTCTGATATATTAAATGAAAGAGCTGTAAACAGGATTTATACTATCAAAAGAAGAAATCGAAACAGCCCTCTAATCATTTTGGTATCCAGTATGGAAATGCTAAAATGTTATGTAAAAGAAATACCGCCCCGCCTGGAAGACCTCCTCAATTTTCATTCAAAACCACTCACTGTAATTTATAATGAGGTGCACGACATACCAGATTATTTGATGGCAGAAGACAAAACAGTAGCCATTCGCGTCACCAGCGAGTTTTATTCAAAAGGATTGATTGATGCTTTTGGAAGGCCCATTACATCCACTTCTGCCAATGTAACAGGAAGTCCGTTTCCAAAAGGTTTTGGTGACATTCAATCCACCATTATAGAACAGGTTGATTTTATATCCACTTACAAGCGGGATTTGATGACAGAACATATGCCATCGGTCATTGTCAGGTTTGATCAAAATGGTGAATTGGAATTTGTAAGGACTTAGCACGCCTAGCGTAACGCTTTAATTGCGGCTTGTATTTCGGGTTGAATCAGAATCTGGTAATTTATTACAGATTTTGAGTCTTTCAATGTGGTGCCCCAAACCATGGTGATGTCTTCCATTAACTTCTTTTTTTCAACCGCAGACCATCTTTTGCGGGTAGCGAGGATGGAATTATAAACAGCTTTCAGTGGATCCTTTCCAATCACACCTTTTTTTTGTTTATATAATAATATGGCTGATTTAATCGAAAAGTCCTTTGTCTCGATTGATTGTTCACCGGAAGTATTCAGATAGATATCCGGATATATGAAATTACCAGAGTGTAGTAGCTTTTTATTTTTACTATAGTATTTTTTTTGATTTGAATTTTCAATTCCTGTTTTATTGACTGATCGACCTGATGGTAAATAAAACCGGGACACAGAAAGTCGCAAAGCTGCCCCATTCGAAAGCATGTACTGTTCCTGAACCAGGCCTTTACCATAGCTGTGCTGGCCTATTATTTTTCCTCTTTCCAGGTCTTGAATAGCTCCGGCAAATACTTCACCGGCAGAAGCAGTTCCATTGTTAATCAGGACTACGAGTTTTCCGAGATTGAAGAGTTGCCTGCCATCTGTTTTATACTCGATTTTTCTCACCGTTCGCCCTTCTGTATAAGCCAAATCTATATTTTTTTCACTAAAAAATTGATTTAATACCCTGATGCATTCTTCTATATATCCACCTGCATTGTCCCTCAGGTCTAAAACAAAATCCTTTATTGATTTCTTGGTATAAAGTGAATCTATGGCGGTAATAAATTCATCATATACATCATCTCCAAATCTTCCGATTTTTACATAACCGATATTTTCGGTGAGTGAATAAACCGCAACGACCGATTTTTTTTTCGCCAGATCCCTTCTTTGAAATTCAAGGGTATAAAAATCACCAGCTGATTTAAAATGACCGCTTACGGATGGGTCAGTCCACCTGGTCAATGCAGAGGCATTAATAAAGGTATCCTTTAATTTTAGCAATTGGTCACCCATCTCCAGCTTACTAAACCAGGCTTCGGAATCCGGTGTGATTTTATCCACAATCCATTGATTATTGATTTGCACTACATTGAAACCATAGGCATCCTGGAAATTTGTAAATGGAATTTCAACAATTTTATCAGCAGGTAAGTAGCTTGAATAAGGATCTAATTCTTTGACCATGTTTTTAATGGCCAGGTCATTCAATCTGGAGATATCCACTGAATCCAGAAATCGTGCCTCTATGAATCTGCTGGCTTCCTCTACCGCGTTATTGCTCTTTTCCAGGGTATTGTTATTTTGTAGTTTAGCTTTAGTGGGCGGGGTGGAAGAATCCTCCATCCTTTTTCCCAGCAGGATACCCAGTACCACCATTGAAGCCAATAAAAGAGGTTGTAAAATGAAATATTTTTTAATTGGTTTTTGCACCTCCATAAAGTATTTAAATTATATACTACAGTCCTCTTATCACCCCGTACCTGGACCTGATTTTAAGGGGTCAAACTTACGGAAATATACATTGCCCTTTTGTCAAAAAAAAATAAGCTATTTTTAAGCAATAAATATGATTGACAAAACAGAAAGTATTGATGATTTGGATAAAAATATCCTTTCAAGCATAATGCAAGGGCAGGGGCTTTCGTATGCCGAATTAGGTAAAAAGTTGTTTGTTTCGCAGGGAACCATCCATGTAAGAATAAAGAAGATGCAGGGACTGGGAATCATCAAACGAGAATTCGTAGAAGTGGATTACCATAAACTGGGATATGATGTGACGGCTTTTCTGGGAATTTACCTGGATAAAAGCTCGATGTATGATGATGTACTCAATAAACTAAATGCTATTCCTGAAGTAGTAGAAGCTCATTATACAACTGGCAATTACAGCATATTTATAAAACTGATCTGTAAAGACACCAAACACCTCAAATTGATTTTAACGGATCATATTCAATCCATTTCAGGAGTCCAGCGCACTGAAACATTGATTTCACTGCAGGAAAGTATCAGCCGACCATTAATACTTTAAGGTATTTTAAACACCTAAATAATGTTTGAGTAATTTGCTTCTGGAAGCCGTACGTAATTTGTTTATTGCTTTATCTTTAATTTGACGAACCCGCTCCCGTGTAAGACCAAATTTTTCTCCTATATCCTCCAAAGACATAGGATGCTCAACACCAATGCCAAAATATAATTTTATTACATCTGCCTGGCGATCTGTGAGCGTACCCAATGACCGTTCGATTTCGTTTCGTAATGATTCCCTGTATTCCAATCCATTATCTGTGGAAGGGGTACCAATGTTTTCCAATACATCGAGCAGGGTATTGTCTTCCCCATCAATAAAGGGGGCATCCATAGATACATGGCGGGCAGCTACTCCCAGTGTAGTTTCAACCTCTTCACTTGGTATTTCGAGTATGGAAGCTAATTCTTCGGGTGATGGTTCGCGCTCAAATTGTTGCTCAAGCTCTGAAAAAGCACGATTTATTTTGTTTAAGGAACCGACTTTGTTTAATGGTAATCTTACTATACGGGATTGCTCAGCTAAAGCCTGAAGTATAGATTGGCGAATCCACCACACTGCGTAAGAAATGAACTTAAATCCTCTGGTTTCATCGAACCGCTGGGCGGCTTTTATTAGTCCCAGGTTGCCTTCATTTATAAGATCACTTAATGAAAGTCCTTGATTTTGATACTGTTTTGCTACAGAAACTACAAATCGGAGGTTGGCTTTGGTCAACCTTTCAAGTGCCGCCTGATCTCCTTGTTTTATAAGCTTGGCCAGTGTCACTTCGTCTTCAGGGGTGAGCAGATCTACTTTTCCGATCTCCTGAAGATATTTCTCTAAAGATTGACTTTCTCTATTTGTGATAGATTTTGTTATCTTTAACTGCCTCATTTGGACTTTTTGTTTTGATTTATGATAAAATACGAAATTATATACTGAGCTTATTTGATGGAATAAGGAACGCAAAGATAACGTTTTCTTTATAAT
>JBGAVW010000042.1:0-44980 GCA_044227925.1 Saprospiraceae bacterium | reverse complement strand
ACAAAACAAAAACAAATGCGTTTGTAACCGAACCTCCCACCCTTGAATGTGCCGGATTTGAATGGTATATCTCAGGTGATAAAAACAGAAATGCAACTGTACATGTATCGTATAGAAAAAAGGACCATCCCCAGTGGAATGCAGCACTTCCCATGCTAAGAATTGGCGGTGAGAAGATCTATGGCCACGAACAACGATGGGTTTACACTACTGAAGATATGTTTGCCGGAAGTATATTCAATCTAATGCCCGATACCGATTATGAATGTAAATTTACATTGACAGATCCCGATGGAGTAGAAGGTGTACAAGAGCATTCCGTTATTATAAAAACAAAAGGGGTTCCACAAGCATATCCGTTTGGTAAAACATATCATGTGTATCCCCCGGGGTATACCGGACCAAGACAGAGTCCTTCATTTACAGGATTGAATGCAGCTTATTATGGTGAAGGAAATACGGGGGATTGGTGGAACGTGCCCGATGCCAGGGTGTTGCCGGGAGATAGGCTGTTGGTCCATGCAGGAGTCTATAAGGCGAATAGATTAAAGTATGCTGATAGTCTTGCCCTTGATTTTCATGGAGCCTATGTTTTTACGCAAAAAGGTACGCCGGATAGGCCGATTACTATACAGTCTGCCGGCGATGGTGAAGTAATTTTTGACGGTGATGGATCATATAGATTATTTGATGTGATGGCCGCCGACTACCATATTTTCGAAGGGATTACGATACGCAATACCGATATTGCATTTTACGCAGGATTAAAGCATGTGATGGGATGTAAAGGATTGGTGGTGAAAAATTGTAAATTAGACGATATCGGTATAGGTGTCATGTGTTATAGCGAAGACTCAAAAGACTTTTATATTGCTGATAATACATTTATAGGTAGGCATGACCCGGATACCTTAATTGGCTGGGCAGGTTTTAAAGAGCCTGAAAAGCTTACATCCTACTATGCCATCAAACTGTATGGCCAGTCTCATGTGGTCTGTCATAATTCCATCTCGCATTTTCATGATGGAATTTGTATAGACACTCATGGACAGCCCGAACCGGGTAAAAAATGTGTTTCCATAGATTTTTACCGAAACGATATATTTAATATGTCTGATGACTTTATTGAAGCCGATGGAGGATCGCATAATATCCGGGTTTTTGAAAACAGATGCTTTAATTCTTATCATGCTTCGTTGAGTGCACAGCCTGTATTCGGCGGACCGGTATATTTCATCCGTAATATTTGTTACAATACCCCAGGGACTTCGATGAAATATACCGTACGACCCTCTGGGATATATACCTTAAATAATACTTTTGTTTCTAACGTGGGTATAGTAAATTTTTCCAATGGTCATTTCCGGAACAATCTGTTTATAGCCCCTGATGATTCCAGAGCCGTTTTTTCGGCTACTACATTAACCCGATATTCCACTTTCGATTTTAACGGATACAGAATTAAAAACAAAAATAAAATAAATATCAGGTTGAGATATCCTATGCATGATTCATTGAATCACTGCGATGATTCCGAATTAAAATGGAATGAATACAAGTCATTACATGAATTTAAAACTGCTACTGGTTTTGAATCACATGGCATAGAGTTGGATGAAGGAGTATTTAACCAGGTTTCATTGCCGGATTCCGGTAATAAGGGTAAAGTATATCAGCTGAAGGGATATGATTTCAGATTAAAGCAGGGCTCACAAGCTATAGACAAAGGAACCATATTACCTAATATTAATGATGATTATCAGGGATCGGCGCCTGACCTGGGTGCATTGGAATACGGAGGTAAGGTGTATCAATATGGTCCAAGAATGTGAATTTTGTTTACCAAATGTATGGCCACACATATAACCTTATTGGGGTCGATTAACAGGCTGAAGCCTGTTCTACGGGGGAATAGCCTTTAGGCTGTTTATTTGACATTTTGTATCAAAAAAATAAGTACTGACATTTACTCTACCTTTGGCACCTCAAAATAAGATTTAGCCAAATTTTATTATATTTATTACAATCAATAATAATTATAGCGTTATGGACAGGAGATCTTTCATTTATACTTCCACTGTGGGCACAGTATACAGTCTGTCTCCATTACCTCAAATAAATAATACGTATATGAAAAACGATATATCACTTGCTCAATGGGCATTGGTAGATGAAATCAAATCCGGTAAATGGAAAAATCTCGATTTTCCTAAAATCGCCCGTGAAGATTTTAATCTCAATGGTATTGAATTCGTAAATACCCTTTTCGAAGTACCCACCGAAGGCTATCTTAAAAAATTAAAAGCCAACGCAGCTACTCATGGGGTAAAAATGCTGCTGATCATGGTAGATGATGAGGGTGATGGAGCTTCAGATACAGCCGCAGGCAGAAAACAATTTGAAATCAATCATAGAAAGTGGGTAGACATCGCACATTATCTTGGATGCACTACGGTGCGTACCAATTGCAGAGCTTCGGCCAATGCCAATAAAGATGAAGCATTAAAATGGGCTGCCGAATCTTATCAAAATCTGATATCCTATTCGAAACCAGCAAATATTAATATCGTAATTGAAAATCATGGTGGTGTATCCAACGATGCCGATTGGATGGTGCGATTGATGAAAACTGTAAATGATTCTCATTTTGGTACTTACCCTGATTGGAGAAGCCCTTCAAAAGATTTTGACAATGTGGATTATCTGCGCAAGACCTTGCCCTATGCAAAAGGCATGTCTTATCGAAATCAACCTACTGAAGAATTATCTGCTCAAATGATCAAAATATCCCAGGATGGTGGATACCAGGGATGGTTTGGGATTGAATCCAGTGGGAGAGAGGCTATACATCAGGGCATTGGCATATTAAAGAAGTACATGGTTTGATTTATCGCCCCCAATCACTGACGGAATTCAAAGAGACTGTAAATAATTGTGCCATATTTTCATTTAATTTATTAAGTTTGGAAAAAAACAAAAGAGGGCATGTATCCATACGATGAACTATTTATGCTGCGGTGTATAGAATTGTCTCAGGAGTCGGTGGATAATGGAGACGATGCATTTGGTTGCTTGATAGCCAGGGGCGGCACACTAATAACGGAAGGAAGAAACAATCACAGAAATAATATAGCTGAACATGCTGAAGTAGTTGCTTTACAGGCTGCCCGGATGGCATTAAATACCATTGATTTATCAGACTGTACTTTGTATACCAGTTGCGAGCCTTGCCCTATGTGTTCATTTATGATCCGTGAATACAAAATCAAACGCGTACTCTTTGCTTTGCCTTCTCCTTATGTAGGTGGCTATTCGCGATGGCCTATTCTGCAGGATACGTTGATCTCAAAACTAAAACCTATATATTCTGACCCTCCTGAAATCATCGGTGGTTTTATGGAAGCAGAAGCTAAAAAAGTAATGGAAAAAACCAGGCTTTGGATGTTTGGCAGCGAGATCAAAGTATAGTACTATTGCCATTTGTAATCCTGGCTGTTTAATTACAAAACAACCCATTGCACTTTTTAAATCTCATCTACCTCAGGAATCCCATTCCAACTCCTCCGTCTACATTGAGTGCATTACCGGTAGATTTATTCATAAGACCGCTCACGAAGACAAATGCAGCATTGGCTATATCTTCAGGCAAAATAATTTCATTTAATAAGGTGCGTTTTGCATAATAGGCAGGCAGTTCTTCAACGGTTACACCATATGCTTTGGCTCTGCCTTCGGCCCACCCTCCGGCCCAAATATTGGAACCAGCTATTACCGCATCGGGATTGATCATGTTTACCCTAATTTTATCCGGCCCCAGCTCAGCAGCCATGAGCCGAGTCAAATGAGCCTGGGCTGACTTGGCAGAACCATAGGCAGCATTATTGGGGCCTGCTACCACTGCGTTTTTAGATACAATATTTATTAAATCACCCCCGATAGCTTGTTTTTTGAGCACCGCTATACCAGCTTTGGATACCATAAACTGACCTTTGACCAATATATCATATACTTTATCCCAATCCGCAATCGAATGATCTTCAATCGTTTTTGATAGGCTGATACCGGCATTGTTTACTACTATATCTACTCCTCCAAATCTCAAAGCAGCAGATTGCAGTGCTAATTCAATGGAGGTTTCACTAGTCACATCCATCAATGTAGAATCTATCTGGTCTTTTCCAAATAATTTTACAAACTCAGCTTTTGTTTCCTCTAATCTGCCCAGGTGTACATCATTAAGCATGATGCAGGCACCTTCTTCTGCGAGTTTTTTTGCAATTGCTTTTCCAATACCTCCACCCGATCCGGTGATAAAAGCCACTTTACCTGACAACGCTTTGGGCTTGGGGAGGCGTTGCAGTTTGGCTTCTTCCAGCAGCCAGTATTCTATATTAAAAGCTTCCTGCCTCGGTAATGCGATATAAGTGCTGATGGCTTCAGCACCTTTCATTACATTGATGGCATTGATATAAAATTCAGATGCGAGCCGTGCAGTAGTTTTATCCTTTGCAAAAGTAAACATGCCTATTCCAGGATAGAGTATTACGACCGGATTGGCATCGCGCATCGCCGGGCTATTCTCGTGCTTGCAGGTCTCATAATACACAGCATACATGTTTCGATATTCTTCAAATACGGGTGAAAGCTTTTCCTTTACAGCCCTGGTATCTGTAAGATTTTCACCCGGTGTAAGCGGCAATACCATAGGGAAAATCTTTGTTCGCAAAAAATGATCGGGACAAGAAGTACCCATTGGCGCCAACTTATCCAAATCATTAGAATTAATGAATTCCATTACCCGGCGATCATTGGTGAAATGACCTATCATATGTTGTCTTGACGAACATAGTCCTCTAAGGATCGGTGCAATCGCAGCAGCCTGAGTATTTAATTTATCTGTCGTATGTACGATTTTGGTACCGCCAAAAACTGGTCGTTTCTTATTATAATGTTGCTCAAGATAGAGTGCACATGTTTCTATTACCTCCAATGTATTCAAATAACAACTGTAAGAAGTATCCCCCCAGGTAAATAATCCGTGTGAACCCAGCATAATGCCTTTTAGCTGTATTCCTTGTGACAGGCTGTCCTCAATACAGTCGCGCAGTTTTAATCCAAGATCGAAGCCAGGGCGTTGCCATTCTACCCAGCCGATTTCACCTTTAAATAAATCATGATTGATTTGTTTGCCGTCTTTAGAAGCTGCGATGGCAATGGCTGCATCAGGGTGGAGATGATCTATATGGTTAAAAGGCAAATAGGCATGAAGCGGAGTGTCAATAGATGGTGCTTTAGAATCCAAATCGTAAATGCAATGATTAAACAGGTTGACCATTTCATCTTCGTGCTCTTTACCTCTATATACTTTTTCAAGGGAAAGCAAACGGTCCATATATAAAGCCGCACAACCTGATTTTTTTAAAGTAGCTAAATCACCACCCGATCCTTTGATCCACATTACTTCAGTAAGTAAATTGGTCAGGGGATCTTTCTCTTTCAATTTTACAGAGGTATTTCCACCGCCATAGTTGGTGAGTCGCAGGTCGGTCCCAAGCAGATTGGACCTGTAAATAAATAATGCTACTTCGTCACCGGCCAAAGCAGCGGCTTTTTCTTCATCCCATAAGTAGGATACATGCTTAAAAGAGGCAGGATTTATCATAACGGCTCAAATATAGTATTAATGTCAATTTATACATTATAGAAAATGACCTTTCAATTTGATTAACTTTAGAATTTATATACTTCCACTAATAGCAATTACTATAATTGATTACTTACCGCCCTATATTATTCTAAAAATTCCTTCCATATAATTCAATATTTTATCGACTAACCCGGGGTAGAATTCAGTAATACCATTGTAGAATTTTTTGCAAGAATACTCGTTTGAAATGGGGTGAGGCTTTTTTATGTTTTTATTTTGACACTTGCATTGAGAGTTTTACTTCTGTTGTTATTGCATTATCACCCAGTATACCCCCACCACTATCGATACATGTCCGCCAGAAAGCAATAGAATAATTCATCTCAGGTTGCATTTTAGATTTTAGTTGAAAAATGTTCAAAAAAGTCATTTCATCTGAGACCAGGACGGAAATTCATTTCTAAAATGCCATCTGAGCAGAGTGCGTAATCAACTTTAATTGGTTAAAAAAATAGATTAGAACTTGACTATATGAATAAAATTGCTTTACTTTGTATTTCAAAGTACTTTTTATGGAAATTAAACCGGATCCTATACACCAACTGTCAGAGATAAAAAACATGATGGAAAAAAGCAGTCGCTTTCTGAGCCTCAGTGGCTTGAGTGGAGTATCTGCGGGCATAGTAGCATTAATCGGTGCATATCTTGCATTCAGGACCCTAGGGTATGAGAGCACTTATGAAATAACAACTACTCCGGTACAGACAGGTGTTATTTTTGGATCAAAATTATTTCTCCTTGCTTTGGGCACACTGATTTCAGCCATTGCCGTCATAATAATATTTACATACAGAAAATCCAGGATGCTACATTTGCCGATCTGGACTCAGACCACTAATCGGTTGGTGGTCAGCCTGGCAATTCCTCTGGTAGCAGGTGGTTTATTTCTTCTGAAAATACTTGATTTGGGATATCTTGGATTGATTGCGCCTGGTTGCCTCATTTTTTATGGGCTATCGCTGATCAATGCAAGTAAATATACGATAGGCGATATCCGAATTTTGGGAATGATAGAAATCGGGATCGGACTGATAAATCTGCTTTTCATAGGGCAAGGCTTGCTCTGCTGGACCTTAGGATTTGGTGTAGCACATATTGTATATGGAATATATATGTGGAATAAATACGATAAGAATTAATATCCATGAATTCAATAGCGCAGCTCAATAAAGTATTTGATAGCCGGGTCAGACTCGGTATCATGTCGGCTTTATTGGTCAATGAAGATGTAAATTTTAATCAACTAAAGGAACTTACGGAAGTCACCGATGGCAACCTTGCTTCTCATCTAAAGACCCTGGAGCAAAATGAATACATCAAAATAAAAAAAGGATTCATAGGCAGAAAAACCAATACGGTGTATACCGTTACCAAAACAGGCGAAAAAGCATTTAAAGCACATCTTGATGCTCTCGAACAAATGATAAAATCAATAAAATTATAAATCAAATTTAATTATGGAATTTAAGAATCCTTTCGGTCCCTCAGCTCAAATCACGTTGCGTGGATTATGGATAGGTTTTATAGTATTGGTATTGATGATACCTACGTTTCAGGTAAATGATCTGGTAAGGGAACGGCAAATAAGGCAACAGGAAGCAGGTACAGAGATCAGCAAGCTGTGGTCTTCTGCACAGACTATTACAGGACCATTTATTGTGATTCCCTACCATCACATGCTGGCTGACCAGAAAACGTATGAAAGGAGAAATGTATATGTATTGCCCGAAGAATTAAAAATAAATACCAACATCACTCCTGAAATCAGACATAGGTCTATTTATGATGTGGCTGTATATCAATCGGAAATAGTGCTATCCGGCAGATTTGAAATTAGTTCCTTTGATAAATTTAATTTAGACTCAACCAAAATACTTTGGAATGATATCCAAATACAAGCGGGCATCACCGATTTCAGGGGAATTACCAACCCCATAACCATTGAATGGAATGGTAAGCCAAGAGCCATGGAAAGTGGAGTGGTGCCCAATAGTGTAATCGATAAAGGAGTACAAGCTTCTTTTCTATGGAATGAAATCCAATCCGGGAATGCATTTAAATTGGTACTGCATCTAAAAGGGTCTGAGCAGATATCTTTTGTGCCCCTAGGCAAGATTACAGAGGCCAGGATGGTTTCCAACTGGAAAGATCCTTCTTTCGGCGGAGCATTCTTACCAACTTCACCTGCAGTGATAAATAAGGATGGTTTCGAGGCGGAATGGAAAATTCTGGAACTGAATAGAAATTATCCTCAGATATTTAAAGATGCTTCCTATCCTATCCAGGAATCGGCATTTTCCGTCACTTTTAAACAGCTGAGTGATTTATATGCTAAGACTCAACGATCGGTAAAGTATGCTTTCCTGTTCATTGCTCTTACATTTGCAATGTATTTTTTTATGGAGTTGATGCTAAAATCCAATGTACACAGCATTCAATATGTAATGGTAGGACTGGCTCTTTGCCTTTTTTATCTATTGTTGTTATCTATATCGGAGTACCTGGGTTTTGACAAAGCCTATTTTATTTCTACGGTAGCCATAGTAAGCATGGTGGGACTGTATACATCCCATTTATTCAAACAAAAAAAATCTGCTTTTGTATTTACTTCGGTCATAGCATTACTGTATTCATTTATTTATCTTCTCATACAACTACAAGAAAAGGCCTTGCTCATAGGCAGTATCAGTCTGTTTATCTTATTAGGTATAGTGATGTATTTTACCCGGAATTTGGATTGGGGCAAAAATCAAGAGAGATAATATAGTATTTAAATTTTAACTAAAGTATATATAATTCAAAGCATACCTATTGTAGTTTAGAAAGGTTTAACTCTTCCAGTTTTGTTATTCACCATAAATCTTTCTTATATTGTACTTTATATTTTGATTCGATTACGCATCGCTTTATTCAGTATTATTCTATTCGCCCAGGGTTACTTTGTGAATGCTCAAAAGTATTCAAATCATCTGCGAAATGAATCAAGTCCATATCTGAAACAACATAGTCAAAATCCGGTAGATTGGTATCCCTGGCGGCAGGAGGTATTGGATCTGGCAAAGCAACGAAATAAATTGCTGATTGTTTCCATTGGTTACGCTTCATGCCATTGGTGTCATGTAATGGAAAGAGAAACTTTTAACGATACTGCCGTGAGTAGTATTATGAATAAACACTTTCTTAGTATAAAAGTCGATAGGGAAGAAAGGCCGGATATAGATCAAATATACCTCAGCGCTTGCCGCCTGATGAATGGAGCGGAATGCGGATGGCCACTAAATGCTATCGCGCTTCCGGATGGCCGACCGGTATACATCGGCACCTACCAATCGAAAGAAAAGTGGAAAGAGACCATTAACTACTTTGCTGATCAATATCGTACGGCGCCTTTGAATATGCTGTCCTTTGCTGAAGGACTGGCTAAAGGTATGAAACCAGCAGTCGCGATCTACAGGGATGTACAGGAAATTCATGATTCAATCCCTCATATGATGTATGCATCGATAATGAATTCACTTGATTTAATAAAGGGTGGCAAAAAAGGCAGTCCTAAATTTCCAATGCACTCGCTATATCGTTTTTTATTGGCATACGGGAATCAATATAAAATTCAGAAAGCAACTGATATCGCCTTAGGTTACCTCACCCGGTTAGCTACCTCCGGTATGCATGACCTGTTGCATGGGGGATTTAGCCGATATAGCCTGGATGAAGATTGGCGGGTACCTCATTTTGAAAAAATGTTGTACGATAATGCTCAATTGCTTAGCCTGTTTTCATTTGCTTATCAAATCACCAAAGAAAGAAAATATCTTTCAGCCATTCAATCCATACATGATTTTGTTTCTAAAAACCTTAAAAATAAAGAGGGCGGTTATTTTTCCTCTATGGATGCCGATTCCGATAATGAAGAAGGGAAATATTACCTGTGGACTAAAGGGGAAATCGATGAGGCAGTGCATGATGAAAATCTTGCAGACAGTTGTCTATCCTGGTTTGATCTTCGGGAAGAAGGAAACGCATTTAATGCCTCCAATTATGAATTGCTTGGCAAAAATGTATTATCCCTGAATCCATCCATCCCTGATCACGTATTGCAGTCAGCTACATGGGCTGAAATAAAAAAAAGATTGATACTGGCAAAATCCGGTCGTACCCATCCAAACGTAGACAACAAAATCATTACCTCCTGGAACGCATTGATGGTAAAAGCTTATGTCGATTCTTATATGGCGACCCGGCAGGATGATTTTAAAAGTACTGCAATACAGATAGGGGAATGGCTTTGGGACAATCAATGGAATGCGGGGACAGGATTAAAAAGAGTATACAGTAAGGCAAAACCATATGTGGCGGGATGCCTGGATGATTATGCAAATCTCGGGGATGCTTACATAAAATTGTACCAGATTACATTTAACATGAAATGGCTTTATCGGGCTAATTTGATAAAAAATAAGGCACTACGTAATTTTACGCTTAATGAAAATAATTTATTTGACTATAGTACGGATAGCAGGATAAATTCTATATCCAAAACACAAGAAATATACGATCAGGCATTGCCATCATCCAATGCCATCTTTGCCAACCTTTTATTCAGTTTAAGTACTTATATGGATAATGAAGAGGACGCTGCGCTTGCAAAAAAAATGATTCTATCTACCTTGTTTTCGATACCACCCGGATCAGCTACTGAATACGGGCAGTGGTTGTCCAATACCCTTTGGCTGACTGGTGCACCTTACGAAATTGGAATCGTTGGTATGAATTATAATACGATCCTGAATGAAATGATCAGTCATTATATCCCAAATGGGTTGTGGTTTGGTACCCGTAAAAAAGAAAATATTCCCCTATTGCAGGGGAAATACATTAAAGGCACAACCACCATATATGTTTGTCAGAATAAAGTTTGTTTATTACCGGTCCATGAATCTGCTGAGGCTCTAAAATTGATAAAATAATATGTCTCCGGCCACCATCATTACGTATGACGAAAAATACAAAACCCAGATTGGGCAATTGATCCTGCAAATACAAAATATTGAATTTAATGTACCGATTACTTTGCAGGACCAGCCTGATTTATCTGATATTTCTGGTGTTTATCAAAAAGACAATGGCAATTTTTGGCTTGCCATTCTGGATGGGGTACTGGTGGGCACTATTGGCTTGATCGACATTGGAAACAACCAGGCTTGCATTCGCAAGATGTTTGTACATAAAGATTATCGCGGCAATGTGTTGAATATAGCTCAGTCATTGCTGGATACTTTATTACTATGGGCAAAATCAAAACAAATCCGATCAATATATCTGGGTACTATAGAAAGGCTATACGCAGCAAGAAGATTTTACGAAAAGAATGATTTCCAATTAATGGATCCGGATTTGTTGCCAATGACATTCCCAAGAATGAAAGTGGATACTCATTTTTATACCATTACATTGACACCGGAGTAGATTTTACTTTTTCATCTTTAAAGAAAAACATAAATAATACTAAAACTACAGCTGCAATTGCAGCCGGTACCATCCATACTGAAAACCAATCGGTAATACCATTTTGAGTGTACATTTCTTTTACTCTGCCGGAAACTACGGATCCAATAAGCATACCTATTCCAAAAGTGGCAAAGGCAATTAACCCCTGGGCCTGCGATTTAATATTGATACCGGCTTTATTGTCTGTATAGATCTGACCTGAAACAAAGAAAAAATCAAAACAAACACCGTGCAGTAAAATGGCAATGTAAAGCATCCAGCTACCGCTGCCGGCATTCCCTGCTCCAAAAAATACAAATCTCACTATCCAGGCCACTAAAGCAATGATGATGATCTTTTTTACTCCCCACTTTGAATACACCATAGTAAGCAATACCATGAAGAATACCTCCGAAACCTGGCCCAGTGACATTTTATTTTCTATATTGAATGAATTGCGATCAGATCCCGGAAACGCAGAAGCAAACATATCGGTCAGAGATGGGTTGGCCCAGGTATAATAAAATGATAACGGTATACATACCGCAACAGATGAGATAAAAAATATCAGGAAGCTCCGGTCTTTAAATAATACGAAGGCATCCTTTCCAATGATCTGTGCAAAACTCGAAGGCCCGGTGGCGGTTGGTGGGGTGTTGGGTAAAGTAAAAGAATAAACCCCTATGATCAATGCGGCAATACTGCCCATGTAAAATATGGTAGCACTATCACCTACGCCCATCAGCCCTACCACATTGGTAATGAATATCCAGGCCAGTGTGCCCATTACCCGTATAGCCGGAAATTGTTTTTCAGGATGATCCATATTCCGTAATGAAATCGAATTAACCAATGAAATAGTTGGAGCAAAACTCAGGCAATATAAAAGCATCACCCAGGAAAAATAATCAGCATCTTTGATTTTGGTAATCCAGAATAATATCAAAGCTCCTATGATATTGAGTACACCCAGTACTTTTTGGGCAGAAAAATACCGATCAGCCAGCATACCAATAAAAAATGGAGAGATGATCATGGCTATCGAAAAAGTGGCATAGGCAAATCCTACCTGATCGCCGGTGGCCGCGAGCTGTACCGTAAGATATTTACTCATCTGCCCATACCAGGTGCCCCAAACGCAAAACTGGAGAAACATCATAATGGATAGCTGAATACGAACACTGGTCTTCATTGCTGAATTTAATTTAGTAAAGCCAATAATACAAATTTGATTTTGGATATCCATACTATTATCAAGAAAAAGGTAAAACACCTTATAAATCCACTATCAACTTAAACCCAAAGCATTGGTCCAAAAGGAATTAGCTTTCTGCTATTTTACTGATTAACCAATTCGTTTTTTTGAATTTTTAACGGCCATGTAAGTGCCATGATATACCGGCTGTACATTTTTTGATCACCAAATCCTTCGTACTTTCACCCACCATGTCGTATCTCCGGCGAGAGCTTGTAATTAATATTTCCTTTTTGCTTTTGGCAAATCTTTTGATTAAGCCATATTATATTTTCTTTGTAGAAAGGAAAGTACAAAATGAGGCTGGGGCTGAGGCATGGGGCCTGTATTTTACTCTTTTCTCGCTCTCTATGGTGCCACAGATACTGCTTGATTTGGGTATTACTAATTTTGCTAATAAGGAAATCTCAGGCGACAAATCAAAGTATGAATTGATATGGCGACAATCTGTCTGGATCAAGCCTGTATTATCTATTTTATTTTTTGTGGTATTTCTGATTTTAGTCTGGGTCGGGGGATATTTTGAGTTGAATGCGCGTCTTATTTTTTGGATAGGAATCAATCAAGCCTTAGCTTCATTCATACTTTTCCAAAGAGCGTTTATATCGGGTTCAGGTCGATACAGATGGGATAGCTTTTTATCAGTGGCCGACAAATTTATATTTATTGTCTTATTTGTAGGGCTTTTTCTTTCTGATAAAAATCCAATAAACCGATATCTGTCTTTGCAAACAGTTTCAATGGGCCTCAGTATCATTATTGCATCAGCTTTAGTTTTTCGTGGAATTAAGAAAGCAGGATTTACTATTCCGGCATTGAGCGAATTGAAATCAATTCTTACTAAAGGAATGCCCTATGCTGCAATTTTTATATTGATGGTTTTGTATTGCCGCATGGAACCGGTGTGGATTGATCAACTCAGGCTAGACGGTAATTTACAATCAGGGTTTTATGCCGAAGCATACCGTTTACTTGATGCTGCAAATATGATGGGCTTTTTGTTTGCAGGCTTATTATTACCCATGTTTAGTGCAATCGGTGTTAATGAAAAACCCGCAGATATTCAATCCTTATTTGAACTGGCAATGCGCCTGATGTTTTCTGCGGCAGTGATTATCGCCGCCGTAATAAGCTTTAACGGTGATTTTATTATGGACTTATTATACCATCAAAATCAAGGTCTGTTGCTGAGTATCGTCATTGCCGGTCTTATACCACTTACTGTCAATTATTTATTTACTACACTGATTACCTCTTCAGGTAAGATAAGTCAAATGAATAAAATATTTGTAATAAGTATTGTGATCAATGGAGTATGTCACTTGATCATGACTAAACCATATGGGGCCATAGGGGCGGCCTGGTCTGCGTTGATCACACAATTATTGACTATGCTGATCCTTGGGTATTTTATACATACACAAAAATTAGCCAGGATAAACCGCACTTTGTTTATTTTCTGTATTGCCACAGTATTTATTGCAACGTTTGCCGCATGGACTGTGGACTTGTTTGCTAAAACACCAGAATACAAAATAACACTTCAATGTATTTTAATACCGGTATTTCTAATTAGCCTTGGATTGATTCCGGTCAGGTCCATATTGATGATATTTAAAAAAATATAATCAAGTTCATTTCTATTACGCGATTCCAAATCGAATTTTGTGTAACATCCCCTTTTCTAATTTATTTACTTCTATCGATCCATTTAATAATTGTACACGCTGACGGATGTGTTCCAATCCAATACCTTTGAATGATTGTGTAAAATCATATCCTTTGCCGTCGTCTTTTATTTTGAGTTCGACTGCGTCTGCAGATTTAATAAAATCTACGTGGATTTCATGGGCATCCGCATGTTTAGTCGCATTATTTAAAAGTTCACTGGCAATGTAATATATATTTTGGGATATATAATCAGGGAGTTTTGTATCGGAATCTTCATTGAATACCGGATGCCAATGAATCTGTAAATGAGGGTAGGCCCATCGGGTTCGTTCCGTAAGATCTTCCAGCGCTGAGGTAATGCTGCCTTTTTTGAGTATGAGCGGAGAGAGGGAGTGGGATATATTTCTCACTTCTTTGGCAGTATGACCGACATCCTCTATCAATGGGGTAATTATTTCTTTTATTTCGGATTGATTGCTTATGGATTTTATATGTGAAAGTCTCATCTTGAGGCTGGCCAGTGTAAGGCTGATCCCATCGTGTAATTGCTCTGATAATCTTTTTCTTTCTTCGTTTTGACCCTGTAGGAAGGTATGTATAGCTGCTTCTTTGGCTTTACTGAGCTCGATAGCCAATTGATAATTGGTCTGGTAAAGAATATAATAACGGTATACCAATACGGTAGACAATACTATAATCTCAGTGATGTAGCCGAGCACCAAAAAATTTTCGACCCAGTTCCAACCAGGTATCCATCCCAGGTGCAGCGACACCATGAGTACAAGGGATACAAAAAACATAGTGCATACGATCAATACCCAGAGCTCTTCCCATTTTTTACTTTTTCGATAAGAAACCAATGCTATATTCCAAATAACCATATCGCCCAGGACCAATCCTATTGAAGTAATCTGGGTAATAATCATGATCAGGGCGGGAGATATAAATGAGGTATACACATATAACAATCGCATGACGGTAACTAAAATAAAAGCAAACATCATGAACCTGAGCACCCAATGCCATTTTGAAAAATTCTTTTTAGTATTAAAAAAATGGATTACGAATGGAATAAAAAAGAATCCGGTGGAATATTTGCTTACTTCCATGGCACAGGATTGAAATTTTACTCCCTCCGGCCAAATAAGTTGAAATCCAAGCCCTAATAGTGCAATCAAATACAATGAAAAACTCGCTGTGTACATCCAATAATAATTTAAAAGGCGGCTTCCGGCAAAAAGACAAACTATAAAACTAATAGTCAGAAACAATACTATAAACCCAAGAAGTAATCCGTGCAGATAATTTTTTTGTTTTGACTTAAGCTCAAAATGATCAGCATTCCATAGCAGAAAAGGCACATGCAATTGTTTATAATCATTAGAAATTTTAAAAACGTATGTATTTTCTTCTTCTCTATCCAGGACTATTTTATACATAAATGCCGGGGTGATGATATTTCTTTGATTAAAAGCAAATCGATCACCAACAGTAGATCCGGTATCAATGCTGCCGTTTTTATACACCGTATACATCGTGATCTTGTTGAGATTTGGATTGGCCAACTCTATCAATAAGCTTTGCTTTAGACCTGACTTGTTTTCAATACTTAGTTTAAACCAATAATCTGAACCAGTAAATCCGACATTAAAGGGTGTTTTATTGGAAGCATTCCATGGAGATTTTAATACTTCGGATAGCAATAGGGTACGGGATGGATCTTTCTGTACGTACACATATGTATTGAGTGGTACTTTTGTAATGGATTCGGTTAGTATGTATTTTTCATTGGCAAATATCGCATGGGAATTTCCGATTAAACAAAACCAACACACGGTGATCAGCCTGGTGATCCACTTTTGCAGGTTATCGTACCGGGTAGTATAAAACATTGGTTTAGTAAATTTAATCATTATGGGGTACAATTTTACAGCTGCCCGTATTTTAATCCTATCCCCTTTGGAGGGGGGAGTAATGAGTATTATTTAATTGCCTTCAAAGCATGGATAATTGAAATTAGGGTCTGTCATAATTGATATTTTTGGAAAAAACTTCCATTTGCTTAAGTAAGCAGGTAACCTCACTCTTATAATGTACAGGTTGCCTCATAACTGTTTCATTGCTAGCCCCCCTCAATAGGGGATAGGATATATCAGGTATTTTCTATTTTTTTGTTTGTCCAAAAAAACAGACTAATGAATTTAATTTACTTTAGAAAGCAAACAGTACATTTCTTTTGCTTAGCATTGATGGTAACCATATCTGGTAGTATTATTGCACAAAATTCTCAGGCACCCAATACATTAAACATTCAAGGTGTCCTGAATAATGTCAATAGTCAACCAGTACCCAATGGAAACTATTCGATTACTTTCAGAATCTATACCAGTACCCTTGGAGATGTACCTGAATGGTCAGAGACTCAAAACAATATTCAGGTACAATCCGGCATATTCAATGCCATATTGGGGAAAATAAATCCATTAAACTTACCTTTTGACAGACCTTATTATTTGGGCATAAAACTGGCCAATGAACCGGAAATGGAGCCCAGAATAGAATTGACATCTGCTCCATATAGTTTGTTGGCAAAAAGTGTTCAAAACAATTCTATTTCTACGGATAAAATCCAAACCAACGCAGTAACGATAGACAAAATAGCAAATCCAATCGTTTCCAGCATCAATGGGGTGACCAATGACGGAGGTAATATAAACCTGGTAGCCGGAAATAATATATCCCTGGTACCTGACAATGTCAATAAGACAATCATTATCTCGGCAGCAGGTGGGGGCGCTGGAACAGGAAGCATTACTTCATTAGCAGAAGGAAATGGGATCAACATTACCAACCCTTCCGGGCCATTAACTACCATAGCCATTAAACCAAATCTGTTATTGGGCCCAAGCGGATCATTGGGAATTTTAAATCAAAATGGCTCATCTGTGGTATCATTATCCGGAATCAACCAGGGAGGATTTTTAAGTTTGTCAAATAGTGATTTGATCAATACGTTTGGAGTGATAGGATCTACTTTGGATAAACAACCTTTAGTATATCTAAACAATAGATCGGGTAATCAAATAGCCGAAATAAAAGCGGATGAATTCAGTAATGGTATGCTTACCTTAAAATCTGCGCTGAATAATCCAACTGTGCAGATAAAGTCCAATGAAAATACCGGTGGCCTTATCAATGTCTTTAATTCAAACGGGCTGATCACTACTCAGCTTACCAACAGTACAGCAGGTAACGGCATAAAAGCCGGAAATGGGAAATTAGTACTTAATTCGGTAGATAATAACAGGGTGCTCCAATTGGAAACCAATACCACAGGAGGTGGTGTACTAAGACTATACAATGTAGAAGGTACAGAAGCCCTCCGATTGACTACATTTAATACATATGGTGGCTCTGTTTCCGTAAATAACAGGGCAGGATTGAATGTAGGTGAATTGCATTCTTCCAGCGAAGGCAATGGCAGATTGTTTCTATATTCCGCTAATGACAAACCAACTGTTTCACTTGCAACCAACACTTCCAATGGTGGTGGTATAATGACCATACGCAATGCAGACGGAAATGAATCCATTAAAGCATCTACTTTTCTCAATAGGCAACCCTATTTTTTAATGCTGAATACACTATCCAATCCGGCTGTCGAATTAAAAGCAAATGAATTCAGTGATGGTGAATTGACATTAAACTCTGTACTCACCAATCCTACTGTACGGCTTACAGCAAATGATAATGCCGGTGGCCTGGTAAATGTGTTTAATCCCAAAGGGGATGTAGCCGTACGGGTTAACGGCGAGGAGTCCGGTTTTGTAGGAATATACAATCGTGAAAAAACGGAAATGATACAATTGGGCATACTGGAAAATCAAAATGCCAGGATTACTGTAAATAACCGATTAGGCAATCCGAGTGCTGATTTATTTTCAAATGAATTCAGTGATGGTGAACTGACTTTAAACTCAGTACTTAAAAACCCGGTATTGCGGTTATCTGCCAACGAGAATGCCGGTGGTCTCATCCATGTTTTTTCTAAAAACAATAATCTGGCAGCAAGACTTACTGAAACGGAGGATGAAGGCGAGTTTAAATTATTTAATAAAGAAAAAGTAGACATTATAAAAATGAATTCCTTTTTAGGGGATGGCAGTATCACATTAAAAAACAAACCGGGTTTCGAATCAGCCGGTATGAATGGCTCGTCACTTGGAGGTTTTATCTATGTGGCTGATGGTGCCAAAACGAATGGCTTAAATCTTAGAGGTGTATTAAATGGCGGTGTCGGAGGTGGGGAACTCGAATTATATAATATTGAAGGTATCAAAACAATTAACCTTACAACCAATTTTAATAAGGAAGGTATGCTCCAGTTCAGATCTAAATCAGATAAAACAAAAAGCAGATTAGAACTTGGCAGTAATTCAAATCAATCCGGGTTTATAAATATATTTAATAAAGACACCAAGAATATCATCTCCCTGCTATCAGATGTTGCCACCAATGAAGGATTAATCCGCGTTTCATCCAAATCAGATTCATTGGATCGATTGAGAATGGGCGGTGATGAAAAACAAAATGGATACCTCAGTTTATTTAATTCAAAGGGATTGAAAACATCTATCGTTGGGCATAATGAATTTGGTGATGGTCATATAGAATTAAAAAACAATCTTGGCAATCTGGGTGGATATTTTACTGCGTTCAGGGATGGCGGCAGTATAGCAGTGACCGATGGTAAGCCAGGTACCAACCATCGGGCGGTTATGGGAAGTAATCTTTTTGGTGGACGCACTACCATCTTTAACTCTAATAATCTAATGACCCACGAATCATCCGTGCAACAAAATGGTGAAGGTATACTTCGCATTGTAAATCCCAATGAAATCACTAAAAGCCGTGTGGAAATCGGCGGTACGGGGGCGAAAAATGGATTCCTTTTTACCTTTGACTTCAATGCTAAACGTAATATAGAACTGCAAGCCAATGCAGAAGGTGCAGGGATAATAAAGACATATAGAAATGAAAAGCCCCAAACTGCATTAAATGCTACTTCTGCCGGAGGTGAAATATTAGTTTATAATAATGCAGGTAATAATACTTCACAGTTAGGCCATTTCGATGATGGCCGTGGTAAAATAGAAGTAGGTCATAGTAATGGTACCAAAGTAGCACGTATGACCTCCAATACAGATGGCTCAGGGTATATCGGGGTTGATAATACAGATAAAAATGAAGTGGTACGGCTTACTGCCAATACCGGCAAAGGGGGTGGCATAGGAGTTAAGAATGCTTTGAATAAAGATATATTTACTGTCACTCAAAATCAAAATCACGGTGTAGTATTAGTGCAGAATGCTGCAGGTAATACTACTGGAGCGATATCCAATTTCGAAGATGGCCGTGGCAAAATAGAAGTAGGTCATAGTGATGGCACTAAAGTGGTACGTATGACTTCCAATACAGATGGCTCAGGATTTATCGGAGTAGATAATGTAGATAAAAAAGAAGTAGTACGCATCACTGCCAATGCCGGTAAAGGGGGTGGCATAGGCATCAGGAACAACATGGGCAACGATATCATTAATCTGACTCAGGATAATTCATTTGGTGCCCTGTTAGTAAACAATGCATCAGGTACTAATCTGGTATCCATCACTCATAATACATTAAATGGCGGATTTATTGGTACCAAGGATCAAAATGGAAAAGATGCAGTATGGCTTAGCACCAATTCTACAGGTGGCGGTCAAATAAATACATTTAATGAAGCAGGTAAAATTGCCTCCGTAATCGGTATTGATGGACTTGGAAATGGTGCCCTGGTTAATTATAATAAGGCTGGAACTCCATTGGCGGGTATTACTACTGCTAATGCTTCAAATGGTGGATATATTTTTGCTAACCATGCCAATGGTAAAGATGTTGCCCGCATGACATCACTGACTGACGGGAGCGGATATATAAGCGCTGATAATAATGCCGGTAAGACCGTTTCTTATGTAACAGCAAACACCGTAAGTGGAGGCTATGTTGGAGTAGCCAATTCCGGTGGAAATGATCGCGCCCGAATAACTACCAATGCCAATGGTGCAGGTCATATCAGTGCAAGCAATGCCAATGGCAATAATGTAGTGCAGATGAGTGTAAGCAATGCGAATCATGGTGAAATAGCTACCAGCAATGCAGCAGGAGCCATCATCAATTCTATAGGTGCTACCGGATTGGCGCATGGTTATATCGCAGCTAATAACAGTTCCGGTTTGGAACGATCCTTTGTAACTGTGGGTACAAACGGGGGTGAAATCGGAGTGAATGATAATTCAGGTAAAAACCGGGTTCTCATCGGCGGCGGTGGATTTGTAGAAGTGAAAGATGTTGATGGATCCTATTTGCAATTATATAGCTCAGGCAGCAGTGCTAATCTGATCCTGGTGGATAAATTTCAACACCCCAGAGCAGAAGTGAAAAGTGGTACTATATTGGCAAAAGGCCCAAATGGTATAGAACACTCATTCATGTCATCTGCTACTGCGCCTAATCTGGGGTACATCGGAGTATGTAATTCCAATTTACCAGGCAGCCCGGTAAAAGCAGGTATGTACACCACAGCAAATAATCAGGGAGTACTCTTTGCCGATGTGAAAAATTTTAAAATGGATTACCCGGGTAAACCAGACAAACAAATATGGTATGGAAGTCTCGAAGGCCCGGAACTTGCAGCCTATATCAGAGGAACAGGAAAATTAATAAATGGCAGGGCTGTTATTGAATTCCCGGATCATTATGTCCAGGTAGCTAATGCCAATACTATGACCGTCATTCTTACTCCACTCAGTGGCAAATCAAAAGGTCTGGCAGTAGTGAAAAAGACAAATACCAGTTTTTCAGTTGAAGAATTAGCAGAGGGCAGTGGTAGTTACGAATTTGACTGGGAAGTAAAATGTGTACGAAGAGGTCATGAAGACTTTGAAGTAGTACGAAATAAATCTGACGAACCAAAGCCACTCATCGATGAGTCTTCCAACCATACTACCATGATTACTGGATCAGATCGGATAGATTATACTCCCATGGTTAAAGAAGTTATTGCTCCACTAAAAAATGCTAAAAATCAATAAAGCTAAGTAATGAAGTCAATTCTTTATTCAATCGTTTTCTGCTTTTATATTTCTAACCTGCCTGCACAGACTGTACTTAAAAAAGTCGTCATCAGCAATGGCGGGCAGTGGACAGGCAATGCTCTTTATCGCGCCAACCTTTCAATAGGTCAAGGCATAGCAATGAAAACCGAATCAGAAAATGGAGAGGCGTGTATTGGATTTTGGTATGAAGTAAAAGATGTTCCTTTGACTAATAGTAAGCTGGAAAAATTCAATTTTCCGGAAAGAATTAAAAGGATACCCGTTAATACCATTTTAGAATTAAAAATATATCCCAATCCGGTATTTGACCATGCACAGATAGAATTTGAGTTATCGAAAAAAGGAATGGTGAGGCTGAGTATACTGGATGTACAGGGAAAGGAAGTGGATGTAATCATGAATGAGTATATACAAGAGGGGAGGTATAGATTAAATTACCATCCGATGAATAAATTATCGGGGATGTTTACAGTGCTGTTATCTTCTAATACAGATAGACTGTATAAAAGGTTGATTATAATGAGGTAAGCCTATAGTTAACCTTGTTTTTTAATCCATAATCGTAATCCTTACGTAGATTTCTATATACCAATTCAAATTTTCACAAATATGGCAACAAATCAGGATCCAACAAAAGACAAAAATGAGCTCGCGGGATTTTTGGGTACTTTGGTGGATTTACTCAAAAAATTATTGGAATCATTGAAAGGTCCCACCAAAGAGGATAGGCAACCTGGAAAATCAAACAATTGATTTAATTTAAAATATAAGAAGCATAGTGTTGTTTTGTCCTGCCCCAAAAACTACTAATCGACAACCCCCTTGCGAGGGGATTGGCTAAGCTATTTTTAATAAGGAATTTTGTAACATAACTAATAAAAAACCATGATTACAAAATTTTTCACTCTGGGATTATTGTTATTTGCTTTTGCTTTTACACAAGCTCAAATAGATAGTTATGTCGGCGCCTATAATGGTGTAAATAAAAATGGTTACCTGCAACCCTTGGCGTCTGTACTTACATCATCATTTAATACCGGTCAATGTACTCATACAGGCATAGACAGTAATTTCCATATTTATTTTCATCTTATTGGCAGCTCGTCTATAATATGGGGTGACAAACTTAAGTATTTCAATGCAGGCACACCTGCTGATTTCGAACCGGCACAAACCGTATCTGCATCTACACTGCTTGGTCCCAGAAAATCAATAACGGCATCTGGCATAAATGGCCTTGGGTATACATTTCCAGCCGGTATGGGTGTTCAATATCTTACATTAGCCTTGCCCCAACTTTCCCTCGCTTACAAGGGTACTGAGATCAATATCCGATTTTTTGCATACGATACCAAAGATGATTTAGGTAAAATAAATCTATGGGGTGTAGGGATGCGTCACGATATAGGCAGATATTTTGTAAAAAACAGCCCCTGGGTAACTACCATTGGAGGCATGTATCAAAAACTAAAAATAGGCACCTATGCGGATCTGAGTACCTATAGTGCAGGTATTACAATAGGTCAGCGGCATCGTCATTTTTATTATTTCGGTCAGGCAGGGTATCAGTCGGGTCATATGACCGGATCTTATAAGCATTACAATGGTGAAAACGATGAAAATATAAACATTGACTTAAAAAGCAACAATCCATTATTACTTGCTGTGGGTGCCGGTATCAGTGCCGGGGCTTTCCAATTTCAATTGCAATTGTCCGGTCTGTCACCGGCAATAGTTTCAGCAACATTAGGCATAAAACTATAAACTCCAAAAAACCTTTATCATGATCCGTTTTTGTTTTTTAATCCTTTTTAGCATATTGATTTTTTCGAATTGCAACTATGTCACATTCAGAAGAAACATAAATGTAAATCTCAATGACACCGGCGTTTTTAATCAAACATCGACCTTTAGCAAAAAGTATACAATTTCTACGGGAAAAATAATAAATGCCGTATCTGAAAATATAAATGCGAGTTCAGCCAGAATAGAAAAATTGGAAATCAAGGCAATGAAAATCGAAGTAAATCTTTTGCCAGGTAATACAGCCACTTCCGTTCATAATATAAGTTTTACATTGGCTCAGGGCTTTTCTGAAAAGAAAAATTTAATAAGCGTAAATGAATCTGTAAAGTTTATTAATACCGGTTCTGTGTTTGTTTTAAATAAATTCATTGAGGGAAAAATTTTACTGGGATTTAAAAATGATCTTGCAAAAGGACTGGCAACCGGCAAATCAGAATTCTTTGATATTGACATGAAAGGCTCTATCCCTGCAGGTCAACTACTGAAATGCAGTATCCAATTACAAATCGAAGCTTCTGTGGAAGCGGTCACCTGTGAACAGGTACCTTTTGGTCTGGGACCCAGTGAATGTCTGTGATCGGGATAAAGTCAAAGAGTCCGGCTAGTTTTTAGTATTTATATCTTTCAATAATTCATCCACAGCCTTCTTTAATTGATCATCGGTGTTTTTGGATATCCAATCCGGACTATTTTGAACTATGATATCAGGAATGGCAGCACCCAATTCTTGATTTTTATCATTCACTTTATTAAACCAACCCCGGAATGGTAATCTCACAAATGATCCGTCCATTAGTCCCTGTCCTCCGGTACTGATCACGGATCCATTCGTAGGCACTCCTACCAATTTACCAATGCCCAGTCCCTTATAAGCATGGCTGAATATCTCTGCATTGCTATAGCTTCCTTCATTACAGAGTGCAATAGAAGGCTTGGTCCAGGCTGCATATACCAGTCGTTCCCCTATCGGATAATATCCTCTGAAGTTTTTCTTTTCTTTTTCCAGGTCTTTAGCTGCACCTCTTGGAATGGTATAGGCATGTTGTTTATAATTAAGTATGGTCATAAGGTAATCTGCAGTACTTCCACCCCCATTGTACCTTACATCTATTATTAATCCATTTTTTCCATAGCCCGCAGCCGTAAACTCCCGCTCCACTACTTCAAAACTGGCAAAGTCCATACTGCGTATATGTATGTATCCCAGCTTACCGTTGGAATAAGAATCTACCAGTTTTTTTCTGTTATCGACCCATTCATCATAAAGGGCATCTGTAATAGAAGCCTGCGGCCGTAGGATTACCTCCCTTTCTTTTCCAGTATTGTTGAGTACAGTCAAGATTACTTTTTCCCCTGCAGTTTCAGAAAGTAAGGAATAGAAATTGATTTTATTTGTTACGTTTTCACCATTTACTTTAGTGATGATTTCTCCTACGGTAAGTTTACTGGAAGTTTTATCCGCGGAGGTACCCGGTATTACACGATTTACCTTCATACCATTTTCTACCGGTATCAGCTCTGCACCCAATAGCCCGGTAGCATCACGGTTTGTTTCTGTACGATCTGCTGCAGTGAGTGCCTGGTGACTACTATTGAGCTCACCCAACAGCCAATTAAACATATCTCGAAAATCATTGCTTGTACTGGCTTTTACACATCGTTCTTTGTATTGATCATGTAATTTGTTCCAGTCATGACCATGAAACTGTGGATCATAAAATCCATCCCGGATGGTGCGCCATGCCTCTTCAAATACCTGTGTACGCTCAGCTTCATAGTTGATTTTTAATTTGGCTGTATAAGGTAAAGATTCCGGGCTGCCAGACTTAGGATCCAATCTGTTCATAGAACCATTATTCCTTGCATAATATATATATTTACCTTCTTTGTCCATGGTGAGCCCTACCGGGTTGCTGCCTCCTTTGGTGATTTCTTTTAATTCTCTGCCATCCCATTTTATGCTGTATAGATCCCTGCCTCGTGCATCGCTATTATTTGCAGTAAAATAAAAAGTCTCTCCATCTTTGCTGATAAGTACATTGCCTTCATTGCCGGGTTGATTGGTGACTTGTACTATTCGCTGATGTATATTATCCACATCTATTTTTATGGGCTTTGGTTTTTTGTCATTTTTGGATGAGGTTTCAGCAGGAGTATCCGATTCCCGCCAGTCTTGTTGTGATTTTTCCCAATCTTCTTTTTTGAGCCAGACAAAATAGACATCTGACCCACTGGCTGTACTTCTGGATCCAGTGAATCCAAGTTTAGATCCATCAGCCGACCATACTGGATTGGCATCGGTGCGTGGATGCATACTGATATTTACAGGCTTAATGGACCGGTCTACCGGCTGGATAAAAATATCCTGGTTAAATTCAAGATCAGTGAGCGTATAAGCTATCCACTTATTATCCGGACTAAAGGTCACTTGTGATGGGGCGTTCCAGCTAGACAGACTCATGTCCACTTCATTCACCAATTTACGGGTACTGTCTATATCCGCCATAAAAAAACCACTTCGGCCACGGGTGAATGCCAGTTTTTTGCCATCTCCGCTTACCACCATATTTTTTTCATCCAGTGGTGTATTGGTAAGCGGGCTAATGATATGTTTTAATGATTTAAATATACCGGACTCAGCTGTGTCGCTGGATTGAATCATATAAATATCGAAATTGCCATTGCGTCTGTCACTGGAAAATAAAAGTACACTGTCATTGAGCCATACCGGATCTATATCACGAAAAGCATGATCCGATACATTTATACTCCTGGTTTTTTCTTTATCCACATCCTTAATAAAAATCTCTCCGCGTATGGTAAATGCCCAAAGTTTCCCATTGGGCGATATAGCATATTGGTTTAGTCCAGTGGTGAAGGATTTGTTTTCAAAGGCGTCGAATCGGTCATCTGCATGTATATCTATTTTTAGTTTTTGGGCAGTACCTCCCTGTGCGGGCATTTTAAATAACGACATGTTTTGCTCATATACTATGGTAGATCCATCGCCACTGATATCAAAATGCCGGATGGATTCATTACCGGCATTTGTAATTTTTGCAGGTTTGCCGATGCTTTTGCCTTCTTCATTTAATTTTAATTTATAGATATTATAGGCTCCTGCTTCACTGCTTAAAAAATAGAGGGTATGATTTCCTTCCCATTTGGGCAGTATATCATTGGTTTCAAATCCGGCCAATTCATGAAACGTTTTATTCCTGGTATCATATATCCAAATGTCGCGATCACTGCTACCCTTGTATTCGTGTCTGAATACAGGATTGATATCTCCCCGAACAAATGCAATAAATCGTCCGTTAGGGGAATAAGCTGGATCGAAACCTACCGCATCCAATATCCTGGATTCAGTACCCCCCAGCGGGGATATGCTGTATACCTCGGATGGTCTTTCTATTTGTCTATACTCCCTGTTGGTTGAAAAGACTATTTTATCTGCCTGATTCCAGCTGCTCACATTATCACCTGCTGAATGATAGGTTAGCCTTTGAGGTACCCCACCATCGACAGGAATGCTGAAAATATCATTATTTCCAAATCGTGCTCCACTGAATGCTATTTGTTTGCCATCGGGACTGAATACAGGATTGGATTCATATCCCTCATGTATGGTAAGACGATTGGCTTTGCCTCCCGAGGCAGAAGCAGTCCAAATATCCCCCTGGTAGGAGAAAGCAATCAACGAAGCGGTATGATTGATGGCTGGAAACCGGAGAAGCTCCTGTGCAAAGGATAAACTACAAAGTGTAGACGCAATAAAAATCAAATAACTTCTTTTCATACATCGAATTTAGAATAAAATGGAAGAATGAATCTAATTATACCAGGGGGATTTTGAAATACCCCTTTTTTTGAAATCAAATACATTTTAAAAAAGCCATCAAACAATTCGGTCTGATGGCTTTCATAGAAAATAATTGCCTTTTGAGTTTTGCTTATTTTGAGATATAGGCTTTATTATTTTTTTAATAAATCTCTGATTTCAGTCAATAGTTTTTCTGATGCAGAAGGAGGTGGAGGAGATGGTGGGGTGGCCAATTTTGCTTTCGATACGGCTTTAACTATTAAGAATACAGGGAATGCAACCAATAAAAAATCAATGATGGTCTGCAAAAACTTGCCTAGCTTAAATACAATGGCAGGTGCAGTCTCTTTACCATCGGCACCAATCACAGCATCTTTTAATGTCACCCCCCATTCGGCTATATTAACTTTAAATACCGAACTTACCAAAGGCATTATTATATCCTCCACTAATGAGCCAACTATTTTTCCAAAAGCAGCACCCAATATCACAGCTACAGCCAGATCCAGCACGTTGCCTTGTTTAATAAAATCCTTAAATTCTTTGATCATATTTGCTTTTATTTAGTGGTTAAGTGAAGGTAAATATATAAAAGGATTAAACATTTAAAAAATGGTAATATAAATTTTTCTGCCTTTGTTCTTTCATAGTTTGTTTAAATAACTACAGGTAACTACAGATAAAATTACCCATACTGTATTCCTTTGATGTTTTTGTATGGTTTGTTAAAGCTTTCGGGGTCACCATTAGATCCAGGTATCATAATGGTATTTTTTGTCTTAAGTGATTGATTATAAAAAACTTATATCTTTATCTTTAGTTGATGATAAAAATAGATTAGCTACTCATGTAACCTTGTTTATATTCATGAGTTTACCTATTATACTTACTTGTGATAAAAGAAAGCGATAATGAACTTATGTATCAGGTCCACGGGGGGCAACTAGACTCCCTGGGCTTATTGTATGATCGCTATCAATCGCAGTTGTTTGGTTTTTTTACAGGAATGACCCAGGACAGGGAATTGTCAGCTGATTTAGTACAAAATGTATTTTATCGTATATTAAAATACCGCAGTCAATTCAGGGGAGGTTCATTTAAGATCTGGATGTTTCATATAGCCCGTAATGTGCTGAACGATCAGTATAAACGAAAGCACAAGACAGTCAGTTCATCATTAGATGACTTTAAAGATCATGTAAAAGATGAAAAGTATGCCGATGATGATTTGCACCGCAGGGAAGATATTTACCAGTTAAATAAAGCTCTGGCGGCTCTGTCTGATGAAAAAAGAGAAATTTTATTGCTGAGTAAATATCAGGATAAAAACTATAAAGAAATAGCTGAAATATTAGGTACTACTGAAGGAAATGTAAAAGTAAAAGTATTCAGAGCCCTTAATGATCTCAGATCACTCTATCACCAAGTATAAACATACCATATGGATAAACCGGAAATAAATAAACTCAAAGTGCTCTACAAACTGAATGAACTCAGCCAGGATGAATGGAAATTACTGGAAGAAGCCATCGCCGCAGGAGAGGTATTACCTGAAGAATTGCATGATCTTAAACCTATTCAGGACCAGCTATCCACCGTCACAGACCTAAGCACCCCGGGATTTGTAAAGGATAATTTATTGGACCTGATCGCCAGTGAAAAAAGATTGATCATGAATGAAAAGATTGGTCATCGCAGGGAATTGTATATCCGGTATGCTTTGACGGCAGCAGCATTGATGGCTGGGGTGATTATAGGATTTGTTATTCCTGCCAGGAAAACAGTACAAAACCAGGATATAGCAGGCCTCAAACACGAGGTAAATCAATTGCGTGAAACCATGATGCTTACTCTTTTGCAAAACGAAGCTCCTTCTGAAAGATTAAAAGCGGTGAGTTACTCTGATGACTTTGATCAATACAATAATAAAATCATTAAAGCATTATTTACTACATTAAATCAAGATGATAATATAAATGTGAGATTAGCGGCGATAGAGGCATTGCAAAAATATACTGCAGAAGCCTGGGTTCGGGGTGAATTGGTCAAATCCATTGCTCTGCAGAGTTCACCACTGGTACAGGTAGCCCTGGCAGAATGTATGGTATCCATCAAAGAAAAATCGTCAATACAGGAATTGGAAAAAGTAGTTCGTAATAGAGATACTCCCGAACCGGTAAAAAAACGACTGGAGAGCTATATAAAACAAATTTAATTTTAATCATTTACTAAAAATAAAATTATGAAAGCAACATTCATAGTTTGGTCCATAGTATGCATTGCAAATACTATAAGCCAGGCTCAATCACACACAGAAAAAATTAATAAGATCGTCGGTTTTGAAAAAAAATCGTCTCAAAATGCGGTATTAATATACAATATCGATGGTGATGTAACCGTGGAAGGTACCAGCGGTGATCAGGTCATCATCGAGGTAGAAAAAATAATAAATGCTAAAACCACTGAGCGGTTACAATTGGGTAAAGAATCTGTTCAACTCGGTATACTGGACAGAGCTGATACATTGATTTTATATGTAAAAGGCACCGGCCAGGAATTTGGTATCCGCAATTTCAATAAAGCAGGTAAATCGTATTACGGATACTATAATGAGAGAGAAAAAGAAGGAAGATGGGGAGTGGATTGGAATAATCCCCCCTATGACTATCAAATGAATTTTAAAATAAAATTACCCTCACATATACATGTCATGGCCTCCACAGTAAATAATGGCGAAGTAGTGGTAAAAAACATTTCTGGAAAGGTAAAAGCAAGAAATGTAAACGGTGGCATAAGCCTTTCCGGCATGTCTGCTGCTACAGATGCCCATACAATAAATGGAAATGTAGACATAAGCTATACTAAAAACCCAACTGAAGACTGTAAATATTATTCTCTGAATGGTTTTGTAAAAGTAAATTTCCCATCCTCTCTCTCCGGTACCATGTCATTTAAAAGCTTTAATGGCGATCTCTTTACCAATATTGATCCTTTAGAAAATATGCCTCCTGTAGTCACTAAAACCGAAACAGGCAAAGGCACAAAATATAAAATAGAAATGCAACGGTTTAAAATAAGAAACGGAGGACCCCATTTTGATGTAGAAACATTTAACGGGGATGCTACGATAAAAGAAAATTACAAATGATACACATCCTACACCTTTCATCCCATCCCAACTCATAAATTAATTAAATCAACTCTTTTAAAATAATCATGAAAACAATTTTTAAAACAACATTTGCACTGGTCGTATTCAGCATAGCCATGCTTAAGATATCAGCACAAAATGAATTTGCTATACCGCTTTCTGATCCTGCCAAGCGAGGAAAATTAATAGCACATCTCAATTCAGGATCAATTACTGTTAAAGGCACAGCCCGAAAAGATATATTGGTAAAATACAAAACGGGTGAAGAAGCTGAAAAGGACAAGGATAAAAACAAAAATATTAATTTAAATTTTGATTTTGGAAAATCTAATGATACCAAATCAAAAGACGGATTGAAAAAAGTAAGTGGGGGAAATGTAGACCTATCGGCATCTGAAAATGACAATGTCGTAAAAGTGAGTTCGGACTCATGGAATGAAGAAATGTACCTCGAGATTGAAGTACCGGTTGGTTTTGATATAAAAATGCACACCTATAATGACGGGGACCTCGTACTCTCCAACGTAAATGGCGAAATAGACCTCCACAATTATAATGGAGGTATATCTGCGACCAATATAAAAGGTTCAGTGGTGGCTACTACCTATAATGATGATATCAAAATCTCATTTGATGAAGTGAAAGATGGAGTACCTATGGCATTTTCCACTTATAATGGGGATGTAGACATTACCTTTCCATCAACCGTAAAGGGGTCGATGAAATTTAAAACCGATCAGGGTGATATCTATACCGGATTTGATGTTGATATCAAAAGCAGCGGACCGGTAAAAAAAGAAGATTCTAAATCCGGAGTATACAAAGTAGTGATCAATGAATGGAAACGTGCAGATGTGAATGGAGGCGGTGCAGAAATCACATTCAAAACATATAATGGAGATATTTATATGAGGAAAAAATAATTTTTTATTTTTACTAAATATTGGTTTGAACCTCTAAGGCCAATCGGGAGCAATCCGGATTGGCTTTTTGTCTTTTTATACGCATCTTTTAAATATACCTCTGTGCCGGCATTTATAATAAAACACCAAAGATTTAGAAAAAGCTGTATTTGAATTTTTTAAAGTCACCCAAAAAAGATTTCATATCCCCCTGCTTTTAACGCTTATCTTTACCAGCAGAAATAATATCCGATATCCTATGCTGCGATACAGTATCTTTTTGATGACCATTTTTTTGCTTACCTCATGTGCGAAAGATTTGGAACAGGGTGATCCCAATACGATACCTGGTGATCTCACTGTTGTTTTACAAGGTTCTTTTACCAATGGTGCACACGCTACATCAGGTATAGTAAAACTTTCAAAAGATGCTGCTGGTAAAAGATACCTGGTATTTGAAAATTTCAAAACTGATTCCGGTCCGGACATTCGTATCTGGGCGGCTGAAGATAAGGATGCAAAAAATTATATAGAGCTTTCCAAAACTGTGCAACTGGGTAATTATAAAATTGATGTTCCATCTGATTATGATGCTGCTAAGAAACCACATATACTTATTTGGTGTAAAGCATTCTCCGTTTTATTTGGCGGAGCTCAATTAAAGTAACAGGCAGGCATAAACGTATATCCATTCTAATCCCAATAGCGGGATTGGATAAATTGTAATTACTTTTCGTCACTTCTTTTTTACTTTAAATGCAATATAATATGAACAATAACGGGTTTTCATTGCTGTTGGGAATCTGTCTGTTGCCCAACTGGTTATGAGCGGATTTTTAAAACTCGTTTAATTTAAAAAATGCCTACTTTAGCCGATTATTATTAATCAATCATTCAAAATTTTATGAATATTCTGGAAATGGTACAGGGCCAGTTGGGTCCTCAGGTAATAGAACAATTAGCAAAACAGATTGGAGTGCAAGACCCCAGGCAAGTACAAGCTGCATCAAATGGTATAATCCAAACCTTATTGGCAGCTCTTTCAAGAAATACAGCAACACAGGGCGGATTAAATGCATTGGTTTCGGCTTTAGACCGCGATCACGATGGTAGTGTAATAGATGATCTTATAGGTTTTGTGACCGGTGCAAGGCAAACTCCTAATGCCTCCACTAACAATGGCAACGGAATATTAAGCCATATTTTAGGTGGTCTGCAACCTAATGTGATGGATATGATCTCCCGTATGAGCGGACTGGATAAATCAAAAGTTGGTCAATTGGCCATGACATTGGCACCAATATTACTTGGCCTTCTTGGAAAACAAAGACAGCAAGGTGGTCTCAACGTAGGTGGTGTAGGCGATCTGTTAAAGAAAACAGTGCAAGCAGCCCCCACACAGCAACCCGCTTTTGGCCTTCTCAATAAATTTTTAGACCGCAATGGAGATGGGTCTGTGATAGATGATATCGCTCGCATGGGTATGGATGCGTTTCTGAAAAAATAAGAATACAAGATTACTCATAAAGGGCAATAGAATGATCAAGTCAGTCTATTGCCCTTTATTATTACGGATGGCACTGAGTTAGTAAATGACTAAGAAATATCTTCTTCCTTTATATTAAATCGTAAACCTTTTGAAAGTCTTTCTATACCTTTTGCCAGGCGCTGGGCTTTAGTTTCTTCTTTCTTGGCAGAATAGATCCATTTCATATATAATTTTTGTTCGCCTTCGGATAAAGAATTGAAAAAGGTATATGCTTTAGGTGATTCTTTAAGGCATTCAACCATATCGACAGGTATTTCTATGGGCTCATTATCCGGGTATAATATTACATGGACAAAATCCCCTACATCTTTTTTAATTTTTTTTCTGATTTCGGCTTTTACCGGTAAAAATAACTTACCGTTGCCCATGGGCATCAGGTGATATTTAGTAAACGGAACACCATCAATTGTTCCTTTTACTTTAACCCATCCAAAGGGAGCGTTTTTATCTTGTAATACCTCTGGTATTTGAGCAAAAGTCCAGCCACCCTTGCCGGGAAATTTTTCCAGAAGATATTTTTTATTTACTAATGGTTTGATAGATGAATACATTTATGGTGGATCAATAAAATTCTTATGCACATCTTATTTCAATCTGCCTTGAGGCCTTTGATCACTACGTTGCCAGTACCCCTTTTATCACAAGGATAGGTAAATTCCTTTTGCCATGACTTAGTATTATGGATGGTATTGTAAAACCCATCTAAAAACTGAAGAGTCGAATTAATATATTTCGGTTTCAACAATGTGGAGGAATTGAATAAATTATAAAATTGAGGTTTCAAGTCATTGAATAAAGAAATTATTTCGTCATATTGATTTAGGCTTTGAATACAATATCCGCGATAGCGTCGTTCCCTGACAGAAGAGAGTTGAAGCTCCGGTGCCGGTTTCGCATAAGGAGCATTAACTATTCCTGCATGATCAAAGTCATAAGGTATTACTATTGGTCTTGAATTCGTATCCTTTGCTATTAATTTAATATTTTGAAGAAACTGTACGCCCCAGTCGGTATTGCCAACCATATATTCAAAAACTGCTGTAGTCAGAAAAGGTTTCATTTGCGCTTGCTGAGGTATAATCTTTTTGTCAAGAATGATGCTTTGATTTCGCTTAGCCATATGATCTTCATCTTCGAGCAGAAAGGCGTAAATAGAAGCATCCCTTTTTTTGGCTTTTTCATCCACCAGAGTAAGCTGTACCAGTCTTGCTTTAAAACTCATGGGTGTAATCAGATTATATAATTTGTATACCATCCATTCCCTTAGTACATATTCTTCTCCCTGGCATGGCATTACCAGCTTGAGCTCTTTTTGATGTCCAAACCATGTATTTCTCATAGATCCGGTGTCAATAAATTGAATCAATAGCGGGGGATAAATACAATTTTCTTTAAGCTTGCGGAAATGGCCTCTTGTTTTCATATTCACTGGCAGGGTAATTTCAGTACCACCTTCAATGGTAATAGTAAGGTTCATAGGAAAATCCCTGGAAGCGGCTGCAGTGCGATCATTAAGCAGACCTCGTACATTACCCTGAATTGTAATGTGCAATATGGAGTCCGAATCAAATACCTTTTGGGCATTCAGAAAAGAAGAAAAAAAGACCATTACGCCCAGAATAGCGGGAAATGACTTCAATGAAACAACATTAGTTTTCATCAAAAATAAAATTACAAAAAATTACGTAGTTACTGTAAAACAGCAAGAGATAAAGTCTCCGTACTTTTCAATTTAGATTTGAAAAGTCGCCTGAAGAAATAAGGTATTAAAATAATAAAAACATGTGCTGCATGCACAAGGTATGCGCCGATGTTAACTAAAAAAATAAAATGGAATACTATTTATTATAAAGTAGGGGTCACATTGCATACATTGATAAGGGGCATAGTTCGCTCATCCGGATTGGCAGGATCCATAGTATGCCCAGCTTCGCACTTTACATATTTGTGCATTTTATCAGTAAGATTGTATTTGACTTCTACCCGCTGGCCCTCAACCTGCAGGCTGGGTGTGAGTGCAGAAGGATAGACATCTGAGCTGCCTGCAATATTGCCATTTATGGAAAAATAATAGAAAAATTCAGTACCCGACTCGTTTGTAGTTTGTTTTTTTACTACGGCTTTAATTGAATTACTGCATGAAATGGCATTGGTTTGAGCATCTGAAATCACATCGGATTTTGAACAACCCAGGGCCAAAATTAAAGTAGCAAGCAACAGAAGTTTCATAAAATTTGATTTGAGCTTTTCAAATATAACGAAATAATGGCAACAAAGTTTGCCTGGATCTGAATAAAATTGATAGAGGTCAAGTAGGATGCTAACCGGCATCATTTCAAAGGGCCCGGTTCGGGTCTAATTTAGGTGCTTAAGTCCTGAAATTTATTTGGACTACTTTAATTCATACACCTAAATACCAAATTATGAAACGGATGATTTCTTTTGCAATATTTAATATGCTGATAGCCTATGCCTATGGCATACGTATAGAATATGGCGATAATATATTGATCGATAAACCAGTATATGAAGATCTCTACCTTTTTGGAAATAACATAACCGTAAATGCCCCGGTATATGGTGACATCGTATGTGCAGGTGGAACCATTTTCTTTATGGATACAATAGATCAAGACCTGTTGGTGGCAGGTGGTAAAGTAACCATTAATGGTTATGTATCTGACGATATAAGGTGTATCGGTGGTGAATTATTACTCAATAATACCATTAATGGTGACCTTATAATAGGTGGAGGAAAAATTACCATAAACAAATCGGCAACCATAGCAGGAGCCCTGATAATGACGGGAGGAGATATGGTATTCGAAGGCCAGGTAAATGAAAATGCCAGGATCTACGCCGGTCAATGCTTATTTAACGGAAGGGCCGCCAGGGATTTTGAATTTAAAGGGGAATCTTTGAAATTTAATGGAATCGTGGATGGTAAAAGTATAATCAGTGCGCAGACCTTAGTATTGGGGGAACTGGCTGTATTTAATAATCAAGTCCGATATTATGTATCCGGTGCTAAAGTAAATTTTGACAAAGCCTTAAAAAATGGATCCGCCGATTTTGATGCCTCTTTAAAATTCAATGAAGATAAATGGTATTTTTTAGGTGGTGTATCCATTTTTACTTTGATTTGGTATATAGGTGTAGCCATTTTATTGATATTGATTTTACAATATGTTTTTGGCCGGCAAATCTCCATTGCAGCGCATGGAATTAATGATTCTGTCTGGAAATCACTGGGTGCAGGATTGTTGTTTATCATCGGTATCCCAGTATTGGTGATACTCACCATGGTTACCATCATTGGTGTTCCCCTTGGTCTGATCGTGGGAATTAATTATCTGGTAATCATACTGATTGCCAGTATCATCAGTTCGCTGGTGTATGGACACTGGCTTGCGCACAGGATTAATGTAGAAATCACGTATAAAAACCTGGTATTGATTTCAATGGGTGTTTTCATATTTATAAAGCTTATTTCAATTACCAAAGGCATAGGCTGGTTGCTGAACTTAATTTTGATCAGTATCGCATTTGGTTCTATTTTATTACATATTCGCTTGAAAAAATCACCTGTTGAGGATGATGGTATGCCAAAACCAACTATGCTATCTCAGGTATAAACCAATTCAGTGCACCCGGTGCAAATTACGAAGCATGGATCTTTATTGGTATGGTATGTTTTTTATAAGATAGGGATGAATATGCATAATTTCCTTTCCGGAGCCGAAAAAGAATTCTCAAATAGATATTTTGTATCCACGTACATTTCAATTAAATATTTTTAACTTGAATCGATTATCTTACGTGGTGTAAACAAATATTAGTATGAGGATTAAATATTTATTTTATTGCATTTTATTTTTATGTAATTCTCTTTTGGCACAATCGCACATCAGAGTAAATATTGCCGGGTACAGACCATCTGATCACAAATCTGCCATTTTGTTTTCTAATAAGCCAATTCAGTCTCCTTTGGAAATTAAAAACCAGGAGGGTAAGACCGTCCTTACAGGAGCGGCAATACCATCAGATAAAAATGGATTTGCACCTTTTCAGTATCAATATACTTTTGACTTTAGCTCATTGCAGCAATCCGGTAAATATACGATATCCGCTCAGGATCATTCCACTTCAGTTGCATTCAATATTAGAAATGATATATACCAGGAGATGCCTGATATTTTATTGGAATTTATGCGTCAACAGAGATGCGGTTACAATCCGTTTTTTGATCAGGTCTGCCACCAACACGATGGGCGCATAATGGATGGAAGTGTTCCTGATTCCACTTATATAGATATGACCGGAGGATGGCATGATGCAGGGGACCAACTTAAATATCTTATCACAGGTAGTAATGCTACAGCAAGAATGATCATGGCATACCAATTGTTCCCTACGGTTTTTAAGGATGAACATAATGCCCTCGGTCAAAAAATAAAAAACAATATACCGGATGTGTTGGATGAGGCTAAATGGGGATTGGATTGGATACTTAAATTGCATCCGTCACCCGACATACTTATTCATCAGGTGGCAGATGATCGGGATCATGTGGGTTGGAAATACCCATTTGATGATCCCAGTAATTTTGGATGGGGTAAAAATTCGTATCGCGTTGGATATGCAGCTACCGGAAAACCGCAAGGTTTGAATAAATACAAAAGCCTTGCCACAGGCATTGCAAATCTTGCCGGAAGATCAGCTGCTGCTTTAGCGCTGGGTTACCAGGTATGGAATTCGAATTATGATAAAGGATTTGCACAGCTATGTCTCAAAGCTGCAGAAGAATTATACGCATTGGCAAAGGCGAAACCCGGGTTTCAACAGGGCAATTCTTATGGTGCCCCTTACAGATACAATGAAGATACCTGGACAGACGATATGGAATGGGCAGCAGCAGAACTGTTTCGGGCAACCCGTAAATTAAATTATCTCTCAGACGCAAAAAAGTATGCTTCGATGACCGGTGAATTATCGTGGATCCAAAAAGATACATCAGCTCATTACCAGTTTTATCCATTCCTTAATATGGCCCATTATTCCTTGTATAGCCTGGTGGATACGGAATACAAAAAGAAATTGGCTTCGTATTATAAAAATGGAATCGATCAAACCATCAGGCAGAGAGCATCTAAAAATATATACCAGATAGGGTCTCCCTTTATCTGGTGCTCCAATAATCTATTAGTAGACCTCGGGCTTCAAATCTATTTGTATGAAAAGATGACGGGTGATAAACAATATCAAGCTTATTTGTATTCCATGCGCGATTGGTTATTTGGTCGTAATCCCTGGGGTACCAGTATGTTTATGAATATACCTGCAAATGGAACGTATCCGCATGATGTACATACCAGTACATATGCTATGACTAAAAAAGAAGTTCCCGGTGGCCTGGTTGACGGTCCTATATATTATACCACTTACAAAACTCAATTAGGACTGCAGCTTACTCACGACGATGCATTTGCTCCATTTCAAAATGAATATGTAGTATACCATGACGATATTGGTGACTATGTGACCAATGAGCCTACTATGGATGGTACAGCCTGTGCGATTTTGTTTTTGGCATGTTTTACGAAGTAGCCTAGTCCGAAATCCGATTTCAGTACTATAATTTCTTTATTTCTTCGTTGCCAAGCAGCTTTTGCTGCCGGTATTCATTTGGGGTCATACCTGTACTTAGTTTAAATGCTTTAAAAAAAGATACTTTATTATTAAACCCGGTCTGATATCCGATTTCTTTAACCGTCAGATCTGATTTGTTTCGATCAGTGAGTAGGGTCTTGGCTTCTTCCACACGTAAGCTATTGATGTATTCAAAGAAATTCATCTTATAATATTCATTGATAAGTTGTGAAGTATGATGCCTTGTTAACTGTAATTTTTCTGCCAGTGTATCCAATCTCAGGTTATAATCCTGGTACATTTTTTCCGATTTCATAAGGAAGGATAGTTTTTGTGCAAGTTCATGAGAGACTTGCGGTGTCAATCCGGAGTTCTTATATTTTTGTAAACCGTGGCTTACTTTCTCACCTGTTGGCTTTTCAGGTGAAGTAAGAATAGCTGAGTCTTCATGATTGGGATTTTGTCTGCCAGGGAGTTCATTTTCCAGCACCAAAATGGTATCACCGGGAGTTGATGCAAATACTAAATCGCTAACAGTAAATCCATTAAAAAAAGCCGGTTGAAACAAGGAAATGACCATCATCATGGCTACCATGGCAAACATGGAGAAAGCAATACTATAGTCCCAATACGTATGTATAATTCCTGCACTTTTTAATACGCCGAAAAAAATAAAGTTTAAAGCGAAGATCAAAAATGAATAACAATACCATTTGGCCCATACATTACTATTTTTCCAATCACTAAATGCACGCGACATCCTGTATATCAATACTGAATAAATCAATAAATGAAGATATGAGCCTATCACAATTCCGGGTGTAATGACTGCATAAAAAGAGTCTTTTGCAAATCCGGACAAGACTATGGCTTGCCTGTTTTGCAGCCCTGAGGTAATCATGGGTAAGTATAAAATAAGCAGACTCACAAAAGGAATCAAGTGCAACCTCAAATAATAAGCAGGAAACGCCTTATTCTGTACACTCACAAAATATGAATATGCCAGCGGGCCATAAGCCCAATTTGCAATGAATGAAAAATACATAAACCAGGGGAACACAAACTGGTATTTAGTCCATATCATTACCCAATCTATCAGGGTAACAGAAAACAACAGCACCATCAAAGAGACAAACCAAATGTTTTTGTTTTTTTTAAATTCAACCACTAATAATAAATTAAAGACCATCATTACAATGGCCAGCAGTAGAAACAGAATGGTCCAGGTATTAAAACTCATCGGATTATCCATACAAAGCAGTTATACTTATTTTCAAAATTACAAAACCCTGAATGAAGCCACCCAGGGTTTGTACTAAAATTACTCCAGATTCATGTGAATGAACTCAATCCCTATGATAAGAAACAATATGTAAAAAGTATTTTTAATGTTTGACCAATTTTTCTATTCCTATTTTATTCTTTCCATTTAAAAACAACAAGTAGGTACCGCTTTGCAACATCGAAGTATCTATTGAATGCCTGTCTGATGTTATTTCCTCTTTTAAGACTAGTGTGCCGGCACTATTAAATATCGATAATTTCATATTGCTGATCTGGGCACCGGATATAAAAATAGAACCCCGTGTCGGGTTGGGATGGATGTTAAAATGTATTGCCGGCACCGGTAACGATTTATTGCTGGTAACCAGTGTACCCATCCCTTCTATCAACGATACACCTACCCTATCTGCAGGTAAATTGGTATAATATTCCTTTATCCCTGATGGCCAAAGTATGATCAGGCTATCGATTTTTGTTGCCTCTTTCAAGCCGAAATGCACCCGTAAATCATGCTGGCCCTGAAAAGTATTTTGACTGGTCACCTGCCTGATAAGCCAGGTAGGAATTGAATTGATGGTGGCTTTGAGCCGGACGGTGGCACCGATGGCTGATTTATTCGATATCATACCCTTAAGAGTAAAACTGGCAAAATGATTATTTACCGCCAGGCTGGTATTGAGAAATAAAGAGATGGAGGTAGTATCTCCATACAAATACACATCGAGATCTCCATCATTGTCTATATCGCCGGCAGACATTCCACTGGCACCCGCTGGTGCTGTGACACCGGTGGTAATTGCCGTAAAAGTTTTGTCACCATTGTTTTGATAGTACCGGGTAGCCCCAAAATCACTGGTGGTGATGACATCAAGATCTCCATCATTATCGTAATCACCCCATCCATTTGACAGCCTCGGCAATGCGGTAGTGAACCCAAATGTTTTGGAAGAATAGGTACCATTTCCATTATTCTCATAAAAGCGGGTAGGTGCCTGGCCTGCCCCTCCATAGTTGCTGATACATAAGTCCAGGTCTCCATCATTATCATAGTCTATAAAATTATAACACTGACCATCCTGTTTTTCTCTTGCCCAGATTTCATCCTTCATTTGTATTAATGAATCAAGGCTGGGTATTTTACCATTTATTTTATTATTGTAGTGAAAATCAAAACCCGGTGAGCCCCCTGGGCCGGAAGCAATAAAAAGGTCCATATCTCCATCCATATCGTAGTCGTGAAAGTATGGTACCGTATAGGGCCTTAATGAATCTGTAAAGAAAAAGCCGGTTTTCATTTTAAAGGTAGAATCAACACCCTGTATATAGAGGCGAGCAGGGTAACGCCTGGCTGTCCCATGAAAACCCACTGCATGTGCAAATACAATATCCAGTCGACCATCGTTATTTATATCTGCCATGGTCGCCCCCCAGGCTGCATAATCAAAGATATTTTCAAGCCTTGAAGAACCATTTAAAAAATTTCCTTTTCCATCATTTAAGTACAGGCCACTTGGATTTTGGGCAATTACTACATCCAGATCACCGTCATTATCTACATCTGCCCATGAATTTCCTCCCGCCAATTGACGAGGGGATGGATTAATAGCTGTTACTTTTTCTTCGAAAATTAAATTTCCCTTATTGATGAATAATTTATTGGGATTAGCAAATAAATCCGGCAGCCCATCATTATTTACATCCACCCAGCTGGCTCCTTTGTATTTGCCGGGTGATTTTATTTTTATTAATTGATTTAACGAAGCTGTAGTGTCAGTGACTTTAGTCCATCCGGATTGAGCCAGTATACAAGCAGTGGAAGCTATACATATCCATCCTATATTAAAAATTCTATATACCATCTTTACCTTCAAATTATTTATTCAAAATTATAGGCAGGATTTCGGAAGGAAGTGCGGATGTATAAGGGTTGACTTATTAAATTATCAAATGCTCATAAAGGATTCAATTTCAGTAGTATAATTAAGTAAATAAGTATCGGGAGTATGATTTTACCAGCATGGTATTCAAATTATCCCGGAAAGTTATCCCGGATATAAAATAATTATATGGTTAAACTTAGTCCTTCAAAATAAGGCATACTATACAGGGCCTTCACAAAATAATAATTAAATAAAATGATGCTTCATTTATAATAGGTGTTCTGTTCATTATATGTCTAATGTCTGTTGGAGCTTGTTCTCTTCCGCTACCTATATGTTATTTTAAAACAGGTATGCTTCATCAGATACCTCCTTTGATGGTATTAATTTAGATCAAGGACACATAGTAGATTTGATTTGCAATTCAGATTGACGATGTATCCTTGGATTAACTATTTTCATAAATTAAATCCTTCAAATTCTGGTTTGCCTGTTTGATTAAATACATAAAAATGCGATGACCCTTAAATAAGCGGGCTTGTAAATTATTTTTAAATTTACTTTTCGGGTGCTCTCAATCGAGGTTTTAATTCTCCTCTGTGACAAGAATAACAATTTACCCGGGGTCGTTCACTCAATCCATTGATGGATTTTAACTGCGAAGAGATCGAATTACCCATGATCACCATATCTCTCGCAATTTGTTTTTTTTCTTTGGTATCAAGAGAAAAATCATGGGTGTCGTGACAATGCCCGCAGCTTACTCCGAGTGCCCTACTCCAGGCTTCCATAGCAAAGACCAGGTTTTCAGCAGGAAAGCCTCCAAGTACTTTGAGATTTTTAAATACAGAATCTACCATGACATGTTCCTTTCCTTTGATATATTGATTGATTTGAGATACATACCTATTTCTATCTTCTTGCAAATGGGTATCTGACTTAATTGTTTTTATTTTGGAAGTACAGCCATTCATGATAGAAAAAAACAGGACCATGCTTACGAAACCACAAAAAACGATATTTTTATTCATGAATAAATTTTTTAAATAATTTGTTACAGACTGGTGTGACCAATTGACAGTGCTTATATATTTTATTACCAGGTTGCTACTTTTATCTATTATATGTTTGCCTGACCCAATGCTATTGTCAAAAAGCTAAGGTTTTCAGGGAGCCTTTACATCGCTTGAGAATAAAGTCTGAGCAGTTTTCAGATAAAGATTTTGTCTAAACTCATTCGGTTTTAAGGTATTTAATAATTTAGGGCCGAAGGGTCTTGTTTCTTTAATTATTTGCTGAAATCGCTCTTCGCTTAGTTTTTCATGTATACTGTCGGCATATTCAGTGATCAACATCAAATCAAAATTTGATATGGAATCAGTTACTGTAATTAATAATTCATACGATTTAATATACCCTTTATCAAGAGCTATATCTCTGAATACCTTCCAGTTATTTTCATAAAAATATAAAGCCTCGTTTTTCTTTCCCTCCGTAATTTTGACAAAATCTATTTTTGTGATCGAAGATTGAGCATAAACGGTGACGCAGCAGGCAGTAAGAATAGCTATAAGGACAAAATATTTCATATTAAATTAATTTTTTTATTTATCATTTTATCGAAACAGAATAAACATATTTTTAAAATTTAAGGTCATAGTATCGTATTGAGAGATGATATCCTGGCCTACGTTTCCAAAATAGTATTCCCCGGTTTCTTTTACATTTTCAGTGAAAACGTGTATTGAATCCACTTGCACTTTCTTGCTATTTATAGTGGTTACAAAATCTATTACCATTCCCCTTTTATTTTCGCTACCCCCGACTCCGGTTAAGGGTAAATTTTGTACCTGGTATTCAGCATCTAACTTTTTTTTAAACTTAGTATAATAAGGCAGATAGAGCATAGTCTCATCTGCTCCAGTATCGAATGTGTAGCTATCTCCATCCAATTCAATTACAGGATTGAGAAAATCCAATGCCATATTCCTTAGATTCGACTGAGTATGATGAAGGGGCACTATAAAATCATCCTGCCTGGTAATCTGTATTTCACCCAGGGCATTGAGCAAAGGGAAACCCAGTATACCATTAATTTGATAGGGTACCTGCTCAATAAATAATGCTGAATCTGGAAATACAAGAAAAACAAGATTATCTACGGTAATGTTATTGATGTATAGCCGATTGCAAACTGCCAGGTGTGCCTTTACTTTTTTACCTGTAATAGAGGATACATCAATTGCTGAATCAGCCTTCCAGAGTGCCCATTTTTGGGCAATGGACTCGGTTATTGTACTGAGATTGGCACCGGTATCAAAAATAAAATCGTAGGCATCTTTTCCGTTGGTTACAGGCAGATTTTGTAAGCCCAGTTTATCTCTTTTCATCCTTATTCGTGCTTCTCCGTTTTGTACTATTGCGGGTGGCTTTTGATTTATGAGATTGCGCCAGATTTTATTCATATTCATATAATCTTCCATTTCAGAATCCGGAAGGCCTGTTTTATATTCACTCAAAATAGTAGATGTCGTCTCATATGCTTTTTGATATTGCCCCAGTTTGCCGTAATTCATTTGAAGAAGGTTGAGCATTTGCAGTTTCACTGTATCAGGCATGTAAGATTGGTGTTGTGCGAGTATGTTTTCTATGCTTTCAACAGCATGGTTGGGTCTGTTGAATACATGATCCAGGATAGCTTGTGATTTTAAAGAGTCATAAGCGGAAAATGCTGACTGATGAATTCGTACATACTCTCTTGCGGCAAAAAACATTTTATGCTGAACCAGGCTATCTATAACACGAATATGATTGGAAAATTTATTATTTAAATTTCCTGTATGACAATTAAAAATCAGGCACAAAACAGGAACTATTACACTGGCTATTTTCATAATTTTTGTTTTTTTTGACTGTACTGGTAAGACAGACCTAAAATTAAAATAAAACCGATTGCCGAAGGTCCTAGCTGACTAAATGGTTGGTATTGGGGTAATACGGTGCCTAAAAAAGCCGAGCAAATGGCAGCAAATGCTCCAACAACTTTTATAATATGTTCATATACATAGATTTTTTTTAGAAAATTCAATTTAATAAAAAGTCGAAGTAGATCATAGATACACAATGTATATAACCACACAAGGGTCGAATATATAATCACCGGCGCCCAGTTGGGCTTACTGGTCCTGAAATACAAGTGAAATACAATCCCGGATATCAATACAATGATGGATACCAAATGGTCCAATACTCCGGGGCCTGTTTGTTTGTTTTTAATTACTCTGTAACCGGACCAGGCTTCGTATCCACTGATTAAGGAGATTATAAACAAAAACTGGCTAAGATTAAATAAAAATACTCCTGCCAATGAGGTGAAGATGACGACAGATAGTGTAATCAGAAAAAATCTTCCTGCTTTCCTATGGCGGATAGTACCTTTAGCGGTAACCATTATCCATATGCCTAAAAGCAATGTGATGCATCCCGTCACTACATGGATCAGAATATTTGTTTGGTGAAGCAGTTCATGGGTCATAAAAATAGGTTACCGGAATTAAATTTTAATTATTTAACAGGAGGATTATTTTTTATCCAATAATAAGGGTCTAGACACCTGATCTATTGTGCTATTCATTGTTGTATTGATAGCAACAAACCCG
>JBGAVW010000041.1:0-45623 GCA_044227925.1 Saprospiraceae bacterium | reverse complement strand
GGCGAATAAGCCTTGCAAAGTATATACCATTGCTCCCACCATTGTCTATCATTTTGGTATTTCGGCGGCTTTTAGAGATATTGCAACCATAACCGAAGTAAGATTGTCCATCATAACCTTCTTCTAATATGTGGGGGTTAAACATGGTTTCAATGGTACTTTCTTTTAAAATCGTTTTATTTGTAAAACTATTGGCCCACAAAAACATATCATTTAACGAAGCTTCCAAACCGCCATTGCCTTTTATATTCCAGTATGGACCTCCCCCTGCCTTTTCAAAATGTGATTGGTGAGTTCCCCATACCATGCCGTTTTGATATCCAATAGCAATTGTATCAGTACCATTTTGAGGATAAGCATAACTTATCCGTTTTATATGGAGAGGGTCAAAAAGTTGGGTTTTCAAAAATTTTTCATAGTCCATTCCGGTAACTTGCTCAATAATAATAGCTAATATGCTCATGCCTACATTGGTATACACCGCCTTTTCACCTGGTTTAAAGGCCAGGGATTCTGAAAAGGCTCTTTTCAAAAAAGCTTCGGTATTTAATTTTTCATAATCGCCACCACCTTCTTTGAAAAAATCGTGAAATCCAGATGAGTGAGTAAGCAATTGGTGAATGGTAATATTAGACTTATCTGAAGGAATAGCTGGAAAGAATTTTTTAAGCGGATCGTCTACACTTAATTTATTTTGTTCCACCAATTTCATAATAGCTGTGGCGGTAAATGCTTTGGTAATGCTGCCCATAGACGCCAGTGTGTTGGTTGTAAATTTAATTTTCTTTTCTTTGTCTGCCCAACCATAACCTTTGCTTAATAACTGTTTCCCATCTTTTATGATAAGTACCCCTCCGGAAAAGTTTTGCTCCACCGCTAATTTTGTAAGGTAATCGTCAATTAACTGACAATTATCAGGGGAAAGGATATTTATATGGTTGTCTGTCTTCTGATTATTTGAACAAGCAGTTACCCAGTTCATTAAAAGGAGTAGATAAATAAAGAATTTCATTTTTGTAATTTTTTTAATTATGGATTTTTAAGAATACCAAAATGCACAGAAGTGTATTCAATGTATAACAGGTAAAAGAAATTTTACTGGAGGTAATAAAATCGTACTTTCCACTTGTTCGCCTCTCATATACCTGAGAATCAAGTCTTTTACTTTTGGAGACGCCTCAAACATATCATGTCCTGCATTTTCAATAATGACATGTTGAACATTTGGAAAATTCCTGATTATCTTTTTTGCACTTGGTAAAAATGTTCTTCCATCCAATGTGGCAGAAAAAAACAAACCTTTAACAGCACTTTGAGGGGTGCGTCTTTCTTTTTTACCAATATCCCGCAGTCCTAAATTGTTGGATATATCAGGAAAAGGATAATTAGTGGTGCGGCCTAATAAAGTCATTTCTGCTTGTTTCTTCACTTCTTTTATCCTTGCTGCATCTACACCGGTCATAGCATCGGTTAGCAGAGCCATAGGTTCTATATTCACAGCTGCATCTTTTATTCGTACTGCCATTGGTGCGACTTGTTGAAAATGGCCGTTATTCATATTGTAAAAAAGCAGGGGCACTTGTCGTAATGTTTGTGGGTTTTTAAGTAAAAAATACGACAGGATCAATTGAATCTCCAATTTACCTATCACCACCTTTTCCTCAAGCGAAGTCTTTTGATTGGTAAGCAGTACGGTGACCGGATTAGCTTCCAGTCTATTTAATACCGTTTTCATCAGGCCTAACAAATCAGGATAATAAGTATAAGTTGCCGGATCTGATTTAAGAATCGTGTCCACTTTTTCCAGTAAGCCTTGAACTTCGAATGGATATTTAATATTATCTGACGGCGCTTCAAGTGCAGCCAAAATTACTTTGTCTACTGATCCCGGATGTCTATTGATAAATGCAAATGCCAATTGAGAACCAAAGCTTATGCCCCAGGGCGTTAATTTGGGTACACCCAGGGCCAGCCGTAAGTCTTCCAAATCATCCGCGTTTTGTAAAATAGAGTAACCCTCAACATCGATTCCTTCATTTTTATATTTACTGATAGCATTTTTTGCATTTACCTCCATGACTCCAAGCAAATCTGTCATCGTAAGAGCTGAATCAAGGGGAAATTTTCTAAGGGTTTTACAGGGTGCAAAAAAATCACTAAGTCCGGTACCTCTTTGGTCTAGCGCGATGACATCACCAAATTCACGGAGAGCCATAAAAATATCATGCCTGGGGCCGCCGGCAGCATTAATACCAGACCCACCTGGACCGCCAGCTAAATATACAATGGGTGAGCCAGCCTTTTCAGAGGTAGATTTAAACCGAACAAAGGAAAGTTTAATAGTCCTTCTGTTTTTATTTTTTCTATTTTCTTTTACCTCAAAACTTCCTATTTCAGCAGGGATTTCCACTTTTTTGTCTTTAGTTTCAATGGAATAGTTGTAAGCTTTGATGTCCAGATTATATGTTTTAGACTGCGAATAAGTATGGCTTGAAATCAGGAAAATAATTGGAAAGCAGGTAAAATATTTTAAATTACATAAAATCATTATATTTTCATTTTATGATAGTTTATTATAATTATTTTTTGAATTTTGTATATGTATAAATTTGATTAACAGCATCTATCTATAACCTAAGCAATGAGCCTCTCCGATCACTTAGGTTGCGTAAAAACATAAATTATAGACAAACGACCAATATTGCAGACCACCCGCAAAGGCTCCGGCTATATATTATTCCATTTTTTGAAGCATCGAAACCAATTCTTTCGTGATCCCTGTGGCCATTGCATCACCATCCGGCCCTGTTTTATCCATTGCCCATACTATAACCGTAACACCATTATCCAGCATGTAAATTCTGTTATTCATCATCCAATCTTCCCTGCCGGCATGAAACACATATATCCGCTCGCCTTTAGTCATAGTGGGTATCCAACCATATCCATAATATATAGCTGTATCGTTTTCATTACGGATAACAGCATTTTCATAAGGGGTGAACGAAGCAGACAAATTTGAGTCTGACATAATTTTCTTTTGTTGCAGAGCTACGGTCCATTTATACAAATCATTACTGGTACTGAACATACCACTGAATAATATTGGGGCAGGCAATCCATCCTTAAATATCTTTTTATAAAGCGGTTGGGATTTAATTGAATCATGTAACGGTGCAATGGCTACCGGTATTTCCTTTTCATAGCCCCAAAAACCAGTATGCAACATACCGGCTGGTTTTAAAATATGTGTCTTAGCATACTCTTTAAATGACATGCCCGCTACCTGTGTAACAATATATTCCAGCAAATAATAATTTTCATTTTGATAAGCCCATTTTTCTCCTATTCGATTCTTTAATTTGTACGCCAGTATTGATTTGATAACCTTTTCTCTAACCATTTCCCCATCAGTACATTCACAATAATCAAACCCACTGGTGTGGGTGAGTAAATGGTGGATGGTTACGCCTTTTTTATCTGTCGGCACTCCACTCAGGTATTTATTTATCGAATCAGTCACCTGTAGTTTTCCCCGTTCCTGCAATTGCATGATGGCAGCGGCAACAAAACTTTTACTATTGGATGCGATATAAAAAGCCGTGCTGGTATCTACCTGGTCGCCTTTTGCATTAAAGGCCTTATGAAAGACGATGCCATCCTCATCAGCTATTAAAACCACTCCTGAAAAACCTCGTTCTACATAAGAAACAAGGTAGCTATCAACCTGAGAGAGCAGGGGGGCTGCAATACCTGTTTTGGTATTTTCAGCCTGGGTGTTTTTTGGGCTTTGCCGGCATGCTATGAAAGTGATGAGCAAGACAGAGAAAATTAATGTTTTTTCTATTATATGGTAATGTCTAAACATAGTTATTTGTCTATCATTAAAAAATGGCTATTTAAATTAATCTGGTGAATTAATTTCTTTTAAATACCAATCCATTTTGCCCCACTGCCCAACTATTTGCAAACCCATTACTTGCAGCCCCATATAAATCTCCTGAGAATGTTGGTGATTCATCAATCCATTTTGCTCCACCATCTGTGGTTACATATATTTTTCTGTTACCTACCATGATGCCATTATTCATATCAGCAAAGTAAACGCTATATAAATTGGCAGCAGCAATACCTGTGAGGTCTTGCCAGGTCATACCACCATTGGTTGTTTTTAAAACGGCTCCTCCAATACCCACTACCCACCCAATATTAGCATCTACAAAAAATACAGCACGCAAATCATTGGTTACTCCACTTACCTGTGCAGTCCAATGAGTACCTCCATCGATAGTTTTAAGTATAGTCCCATTAAAACCGACTGCAAAAGCAATTGTTGCATTAATCATATAAATTCCAGCCAATTCTAAATTAGTATTCGATTTTAAACTAAGCCAATTAGTACCACCATTTACTGTTTTCAATAATACACCCCCCTGGCCCGAAACCATACCCGTGTTAGCATCTGTGAAGTGAACATGTACTAAATGCTGAGATGTGCCACTTACCTGTGCCTCCCACGTATTACCATTAGAGGTCCTGATGATCATTCCACTTTCACCCACAGCGGTACCTGTATTTTCTGATGAGAAATGAATATCTCTTATAAAGCCATTCACTCCGGTGGATAAAGGTATCCAACTATTACCGGCATTAGTAGTCTTTAAAATTTTACCATTGATACCACTGATATATCCTACAGTGGGAGTTGGAAATGTAACGCCTAATAATACATCCGTAGTACCGCTTTCAATTTTTGCCCATTTTGAAGTGGGAATTGGTATTGGAATAGGATCTTCATTTTTTTTACAATAAACCGAAATGAATGCAAAAAAGAGTAAGCAGCTATATAATGTATTTTTCAAGTTATTAAAATTTAAATTATTGTTTTGTAAACTTCATTTTCACTTCCCTGGATCCATCACAATCTGCCCAAACAAATTGGTCAAATACCAAATTGACATCTTCTACGACTGTGCCTGAAAGCTCTTTTACATTGGGGCATCCACCATTAGTACCAAATGCTCCGCCACCAGTGTATTGTCCTATAAACTGATTCATAGTACAGGTAAATCTATTCCCCGAAATCGTAAACATCATTTTTGCATCTTCCAGGGTGCCTCCTTTGCCATAGGGCCGAAAGTTATCCGAATAAAATAACGAACCAGAATAATCCGTATTTATACGTAATGAAATCGTAAACGATCCTGGGCCGGGAGGGCCAAGATCTTCCCAGGTGCCAAGGAAATCTCCGGCTAATACAGGTTTATCTGAAAGTGTAAAAGATTTTGGTGCAGATAACTGGGTGGAATTTTCTTTGCCTTGTGTGAAGATATAAGCGTTGTAATCACCTGCCCTTATTATTTCACCATCTGAGTCCTTCAATGAGGCATCCGGTTTTATTATTTGACCTTTAGTTGCGTTTACAACAAATGAAAAATATTTTCCTGAAGCCAAAGATCCGGCTGCCTTTTCAGTTATAGTCTTAGCAGCTTTTGTGATTAGTAATCTGGTATTTAGTATATCAGAAGGGACTAAAAGATTGGAAGGATCCACTGTAATTTTTATATCCGATGCATTGTTATTATTACCAATGTCGATTACAGTCTTAATGGTATAAAGATTATCGGGTAATATAAAAGGTGTACTCGTGCTTTTAGAGCATCCACTTTGAAATAACGATGTAAGCATGATTGCCACAAGGACCATAAGTTTTAAACTTAATTGAAATTGCATGAGATTAGATTTAGAGCAAATCTATCCTGATTCAATATGGTATTGATTTATTAATAGATCATTGACCAGTTTAATAGATAATCAACGGTTTTGAATAGATTCTATAAATCCCATCAGAGGTTTCTTATAACTTTGTTTGTAAACAACGTTACCCTCTATCCGTACAAAGTCATAGTGATCTTCATTAGGTATGATCTTTATAGTTAAATTATTTTTCCCATCAAAGGATGTTTTCCAGGCAGTTTCCACCATTGTGCTGGGTACTATGGCATCTTTTTCACCCAACATGACCAATGTAGGAATAGTTAAAGATTTTTCAGTCATCATAGGATCATATTGTATCGCTTTGAAAAAATCAAATACCGGATGAGACAAGCTTCCAGGTCCGGGTATATTTTCGCCAAACCCTAATGATTTAAAATAGACAAACCACGATTTATTTTTATGCTCATTATATGACTTCGATGCATTTTCATAATTTAAACCTGTACCTAAATAATCATAGAATGGGGATGCAAAGGTTACTATCTCTTCTATCTCCGTATCAGTAAATCCTTTGGCTTTAAGCTCACTTCTATTTGCATAAAGGATTTGCTTTTTGATGGACACTCCACCACCACAGCTTACCACTAAAAAATTGATATCCTCACTCATGGTTGCTGCTAAAGGTGCTACCCATCCTCCCTGACTATGTCCGTATACCCCAATTTTAAGTGGATTTACCTCCTCTCGGCTTTTCAGATATTGTACGGCAGCTACTAAATCACCGGCCGGTATTTCCATTTTAGGGGTTTCGGTGTACACCCCACCGGATTCGCCTACTCCCCTTTTATCATAAATCAGCGCTACTACATTATTAGCGGAAAATTGTTTTGCCATGTCTATAAAGCCCGGATGGTCTTTACTGTCTTTACCGGATCCATGCGTAATGGCAATTGCTGTAAAAGGCCCATTTCCTGCTGGAAAAAAAAGTGTACCAGAAAAACCGATAGTTCCATTTTGAAACCGGACTTGTTCGATTTTACCAGGATTCCCGTTTATTTCATTAGGCGGAGTTTTTTCATGGATTGTTGATTGTTGACAAGAGATCAACATATAAATAATGAGCAGATAGCTTTTCATTTTATCTAAAATGGTCTGGGTAATAGTCATCTATACTTAAATTAATTTTCTACTGAAATAGGTGAATAACGAAATGAGCCTACAAAGGGAATCTTTATTGTTAAAAACTGCGGGTGTTAATAGACATTCTGCCATTATTTTAGACTTAGACCATAATCCGATTTGATGATAATAACGTTCCTTACTTATGAAAGTAGACAATCTACCTGAATAGTAGATTATCGGATTGAGCAACATTGCGTTCATGATACTCATTCGAGTGAATAATATTAATTTTGAAACTGCAAACATGTTAACTAAATGGACTAAACACTGGATATTTTATCACCTGGTATTTTGGTCATTTACTTTTTTTTCATTTTGTTGGGATTTGCGTGAATATATGGCAGTAGACCCATTGGGCTATTGGGCTAGTGTAATAATCAAAGTAGGGCTGTTGGCTATACTGGTTTATGCCAATCTTATACTTCTCATACCACATGTACATAGCAGAAGCCAGGTGCTGTATTGGATATCTATCTTAATATTAATAGTTCTATTCGTATTGCTTTACAGAGGAACTTATTTTATTACCACTACAGATGTACACGAAGTATTTATTCCACCGGCCATAGACCGGAATTTTAATAAAACATTTATAGCGATCCGATACCTTATCTTCTCTATGCTTTTCCATTTTTTACGAGGATGGTTTGATCAGGAAAAAAAACTAAATCAAATAAAACTGACCCAGATCAGTACCGAACTAAAACTCTTACGGGCACAGGTGAATCCCCATTTTCTATTCAATACCCTGAATAATCTGTATAGCCTGGCACTTAAAAAATCCGATAAAACTCCCGACCTTATACTTAGACTCTCTGATATGATGGAATACATGCTTTCCGAATCGGTTGACTCTAAAGTTTTACTTCAAAAAGATATCGACAACCTTATTAATTATTTAGAAATAGAAAAAATTCGGCAAGGCAATAATGCAATTATAGAAATGAAAATACAAGGTGACCTGCAGGGTAAAAAAATAGTACCTTTAGTATTGATGCCCCTGGTAGAAAATGCAATAAAGCATGGTATCAATACTCTACAACAAAATGCATATCTGAAAGCTGAACTCACTATCACAGGTGATTCTTTGGAGTTTATCATAAAAAATAATTTTTCCAATCCTGCATCTTCCGATTCGACAGGGATCGGGATTAAAAACCTGATATCCCGATTGGACTTTCTCTATCCCAATGTGTATTCATTAAAAATTAGCGAATTAGGAAATGAGTATTCCGCAGTACTCAAAATAAAACAAATATGAAATACCGATGCATGATAGTAGATGATGAGCCGCTGGCTCATGATGTGATGATACATTATATTTCATTTATACCGGAGCTTACTTTGATTGCCCGGTTTTTTAATACTTCAGAGGCCCGGCAATATTTGGATAAAAATGAAATTGATATTTTATTACTGGATATAAAAATGCCGGGAGAGAACGGTCTTCAGTTCCTGCAAAAATTAAATCAACGACCAATTACATTGATGACTACGGCTTTTAGAGATTATGCCATCGAAGGTTTTGATCTTGGGGTGTTGGATTATCTAATAAAACCCATAAAAAAAGAACGATTTGAACAAGGCATTCACCGAGCCATAGAGATTTTAGAACTTACCAGGAAAAACCCGGTAATACTAGAAGAACCCACTACTACCAGAACCAGTTTTACTATCAAGTCAGGCACTAAACTTATTTCTTTAGATCTGCATTCCATCACTCATATCCAGGGATTGAAAGATTATTCCATACTCTATACTATAGATGCTAAATATGTAATCAAAGGATATATCAAAAATGTAGAAAAGATGATGCCTGAAAGTCAATTTATCAGGGTTCATAAATCATTTATAGTGGCTAAAAATCTAATCAAAACTATTGATAAGAATAAAATCAAACTCAATCACCATCAGATTCCTATTGGCAGGATGTATAAGAAAATGGTGGAGGAGTTGTTCCAGTAATATTCTATCACCCATTTAAAATCTTAGTTATCTAACAAAATTCGGGTGGACTTTGGTTTAAATATTATATTTCTTGTTTTTTTATGAGCAAAAGAAATGATGGAAATAAGCAGTAAAATCAAACAATACATATTAACATAATTATTCTTTCCAACCCCCAATTTATTTTTTCTTTCCACGAATGTAATCATTGACAAATTGTAAATATTCAAAACTTGGCTTAGGTTTACCCTGCAAAATATGTTTTATGCCATAGTTGAGTACTTCTATTGGTTCTTTTACTGATTGTAATAAATGACCTTCCTGATCGAAAGTTTTAAATTGCATGTTGGATTTATTGGCTAACGAATCTTGTATTATTTTTATGGATTCATTAACAGGAATGTGTGAATCTTTCATTCCATAAACAAACAACAATGGAGATGAAATTTTTTGCCAGTGTAGAATTGGATTAAATACACTTTTTCGATAATGATCATACCTGGCAGTCTTCAGGGTATCTTCTGGTGACAAATCGGGACTGTACTCCAAATCTTTAAACCATTTTTCTTCCTTATATTTTTGTTTTAAATCAATTACATATTGCCTGTCCTTAAATGTTGCTACATATTCTGTAACCGTCCGATTGTATTCCAGAATATGGTTAATATCAGTATCATTAAAGCCTTCTTCTTTCAACTGACGACCTTTTTGAAATAAATCAGATTGATATGGTGCAACCATGGGGCATGATGTACAAATAGTAAAAGCTACATTATTGAGGTTTTGTAGTGCTATAGGAATCACCCATGCGGCCTGGCTAATACCTATTATACCCGCTTTAGATTTATCTACATCTTGTCTGTTTATAACATATTTAAAAGCCTCCTGCAAATCTGCAGCAAGTAACGAGAAATCTGGATTTTCATCATATATACCCCCAGATTCACCCGTACCTCTTTTATCGAAAATCAAAACGGCAATGCCCTTTTTTGAAAAATATTCACCGTAGGGCGTATAATAAAATGATCCTCTGTTGCCTTTTCCTGATCCATGGGCCAATACAATTACAGGATATGGTGCCGAGGAAGAAGGTTTGTAAAAAGTGCCCTTAAATTTTATCGAACCGTTTCTAAATTCTACAGTTTCTATTTGATATTCTTCTTTCTTACAATCACCAAAGAAGATCAATAAGAAAACGGAAAACGTTGTGACTTTCAGTATATTACTTATTAGCTTCATCCTATTAAATTGATTTATTTCACTATTACATCTATCATTTTTCTCAAAGGACTACTTCTGTTTTTATTGTAAGATACTATATTCTTCATGTTTAAAATAAATTTAGAATTGTATTTGTCTTTCTTATTACTCTTTTATTTATATGACGGAATGCATTTAAAACGACAGCTATTATAATAATTTATTATTTAGGTGCTTTAACTAATATTTGCTTAAATCGCAATTCCCAATGCAGTTCATCTAAAGATTTCTCACTTATTCTTAACATTGTTCCGTCTGGTTGAAGAAAAAATCCTTGCCGTGAAAGATAGGTTTCTCCATTTATCGTAAACCATTTATAGATATACCATTTATCATCGACTTTTTTAGAATCCCATACCTGGTATAATCCATTGTCAGAAATCCAAACAAATCTCCATTTAGCATTGATTTTATCCCATGTGCGAATGGCTATGGATTTACCCATTTTATTAAAATTCCATTCTTCAAAAAAGCTGGCTTCATGTACACCTTGTTTTATGGTAAATGAATTCAGTGTATCCAGGCTTTTGTCTTCATTTTGCAGATACCACTTACCTGGTAAAAAATGGTAGTATTTTGAATCTTCTCCAGCTACAAATGGATTCGTATCTTGTGAAAATGAATATGCAGACAGCGTTAATAAAAGTAAAATAGAAAATAATTTAATGCTCATGTTTAATACTATCTAATCTGGTTTTTAAATGCTCACTTTTTTTGACTCGGTTGATTATTCATAAATCTTCATTTTCTGATAAATAATGCATGTCTATTTTTACCTATATTCATTCATTTCTGCCTCCCCCTTTATTTTTCAACATTTCAGGAATGGCCACCGGGTAACCATATTGGACTGACAACCCTTTATAATAATCCGATATTTGTGATTCAGTCAAAGCCCATGGCATAGCCACCCTGTAATCATAAAATACAGATTTCAAACCTAAATAGGTACCCTGATAGGGCATTTCATTGTGAGATTCTCCTCTCAGACCGATTAATTCAAAATGCAGATTATTGAGATGGGTGTTCTTTAAAAATTGCTCAAATCGTTCATGATTGGGTTCTAGTTTTACTTCCATAGAAAGGGGCACAAGGCCATCTGCCATAAATAATCTACAAGAGCTGGAAGACGGAATTTGGCCAAGTTTACTTTTGAACTGATTTACAATATCACCGTTATTCCAAAATGTACTGGGGTCCAGTGCTATATAGGCTTTGAAAAGATGGTTTTCGTTTATTAGTGTTTCCAGAGCAAAAAGCCCACCCAGCGAATGACCTACCAGAACTCTAAAAGGCACTGTTTTATATTTCTTATCTAAAAATGGAATCAATTCGCTGGAAATATATTTTCTGAAAATATCAGCACCTCCTGCCTTTTTAATAAAATCCGGCACCTGCCAATTTTCAATAGCTGCTGGTGAAAAATCCAAATACCTATCCTCACTTTTAATGCCAACCAGGATGCACTCCGGGATAATTGAATTATTATAACTTGATAATAACTCTTGAGCAACCAATGTGTGTGAAAAGCGCTCTTCGGGGTCCAAAACGTAAACAACGGGATATCTTTTATTTTTATCTTTTGTATATGAAAATGGAAGATGAACATAAAGAGTCTGGAGTCCTCCCATTATTTTCGAATCAAATGTGATCTCGTCAAATTTTACCAAATTGATATTTTGGGCCAGTGTAATCTCCCAAATGATTGTCCAAATAAGTATTAAAAAGTATTTTTTCATTTTTGCTATTAGCACATTTTAATCAAAGACCCTTGCCATAACACCTGCTCTATCCTCCATTTATCGTCTTACTATTATTACTGAAGCATTTTATACCTTACTTTGAATCATTCAGATCATTTCTATACATTTTGATAAATGATAATTTCACATTTTATCCCAATTAATAAATATTTTTTTATTCGTATCTGCTGCCAGTTTTATTGCTTCTATAATTTTTAAGTCTATCAGGCCCTCCTCGCCATTGGCAACTGATTTTTTTTGATTTAATATGCAATTAGCAAAGTCATCCATCTGGTCTATTTGTTGATATTTTTTAGTACTAAATTTTAGTTCCTTTATTTCATTCTCACGAATTTTGCCTGCTGCTCCAGTGGCATTGTAAGAAGGCTCTAACCCATACGATTGCCAACCCGTAGTGATGTGTAATCTGTCTACATACGAAGAATAAGTAGTAGTAGAATTAGAAATAACACCACTCTTAAAATGCATTTGAAAAGTCATGCCTTCGTAAATATCTTTAAACACCTTAGTGTCGTGAACAAATCCCTGAGCCGTTACTGAAACGGGTAGTTCATTTAATGTTCTTCTTACCCCCTGGATACAATATACGCCCAGATCCATGATGGCTCCGCCACCACCCAGTGCTTTATTGAGTCTCCATACTTTTGGATCTGCCATAGAAAATCCTAAACTACTTTCAATCATTTTTACCTTGCCGTAGATTTTTTCTTGAGCAAATCGCCTCATCTCCAAATGATACGGATCGAAGTATAGTCTGTATCCAATAGAAAGTTGCACTTGGTTTTTATTGCATGCATCTATCATCGCTTTACATTCAGTACTATTGAGTGCCATTGGCTTTTCGCAAATGACATGTTTACCTGCGTTGGCAGCGCGTATAGTATATTCTGCATGCATGGAATTGGGTAAGACTATGTATACTATATCTACCTCATTATTGTCTTTAATATGATCAAAAGTTTTATAATTATAAATATTTTTTTGAGGGATATCATATTCTTTTGCCCATTTGGTTGCTTTATCAGGGGAGCCGGTCACTATTGCTGTAAGTTTACAATGGTTGGTTAGTTGTAGCGCAGGGGCAAGTTGGTGTGTAGAGTAATTACCCAATCCAACTAAGGCTACTCCCAATTTTTTTCCTTGTTGTAATTTATTAAACGCCATTGATACAAAAGGTAAAGATCCGGCAGTCAAGGTGGTATTTTTAATAAAATTTCTTCTGGAAGTCATTCGATTTGTTTTAAGTCTCGTAAGTTATGAAACCGCAATCACATCAGGCCTGATTTTATTTTTCAGTTTATTATAATTTAGATTTTAGGATTTTTATATTTCTAAAGTACCCTTCGGTACCCGGGCCAATCCATAGGGCAATTCCACCATTTTCAACGCGATGCCGGAGATCATTTACTACCAGGCAAGGTTGCGGGGCATTACCTACATATAACCTTGCTTTTTCATTTTGCACTTCTATTTTAATATTTATCCATTTGCCCGACTCCATATCTGCATATGATTCATATACTCCCGGAAAGTCCTTGCGTAGTTTGTACCAGGGATATTGAGGTTCACTAATGTATTGAGTGCTGTGATTTCGACGCAATTGGTCATTGGCGCGGCCATTATCTGGTCTGATATAAAAACATTCGTACGATATGGTATCTTTTTCCTGCACCCGGAATGCCAAACCAATAAAACCCCGGTTGGTAGTATCCGAATCCCGGCTCCTGCTGCCATTTACTTCTAATTCTATGGTTCCATTTTTAAAGTCCAGGTTTTTGATTATCGCCATAGATTGATTGAGAGTTGTTTTTTTATCTTCTACTATTTTAATTGCTTTCATACCGTCTTTACTTACCTCTGATATCAGCACGCCTATAGATTTTAGGGTTCCATCTGATATGGTTACCATCTGGGGCTTTATTTTATTTTGTGCCACAAGCATTGCACAATAGCTATTTGCCAGGCAAAAGAGAATAAGTATTTTTATTGGTTTCATATTTTATCTTGTTATTTCTTTACCTGTTTTTATATCGGCAATCATAGTTTCAAAATAAGCTTTGGTATTATCGTCTTTAGAAATGGCTTTACCTTTTTCTGCGTAGGAGATCGCTTCTTTTTTATTCCCAAGGAAAAAATATCCGCGGATCATACCCAGGCAAGTGTAAATATCATCCGGGTTTTTATCGTAATTCATCTTGAATACTTCAAAAGCTTCTTTTTCTTTTTTCATTTTTAGTAAAGAGCGGCCATATGTATTCAGTTGCAGCAGGCTGGCCATGGGCAATGCTTTTTTCATTACAGAATCGGCCTCTGGTTTTCGGTTAAACTTCTCCAAATAGCCTGCATACGTGGAAAGGGTCAGAAAATTGGCTTCGCCAAAAAAGGTATGAATAGCCCTTTCTGCCCAGGTAAAACCTTCCTCCAGGTTAATGTTGTTTACCAGGCAATAATGAGCAGCAGTATTCATGTTTTGCCAGTATCGGTAAAAATTACCATTATTTATTTCTTTCCTGAACGATGCAATCTGTTCTTTTTGAAGGTCTACGGATATGGTGAAAGGAATCATTACTTTTTCCCAATAGAGCGATACTGTAGCGCTGGTATCAGTTTGATTTTCAAATTCATATTTTAATCGCTCTACGGATATTCCATTTTTTAAGATCGGTACTTTTACCCGTAATGCATCATCTTCCGGTTTATAATAAAAGCTACCCCATGCTGTATTGTATTTTGAAAAGATTAAAATCGCTTCCTTTTCACCCATAGCAATAAAAAAACCATACTTTGCAGCAGCCAGGGTTTTACCTTCTACCCTAACTTCGGTACTAAATTCAATAGTGGTATTTTCATTTGCTCCGGCTCTCCATGGCGCTGCCTTACTGGTACCGTACTCTAAGTCTGCAAATCCATAGTGTACGACCTTACCCCAGATATTGCCTTCACGGCCTTTTACCGCAGGTCTGTCATAATCAATTTTTACTTGTGTGATGCCTATCCATTCTGTGACGGATGCTTTTTTATTACCTCCGGAGGATGGAAGTGTAATTTGTGAGTATGCTGATGCCATTATCAGGCTTACTAAAAATGTAAATATGTATTTCATGTGATTTCTTGATTAAATTATGTACAATTGAGAATGATGATGACGAGTTCTGTTTAATTGGATACTATACCTGTCAGCAGCCTTACTTTATTATTAAATGGATTTCCCGAGCTCCTTCGGAAACTTACTACCTGGCCTATGTGCCAGAGTGCATCGGATATAGGTCCATTGATAGCATTCCAAAAAGGGTATTCGGTCTTTTTCCCTTCTTTATTTATAAATATAATTTTTAAATCCTGGAGTTGTACTTTTTTATACCTAAGACTTTCACTGGCATTTCTCAGGTATTCTAAAGTCAGGTTTCTTTTGGTGATGAAATCCATTTTATTGGTTTCTTCTCCTGTTTGGGTATTTTCCTTTCCGATAATGGCATTATTGATAATTCTGGACAAGCCCATGATATGATCTATTGTTTCTTCCGTAGTGCGGGTATTGGGGCCGGGTTTATAATTTAAATCAGTGGATCGCAATCCTTCCGATGCCCAGTAATACCTGAAAGCCAAACCTTCTATTAGCCTGGCAGTAACATTTTCTGTTGTATATGCGTCAGGATACTCAGGCAATTGCCTGTAATATATACTATCGGGCAGAGCAGGCGGAGATACAAATCCCTGTTGAGCATGAGCTGTGCCAAATACAGTTAGAATAAGAATAGTTTTAATGAATGACTGTTTAAAATTCATATAGCGATTTTTTTATAAATTATTACGACAGGGAATCGGATTCAGATACCTGCTTACTATTCCTGAATTGGATTCAAGCAAGTCTTTTGAATAAAAATTATACACTTCGGCCATTGCGAGGTTTAGTTTTAACATTGATTCGTAATTTAAGTCCAGTATACATGATGAGATTAATTCCTCTTCATATACCTGTATTGCAGTATCTTTAAGTATATAGAAGCGAATTTTTACAGGTTGAGCAACTCGGATATTATCCTCTATTACCCAACACATTTTAGGTTTTTGGTAATTAATATCCTTCTCTCCGGCGTTTACACTGATAGCAGAATATATGAATATGTGTATCAGCATTAATTTTAAGGAATTTTTAAAAGTTATCATTGATTTGAGGATTTATTTTCGTGAATTTTTTAAGAATTCAATGTTAGGTAATTTTTCATCTGATCACCATTACAAATCGTTACAAGATTGAACAAGTTCGGACAACCCAATTAAGAATTGAATATCAACTATATATGGAAAGTGAAAATCTATTGATCGAAAACTTAAAAAACAGCATTAGTAATCAACTAGGCTGGGGAAATCATGAAAACTGGAAGAATAAAGATTTTGAAGATCTATCTGAAAAGATATTTGAAAAGACCAATGTGCAACTAAGTGCAGTAACCTTAAAACGAATCTGGGGTAAACTGAAATATGATTCTGCCCCTACGGTCAATACATTAAATACATTAGCACAATTTGTCGGATATGAAAACTGGCGGGATTTTAGAAATCAGAATATGCCAATCTCTCAGCATGGATCTGCTGACCCATCTACCCGGAACGAACAACCTGAATTAACCACTAATCAACCTTTGATTAAAAAAATCAATTATGGCGCAATAGCAGCCCTCCTGATCTTCATTGGAGTTCTTTTCCTTTCATTTATTACCGGTAAATCAGTTAAAAGATCAAAACTATCATCTGATGATTTTGCATTTTCAAGTAAAAAAGTGATCACGACAGGTGTGCCCAATTCAGTCATATTTGAATATGATGCCAGTAAATCACCTACAGATAGCGTTTTTATTCAACAATCCTGGAATAAAGACCTCAGTACTCAGGTCCCTAAAAACCAGAATCAGCATACTTCTATATACTATTATCCCGGGTATTTCAAAGCCAAATTAGTAGTAGGGGATAAAATAATGAAAGAACATGATTTATTTATTCAGTCCAATGGCTGGATTCCATTTGTAGAGCAAAAACCTGTGCCCATCTATCTGGATAGCAATGATTTGAAAAAAGATGGTGTTATGGGCCTTTCTATAGAAAATATCAAATCCTATAATATTCAATTACAACCCAATACTCCCGTAGTCAGATATTCCAATGTAAGGGATTTTGGCAGCATCACTTCTGATGAATTTGTATTAGAAACATCCATCCGCAGTGAATACAATATTGGGGCTGCTGTTTGTCAAAAGGTATGGGTCAGCATCCTATGTGAAGGATCCGCCATAACGATTCCATTATCCAAAAAAGGGTGCATCTCAGAAAATAGTTTATTTGTTTTGGGCGAATCGATTTCGGGAAAATCCAATGACCTTTCCGGATTTGGTGTTGATTTTGATGACTTTGTTGTAATGAAGTCTGTAGCGAGCCGGTCTCAAATTTTATTTTATGTAAATAATGAAATAGTATATCAGGTAAAAAATCCCCTATTGAATTATAAAATTGCTGGGATCGTATACCGGTTCCAGGGTACCGGGTCTGTAGATTATGTAAAGTTGTCTGAAGGTTCTGGTAAAGTAGTGTATCAGGAAGACTTTTAGGGTCAATTGATACCCATGTACTGAACTATATTTTAATTCCAAATTTTATCTCCAGTGCTGATCTGAGCTGATCATCGTTTTCGATTTGGCTTTCCATTTTTTCATTATTCCTTTTTTCAATCAATCTATTATTAAAAATGGTTATTCGTCCTGATTTAGTGGGTTTGGTGCAGATGAGATTTTTTACAAAATAAGAGTTTGGATTTACTTGTTTATCGAAACATATTTTTTCAAAACTATTTGCTGATACTTCTTCGGTATGAAATGAATATTTTAATTTATAGCTCTTGCCATCATCAGACATATATACTAAATATTCATTTTCTTTCATTTTCTCCAGTTTAAAGAAGTTAGACCCGTCGTACTGGCTCCCTTCTTTTATCTCCAGGGGACGAATGAATAAATCTCTATATCCCACATCTGCCAGAAACGGCCTGTCCGTATATACATAAACAGCCATGTGATCAAATTCGGGTCCCGCATTTCCAAAATCATCAAATATGCTGGCAGAGATTATCCTTGCCTGGAAGCCCAGGGTTTTTAATAATTGAACAAATAACAAATTCAATTCGTAGCAAAACCCGCCTCTGTAGTTTTTAATTACCTTTTTAAATAGGTGTTCAGGTTCAATAGTAAATATGCGCTTATAATAAATATCCAGGTTTTCAAGGAACCGAATAAATATGATGCTGGTGTAAATTTATAAGGGTGTGGTTATCGGTATATATCGGGTCAGTATATTTGATTCTGTGTAAATAGCTTTCAATATTCATATTATTAAAAAGTCATTCCAATACAGAATGCATAATACAGGATATAAAATTGAATATTACTATCTACACTACCCCTTCTTTCTCCATCACCGGATTATGCACTTCTGCTTTGTACTCACCATTTTTTAGTTTGGCACTTACCGCTTTGAACGCTTCCAATGTGATCTGCACATCTTCCAGGCTATGGGCAGCAGTAGGTATTACACGCAATATAATTTCACCTTTGGGGATCATCGGATACATTACCATGCTACAGAAAACACGATAATTTTCCCGCAGATCATGTACTAACTGTGAAGCTTCAAATGGATGGCCCTTTAAAAATACAGGAGTTACCGGGGTATTGGTGATGCCTATATCAAAGCCGGCCTCTTTCAATCCATTTTGCAATGCATTTACTATTTTCCACAGTTTTTGTTTAAACTCAGGATTATTGCGGATCAGCTCCAATCGCTTTAAACCTCCTATTACTAGCGGCATGGGCAAGGACTTGGCAAAAATCTGCGATCGCATATTGTATTTTAAAAAGCGGATAATGTCAGGAGGACCTGCCAAAAATGCTCCTATAGAAGCAAAAGATTTCGCAAAAGTGCCAAAATATATGTCTATATCGTCCTGTACCCCTTGTTCTACACCGGCGCCTTCCCCATTTGGCCCCAGCGTACCCAGGCCGTGGGCGTCATCTACTAAAAACCTGAATTTATATTTTTCTTTGAAAGACGCTATTTCTTTTAGTTTTCCCTGGTCGCCACGCATACCAAAAACCCCTTCTGAGATTACAAGCACTGCTCCCCCCCCTTCTTCTGCCATTTTAGTAGCACGGATAAGTTGTTTTTCGAAGGACTCTATATTATTATGTTCGAAGGCGATGCGTTTACCCATATGCAGGCGCACGCCATCTATGATACATCCGTGACCTTCAGCATCATATAATATTACATCCCTTCTGCTTACCAGAGAGTCGATACAGGAAACCATACCCTGATAGCCATAATTAAGCAGACAACCCGCTTCTTTATGCACATATTCCGCCAACTCTTTTTCGAGCTGAAGATGTTGATCCGTCTCCCCTGTCATGAGTCGCGCGCCCATAGGGTAAGCAAGACCCCATTCTGCAGATGCATCCGCATCTACTTTTCGCACTTCAGGATGATTGGCCAGGCCGAGATAATTATTAATGCTCCAGCAGATCACCTCTTTACCGTTAAAATTCATGCGTGAGCCTATTTCGCCGGTGAGCTTTGGAAATACATAATACCCCTCTGCGATATCAGCATATTGGCCCAGCGGCCCCATATTGTTGCGAATTCTCTCGAAAATATCCATTTTGGTAAGCTAAATTTTTTGTTGGTACAAAGGTAAGAAGATTGGTTGGATTTTGCAGGATTCGCTACAATAAGGAGAGAATATCCCCATTCATATCGCCAGCATCCAATTGGTGATGTAGATAACAAAATGCAGGTTAAATTCCACTATATCAACAGATCTATTTTAATACCAGCCCCTATCTCCATGCCGGTGGAGAATTATGGATACCACAGCAAAATGGGCATCCATACATTCAGCACCTCCATTATCCAATATCGGGTTCTAATGAGTATCTTTACTCACTGCGAATTTTTTTAATCAACCGATGACAGCTAGTCCCGATATAAGGCCATTTGAAATTTCAAATAATACAAGCAAAGAGGAAATAGATCGACTGTATTCTGTACAACAATCCTATAGAATTGCTGCTGCCAGGACTTCCGTCCACGAACGGAAAGCGAAGATTAAAAAATTAAAACAGGAGATCATAGCACACCAACAGGAATTCAGGGATGCCATGTATAAAGACTATTTCAAACCGGCTGTTGAAGTAGACCTGGCAGAAATTTTGGTACTCCTTAATGAAATTAATTATTTACTCAATAAACTGAATGCCTGGGTATCCAAGCATAGAGTAGGAACTCCCTGGTTTTTGTTTGGCGCCAATAGTTATATACAGTATGAAGCAAAAGGACAAGTGCTGGTCATATCGCCCTGGAATTACCCAATTCATCTTACGATCATGCCTTTATTGCATTCTTATGCTGCCGGAAATGTGACTTTAATAAAACCATCTGAATTTACTCCTTATACCACTGCAGTTGTAAAAAAAGTAATTGAGAACGTTTTTAGCGAGCAGGAAGCTTCCGTGATTGAAGGCGATGCCGATGTATCAAAATACATTACTTCGTTGAGGTTTGATCACATTTTTTTTACCGGAAGCCCTCAAATAGGAAAATTGGTAATGAAAGCTGCTGCTGTACATTTAACATCGGTAACCCTCGAGCTTGGAGGAAAGTCACCTATGATCGTAGACGACACCTGTGACCTGGACCTGGCCGCCACTTTTGCTTCATCTAATAAATTACTCAATAGTGGTCAGTACTGTATAGCTCCGGATTATATATTTGTACATGAAGACCGAAAGCGATTATTTATTGAAAAAATGATCAGTCAGTTCAAATCCAGGGCCGGATCGGATGTACATTCTTTGGCCAATGGGGATTACTGCCAAATTATAAATTTGCGACAAGCAAAAAGGGTAAAAGAGTTACTGGAAGATGCCATATCAAAGGGAGCTAAAGTAGAATACAGAACCGGTGAAGATGAGGATACATTGATAGGACCGGTAATTCTATCCGGTACCAATAAAAATATGGCAATTGATCACGATGAAATATTTGGCCCAATATGTACTATTAAATCATATAAAAAAATAGATGAGGTAATTGAGTATATAAATGCGGGTGAAAAACCGCTGTCTCTTTTTCTATTCAGTAGTGATCTCAGTACAAAAAAACGGGTGAGAAAAGAAACCAGTTCCGGAAATATGTGTATAAATACAACCCAGATTCATTACTTTAATTACAATTTACCTTTTGGAGGAATTAATCACAGCGGCATGGGCAAATCACATGGTTTTTATTCATTTAAAGAGTTTTCCAATGCCAAAGCGGTGATCAATCAATGGATACCCTGGCCATCTACTTTATTATTCTTCCCGCCGTTTAATTCCAATACAAAACGATTGGTTGAAATTTTATTACGGTTTTTTAAATAACGATTAAATTTGCAGGTATCATGCGAAAACTTACTTTATTGCTTCTGGTATTACTTACTCTACAAGTAACCAGCCAAAATCCAAAATCCATTTTTGACTGTATCTACAGTGCTGCCGGTATACCCACTATCAAACTGGAGGCCAATTGGAATAAAGTCATCAATCAAAAAATGACTGAAGATTATTTCCCGGCCAAAATAGAGATGCCCTGCGGAGACAAAACGATATCATACGATGTGCGCATCCGGGCCCGTGGTAATATGCGAAAACAGGTCTGTTATTTTCCTCCGATCAAAATCGATTTTAAAAACGGTGACCTTGAGAAAGCTCAATTGGATACAGCTATTGATAAACTCAAGGTAGTGTTTCAGTGCAAAGAGGGTAATGTCAATAATGAACTCCTCATGCGGGAAAAACTTGGCTATGAAATATATAAAGTAATCAACCCGGATTATTTTATCCTTCATAAACAAGTAAAATTTGAATGTATTCAGGAAGGAAAACTCAAATATTCACTCAATGCATTGATCATTGAAGACGAAGGGGAAATTGCCGATAGAGTAAAAGCAAAAATCATTGAATCCGGACGAGTAATGACTTCGGCATTAGATAAAGACACCTACATGAAGATGGTATTTTTTCAGTATTTGATTGGCAATACCGATTGGAGCATCCCCAATAAGCATAATATAGAGATGATCAAGGTACCTTCCGTAGCCAAAGTAATACCAATAGCCTATGATTTTGATTATGCTGCCCTGGTAGGCGCACCCTATGCCATACCGCATGAATCATTACCCATTAAATCTATAGAAGAGAGGTATTTTATGGGACATGGCGTGACCGAGTCCGATGCACTCAGTACTGCCAAATTTTTTGTAGAAAAAAAGGAGGCCATCTACAAAACGGTAGACGACTGTGATGGCTTGGATGTAAAAGCCAAAAGCAACATCAAACGCTTTTTTGACGGAGCTTATTCAATATTTGAAAACGAAAAATTGGTAAAAAGAAATTTTATTCAAGAGTAATTGGGGAATGTAGGATCTACGATTACAAATATTCGATTTTAGGATCTACGAAATAAGACAATATCGTAATTGATTATTGGATCTTATCCCCTCTCAATACCCTGAATCTTTTGCGGGCATCTACAGCAAATGTACTATTACTAAAATCAAGGAATAGTTTTTCATACAGCTCTTTGGCTTTGTCCTTTTGATTGAGTTTATGATCATAGATTTCAGCCAGTTCGAAGAGTGCGTTATCACATCGTATGCCTTCTTTGTGTTTTTCTATCAGGGTTTCATATAGCGGGATCGCATCTGACCATTTTTTGAGTTGAGCATAGATATGGGCTTTTTGATATAATACATCATCAGTGATGTCGTGATTGGGGAATATAAATAAAATAGAATCAAGCTTTTCCAGCGCATCGTCGTGTTTGTTTTGAAAATTTAAAAGTTCGGCAGCAGCAAAATATTCTAAGGCTTCGGCTACCGTATCCCCTTTCATATTGTCTATAATGAATACAGACAAGTCGATTGCATCGTTACTGATGTATCTGGATGTTGCTGATTTGAGTATATCAAATTGTTTTTGGGCCCAGGTGAAATCACCATTGTAATACGAAAGCTTGGCATTGCGATAGCGGGCTTCCTCACCCAACTGATCTTCCTTAAACGCTTTATCTACTTGTGAATAAAGTAATGTGGCTTCCCAGGGTTCATTTTGAATGAGGTAATAATCACCCAGGTTAAGCTTAGCCTGTGCCAGTGTATTGCGTGGTATATTAGGAAGATTAATAAGTTCATCCAATATTTTTATCGCCTTAGGCATATTATTTATATACAAAGCTTCCAGTTCTGCATATTCTATGATGAGTGCGGCACTACTCCTGTTTTTACCAAATTCATTGATAAATGTTTCGTAATCGCGTTCCAGGCCTTGCAACTCCTGTATCGTATTTGAATTGGCAGATAGTTTTATCTTATTTCGTTTGCAGGCCAGTGCTTCTTTTTTGGATTCGATATAAAAAGAGTTTTGGGGGCCTTTTTCTTTGGTGATGTATTCATATGCTTTGATGGCAGCATCCCATTCCCGTGCTGATTCAGCAATTTGACCTATCTGGTATATCCTGCTTCCGTTTTCACCGAGCATCTGATCGAGGGCTCTGGCCTGGCGCAGTGCACCCAGGTAATCTTTTGACTGAAGCAGCGCCCATTGCAACATTTCCGGGTAATGAATTTCCTGAGGAGAGGCCTGTATATGGGCATACAACTGTTTTTGTAATTCGAGATAGTCTGATGGCTGAAACGAACGCTGAAACATAGATTGAATAGTAATGGCACGTTGAGGATCAGCATTCAAACTTATCAGGTAATATTCAATCATTTTGGGCATTTCTCCTTTGCGGCGATACATGTCTGCAATAAGATAAGGAAACATGTTTTTGTCATTAAACAATTTCATTCCTTTCTCATAGGCAGCTATTGCAAGATCGTATTTTGAAAGATTGATAAACCCTCCTGCCAGGCTTGTAATTTTTGATCTGTCAGCAGGTAATTTGTCTATGGCTTTTTTAAATTGTTCTTTGGCCAGATCCGGTTGGCCCTTTTTTTCTAAGAGGGTACCATATACTACATAATTTGCAGATTCATCAGGAAAGGATTTTAATTGTTTTTTTACCAAAGACTCGGCTTCATCGATCTTATCCTGATAGACCAGGCAGTCTGTAAGTCGGTTAAAAAAATGAGTATTGGCTTTGGACTGATCCAAAAGTCTCTGAAAGAGTATACCTGCTTTTTCATACTCGCCATCCTGGTAATATTGTTCTGCCAGCCGGGTGTCTTGTGCCACAGTTACAACCGGTATGAATAAAATACAGACGATGACAAAGTACAGCTTATTCATTCTAAAAAATCTTAAGTAAATTATAGCTTACAAATATAAGGGAATGTATTAAGCATAAGCGATGTAAATAAAACATATCACTAAACTGTTAGGATAATGTTATGAAAGCATCCGATTCCAATGGATTCGATAGTAATCTCAATTTAGATTCGTTGCAACCATTCCCGAGTCAGCTCATTTTTTTCACCCCCGGTATTCACAGTACTTGCTGGTTCAAACAACATGATGCTTACCTCTTCTTTGGCTACCGGTCTGTGTTCTACCCCACGGGGAACAATTAAAAATTCATTCTCTTTAATTGTAATCGTTTTATCGCGCAGCTGCATGTCAAACTCTCCTTTTACCACAAAAAATAATTCATCTTCGTGATCGTGATGGTGCCATATAAATTCTCCTTTAAATTTTACCAATTTTACATGTTGACCATTCAGTTCACCAGCAATACGTGGATTAAAATAATCATGAAACAGAGCTAGTTTTTGACCTATATTCACTTTTTCCATTTTGACCGTTTTTATTTCTTGAGATATAAATCTCTTCTATATATTGCATTTGCCTGTACATCCTTATAAAAGAAATTAAAATCCGCCACATGATAGTTTTTGCTCCAATATAAAAATGAACCCGGAAACCTGGGTTTGTGTATCCAAAGTATATTTTTATATATTTGAGCATCGGCAATCCCTTTTAACACCCCGTTGTCAAATTTTCGCAATACCGCTCCTTTATTATTTGATTTATCTACCCGTACGGTATCGCGGGTCCAGTTGATTGGGTTTACGACCACTGTTGGCTTTTCGGTGGCCAGAAAACGGGGCGAGTAACCGTGTTTATAGGATCTCCAGCTATTTACACAGACAAGGTCTTCGGCAGTAGTGCAAATAGGGATATTTGAATAATAATCCAGAGGTATGGGTATTCCGGGCAAATAGGCAACAACAAGTTTTTCCTGTAATGGTTTGCCATCAAAAAAATCTTTTAGTAACCTCATGCCGTGGGAGGTGCCTTGACTATGACCTGCAATGATTATGGGCCTTCCCTGGTTAAAATGCTCAAGGTAGTATTGAAATGCATCGTGTACATCCTGGTATGCCAATTCAAATGCCTGCCTGGCTACATTTTTATCAGCTGAAAAATATTCGTGATAGTGTGCTTGCCTGTACCTGGGTGCATAGACTCTGCCTACCTGATTGAAAAGGCTAGCCTGGTACTTCATAGCTGTTTTGTCGGTAAAGTCATTTACTTTTTTGTAATCAATAGGGGCATTATGCAATTTTCGATCTTTTTTAGCCAATAGTGAGGTAGGGTATAAAAAGAAAATATCTACTCCGCCGTCTTCTACCGGTTTCAGCCCTTCGGGTGATAAATCAGAAAGATCTTGCTTTTGAGGCAAAGCAGCCCAGGAATCGATATTGCTGTAATCTATTCTTCTATCAGGATTAAGTGCTATACGCGGACCGCTGCACGAAAAAATAAGAGCTATACCAATAAATAATACACTTAATTTCATAAAGTAGTTTTCTTATATACGAAGGGCAAATGTCTATAGTTTTTTCAATCTGGATAGTAAAATCTATTTTAGCAGTATTTCGTTTTATTTTTAAATTACTGTCCTTTTAAATACATCATTACATATTACCATCAATTCTACATGCAAAACCATAAAACTATAAAGGAATACATTGATTCGTTTCCATCAGAAACTCAATCAAAATTAAGAGAAATACATTCCATCATCTCAAAATTAGCACCCACTTCAACTGAAAACATCAAATATGGCATTCCTGCCTTCATATTAAATGACACCTACCTGATTTATTTTTCAGGAAATAAAAAGCATGTCGGCATGTATCCTATTCCTAAAGGAAATGAAGCATTTCAAGACAAACTGATACCCTATAAAAGTGGAAAATCAACCTTACGATTTTCAATACAGGCGCCCCTACCTAAAAAACTAATAAAAGAAATCATAGAATATTCTATTGTTGAAAATAAGGAGAGATGGTTGAAGAAAAAATCAAGTAAATAGCTTCTGTATCTATTTTTTGATCCTGATTTTATTATAATATTCCCACAACTTTGTCAAATCTTTTTCGTTTGATTTTATTTTGTGCCGATTAGCCATGGAGAATAATTCTTTTTTATGATCTGGAAAATCTTCTATCATTTTCTTCACATTATGTATAGGCAGGGCAGCCTGTCCGGGGATACGATAATAAAACTGGTCTGCTCCGGGTATATAGGCTGGGGGCGTCGACGAACCTTGCAATGCCTTAGCGGGTATTCGTTCCTGAAAGCGGATAACCTTTTTCTTTAATAACCTCACGCCATTACTATCCAGTTCAAAAAAATATCCCAGTTTGATTTTTCCATGGTCGTCGTATGGCTCTACTGAAAATACCTGATCATTTAATAGTATTTTCCGTATTTCTATTTTAGGATCCAGAATAAAAGTAGTGCCATTATCCTGAAACTCCATATAATCTTCATGTACATTGTACCGCATGGGAACTCCTTTAAATAAAGTATGGATAGTATTGACTGTCGCGGTGGAAAATGAATCTTTATAGTAAGGACTGCCTGTAATATCCTCATTGGTCACTCTGCCTACCATATCCTGTTGTTTAATAAGCAGGTGGTCCCGGAGATTATTGCCATAAAAGGAAAGATTCCGGCTTTGAGTAAATGAAATAAGGCTATATAAAAAGAGAAAAAAAATACCAGCAAATCTGAGTTTCATACTTTCAAAAATACATTCTTTATTGGTCTATTACCGGATCATATTTCAAATACGACTTCGTCGTAGGATAATCTTTTTCTTTCATAATATATACCTTCAGGTAATCCTTTTCCACAGGCAATGATCATGCTGATCTCGGATGATGAGGGTAAATGAAGGTGTTTTTTAATTTTTATTTCATCTATTCCTTCCATAGGGCAGGTATCATAACCCTGGTCTGTCATACACAGCATAAAATACCCGGCGGCTATGCCAATGGATTTATGCGAAACGACTCGCGTGTCACTGGAAGTAACCCAATTGATTAAATACTTACCTCGTATATGCTGGTATACTAAGTGTGCCCAGCGAATGACGGTGAATACATGCAACCATCCTGCTTTATATAAAAACGGAATAGACTTTTTATAGTACCGTATCCCTTTTTGATGTTTCTTCTCATCACCGAGTCCTTGTGCTTGTTCATTTAAAATAGTATTCAGGTGCAAGTCTGCTCTTTTTTTCCATAAGTCTTTCCGTGAAACAAATACCACCAGTTCAGAAGCAGTACGGGCAGCATTTTGATTCAAACACAAAGGGACCAGGCTCTTTATCTTATTTTTATCTTTAATTCTATAAAACTCCCAGGTTTGCAGATTGGAGCTATTGGGAGACAGTAAAGTTAATTCCAATGATTTAGTTACGACTGCGTGATCAAAATCATGATTGATATCAAATTTTCTTATTGATCTTCTCTTATTAATTATTTCTGCTAAAGTCATCCGGTAAATGTATTAAAATTCATTTCATGTCGGTTAAGTATAGAAGTAATTAAATTTAAAATGGGTACCTTTGTTATTCAATTTTATTATCATACAATTAACCTAATTAATTAATTATTTTACTCATGCCAAATTCACTTGATATTAACGTGTTGTCTACTTGTGCTGAATTACTCGATGCATTAGATACTGCTGATGCCACTCGTATACTTCAGTATTTAACTAGCCGATATGCTGATGCAACCACTATAAAAAAGAAAAGAGGCAGACCCAGTTCATTAAAATCCATTTCACTAAGTACGGTCCCTAAGAAAAAAAGAGGAAGACCAAGAAAAAATCAAGACCCCAATGTAGTTTCTTTACCCAAAAAAGGAAGGGGCAGACCTAAAAAAATCAACGCCGATATCACTATTGCTCCTAAAAAAGGAAGAGGCAGACCTAAAAAACAAATTATTGATATTACTCCAGCTGCTAAAAAGAAAGGAAGAGGAAGACCAAGAAAAAATTCAACAGTAATAAAAACAGGTAGTAAAAAAAGAGGAAGGCCAGCTCTGATTACCTCTGGTATAAAATTTGAAAACCAGGGCAGGAGAGGTAGGCCACGTAAAAATGTTGAACTCATTATCCCCAAAATGGTAAAGAAAAGAGGAAGACCTGCAAAAAAGAAAAGGGGAAGACCCCGTAAAGTGGCTTAATTGCTGATAAGAACAGGTAAACCAATGTTGGATAACTACCTTCAAGGGTATATGCCTTTAGTTAAATGGAGTTTTTATTTTAATAGATTGCATACAGGGACATGGACTAATGTACTACCTCAGTATTTTTTATTAAATTCACCTCCCTTTTTAATTAATCACCCGTTGCATGGTAAATGAATTGAGTAAACAGCTGGCAAGAGAAGCAATGGAGCAAGAGGTACTTTCTCCACAGGAAAAATTATTGGATGTATATGGCCGGGATAACAAAATGTTTCTCGGTATACCCAAAGAGGAACGCATGCAGGAAAATCGCGTGGCGCTCACACCGAATGCCGTAGGCATGCTTACCGCTCAGGGCCACAGGGTAATGATCGAAAAAGGTGCCGGCAAGAGATCTTTTTATCAAGACAATGAATACTCTGAAGCAGGAGCTGAAGTAGTACATTCTAAAGAAGAAATTTTTAAAGCCAATATCATACTCAAGGTAGTACCTCCCACTACCGAGGAAATCGATCTCATGCCCGGTGACCAGGTAATCATATCGCCCTTACACATGCCACTGGTATCAGAAGAATACCTGAATGCCTTACGTAATAAACGCATTACCGCTATTGCAATGGAATACCTTAAAGATCGCAATGATAGTTTTCCGATCGTAAGGGCATTGAGCGAAATCGCAGGACTTAGTGCAGTGCTTACAGCAGCGGAATTATTATCCGTGACCAGCCAGGGCCGCGGTGTATTGCTAGGAGGTATTGCCGGTATACCACCTGCCAAGGTGATGATACTCGGTGCAGGAGTGGTAGGTGAGTTCGCCACGAAAGCGGCTCTTGGCCTGGGAGCTTCAGTACGTGTATTTGATAATAACATTTATAAACTGATGCGATTGCAAAACAGTATTGGAATACCATTGCATACATCAGTATTAAATCCAAAATATCTTGAATATCAAATCAAGAGTGCTGATGTCGTGATCGGCGCCATACACTCCAAGACAGGTCGTGCACCGATGGTAGTCTCAGAAGATATGGTGATGAAGATGAAACAAGGTTCGGTGATCATAGATATCAGTATAGATCAGGGTGGGTGTTTTGAGACATCGGAGGTGACTACACACGATCATCCTACATTTGTAAAACACGGAGTGATTCATTATTGTGTACCCAATATAGCATCCAAAGTACCGCGCACATCATCATCCGCCATCAGCAATATCATAGCCCCACTTCTATCTGCTTCCTCTGAGATGCAAAGTATAGATGAAATGTTGTATGCCAATCCAGGCCTCCGGCACGGAGTATATACCTATAATGGTCATCTTACTAACGAATACCTGGCTAAGCGGTTTGGAATAAAATATACTGATATAAATTTATTGCTTACTTCGGACAACTAATTTAAAGGATGTAGCATGTATGCTACAGATATACCGGTTACAATCCATAATGATGGATGAGAGTGATTTGAGTATACTGCACTATGTAAATCTATTCTGCCACCAATCTACCCATTACCCATAGTATCTGTAATTCACTTTGCTTTAATACAAAACGGGCATTGATGATGCGATTTTGTGCTTCTACGAGATTGAGTTGAGCCTGTCGCAATTCTACTGTGGTGATGGATGCCTTACGAAAACGTTCCATAGCAATGCTATTGTGTTCACGGATGATTTCCAGGTTAGCTTCTTCCAGGGCAATCAGGTTTTTTGCATTTTCAAAGTTTTGATAAGCATCCGCGGCAAATGACCAAAGTGATTGTTTCATAGATTCCAATTGCAGATCCTGATTTTTATGTTGCAATTGATTTATTCGTAGCTGCTGTTTTGCTATCGGATTGGTAAATAAGGGAAAAGAAATATTAAATCCGGCAGTGGGACCATAGGTCTGTTGAAATAAATTAAAACCTGCAGTATTATTATTGTAATTAAAGTTAAGACCGCCATTGACGAACACACTGGGTTTTTGTAATGCTTTTATTTCCAACGCATTTTGATCCAGTATTTTTTTATTGTATCGCAGCAGGGTTATCTGGGGATTGAGGCTATCGATGGCAAGCAGCATTTCCTCTTTAGATGGCAGGTTTTCAGGTATATTGATATCATCTACTGTAAAAGGCGTATTGGGATCACGTGCCAGTATTTCATTCAGATCCATTTTGGCCAATTGGATATTGTTTATAAGGTTGATTTCATTATTCCGTTGCACATTAAGATCTACCTGTGATTGCAGGTAATCGTTTTTACCGGCTGTACCTATTTCAAACCTTGATTTGGATAGTTTAGACCGTTCTTCGAAAAAGGAAATGGTCTCTACAATGGCATTGCGCTGTTTGATCAATCTGTTGATATTGATGTACCTGTTGGTCACATCAAAAATGGTCTGACTTATATCTTGTTTGAGTGCTTCATTGGTCAATGTCTCCTGCAAATTAAATCGTTCTTTAATTATATTCACTCGTTTGCCGCCATAGATTCGGTAGCTCACCTGGCCATTAGCACCCAGGGTATTGTTGCGCACACCGTTTCGCACGATCTCTGTACCATTATTCAGTTTTTGATTGAGGTTTGTAAGTGAATTCGTATTAAATCCATTTAAACTCGCGGTAGGCAATTTACCAGCGGCAGCCCATGAATTGGAAGCCCTGGCTATTTCCACATCATTCTGGGCAAGCTGTACATTATAATTTCTTTTTAATGCAATGCCGATGGCCTCATTTAAACTCAGTGGTTCCTGTGCAATAGAAGTACCGGTGATAATAAGTAAAACAAGAAGGATGTATACTGATTTCTTCATTCTGTTGAATCTGATAAAACAAATATATTTATTGTAGTTCGGCACGTACTGCTTTTTTCTTTGTGCTCCAGAAGGTATAGATAGCGGGTATTACAAATAAAGTCAGTACCAGTGAAAATAAAACCCCGCCCACAATTACAATTCCTAAAGGGATACGTGATGTGGCTGCATCTCCTAATGATAATGCCAGAGGTAATGCACCCAACGCCATTGCCAGGCTCGTCATTAAAATAGGTCTTAACCTCATCACGGAAGCATCGATGGCTGAATGTACTTTATCTTCACCAGCCAATTGTTTTTTATTGGCATAATCTACTATCAATATTCCGTTTTTGGTAACCAATCCAATAAGCATAATCATACCTATCTGTGAAAATATATTCAGGGTCTGATCAAACATATATAAACTAATCAGGGCTCCTGCAATAGCAAGAGGCACAGTAATCATGATGATAAGCGGGTCTATAAAACTTTCAAATTGGGCTGCCAGTACCAAAAAGATTAAAATCAATGCCAAAATGAATGCAAAGCCTGTATTGCCTTTGCTCTCAGCTAAATCCCTGGCGGTACCTGATAATGCTGTAGTAAAAGTGGGATCCAGTATTTTTTTAGCAATCCGTTCCATTTCTTCTATACCGTCACCTACTGATTTGCCGGGTGCCAGCTGGCTGCTGATGGTAGCTGCTTTCATTCTGTTAAAATGATATAGCGTGGGGGGGGTGACTTCCTCGGTCATGGTGACCAGATTATCCAATGATATCAACTGTCCCCTGTTATTACGTACATAAAAATTCTTAAGATCATTGGGGTCATCCCTATCGTCCCTTGCCACCTGGGCCATCACCTGGTATTGTTTACCTTCCTTGATAAAATAGCCAAGTCGTCGATTACTAAGAGCAAGTTGCAATACCTCTGACAAGTCACTGATGCTTACTCCGAGTTCACTGGCTTTTAACCGGTCTATAGTGATTCTCAATTCGGGCTTATTAAATTTTAAATCCGCATCGGCATTAGTAAGTATTGTGCTTTCCTGTATTTCGTTCAGGAATTGGGGCAGCTTTTCTTTAATTTTTTCAAAGTCATTATTTTGAATAACAAACTGTACGGGTTGGGATCCACCTCTTCTACCTCCTACCTGGATTGTTTGTTCCTGTGATGGAAACATACGCACATCGGTAAACTTATTCAGGTTGCGATTTATAGTTTGCACTATTTGCTGTTGTGAGCGATCTCTTTCATTGGGTTCTTTGAGCACTACTCTTACAAATCCGCTGTTTACCGATCCTCCACCAAATCCGGGGGCTGTAAATCCCATCACTAACCGGGCTTCAGGTACACTGGCTATCACCTGGTCAGAGATTTGCATCATATTTTTATCCATCAGATCATATGCGGTACCTTCAGGTCCGGTGACCATGATACGGAATATACTTCTGTCTTCCAATGGGGCCAGCTCAGTAGGTAGTTTATTTCCAATATTATAGATTACGTAACCGCATACCAATATGAGTACAAAGGCCAACCATCTTACTTTTATAAATTGGGTAAGCAACCATTTATATCCATTTTCCAATCCCTGGAAAAATGGTTCAGTCTTGCGGTATACCCAGGAATGGTGCGCATTGGTAGCCATTTTCACATTTAATACCGGAGTGAGGGTAAGCGATACAAATGCGGATATCAATACTGCACCTGCCACTACAATACCAAATTCCCTGAACAACCTGCCTACAAAACCTTGTAGAAAAATTATCGGCAGGAAAACTACTGCCAGCGTAATGGAAGTCGCAATGACAGCAAACAAAATTTCCTTAGATCCTTCACGTGCGGCCTGGTATTTATTCATACCACTCTCCAGCTTTTTATAGATATTTTCAGTAACCACTATACCATCGTCTACCACCAGGCCTGTCGCCAATACGATTGCCAGTAGAGTCAGTACATTAATAGAAAAGCCACATAAGTACATGATGAAAAATGAACCTACCAAAGAAACCGGTATATCCAATAGAGGTCTCAATGCAATACCAATACTTCTGAAAAAGAACAATATAATGGCTACTACTAATCCAAAAGATAAGGCCAGCGTCTCTTTTACTTCATTTATTGATCGTTTGATAAATCTGGTATTGTCCAAAGAAATGTTGGTCACTATATCTTCCGGAACATCTTTTTTGATTTGTTCGAGGCGCTTATAAAATTCATCTGAAATGGAAACAAAATTGGATCCGGGCTGCGGTACTATTCCCAATCCAATCATCGGTACATTATTAGCTCTGAAGGCCGTTTCTTCATTTTCCGGGCCCAGGATTACCTCTGCCACATCACCCAGTCTCAATACGCCTTCTGTATTGCTGCGGATAATGACATTATTAAACTCCTCTTCAGTATTCAAGCGACCGAAAGTACGGATACTGAGCTCCACCGTATTACCAGCTACCTTACCACTGGGTATTTCAACACTTTCTCTTTGCAAGGCATTTTGAATATCTTTTGCAGTAATGCCAAATGCATTCATTTTGTCAGGATGTAACCAGATGCGCATGGCGTATCTTTTTTCGCCCCAGATCTGGATACTGCTCACGCCGGGTATGGTCTGCAGTCGCTCCACCAGTACATTATCACAAAATTCAGTTAGTTGCAGCTGATCCCTGATATTGCTTTGCACCGTCATACCGAGGATGGCATCGCCGAATCCATCCGATTTGGAAACTACCGGTGGAGCATCGAGATCAGCAGGCAGACTTCTTGAAGCCTGGGATACTTTGTCTCTAACATCATTGGCGGCTTCTTCCAGATCATAGCCCAATTCAAATTCGATGCTGATATTACTACTGGCCTGGGAACTACTGGAAGTTATATTTCGAATACCGGGCACGGCATTGATGGTTTTCTCTAATGGTTCAGTGATTTGAGATTCAATAATTTCAGCGTTAGCCCCCGGGTAAGATGTACGTACATTGATAAAAGGGGGATCTATCATCGGGTACTCGCGTACACCTAAAAATTTAAATCCGATAATACCAAATAATAAGATGACCAGATTGAGTACTATAGCAAAGACCGGGCGTCGAAGACTAAATTCTGAAATATTCATGATGGTCTTAGTTTGAAATTATTTGATTTGGATATTGATTTTTGCATTGGGTCTGATGGATAACAAACCCGAAGTCACAACGGTATCCCCTGTTTTTAATCCGGTTACCACTTCTACATTTGATGAGTCGCGATATCCAGTCACCACAGTGGTAAAACTGGCCATACCATTTCTATATAGGATTACTTTTTTATCCCGGGCTTGTGGTATTACTGCCTGAGTTGGTATCATGACAGCAGGATCGTTTTTGCCTAAACCAAATGTGACGGAGATAAAACTGCCTGGTGTCAATTTATTATCGGGGCGAACTACCTGGGCTCGTATACGCTGCTGCCTGGTATCGTCGGTAAGGGTATTTTCGAATGCAGTGATTTTGGCCTCATATTCTTTGTCAGAAGATTCTGTTCTGAAATTTACTATAGTACCTGGTTTCAGTTCGGATGCATATTTTTCCAATACATTAAATTCTATTTTAAGCAGATTTACCTGTGATAGATTTGCTATTATTTGTTGAGGGGTTACATAGGCACCGGGGCTCACATTTCGCAAGCCGATCCGGCCAGAATAAGGTGCCCTTATTTCCGTTTTGGAAAGGCTCACCGCATTGAGTTCCAGATCTGCTTTGATATTGCTTACCTGTAATGTAGCCAGGTCATATTCTTGCTGGCTGGTACCATTTACCGCAAGCAATTCTTTTTGCCTGCCTTCACTGGCTATGGCTATTTTGAGCTGTACTTCAAGTTTTGATCTTTGGGCTTTTAAATCATCATCATACAACCTCGCCAAAAGAGCCCCTTTTTGTACATACGATCCTTCTTTAAAATATATATGAGTGAGGCGGCCGGAAATCTCCGGTTGTAAATTAGTAGTTTCTTCTGCGAGTATAGACCCGGGAGAAGTGATAACGCGGTTTATTATCCGGGAACTGGCAATAATGGCATCGTATTTGGGGCCGTTTTGCCCGCCCTGGCCCTGGCCACCTTGCCCTCCGGGGGCACCGGGAGGTACACCGGTTGTCGCAGGCTTTCCTTCACCTGCACTAGCTGATGGATTATTTTCTGACTTTTTACAGTTTATTATGGTCAATAAAACAGTGAAAATGACTAAGCTTAAAATTTTCTTCATGAATTAGTACAAAAATACTGATTGTATACTGAAATACAAGTTGTTATAATTACCTCCGGATACAAAAAGCATGGGAATTAGACAGATCAAAGGATAAATTATACACTTTGTAAATCCGCGATAAAAAATTAAGCGTTTTATAACACTAATTTTTTTGAGATATATAGTTTGGGTACTAGTCTATGGTCACAGAAGCATTTAAAATGTAAAGAAGCAAAAACAAGAAACAGTATTTTCTATGCTGATATTTATTTTTCTACTTCTACATTTGGCTGTGTCTTCCTGGGCAATTTTTCATCACGTTGGGCAGTGTGATAAACAAAAGATGCTATTACGGTTGCTGCTTGTTTAAGATCTGCTTCTATCAGGTGATCAAAATTGTCCATATTGCTATGATGCGTTTTACTCGAATAACTGATCTCATCTTGAATGAATTGAAAACCGGGTATACCCACTGCATCAAAGGCAAGGTGGTCTGTGCCACCCGTATTTTGCATAGTTAATGTGGTAGCACCGAGATCTTTCCATGGATCCAGCCAGGTACGGAAGGTATTATACAGTTTATCATTACCCTGCAGATAGACCCCACGTACTTTGCCGGTGCCATTATCCAAATTATAATACGCTGATACTTTTGCATGCTCGTGTTTTAATGCTTTAATATTATTACCCGTATCACGAACTACTAATTTTTGGGATACATAAGCACGGCTGCCAAGCAAGCCTTGTTCTTCACCCGTCCAAAGAGCCAGTCTCAATGTTCTTTTGGGTTGAATACCTAATTCTTTATATGTTTCACTTAATATGCGGGCCACTTCCAGCATCACACAGGAGCCTGCACCATTGTCGGTAGCACCTGTACCGGAATGCCATGAATCAAAATGGGCACCAAACATCACCACTTCATCTTTCAATTCACCACTTCCGGGTATTTCTGCAAAAAAATTATTTTCCATACCATCCGGATTACTATAGGATGATTTGAGATCAAAAGAAAGCTTTACAGATTTACCACTGTGCACCATCCTGAAAATACGATTATAATGTTCCACAGCAAGGGTTACCTGGGGCACTACTTCAGCATTGGCAGCATAGGCTGATCCGGATTTGGCCCGGGCACCGGAAACAAATACGGTCCCAAGATCTCCCTTAAAACTTCTATCCAATACAGCCAATGGTTTTTCATTGTAAATCAAATCCCATAATGCACGTGTAGATCTATTGCCTTGCCCAAAATTACGGGGCAAATTTCCTCTTCCGGTATTGGCACCAGGCATTGGGCTATTGGCCATATTTAATAATTGATCTGATGTAAATCGGGTACCGGAAGGATCAAACCATTCTTTGACTTCTCTGATGGTATCCAACAATACAAATTTTCCTGCCAGTTTTCCTTTGTATACAGCCAATTCTTCCTCGGTTGCAGCATTAAGGTATATTACTTCGCCTGTGACATGACCGTTGCTGGAGGGTGACCAGGCTTTTGGATATGCAATGATGGGAAAATAAGCAGGACTTTCTGCATGCATTTCAAAATGTTTTAGTTCCCATCCTCTTCCAAAAGGGCCCCATTGTTCTTTATGTACATTTTGAAATCCCATTTTTTTGGTTTCAAGTATCACAAAATCACCGGCATTATCCAGCATATCTGATCCGGTAAGCCTGGGTCCCAATTCGTCTACTATTTTTGATGCAAACTGCATTACTTTACTTTGATCCATCCCGTGCTTACGGATGATTGCGTTTGCTTTTTCATCCGCTTTATCCTGAGCATAAATACTGATGCAAGTGATTGAAAGCAAAAAAAACAGAGTAAATCTTTTCATGTTAATTGGATTTGAGTAAAGCTAAGGTAATAAAAAAATGTGGCTGAACCTGATCTTCGATCTGCCCGGATGGATGAAGATATTCCTGAAGAGCTTTCAATCAAATTGACCGGTATCATTTTAAGCTCTTATTTTTACCAATTCATTAATTCAAATAAGATGGCATTTTATATTTCCGTACTTTTTTTTCATTTTTTATTTTCTAATCCTATTTCATATTCAATTGAAAATTCGATAGCCGGGGTTAATCTTAGAGATACTGTCAAACTCCCTCCCCTTGAAACCCAGGCTGCCAATACCAGTTACAAACCTGCTTTTGCCGGGCAAACAAGAATTTTTGGTACAAAAACGACAGCAAAGTATAAAGTAGAAAAAATCAATAATGAACTAAAAAGCCCCTGGGCAATAATACCATTACCGGATAATAGACTTTTAGTGACTGCAAAGTCAGGTTATATGCAGATACTCGATGCTAATGGTACTATTCAGAAAAAGATCGTTGGGTTTCCGGAAGTGAGATCGGGTGGACAAGGTGGTTTGCTTGATGTGGCCCTCGATCCTATGTTTTCTACTAATAAAATGATGTATTGGTCTTTTTCGGAATCTCAGGAAAGTGGAAACCTCATGGCTGTAGCCAAAGGCAAATTGAATGAAACTGATGGAAAAGTGGAAAACCCAACCGTTATTTTCAGGGCTACGCCTGCTCTGAGCAGTGGATTGCATTTTGGATCCCGATTGATCTTTGATAAAGATGGAAATCTATTTGTAAGTACCGGTGAGCGATCGATACTCGAAGGCAGAAGACAAGCACAGGATCTGAGCTCCTGCCTTGGAAAAATATTTAAAATAACCAAAGAGGGAAAGCCTGCACCCGGTAATCCGTTTATAAATCAACCTGGTGCCAGACCAGAAATATATGCTTACGGTATACGCAATGCACAGAGCCTGGATATACATCCTGTCACGGGTGATTTATGGGAAGCAGAGTTTGGCCCACGCGGAGGGGACGAATTAAATATTATCAAACCAGGAAAAAACTATGGATGGCCCATAATCACCTATGGTATAGAATATAGCGGATCACCTGTAGGAGATGCCATTCAACAAAAGGCGGGTATGGAACAACCGGTATATTATTGGGATCCAACTTTGTCTCCCAGCGGCATGACTTTTTACAAAAGCAAAGTAATACCGGAATGGGAAAACAATCTTTTTATCTGTGGACTGGGGGGCGGTCATATCTCCAGGCTTATCATTAAAAACAATAAAGTACAAGCAGAGGAATGGTTACTGGGAGATAAAAGAGAACGGTTTAGAGACATTGCCTGTCATAATGGAATATTGTATACCGTGACGGATGGAGGCAATTTATACAGGATCAGTAAAGAGTAAAGGATAAAAAAATAATTAGGTCATTTTCTATATATATCCCTTTTGAAAAAACACGGTGTTTTTATCGGCATATTGATATCCATGATTTTATTCTTTGTATCTACCCTTTTTTATCCCGGTGGATCACAAGACAACATAAACTCGGCAGGGTACGATTGGCAACATAATTATATCAGCAATCTTTTTGCCTGGACAGCTATAAATGGCCAGGCAAGCAACTCTCCCATTTGGGCTGCCGGGGGCATGTTTGTTTTATCATATAGCTTTAGTCTGTTTTTTATCCGGTTTTCCCAAAAAATACCGGTCAAATCAGCAAGCTTAGTAATAAAATACTTTGGAGTGGCTGCTATGTTTTTTGTTTTTTTAGCAGTAACACCATACCATGATACTATGTTAATGATCGCCGAAACAGTAGGGCTGGTAAGCCTTTTTTATTGCACCGTATTTATTTTTAAAACCCCTTTTATAGGTGTAAAAATGCTATCTGTACTTTTATTAATGTCTATATATGCCATTATGTATCTGTATTACTCGAGATCTTTTATTGAAATATTACCTGTGGCTCAGAAATCATCTTTGGCCCTAAACATTGTCTGGGTATTGATATTGGACTATAAAATCAGTACAGCAGATTTTAATCTAATAAAAATCAGCCACAAGGAATAAGAAAGAAAGGCAAATTAAAAAAAATTGTACTTAACCAGCTGACCCTAGTTAGTAGAAACAGATAAAAATTAAAACGGGTCCGTCGGGCTGTTGTTTTATTTATTGGAAAAAGTCAGGTACTTTTCCAAAGCCATACTCATGGATGGTACATCCGGGGCAGGTGCTTTAATATTTAAGTGTAAACCCAGCTCTTCCACTGCTTTGGATGTATGTGCACCAAAAGCAGCAATACGGGTTTCATCCTGTTTAAAATCGGGAAAGTTTTCGTACAGTGATTTCAGGCAAAGCGGACTAAAAAACACCAATACATCGTATTTGATATTTTTAAGATGAGAGAGATCGCAGCTCACGGTCCGGTACATCACTGCTTCGGTAACTTTTATGTTTTTGGTAGCCAGGTAATCGTGTATATCTTTTGCCCCTACATCACTACAGGGTAATAAAAATTTCTCGTTTTTATGTTTATTAAAGTAGCCACTGAGGTCTTCTATACTTTTGGTGCCTACAAATACTTTGCGTTTTCTATACAGGATAAATTTTTGCAGATAGTTGCCAATAGCCTCGGTAAGGCAAAAATATTTCATGTCAGGATTTACCTTAATGCGCATCTCTTCGCACATCCTGAAATAATGCTCTATTGCAGTCTTACTTGTAAATATTACAGCAGTGAATTCATCGGGCCTGATGCGTGCTTTCCTGAATTCTTTTTCCGTGACCGCCTCAATCTGATTAAAGGGTATAAAATCAATCTGAAGGTCATATTTTTTTTCTATCACTGCATAGGGAGAGTGCTCAGGTTTAGGCTGAGAGACCAGTATAGATTTGACCTTTTTGTATTTTTCAGTAGAGGATTTAGCAGTAGTACCCATTCCAATAGATTGATTCAAATTCACCTTAATTATAACCTCCTGAATACCAATGCGATACAGAATCTACTTTAAGAGGATTCCCGACAAAAGTAGCCAAGGGGCTATTTCCACGGTGCAAAGGTAAATAATAAAATGAAATTTAGCTGAGATGATACTGGGTACATTACTCAACAGGCCTCGTACCTGTCGTAAGACATATAAAACGAGTACAATACTAAGTCCACTGAATATCAACATTTTTCCGGTCTCCGGGTCTACAAACAATAAGGCAGAATTGAGAAATAATAATGCAATACCCAGTGCGAGATTGTATATGCCTATGGTATAGCTAAATAAGGAAGCTTCTTTGGTCATAGGGAAAATCACCCCCATTACAAACAAAACCAAATGCCTGACAAAGTAGGTAATAAAAACAATGAATATGGCAAACAATAAAGAAATCTTCGCGATATTAAATATCAGGAAACTTTGATATAAAAATATACCTGCATTGACTATAAAAAGAAAATACAGGATGCCAAAAATAAATGTATGATTACCCTTAAATGCATCTTTAAAAAGTATGCGCATCTGATTTTGATTGTAGGTAGCTTTCATCAGGGCCAGTGGATAAGACCGGTTAAAATTGATAGCTATACCTGCCAGTAGTACAAGGAATATATAGATTACAAACCATGTATTTTTACTTATACTGCCTTCTGTCTGAATAGTGCTTGTTTTAAAATCTTCCAGCTGATTTTTAATATCTTTTAAATCCGGTGCCACCAGCGTAGGGGTAGTATTGCCGGGAGTGGATGGGGTAGATGGATCCGCACCTGCTTTTATATTAAATGGATTATTTACTCCATCCGGATTGATCAGCGGGGCCGTGGGCTTTATTTCCTGTGTTGCATTATTTGATGGGGGTGATTGATTTTGATTAGTAGCTGAAGGGTTTGGTTGATTTTGAATGACCGTGCCAGATTGAGAACCGGTACCTGGTTTTATATCAAAAGGGTTACCTGATGAAGCAGGAGTACCGGCAGGTGATTGGCCAGGCTGCTGCTGCACTGATGTATTTACAGGGGGAGTAATTTTATTTTCAGCAGGTTTTTGTACCGGTGCCTGTACCGGCTTAGATTCTGCGGGTTTGGATTGGGGCGGAGTCGTTGTATTATTGATCACCTGTTTTTCTTGTTTTTTACCAGGCGTTTTTATATCAAAGGGGTTTTGCCCAATGGCAATGACTGTCAAAAAAAGGCTAAAACTTATACCAACAAACTGTCTACTACTTCTTTTCATAATGTTGAATAACCATTTCCCTGATGTACGATTACTTTTGGTATACGGTTTAGATCCCAATCGATTACCAGTCCTTTGGCTATTTTATCAGCTACTACTTTACCGTATAATAGCTGTACCAAATATAATGCCGCTTCGAATGATCTTGCACCTCCTGCAGAGGTAATTACATTTTTATCGTGTACAAAGAGAACATTATCATATACTTGATGAGAGGGAAACATTTCTTTAAATTTTTTGATATCCGCCGGAAATGTAGTACTGGCAAGTCCATTGAGCAAACCCGCCTGCGCCAGTACAAAGGCCCCATCGCAATGAGATGTTACAAACATGGCTTTTTTACCGATTTCTGCCACCCAGTCGATCATGATAGAATCCTTGAGGTCAGAGTCCAGGTGATGCTCTGCACTAGGCACTACCAGTATATCTATATTGGGTAATGGATCGTGGGTATAATCAAAATCGGGTTTTATATACATGCCCTCAAATGTTTTGATCATATCCCGGGTATTGGCCACAGTAAATACATTCATTGCTTTTATATTTTCCCTGTATTGAGTGTGCTGAAAAACATCGTACGGAGCTACCAACTCGGTGTTAAAAACGCCGTTCATGATCAGAATAGCGACATTATATCGTGCCGGCATTATTTTATTGTGTTCTTGCAATGCCGTTTTTACCCCTATGGCTGCCGATTTTTGCTGATCAGACTGGCATGAGAAAATTAAAACCAATGCCAGTAGCAAGGGTATCCGTATTTTGGAGGCTAATAATTGGATCATTTTTAAAGTTAAACGGAATAATGTACAAATTTGTTATTTTTTTACATTCACCGCAATTTTATAACCCTTATTGATGGAAATAAAAAACCGCAAGGCTCAGCACGAGTATAATTTTAAGCAATCCTATGAGGCAGGTATCATGCTGGCCGGAGCCGAAGTAAAATCGGTACGTGCCGGTACTGCCAACCTCAATGATGCCTACTGCTATTTCGATGGCACAGAACTCTTTATTCGCAACTTTCATATCAGCCCATATAAGCAAGACTCCGGATGGTCGGTACACGACCCCCTGAGGGTACGAAAACTATTATTAAAAAAGAATGAACTCAAAAAACTACGAAATAAAGTAGAAGAGAAAGGCATGACCATAGTACCCTACCGGTTATACACTTCTGATCGCGGTATCATAAAACTTGAAATCTATCTCGCCGAGGGTAAAAAAGCATTTGACAAACGGGAGACCATCAAAGCAAAAGACAATAGAAGAGAGATGGAGCGTAAGGATAAATACGATTGAAAGTAAAATGCAGTTTCTTCATTGGGTTGAAGTAATGTATTTCTTAAACGCATTTGGGGCCAGTATCCTTATCTTAGATTATCCAATCACTCATTCGATAAGATATGAATAGAAAAGAATTTATCCGCCTGGGTACTGTAATGGCTGCAGCCTCACCTTTGTCGCTGCCCAAAAATCAAACAACGTATAAAGAGCCTGTAACCATTGATTTTTTACACGACGGACTACAATTAACGCCTAAAGAATATGCTTCCCTGCTCATGCGGTTAGCCGATGAAAACAAAATAAAACCCGACTATTATTCTAATGATGGAGTGGTAAAAGAATTAGAATCCAAGTTTGCCACACTCCTTGGCCACGAATCATCGGTTTTTTTACCCACCGGTACACTAGCTAATCATATGGCAGTACGCAAACTCGCCGGAGAAAACCGCAGGGTGGTGGTGCAGGAATTATCTCATTTTTACAATGATTCGGGTGATTGCGCGCAGACGCTCAGTAACCTGAATCTCATACCACTCGGGCAGGGATCGGTAGAAATAAAGCCGGAAGAATTAGATTATCTCATAAAGAAGACCAAATCAGGCCGTGTAGAGTTAAAGATAGGAGTCCTCTCTATTGAGACTCCAGTCAGAAGATTGCAAGATAGGTTGTATACGGATGGTAACTTAAAACCAATCCTATCCATGGCCAGAGAAAATGGAATAAAATTACACCTGGATGGCGCGCGCCTGTTTGTACAATCAGCACATACTAATATAAGTCCCGCTGAATACGGAAGACAATTTGATACGGTATATACTTCATTATGGAAATGTTTTAATGCTCCATCGGGTGCTATACTGGCTGCTTCCAAAGCATTTACTTCTAATTTTTATCATGAGCGACGCATGTTTGGCGGAAGCCTGCCGGCAGCCTGGCCCTACGCTGCCATTGCATTACACTATGCCGATGATTTTATCTCAGAATATAAAAAAGCATGGGCTACTGCCGAATCCCTTTTTACCTTATTGCAAAAAGAGGATCGAATATCCATCAGCAGGTTTGATCACGGATCACATATTGTAAAAATGACCGTCAAAGGAGCAAACATGATCAAGTTTAAATCGGTGATGTTGGAAAAAGGAATAGAATTAAATGATGGTACAGCAGATACGGTATTATTAAAAATCAATCCTTCATTGAATCGATTTACCCTAGGTGAGATAATAATGAAGTTTAAAGACAGTTTAAAAGAAGTATAGGGATTGGCTATTCACACCCTTCATAACACCATGCCATTAAAATTTCAAGTTCGATTTTTTATACATTTGCTGCCCTATGGATAACCTCATATTAAAAGGTGCCATGCTGGGGCTCACCATTAGTATTTTGATTGGTCCATTGCTGTTTGCTATCCTGCAAGCCGGTATAGAAAAAGGGTTTTTGGCGGGATTTAGTGTGGCAGCCGGTATTTGGATGAGTGATGTCATTTTTGTAACCATTATTTACCATAGCCTGGCTGCAATCGAAAACATTACTGCGATTTCGGGATTCAAGACCTGGGCTGGGCTAGCCGGAGCAGTAGTGCTTATGATTTTTGGAGTGGGGAATATTTGGCCACAACTAGGGTATAAATTAACTAATCACGAAAAGAAAATAAAAGAGCATAAAGTATTATTTAGCCATCTGCATACCAACAGTTCATTTCTTCTGAAAGGATTTATACTCAATACCATCAATCCATTTACCGTTTTTTTCTGGGCAGGCATCGCCGGAGGTGTAGTATTGCCCAATCAATGGCATGGCTCGCAATTGATTGTATTTTTAAGCAGCATACTTGCCGTACTGGCTGTAACCGATACGCTCAAAGCATACCTGGCTCAAAAGCTCCGACAGTTTCTCACTCCAACACATATTATATGGGTCCGCAAAGGGGTGGGCATATTGCTACTTTGTTTTGGGATTGTCATGATCGTACGTATTTTTGGATGATTGAGATTTGAAATTGGGTACCAATGGTACTACACCACAAAATTTTAATCAACGCAGAGTATACGATGCTCAGGGTCGTCTCTATGACTATTTTGTATCTATCGCAGGAGCAGAAAATTCCCGAGGCTCATCCCGAAACTTCGGGATTTGATCGGGACAGGCACACTGCGCGATACGGCTATAATGCCCGCAATGAAATGATCGAGCGCAATCAGCATTTTGGCGGTGTAGCCTGGTTACAAAGTATAGATTATACTTATAATGATCAAGGTTGGCTCACTGTAATGAATCAAGCTTCTCTTGGTGGTACTAATATCGCATTCCCTACTTGTACCACTTCAGTAGTAAATCCTGGAACCACGACTACTGGGCAAGCAGATGACACTAAGGATCTTTTTTATATGCAGTTGCAATATGATGTGTTACATAGCGGACTGGCTGGTACGCTAAGAAAAGATGGTAATATATCTCAGGCATTATGGCGAGTTAGGGGTAGAGAGAGGCAGGCATATAGCTTTGGATACGACGGACTGCAGAGAATAACTTCTGCATCTTACTCAGATATAAATGATGCGGGTACTGTTTCTGCCACGAACAGATATAATACCTCATACACCTATGCCGATTTGAGAGGAAATATATCAAACAATCAGAGAAATGGTTTATATTTATCAGGTGCTTGCTATACACAGGCTTTATTGGATAATATGACTTATAGTTATGCGGCCGGTACAAATAAAATTTCATCAATATCTGATGCAGCCTCTGCTACTCAAGGTGGATTCCGAGCGGCCAGCGGTGCAATGACATATGACAATAATGGCAATATGATCAGCAATGCAGCAAAAGGTATAAC